>JACPDG010000089.1:0-12689 GCA_016184125.1 Candidatus Rokuibacteriota bacterium | reverse complement strand
CGTCTCGACGGCGGCGGCATAGCCGAGCCCGCCCCGGAAGAACGGGAAGACGAAGGGAGCGCTGTCGGCCGGCCCCGGGACGGAAGGAGCACAACACGCATCTGCCACGAGCCCGCTAGCCAGCCGGATTCTATTCGGGCTCGACGACTTCTTCATCTTGCGTGGGCAAGATCCAACGACAGTGGTCGCGCTTCCACCGCGCACGCAGCGGCAGCGGATGGCGCTCGCCGCCCACGACCGCGGTCTCGATGCCGCGCGCGGACCGCTCGCGCGTGATCGAGTGCCAGTCGCCGCCTTTCTCGGTCGCTCGCCAGAAGCACTGCGGGGTCAGGTGGGCGTGGATGTCGATGGTGCGCATGAGCTCTCCTCGGTGACGGATCGCCGGGAAGGATGCCGCGTCCCGGCCCGGTCTCGCTCGCCGAGCGCCCCGGCCGCGGCGCGCGCTTGACCGGTCAGGTGATCCGGGGCAGGCTGAGCCGCAGTCCCGACCGAACCGCGATCGCCGGCCGGCGATCGCCCCACCCCTGGCCTCCGTGAATCACGGGGAGGAGACCATGGCCGACAACCTCGCGCTGATGAAGAACGGGTACGAGGCGTTCGCGAAGGGCGACATCCAGACGGTGCTCGCCCTCCTCGACGACAAGGTCGAGTGGAACGAGGCCGAGCACGTCACGTTCTGGACGGGAGGGCCGATGATCGGCCCGCAGGCGGTCCTCCGGGACGTCTTCTCCCGCATCCCCCAGGAGTTCGACGGCTTCCGCATCGAGATCGCGCGCATGCTGAGCTGCGGCGACAGCGTCCTGGTGCAGGCGCGGTACCGGGGCACCGCCAAGGCGACGGGCAAGCGGCTGGACGCGCAGGTCGCGCACGTGTGGGATCTTCGCGAGGGCAAGATCGTCCGCTTCCAGCAGTACACGGACACCTGGCAGTTCGCCCAGGTGACCGGCGTCACGCCGAAGAGCTGACGGGCACCGGCGGCGACGGGCTCCCGTCCGTCGCCGCGCGTCGCCGGCGGCGGCGCGGCGGTCGCGTCACCCGCCGCGGCCGGCCGCGCTCAGCGCGGCGCGGACGTCTCCTCGCCGGCATAGACCGGCACGAGGACGACCAGGTGGAACGGCAGCAGGAACAGCACGACGTTCCCTCCGGAGCGGAGGGTCAACGCCGCCGTGAGGGTCGCCGTCCCGGCAGCGGTTCGTTGAACAGGTCGTCGCCCGGCAGGCATCGCGGGTCGGTCACGATCACGTGCACGCGCACCGTGTCCTTGAGCGTGTCCGGTCGGGGCGGCGGCAGCTGCTCGAGGTCGTCACGCGTGAGGGAGTCCGCGAGCGCCGGACGCGCCGGCTCCAGGAGGCGCAGCAGGATCTCGGCCTGCGGGTTCGGGGCTCGAGGCGTCTCGGTCTGCGACGGTGCCTGCGCAGATGCGGTCGAGGCGGCCGCGAGCAGCAGCGTTCCGAGTGCAGCGATCGTGATGACCTTCAACGGCTCCATCCTCCGTGACGAAGAGTGTATCCGGATTCCACCCGGATCTTCTACCCTGGATGCGCGAGCGCGATGAGGGACAACGGCAGGCAGCGACGCGGGGCGGCGCTCGGGGCGGCCCTGCTCGCCGTGGTGGCCAGCGGAGCGGGCGCAGGCGTCTGGCACGCGAGGAGCGAGCCGCTCCGACCCGGCGCGGCGGCCGCGACGGGCCACGTGGACGACCGGGCGTGCGCGGAGTGCCATCGCTCCGAGTACGAGCGATGGGCGACGTCGCACCACGCCCGGGCGATGCAGCCGGCCGACGACATGACCGTGCTCGGCGACTTCACCGGCGCGGTCTTCAAGGATCGCGGCATCACGGCCCGCTTCTTCCGTCGCGGCCCGCGCTTCTTCGTCAACACCGAGGGCCCCGGCGGCAAGCCCGCGGACTTCGAGATCACGTACACGTTCGGCGTCGAGCCGCTCCAGCAGTACCTCGTCCCCTTCCCCGGCGGACGCCTGCAAGCGCTGACGATCGCGTGGGACACGCAGCGGAAGCGCTGGTTCTCGCTGTACCCGGACGTGCGGTTCCGCCTCGACGACCCGCGGCACTGGACGGGACGCTACGAGAACTGGAACCTGATGTGCGCCGAGTGCCACACGACGAGCTTCCGGAAGGGGTACGACGCGGAGAGCGACTCGTACCGGTCGGCGTGGGACGCGCTGAACGTCGGCTGCCAGGCGTGCCACGGCCCGGGCGCGGCGCACGTCGCGTCGGCCCGCGCGCGCGCCGCCGGCGCGGGCCCGCCGCCTGACGGCACGGGCCTCGCCGTCGACCTCGCCTCGCGCGATGCGCGTGGCCAGGTCGACGCGTGCGCCGCATGTCACGCGCGGCGCACCCGGCTCTCGGAGACGCCACGGCCGGGCGCCCCCTTCCTCGACGGCTTCGTCCCGCAGCGCCTGCACGCCGGCCTCTACCATCCCGACGGCCAGCAGCTCGGCGAGGTGTTCGAGTACGGCTCCTTCCTCCAGAGCACGATGTACCGGCGGGGCGTGCGCTGCACCGACTGCCACGACCCACACGCCGGGACGCTGCGCGCCCGCGGCAACGCGCTGTGCGCCGGATGCCACGGACCGCGGCCCGACCCGCGCTTCCCCACGCTGAAGGCCGCGGTGTACGACTCGCCGGCGCACCACTTCCACCCGGCGGGCTCGCCGGGCGCCGCGTGCGTCGCGTGTCACATGCCGGCCAGGAACTACATGATCGTGCACGCGCGGCGCGATCACGCGCTCGGCGTCCCGCGGCCGGACGTCTCCGCGGAGCTCGGGACGCCGAACGCGTGCACCGGGTGCCACGCCGGCCGGCCGGCGCGCTGGGCGACGCGAGCCATCCGGCGCTGGTACGGGTCGGGGGCGGCGCGCGACACGCGCACCGCCGAGACGATCGCCGCCGGGCGCGCCGGCGCGCGCGTGGCGGAGCCGCGGCTGTGGGCGCTCGCCGCGGACGTCCGGCAGCCGGGAATCCTCCGCGCCACCGCGCTCGATCTCCTGCGCGCCCGGCCCGGAGCGGGCGTCGGCGCGCTGCAACGAGCGCTCGCCGACGCAGATCCGCTCGTGCGGCTCGCCGCGGTGGGCGCGCTCGATCGCCTCCCGGTGGAGCAGCGGATCGCGCTGGCGGCGCCGCTCCTCACGGATCCGCTTCGCGCCGTCCGCATCGACGCGGCACGCGTCCTCGCCGTCGTCCCGGCCGAGCGGCTCGCGGCGTCCGTGCGCGGCGAGCTCGCGGCTGCCCTGGCCGACCTGAGCGCGAGCCATGCGGCGATGGTGGACATGCCCTCCACGCACGTCGTGCTCGGGCAGCTCTACGAGAGCCGCGGGCAGCGGGACCTCGCCGGGCCGTCGTACGAGACGGCGCTCCGCATGGATCCCTACCTCGTGAGCGCGCGCACGCACCTCGCCCGCCTCCACGACGCGGCGGGACGCGTCTCCGCCGCTGAATCGGTCCTCCGTGAGGGGCTGCGTCGTGCGCCGGACAGCGGCGAGCTCCGCTACTCGCTGGGCCTCGTGCTGGCCGAGCAGCAGCGCTTCGTGGACGCCGCGGAGGAGCTCGGGAAGGCCGTGCGCCTGATGCCGCGCGACGCGCGCGTCCGGTACAACCAGGGTCTCGCGCTCCAGCGCCTCGGGCGCCGGCCGGCGGCGGCCGCGCTCCTCGAGGCGTACCGGCTCGACCCGGCCGATCCGCAGATCGTCCATGCCGTCGCCGCCTGGTACCTCGCGCACGGCGACCACGCGCACGCGGAGCTCTACGCGAAGCGGCTCGCCGACCTCGTGCCGGGCGACGCCGCCGCGCGCGACTTCCTCGATCGCGTGCGGCGCGGTCCCGCCCGGAACCGGGCGCGATAGCCGCATGCGCCGGCCGCCGGCCGTCGCGTCTCCGCGCGTCCGGAAGTGGTCTCCTCTCGTCCCGAGAGGAGAGTCGTTGGAACCGCCCGGAGGACCCGGAGGACCCCGCGGTCCTGGCCGACCTCGCGACGCGCTGGACGAAGAGATTACGGTCCGGCGCGTCCTTCGCGGGGCTCGATCACCAGGCTCTGGAGCGCCACCCCCATCGGCCCGTGCTCGTCGAGGAGCCGCGTCACGGTGAGGCCGATGCCGGTCCGCTCGGCGGTCGTCTGGGCGTCCACGCACAGCGGCGATCAGCGTCCGCTGGAGCGGTGACGGCGCCTCGCCGGGCAGCAGGGGCATACGCGTGCGAATCCAGAGCGAGGCGGAGCCGCTGCCCCAGACCCCGCGCGCCAGGCGCGTCTCGACGGCGGCGGCATAGCCGAGCCCGCCCCGGAAGAACGGGAAGACGAAGGGAGCGCTGTCGGCCGGCCCCGGGACGTCCGCGCCGCGAGCCGGCTCGACGAGCGCGAGGTCCACGACGCGCGCGGCCAGCGCTGTCGCCCGGCACACGACGCGTCCACCGGAGGCGAGCGTCCCGTCCAGGCGCTGCACCTTCCGGCCGGCCCGCGTGACCGAGGCGGCGACCTCCAGCGCGGCGATGGGGACCGGGTTCAGCAGCTCGACGGTCGTCCTGACGACCGCCATCCCGGCCGGCGCCACGAGACGTTCGAAGGCACGCGCGAGCAGCGCCGCGGGAGGACCGCCGTGCTGGTGCTCGTTGCTCCACGGACCGCGGGTGTGTTCCGTGGCGATGAAGCGGTCGCCGTCGGGAACGAAGTAGGCGTGCGGGATGACAGGCGCACCAAGCCGGGACGGCGAGGCCATTGGGCTCACGCTGCCGCCCGATACTGAACGACTGTGCCAGCGCCGTCAAGGCGCGAGACCGCACGCTCACGCCGCGGCGGCTGGTCGTTGCTCGAACTCTCAGCGGATCGCACTCTTCAGCGCGCGGCTCGGACGGAAGCGCGGGACCTTCGCCGGCGGGATCGTGATGAGCTTTCCCGAGCGCGGGTCGCGTCCGTTGCGCGCCGCCCGGTGCGTCACGACGAAGGTGCCGAACCCGCTGATCGTCACGTGGCGCCCGCGCCGGAGCGACTCGACGACGCTCGAGACGAACGCGTTCATCGCTTTCTCGCCCGCGGTCTTCGAGCCGCCGCTGGCTCTGGCCATGATGGCCACGAGCTCGGCCTTCGTCATCCTGTCCCGCTCCCGTTCACCGCCCTGACGAGGAAGACCTCGTGTGACGCTCGCGGCATCAGGGACACGCCCGCGCAGCCCGGCGGTCGCGTATGAGGGCTCGAATCTACGCGGTGGAAACGGACGATGTCAACGCGCTGACCACGCGGCGCACCGCGTCGAGGAACACGGCCGCCTTGAACGGCTTCTCGATGACCGGCACGCCCGCCTGCGTGAGGAACCGCCACACGCCGGGATTCGCCGTGTCCCCGGTGACGAAGATGAAGCGGCGCGCCAGCGTCGCGTCGCCGGCGGTCGCCTGCCGGTAGAAGTCCTCGCCACCGCCGTCCGCCATGCGGATGTCGGACACCACGAGGTCGTAGCGGTGCTCGCGCACGCGCGCGAGGCCGCTCCGGCCGCCGCTCGCGACGTCGACGCGCCAGCCCGTCAGCTCCAGCAACTCGACGACGAGCTCGAGGACGGTGGGCTCGTCCTCGACCACGAGCGCGCTGCGGCCGTCCACGCGCAGCGGCGGATTGAGGACGACCGCAGCCGGGACCGACTCCGGCCCGCACAGCGGGAGCTCCACCGCGAAGGCCGTGCGCCCCGCGCGGCTCTCGACGGTCAGACGTCCACCGTGCTCCTGCACGATCCCGTACGACACGGCCAGGCCGAGCCCGGAGCCGTTGCCGACCGCCTTGGTCGTGAAGAACGGCTCGAACACGCGCCCGACCGCGTCCGGCGGAATGCCCGGCCCGTCGTCGACGACCTCGGCACGGACCACGCCGGCATCACGACTGGTCGACGTGCGCAGGATGATCTGCCCGCCGCAGCGCGTCTCGCCGATCGCCTGCTCCGCGTTGAGGACGAGATTGAGGAACACCTGCTGGAGCTGCTGCGCGTCGCCGGTGATCGACGGCAGCTCCGGCGCCAGCTCCTTCGTGACGAGAATGCCGGACAGCGCGAGCTGGCTCTGCCTGAACGCGAGCGTCTCCTCGATCACCCGGTTCAGGTCGACCGCGCCGTGCTCCGGAGGGCGCTGGCGCGCGAAGAAGAGCAGGCTGCGGACGATCTTCGCCATCCGGTCGCCCTGCGACACCATCAGCTCGATGGGCCGGCGCAGGCCCGCGGGGATGTCGCGGCCGAGGAGGAGTTGCCCGTAGCCGATGACCACGGACAGCGGGTTGTTGAGCTCGTGCGCGACGCCGGACACGAGCTGACCGATGGCCGACATCTTGGCCGCCTGGACGAGCTGCGCCTGCGTCTCACGCAGCCGCGTCACGTGTTCCCGCGCGCTCGCGTACAGCCCCGCGTTCTCGAGCGCGAGCGCGGCCTGATCCGCGAAGGCCTGCAACGCCTGGAGCTCGTCCGGCGTGAACTCCCGCCCGGTCTCGCCACCGACGCCGAGCGCGCCCACGACGTGGCCGTGCGCGAGCAGCGGGACGGCCGCGGCCGCGCGCAAGCCGGTGCTGCCGATGAGGGCGACGAAGCCGGGTGACCGGGCAATCGCGGGATCCGTCAGGACGTCGCGCGTCGTGCACGGGCGGCGCTCGAGGACCGCGCGGCCGGCCACGCCTTCGCCCGGCGCGAGCACGGCGCCCTTCATCATCGGGCCGTCCACGCCGTACGCGTCGAGCGCGTGCAGGGATCCGTCGGCGTCGTAGCGATACACCGCCGCGCTTCGCGGCCGCAGGAGATCGACGGCACCGCGCGTGACGACCTCCGCGATGCGCGCGACGTCGAGGGTCGCCGTCAGCTCGCGCCCGAGGCGGGCGACGGCCTCCGCCATGGCCTGCCGGCGGCTCGCCTCCTGGTAGAGACGGGCGTTCTGGATCGCCACCGCGGCCTGCGCGATGAAGAGCTCCATCATCCCGCGCGCCTCTCCGGCGACGCGGATCGGCTGCGAGTGGCTCAGCACGAGCACGGCGAGGAGCTCGTCGCCGGCGAGGACGGGATAGGCGGCGCACGAGCACAGGCCCCACCGCCTCCACCACGCGGTATCGAGAACGCGGCCATCCGCGATCGCGTCGTCCAGGACGAGCGGAGTGCGGTGACGCGCGGTCCACCCGACGGCGCCGTGGCCGAACGTGACGGGCCGCGCGGCGAAGTCCGCCGCCATGCCGGCGTCCGAGCCGCGGCTGAACGTCAGGGTCTGCGTGCGCTCGTCGGCGACCCAGAACGTCGCGAACCGCACGCCGGTGAGTTTCGCGGCGGATTCGGCAATCGTCCGCAGCAGGTCGTCGAGGTCGAGCGCGGCGGAGATCTGGCGGTTGACGTCGGCGAGCGCGCGGACCCGCTCGGCCTGCAGGCGCTCGGCCTCGTACCGCGCCGCGTTGCGGAGCGCGATGCCCGCGTGGGCCGCGAGGAGCTGCAGCGTCTCCTGCTCTTCGAGCGACGGCGTGCGGCCACCGACGATGCACCCGAGCACACCGAGCACGCCGTCGCCGGCCACGATCGGCACGCCGTAGTACGACGACCCGGGACGCGCGCGCCACCAGTCGCGGGCGAACGTGCGCGGATGGTTCGCCGGAGCCTCGATGAGCCGCGGCCGGCGTTCCGCGAAGACGAGGCCCGGAAGTCCCGCGGCCGCGGGAAGCTCCATGGGCAGGCCGAGCACCTCCCCGCCCGAGACGGCGACGTGCCGGAGGAGATTCTGCTCCGGATCGTGGACGTTCACGACCGCGATGCCGCCGGCGCTCAGGCCGGCGGCGGCATCCGCGATCCGCTGGAGGACGTCGCCGGTGTCGAGCGACGCGCTCACCGACTGTGTCACCGCGACGAGCTCCCCGAGCCGCGTGGCACGCCGCCGCGCGTCCGCGTAGAGGCGCGCGGTCTCGATCGCGAGCGCGCCTTGCTCCGCGAGGCGGAGCAGCGCGGCGAGCTCGTCCGGCGAGACCTCGCGCTCGGTCCAGTAGTGCGCGACGAGCGCGCCGTGCACGCGCCCCTTGGCGGCGAGCGGCGCGGCCGCCACCGCCTTGTAGCCTTCGCTCTGGATCTGCCGGCGTCGATCGGACGGCAGCCAGTACCCGGGATCGCCGAGGATGTTCCGTGTCGCGACGGGCCGGGCCTCGGTGAATGCCTGGTAAATCGGCCCGCGACCCGCCATGATCGTCCCGGCGGCGACGTACTCGCGCGAGAGCCGGCCGACCGCCCGCATGATCGTGAACGAGGGCGCGGCGCCGTCCCAGCCGACGACGAGCGCCGCGTCGGCATCCATGATGACCCGGGCGCGGTCGGCGACCGCGTCGAGGACCGCATCGAGATCCAGGGCCGACGTCAGCGAGCGGCCGATCGCTGCGAGCGCCCCGGTGAACTCTGCTTGCCGGCGGCGCTCGGTGATATCGGTGATTCGGACCGCCACGCCGCCGACGCTGCCGCCTTCGTCCCGCCACGGCGAGCAGCAGATCTCCACCCATGCCGGTCGTCGGTCCACCATGTCGTCCCCGAGGACCGCGCCGTCGAGCGCGTCGATCCGCGCCTCGACGCCTTCGAGCGCGCGGTCGATCGCCTCAAGGACGGCCACGTCCTCGAAGAGGCGCACCGTGTCCCGGATCGAGCGGCCGAGCGCCGAGGACGGCGCACGACCCGTCATCGCATGCATCGCGCGGTTCCACGCGAGCACGACGAGGGCGCGGTCGGTGACCAGCACCGCGTCGTGGAGCGCGTCGATGACCGCGTCACTCCATCGCATGACCCCCCGAGTATAGCTGCAGGATCCCGCTGGCACCGCGCTTGCGTACACACCTGGAAGTCCCATGGGTCTCGACGGCTTGCGCATCCTCGTCATCGAAGACGCACCGGACATCCGGGACGTGTTCTCGATGCTGCTGCGCGCCGAGGGTGCGGAAGTCGTGGCCACCGGCAGCGGGCGGGAAGCCGCCGAGCTCGCGCGCGATGGCAGCTTCGACGTGGTCCTGAGCGACCTCGGCCTGCCCGACATCCCGGGCGACGTGCTGATCCGGCAGATCCTTGCAGCCTCCCGCGGCCGCACGCGCGTCATCGCGGTCACCGGGTACGGTGAGCCCTTCGTCACGCGGGCCAGACAGGCCGGCGCCGACGTGGTGTTTACAAAACCGGTGGAGTGGACGCGGGTGCTGGATTACATCAAGCGCCCGGGCCTCGCCGCCTGAGGGATTCGTTCACGGGCCTGACCCGCCCCGCTCGGGCCGCCGTGCAATAATTGGCGGCGGTCGACTCGCCAAAAGGAGTGGCCATGGCCCGCGCTGTCCTCGATCCGTCCACCCTCATCCTCATGGCGCTCGCCCTCATCCGGTAGTGCGCGACCTGCGCGAGCTCGTCGCTCAGCTCGAGCGACGCGGTCAGCTCCATCGCGTGACCGTCCCCGTGTCCCGCGACCTCGAGATCACCGAGATCGCGGACCGCGTGTCGAAGGGGTCGCGCGACGACAACCGTGCGCTGCTGTTCGAGCGCGTCGAGGGATCCGAGCTGCCGGTGCTGATCAACGCGTTCGGATCGGCGGAGCGCATCGCCCTGGCCCTCGGCGTCGATCGACTCGATCAGCTCGGCGAGCGTCTCGGGAAGCTGCTCGACCCGCGGATGCCCGGCGGGTTCCGCGAGAAGATCCGCCGGCTCCTCGGCCTGATCGACGTCGCGAAGGCCGTGCCGCGGCGCGTCGAGGCGGCGCCATGCCAGGAAGTGGTGGAGACGGAGACCGCGTCGCTCTCGACGCTTCCCGTCCTCCGGTGCTGGCCCGGCGACGCGGGGCGGTTCATCACGCTGCCCGCGGTGTTCACGCGCGATCCCCTGACCGGTGCGAGGAACGCCGGGATGTACCGGCTCCAGGTCTTCGACGATCGGACGCTCGGCATGCACTGGCAGATGCACAAGGGCGGCGCCGAGCACGAGCGCGTCGCGGCCGGTACGAGGATGCCGGTGGCGATCGCGCTCGGTGGTGAGCCGGCGATGGTCTATGCGGCATCGGCACCGCTGCCGCCCGGCGTCGACGAGGTCGTCTTCGCGGGCTGGCTCCAGGGTCACGGCATCGAGCTCGTCAAGTGCCGGACCATCGACCTCGAGGCGCCGGCGAACGCCGAGATCGTGCTGGAGGGCTGGGTCGACCCGCGGGAGCGCCGCGTGGAGGGTCCGTTCGGCGACCACACGGGGTACTACTCGCTGGCGCGCGAGTATCCCGTGTTCCATCTCACCGCGATCACGCGCCGGGGACGCGCGATCTATCCGACGACCATCGTCGGCCGGCCGCCGCAGGAGGACTACTGGCTCGGCAAGGCGACCGAGCGCCTCTTCCTGCCGATCATCCGGCTGATGCTGCCCGAGGTCGTCGACATGAACATGCCCGCCGAGGGCGTGTTCCACAACCTGGTCATCGTGTCGATCCGCAAGCGCTATCCCGGCCAGGCGCGGAAGGTGATGTATGCGCTCTGGGGCCTCGGCCTCATGATGCTCGCGAAGACGATCCTGGTGGTGAGCGAGCACGTGAACGTGCACGACCTGTCGGAAGTCGCGTGGCGGGCGACGGGCAACGTCGATCCGCTGCGCGACCTGGTGTTGGTCGAGGGACCGATGGACGACCTCGACCACGCGGCCCTCCGCCATCGCCATGGCGGCAAGCTCGGCATCGACGCGACGGAGAAGGGGCCGCTCGACGACGTCGCTCAGCCGTGGCCCGACGAGATCCGGATGCGGGACGACGTCCGGGAGCTCGTCACGCGGCGCTGGAAGGAGTACGGGTTCTGAGCAGAGCGGCGCACCTGCTCGACGCGATCAAGTTCGAGCACACGGTCTTCGCGCTGCCCTTCGCGTACATCGCGATGGCGCTCGCCGCGGATGGCTGGCCGGGCTGGTGGACGGCAGCGTGGGTCACGGCCGCGATGGTCGGCGC
The DNA here is from genome assembly GCA_016184125.1 of Candidatus Rokuibacteriota bacterium. Taxonomy (GTDB): domain Bacteria; phylum Methylomirabilota; class Methylomirabilia; order Rokubacteriales; family CSP1-6; genus AR8. Next base: position 1,750 of record JACPDG010000089.1, on the reverse strand, counting down.
ACGCACGTGCGCGATGGCCGTGAACCGCGTCGTCGATCGCGTGACCGACGCGAAGAACCCGCGGACCGCCGGCCGTCACCTGCCGCGCGGGCTCCTGACCGCGACCGAGATGCAGGCCCTCGCCGTCGGCGGCGCGGCCCTGATGCTCGCCGCGGCGTGGATGCTGAACCCGCTCTGCCTCGCCCTGGCCCCGCTGGCGCTCGTCTGTCTCGTCGGGTACTCGTACGCGAAGTACGTCACGTGGACGTCGCACTGGGTCCTCGGCTTCACGGACGGCATCGCGGCTGCGGGCGGCTGGATCGCGGTCCGCGGCCATTTCGAGGCGCCGGCGTTCGTCCTGTGGTTCACGCTCACGGTCTGGATCGCGGGCTTCGATCTCCTCTACGCGTGTCAGGACGTCGACTTCGACCGCCGTCACGGCCTGCATTCCGTGCCGGCCCGCTTCGGCGTGCCCGCGGCGCTCCGGCTCGCGCGGCTGAACCATGCGCTGACCGCTGCGTCGCTGGCCCTGCTCGGCGTGATGGTCGGGCTGGGCCCGCTCTACTGGCTCGGGTGGCTCGGCGTCGTGCTGCTCCTCGTCTACGAGCACTCGCTCGTGAGCCCGAGGGATCTCTCGCGCCTGGACGTCGCGTTCTTCAACGTGAACGGCTACATCGCGGTCATCGTGCTCGCCGCCGTGGTCGGCGGTATGTGGAAGTGACCGAGCGCTCGACCCCTCCCGGCGAGCCCGTCCGCACGATGTTCACGCGGATCGCCGGGCGCTACGACCTCATGAACTCGCTGATGACGGGCGGCCGGCACCACGAATGGCGGCGCGTCGCGGCGCGCGAGGCGGTCGCGGCCCCTCCCGGCGCCGTGCTGGACCTCGCGACGGGCACGGCGGACCTGGCGCTCGCCGTGCGGGTCCTGGACCCTGCGCGCCTGGTCGTCGGCGCGGACTTCTCGGAAGGGATGCTCGCGGAGGGCCGCAAGAAGCTCGCGTCGGCCGGGGAACGTCGCGTCCCTCTCGTCGCCGCGGACGCGCAGCGGCTGCCCTTCCCGGACCGCACGTTCGCCTGCGTCACGTCGGCGTTCCTGCTGAGGAACCTCGAGGACCTCCGCGGCGGGCTGATCGAGACGCGGCGGGTGACGAGGCCGGGAGGCCGGATCGTCGCGCTCGACATCGTGGCGCCGACGGTGCCCGGCTGGGCGCCCGTCTTCAACTTCTACTTCCACCGGGTCGTCCCGGCGATCGGCGCGATCGTGGCCGGCGATCGGTCCGCGTACACCTACCTGCCGCAGTCGGTCGAGCGCTTCGTGGCGCCGCAGGCGCTGGTACGGCTCATGACCGAGGTCGGCTTTCGCGAGGTGCGCTACCGGCGCCTGGGCCTCGGCACGATCGCGATCCACGTCGGCGTGGCGTAGGGGGCCATGTCGGGGCCCCCGTGGCCGAGCGCGATGTCGAGGCGCGCCACGGGTTCCCCGGGGCGCGCCGAGCGTTGGGGGGGTGTGGGGGGCCATTTCGGGGCCCCCCACTCAATCGGTTCGGCCCAGGCCGATCTCCCCCAGGAACGCGTCCACCGCCGCGACGAATTGCTGCGGCCGGTCGAGCACCAGGTGGTGGTACGCCTCGGGGATCTCGACCAGCCGCGCTCCCCGGATGCCGGCGCGAAGGCCCTGGGCCATGTCGGGCGTCAGCACGGGGCTGCGCTCGGCGCGCACGATCAGCGTCGGCGACGTGATGCGGTCGATGAGCGTCCAGTTGTCGACG
>JACPDG010000016.1 GCA_016184125.1 Candidatus Rokuibacteriota bacterium | reverse complement strand
ACCCGGGGCGCGGCTCGGGTCTGCGCGATCGGTGGCGGAGTATCGACGCCCGAACACCGCGGGTGGCTCGCACACGCCCCGGGGGACCCGGGGCGCGGCGCGCGATCAGGCGCTCGCCGGGACCTCCACCGCCTGGCGCAGCAGCAGGCACAGCGGGATCGTGACGAGGACGACGAGGCCGACGACGGTCAGCGTGAAGGATGCGCCGGCGGCGTCGCTGACGAGCCCGTAGACGGTGGGCGCCATCGCCGACGCGCCGATCGACAGCGTGTAGTAGAGCCCGTAGGCGCGCGACCGCCGGTCGGGGTCGACGAGGTCGGCGACGGTCGCGTACAGCACCGACGACGTGCCGTTCAGCGCGACGCCGAGCGGGAAGAGCACCGCCAGCGTCACCGCCGCCGGTGACGCCACGACGGTGAGGATGCCGAGCGCCGTTGCCGCTTCGGTCAGCACCACGGTGCGGATCACGCCGACACGCTCGGCGACGAAGCCGCAGACGAACTTGCCGATCGCGCCACCCGCGAACACGAGCGCGAGCGCGACGCCGACGCCGGTCACGCTGACGCCCTTCGCGATCAGGACGAAGGGAAGGAACGTGAGCAAGCCCGTGCGCGTGGCGTTGTCGATCATGCCGACCGCCGAGAGCGCCTGGAACCCGCGACCATCGCGGATCCCCCAGGCGCGTGCAGCGAGCGTGTCGGCGCCGGCGGGCACCGCCGGCGCGACGCCGCCCTGCCGGAGGGCGGCGAGCGCGGCCAGGATGACGGCGGCTGCCGCGAGCCCGATGGTGCCGGAGATCGTCGAGGCGGCGCGCCACCCGGCGGCCGCGACGAGTGCCGCGAACCCCGCGGACGCGGCGACCTTCCCGAGATCGCCGGAGAAGTTGTACGTCCCGAGCGCGGCGCGCCGGCCTCCGCCCTCGTACGCCCTGGAGACGATCGACGACGAGAGCGGGTGCTGGAATCCGGAGCCTGCGCCCGACGCGACGAGGCAAGCGAGGAGCGCGAGGAAGCCGCTCGCCCACCAGCCGAGCGCGACGAATCCGCCGGCGGTCAGCGCCGTTCCCAGGGCGAGGAAGCGCCGCTCGCCCCAGCGTTCCGCGAGCAGCCCGGCGGGAATCTGGAGCAGCGCCATCGCGCCGGTGTACGCCGTCCGGATGAACCCGACCTGCACGAAGCTCAGCCGGAACTCCGCGGCCCACACCGGCAGGAGCACGTAGACGATGTCCGCAAGGCCGTCGTGGAGGAAATGCGCGGTCGCGGCGGTGGCGAGGGTGGCGCGGGGCCGCGGCTTCACGCCCGCATCATCCACGAGCCGGCGCACGGCATCAAGTCGGCGTGGCGGCCGCCGCCGCGCATCGAGCCGCGACGGGACCGTAGAATGGCGTCGCGGCGCCGCGAGGCTGGGCTCGGCGCCCGGGGAGAACGACCATGCCGATCAGCATCACACGCGTGTACACGCGGACCGGCGACACCGGAGAGACCGCGCTCGTCGGGGGCGCGCGCGTGCCGAAGGACTCGCCGAGGATCGCGGCGTACGGCACGCTGGACGAGCTCAACGCGATCGTCGGCCTCGCGCGCGTCTTCAACGAGGAGCGGCTGGCCGACGGCGAGGCGCACCGCTGGCTGGACGAGGTGCTCAAGCGCATCCAGAACCAGCTCTTCGATCTCGGCAGCGAGCTCGCCACGCCTCCCGAGGCCGTCTACGAGGGGATGTTCCGCGTCGGCGACGCCGAGGTGCGGGAGCTCGAGGAGCTCATGGACGCGTGCCAGAAGACGCTCCCGCCGCTCAAGTCCTTCGTGCTTCCGGGCGGGGGCCGCGTGGGCGGCTTCCTCCACCAGGCGCGGACGGTGTGCCGGCGCGCCGAGCGAGAGATCCTCGCGCTCTCACGGGTGGAGCCGATCGGCGAGTGGCCGCTGCGCTACATCAACCGGCTGTCGGACGCGTTCTTCGTGCTGGGCCGGTGGGTCGGGCGGCACGGGGGCGAGCGCGAGTACCTCTGGGAGCGCGGCCTGGCGAGCCATGAACGACGCCGCCCGCCACGCGAGTCGACGGAGCCTCCCGCGAGCGCGCCGTAGACGTCCGAGGGACCGATCCGAGTCACCGTGCGCGCGTGCCGCCGTCCACGCGCGCCAGGAACTCGAGCGCCGCGCGGTTCCACGCGGCCGGCCGGTCGCGGTTCGCGAAGTGGCTCGCCGGCGAGAGCACCACGAGCTTCGAGCCCTTGATCCGGCGCTGCATCACCCGCATCGGCCCGAGCGACGGGTCGCGGTCGCCGCCGATCAGCAGGACGGGCGCCCGGATCTTCGAGAGCTGGTCGGTGATGTGATCCATGCCGAGCAGCGCGCGCAGCGAGTTCGCGTAGCCGATCGGCTGGAGCTTGCGGTAGTACGCGTAGAACTCCTCCTTGGCGCCCGGGTCGATCTTGAGCCGCTCGGCGACGTTCGGGTTCGCGGTCATCGCGAACTCGGCCATCGCATCCATGCCCTGCTTCAGCGTGATCTCGATCGACTTGGCCCGCATGAGGAACGCATCCACGGACAGCGGCAGCCCGGCGGCCGACGACGAGTTGGTGACCAGCAGCGAGCGCACACGGCCGGGGTGGCGCAGCGTGAAGCGGGTCGCGATGCCGGCGCCGAGCGACAGCCCGCCGATGTGCGCCTTCCGCAGCCCGACGTGGTCCATCACCGCTCGCAGGTCTTCGATCCAGTGCGCGAACGAGTACTTCGCGGGATCGTCCGGGCTGTCCGAGCGTCCGTGACCGCGCGGCTCCCAGAGCACCACGCGATGGCGCGCGGCGAGGACCGGCAGGTTGACGTCCCACATGCCGGCGTTGCCACCGATGCCGTACGCGAGCACGAGCGGGGTGCCGGCGCCGTGTGTCTCGAGGTAGATCTTCACGCGGTCGTTGGTGCGGGCGAACGGCATGGCGTCTCCTTCAGCGGTCCGGCGTGCGAGCGAGGCTCGCGAGGTCGGTCTTGAGGATCTTTCCGGTGGCGGTCCGCGGGAACTCGGTGAGGACGGTCACGGCGCGCGGGTACTTGTACGCGGCCAGGTGCTCGCGGCAGAAAGCGACGAGCTCATCGCCGGTCGCGGTCGCACCGTCGCGAAGCGTGACGAACGCGGCGACCTCCTCGCCGAGCTCGGCGTGCGGCACGCCGACGACCGCCGCTTCCCCGACGTCCGGGTGGCTGGCCAGCACGCGCTCCACTTCCTGGGGCACGACGGAGTAGCCCCCGCGCAGGATCAGGTCGCGTTTCCTGCCGACGATCGTGACGAAGCCGCCGGCGTCGACGACCGCGAGATCCCCGGTCCGGAACCAGCCGTCGCGCAGGACGGCCCGCGTCGCGTCCGGGTCGTCCAGGTAGCCGTCGAGCGCGGCCGGGGTGCGGATCAGCAGCTCGCCGGCCTCGCGGGGCTCGACCGCGCGGTCCATGTCATCGACGACGGCGAGGTCGACGCCCGGCACCGCGCGACCGACGGATTCGGGCAGATCGCGTGGGTCCCCGGCGAGGTACGAGATGGGCCTGAAGAGCTCCGTCATGCCGTAGCCGCGCAGGATGCGCACGCCCGTCCGGCGCTGCCAGTCGCGAGCGAGCTCCCACGGGCACGGCGCCGCGCCGGACAGGGCGATCCGGAGCGACGTGAGGTCCGTCGCGGCGAGCGCCGGCGAGTCGAGCATGCGGCGGAACATCGTCGCGACACCGGGCAGGACCGTGACGTGGTGCCGGCCGACGGCGCCGAGCGCGGCCTCCGGCGAGAAGCGCTCGACCAGCACGACCGTCGCGCCCGCGAGCAGCGGCGCGAGCAGCGCGCCGTTCAGCCCGAACGAGTGCGCGAGCGGCAGCGCCGCCAGCACCCGGTCGTTCCCGGTCAGCGCCATCACGGGACCCGCCCACGACCGGATCCCGAAGCCGAGCGCGGCGTGCGACAGCGCCGCGCCCTTCGGACGCCCGGTGCTTCCCGACGTGTAGAGCACCAGGGCCGGCGCATCGGGCCGGTCGACCGTTGGCCAGGACGCTGGCGCGGCGGGCACGTCATCCACGACACACACCGGACGCAGGTGCCCGAGGATCGCGTCACGGTCCTCGGGACCGAGCAGCGGATTGAGCGGGGCCGCGGTCGCGCCGAGCTTGAGCACGGCGAGGACTGCCGCGACGAATCGCCGGTCGTTCGGCAGCATGACGGCGACGCGGTCGCCCGGGCGGACCCCGCGAGACGCGAGGTCGCGAGCGCAGCCGCCGGCGAGCCCGGCGAGCTCGGCCCACGTCACCGCCCCGGCGTTCCACACGAGGGCCGGGCGCGCGGCATGGCGCCGCGCGTTCGCCTCGAGGACCGCGACGACGTTCTCCGCCACGGCGGCTAGAGCCCGAAGTCCTCGAGCCGGAGGCGCTCCATGACCTCGCGGGGCACGCGATGCCGCGGCGTGTAGGCGTCGAGCGACGGCTTCGCGGTCGCGTCCACGCCCCACTTCGCGGTGTAGCCGTCCTGCGGCGCCGAGGGGTCGAGATCGGAGCCGCGCGCGTGCGTGACCACGAGCAGGTCGCGATCCGGCTGGCACCGGGTCGCCATCGCCCACGTCACCTGGCGGTCGTCGAAGACGTCGACGTCCTGGTCGACCACCACGACCCGCTTGATGTAGAGATCGCTGCCGAGCACCGCGAGGATCGCGTTCTTCGCCTGTCCCGGCGCGCGCTGCTCGAGCGACACGTAGCACGTGAACGGCGCGGGGACCCGCACCGCCCTCACCGACGGCACCATCGCGCGCACGGCGCGGTAGAGGTTCGCCTCGATCGGGACCGTCGACAGCAGCAGGTGGTCGAGGTGCGCGACGGAGATGTCGTGGAAGTACGCGCCCTGGCGGTGCGTGATCGCGTTGACCCTGACGACCTCGCGCTGCCGCTCGCCGAGGCTGTACCCGGTGAACTCGCCGAACGGTCCCTCGGCCACGCGCTCGTGCGGCAGGATCTCGGCCTCGATGACGAGCTCCGCGTGCGCCGGGACCAGGATGTCCGAGGTCTCGCACTGCACGAGCTCGAGCGGCTCGCCGAAGAGCCCGCCCATGATGGCGCGCTCGTCCTCGTCGATCGAGCCGATCGCGAGGGCCCCGAGCGCGACCGCCGGGTGCACGCCGATCGCGAACGCCACGGGCAGCGGCCGGCCGAGCGCCTCGGCCTTCTTGTGGAACTCCCACAGGTGCTTGCCGATCGTGAGATGGATCGACGTGCGGTCGCGGCCCTGGATCATCAGCCGGTTGTAGGCGCAGTTCCAGATCTCGTGCTCGGGATCGCGCGCGAACGAGATCGCCGCGGTGATGTACGGCCCGGCGTCGCGCTCGTGGTGGACGATCTGCGGCAGGTCGTAGAGGCTCACGCGCTCGCCCGTGAGCACGACCTCCTTCACGGGGCCGGTCGGCACGACACGCGGCGGGATCGGGCGCTCCATCGCGTGGAGGTACGTCGTCAACATACCGTCCGGGGCGGCGTTGATGGCCGCGGCCAGGCGCGAGCGGGTCGCGTGAAGGTTCGTGAGGACCGGGAAGCGCGAGCCCTTGACGTTCTCGAAGACCACGATCGGCCGGCGCCGCTCGCGCTCGAGCTTCACGACGAGCCCCGTGATCTCGTACGCGGGGTCGACCTCCCTGGACACGATCACGAGGTCGTCCGGCTTGCACCGCTTCACGAGGTCGAGAAAGCTCCTGAGATCCTGGGTCATCAGCGTGCCTCCAGTGGGCCCGGTCGTCCGGCTCGCGCCGCCATTATGCCTCACACGATGCGTGGCCTGACGACGGTGCTCGGCGGCGCGCCGGGTTGCATGATGTACAGCCCGACATTCGCGGAGTCTCGCGGGCCTCTCGACCGCTTCGGACGGTGTGTGTCGAGGTCAAATGAGCCGTCTGCCTCATTGACCTCGTAGCGTCGCGCCGGCAGGGTCGAGCGATGTTTCCCTGGCGGAAGCGGACCGTCGAAGGCCCGTACCCCTACGCCCCGCGCCCGGACCAGCTGGCGCCCGAGGGAAGTGGGGGCCCCGAAATGGCCCCCACGCCCCCCGCGCTCGGAAGCGCCCCCGGAAACCCGGGGCGCTCCTCGACCAGCGGTTCGTTCACGGGCTCCGCGCCGAGCATCGTCGTGTGACGCCCGCGCGCGGAGGCCGCCGGCCCTCCGCGGCCGGCTGCGCGATCCCGGAGGACCGATGGATTTCGATCTGACGCCCGAGCAGCACGAGCTTCGCCACGCGGTGCGCGCGTTCATGCGCGCGGAGTGCACGCATGATGTCGTCCGCGAGTCGCTCGCGGCGGGCCGGCGGTCGGAGAAGCTGTGGCGGCGCATGGCCGAGCTCGGCTGGCTCGGCGTCGCCATCGACGAGCGGTACGGCGGCTCGGGCGGCACGATCGTCGACATGGCGCTGATCATCGAAGGCATCGCCGGCGGCGAGCCGGCCACGGGACCGTACTTCACGACCGTCTGCTTCGGCGGGAAGTCGGTCGGGTTCTTCGGCAGCGAGGCCCAGAAGAAGTTCTTCCTGCCGCGCATCGCATCCGGCGACTGCGCTTTCGCGCTGTCGATCACCGAGCCGGGCGGCGGCACGGACGTGCTCGGCGCGATGCAGACCCGCGCGTGGCGCGACGGCGACGGCTGGGTGCTGCGCGGCGCCAAGGTGTTCACGTCGGCCGCGCAGCAGGCGGACTACCTGGTCGTCGTGGCGCGCACGACGCCCCGCGAGCAGGTCGCGAAGGCCGCGCGGGGCATCACGCTGTTCATCGTCCCGGCCCGGGCGCCAGGCGTGACGATGCGCAAGATCGACATGCTCGTGCCGATCGGCGACACCAACGCGGTGTTCTACGACGACGTGCGGCTGCCGGCGGATGCGGTGCTGGGCGAGGAGGGACGCGGGTTCTACCAGCTGCTGGCCACGCTCAACAACGAGCGGATCCTCGGAGGCGCCACCGCGCTCGGCCTCGGCACCGCCGCCTACGAGGCGGCCCTCGCGTACGCGCGCGAGCGTACCGCGTTCGGCAAGCCGATCGGCCAGATGCAGGCGATCCAGCACTACCTGGCCGGGATGGCGACCGAGCTCGACGCCGCGCGGCTCATGGTCTACCGCGCAGCGTGGCTCCAGTCCCAGGGCCGCCCGTGTGGCGTGGAGTCGACGATGGCCAAGATGTACGCGGCCGACGTCGCGGTGCGTGCCTGCGACCGCGGGATCCAGATCCACGGCGGTATGGGGCTCTCCGAGGAGTGCGACGCGCAGCGGTACTGGCGCCTGGCGCGGCTCTGGCAGATCGGCCCGATCACGAACGAGCAGTGCCTCAACACGATCGCGGAGCTCCACTGCGAGCTGCCGCGCTCGTACTGAGCTGGAAGGGACAGGGAACGACATGCCGAGCATGACTCCGTCGGTCGCGATCGCGGCGTTCCTCGAGGCGTGCGGTGTCGAGCACTTCTTCGGCGTCGTCGGGCACGGCAACTGGGCGCTGCTCGACGCGCTGGCGAACTCGAAGATCCGCGGCGTGCGCGCGCGGTGCGAGGACCACGCGGTGCACATGGCGGACTGCTACTGGCGCGCGCGACGCACGCCGCCACCCGCCGTCGTCGTCGCGAGCGGCGGCCCTGGCGCCACGAACCTCGTCCCGGCGCTCGCCGAGGCCTTCTACTCGTCCGTGGCCCTCGTCGCCGTCATCGGCGCGGGTCCGAGCCAGTGGTTCGACCGCGGCGGCATCCAGGAGGCGTACCGCACCGGGCCCGAGGAGTGGGTGGGCCTCGCGAAGCCGGTCGTGAAGAAGGCGGTGCTCGTGAACCGGCCGGACACCGCGCTCGACATGGTCGTCCGCGCCTACAAGGACGCGATCACGGGCCGGCCGGGGCCGGTCGTCGTCCAGATCCCGTTCGACATCCAGGCGACGCCCATCGACGTGCCGCGCATCCCCGATCCTCGCGGCTGGACGCGCATCGCGCCGCCGGCGCCCGATCCCGCTGCGGTCGACGAGGTCGTCCGGCTGATCGCGAGCGCGCGGCGGCCGCTCGTCCTCGTCGGGACCGGTGTCCACAACGCGCGCGCGTGGAGCGGGCTCGTCCGTCTCGCGGAGACGTTCCGCCTGCCGGTCGCCACGACCTTTGCCGCGAAGGGCGCCTTCCCCGAAGACCATCCATGCTACGTCGGCATTCCCGGACGCTTCGGCGACGAGCACGGCGTGCGGGCCGCGCGCGAGTGCGACGTGCTGGTCTCCATCGGCAACCGCTTCACCGACCTGACCACCGCCGGATGGACGCTCTACGACATCCCCGGCTCGACGCGTCTCGTGCAGGTCGACGTGGACCCGAGCGAGATCGCGCGCGTCTATCCGGTGGACGTCGGCATGGTGGCGGACGGCCGCCTGGCGCTCGTCGCGCTCCACGAGGCGCTCGCGGCCCGCGGCTACACGGGCGACGGCAACGACGCCTGGCTCGCCGCGATCGCCCGGTGGCGGCGCGAGTGGCGCGAGAAGACCGACCCGATGCGGGAGAAGGAAGGCCCGCCGCTCGATTATGCGCCGCTGTTCGCCGAGGCGTCGGGCGCGATCGCGGAGGTCGATGCCGAGACGTCGGTGCTCTTCGACACCGGCCAGCTCCTGTGCTACGCGCCGAGCTTCTTCCGTGTGTCGTCGCGGAACGTCCACACGAACAACGACCACTTCATCCGCATGGGCTGGAGCGTCCCCGGCGCGATCGGCGCGCACCTCGGCAACCCCGAGCACCCGGCCATCACGTTCACGGGCGACGGCTCCTTCATGATGACCGGCACGGCGGTCGCCACGGCGGTCGAGTACGGGCTGCCGATCGTGTGGGTCGTGCTCAACAACCGCTCGCTCGTCTTCGAGCGCCGGATGGACAAGTTCTACGGCAAGCACACGTTCTGCGACTACCGCATCGAGCGCACGGGCGAGCTGTGGAATCCCGACCTGGTCGCGATGGCGCGGTCGATGGGCGCGCGCGGCCTCAAGGTCTCACGGCGCGCCGAGGTGCGGCCGGCCATCGTCGAGGCGCTGCGAGCAGGGGAGCCGGTCGTGGTGGACGTCGACATGGACCCGGCCTCGGCGGTCTACAACCCGACGAGCTTCAGCTACCCGGACCACTTCTCGCTGCGGGGGCTGCCGCTGCCGGGGCAGGGCGAGCGCCGGTAACCGACCGGCGCCGTCGCGGACTATCACGGCAAGCGCAGGAATCGTGACAGGTCATCCGCATCTGAGCAGGGGATACCCAGACTCTTCAGGCGTGGGCAAGCGGGCGAACGCTCAGGGTGAGCGGCCGGCGTCGCGCCGGCGCCGCTCCATCTGTTGTTCGGTGCGGGGCTGACGACGTTCGTGGGTAGCGTCCTTGAAGAGCGAGAGTTGTCGTGGGTCTCCCGGCCCTCGTGTTGGGTGGCGATCGAGCCCCCGCGACGCATTTTTTCCTTGACAGCCCTATGGAATGCCAACCGTCATCGGTGGCCGGTCCGGGCGGATCGGGTCCCTGCGGCGCGCAGGGCCCGCCAGTGGCCGCCGAAAGGCGGCAACCGGCGAAACAAGAGGTTCGCGCCGGGATCGCCCCTTCTGGGCGCTCCGAGGGGGCTCCGAAATCGAGGTGTAGAGTCGCTCCAGCACAGGGGAGGCTCGCCATGGAGATCCATGCGCCCGTCATCGCCGCTGCCCCGGAGTCCGTCACCGAGCTGGACCGTCTGGGCGACGAGATCGCCGAGCTGTCGGCGCACCTCGATGCCGCCACGGCGCGACTGCTGGAGCTGATCCGCGAGTTCGATGCCCGTAAGGGGTGGAGCGGTGGCTTCCGCTCCTGCGCCCACTGGTTGAGCTGGCGAGTGGGGCTGGACATGGGCGCGGCCCGGGAGCGAGTGCGGGTGGCGCGTGCGCTCGAGACCCTGCCGCGCCTGGCCGAGGCACTCGCGCGCGGCGAGGTATCGTACGCGAAGGTCCGGGCGATCACGCGCGTGGCGACTGCCGACACGGAAGAGCGGCTGCTGGCGGTCGCGCGGGCGGGCACCGCCGCCCACGTCGAGCGCATCGTGCGAGGGTGGCGGCGGGTCGACCGGCAGGCCGAAGCCGAGGAGAGCGCGCGGCAGCACGCGAGCCGCGCGCTGCACGTCTTCCACGACGACGACGGCACGGTGGTGCTGCGAGGCCGGCTGGCGCCGGAGGTGGGCGCACTGCTGCTGCGGGCGCTGGACGCAGCGCGCGAGACGCTGTACCGGCAGGGCCGCGCCGCGAGCCTGGACACGCCCCCGACTGATCCGGCGCAGGAGGCGCCGACCATGGCGCAGCAGCAGGCGGATGCGCTGGCGCTGCTGGTGGAAACCGCGCTCCATCACGAGCTCGACCCCGGCGCGCCGGGCGAGCGGTACCAGGTCGTGGTCCATGTCGACGCCCCGGTGCTCGCGGACCCGGAGCAGCCCGGCCAGTCGGTCCTCGAGGACGGGGTGCACGTTTCCTATGAAACCTGTGCGCGTCCGGCGCCGCCGCCTCAGGCCGCCTTTTTCTCGAGCACGACAGAATAGCCGAGCGCTTCAAGGCGGTGGAC
>JACPDG010000015.1 GCA_016184125.1 Candidatus Rokuibacteriota bacterium | reverse complement strand
GGGGGTTTGGGGGGCCCTTCGAGGCCCCCCATGACGTCGGATGCAAGGTCCCGCTCGTCCCACCCGCGCTGGCCTTCGCCACGGGCATCGCGCTCCACGCCGCGCTGCCCGTGGCCGGATGGTGGGGAGCGTGGGCCGGCGCGGTCGCCGTCGCGGCGGTGTTCCTTGCCGCCGGGTGGCTCGGCAACGCGCTGCTCGCCATCGCCGCCGCGACCCTCGCCCTCGGCGCGCTACGCGCCGCGCCTGCCCCGCTTCCCGCTGAGCACCCTGTCCACCTCGCGCTTCCGGTCATCGCCCGCGTCGAAGGTCGAGTCGTGGCTCACCCCGTCCGCTTCGCGCGCGGGCGCCAGCGGCTCGTGCTCGACGTCGATCGAGTGGACGGCGCCGCACGGTCCGGGCTGCTGCAGCTGACGGTCTACGGTCGGGCACCGCACCTCGCGGAGGGACAGCGCATCGGCGCCCGCGCGCGGCTGCGCGCGGCGAGCGGCTTCCGCAATCCCGGCGGGCTCGACTACGCCGAGTTCCTCGAACGCCAGGGACTCCACGTCGTCGCCAGCGCCTCCGGAGCCGATGTCGAAGCGCTGGACGCGGAGCGGCGATGGCATGCGCGGGTCAGACGCCGGGCGATCGCGTCGATCGAGGCGACGCTGCCCGCGACCTCGGGCGCACTGCTGACGGGCTTGCTGCTCGGCTCGCGCGGGGAGCTGCCGCCCGAGATCCTCGACGGGTTCCGTCGTGCGGGCGTCTACCACGTGCTCGCCGTGTCGGGATTCAACGTCGCGCTCGTCGCGTTGTCGGTGTTCACCGCGGCGCTCGTGGCCACCACCTCCCGCCGCGTGGCAGCGGTTGTCGCGATCGTGTCGGTCATCGGCTTCGCCGCCGTCGTCGGCCCGGAGCCCTCGGTCGTCCGCGCGGCCATCATGGGCGTCCTCGTGCTGGCGGCGCTGCTCCTCGAGCGCGACGCCTCGGTGCTCAACAGCCTGGCGCTCGCCGCCATCACGATCCTCGCGGTCCGGCCCGCCGACCTGTTCGATCCCGGATTTCAGCTGTCGTTCGCCGCCACGACCGGGATCGTCCTCGCACCGCTGCCGCGGGCGATCATCGCCAGCGTGATCGGCGTCAGCCTCGCCGCGCAGCTGGCGGTGCTGCCCATCGGGCTCGTTCACTTCAACCAGGTGTCGCTGATCGGGGTCGTGGCGAACCTCGGCGTCGTCCCGCTCGCAGGTGTCGCGACCATCCTCGGGCTTGCCGCCGCGACCGTGGCGCCGCTGTCCGCGACGCTCGGGTCATGGCTCTTCGACGCCACCTGGCCGGTGCTGCTCGCGATGCGGGCCATCGTGCACGTCGCGGCGGCCGTGCCCGGGGCCCTCGTGCACCTGCCCGCGCCGCACTGGACCGGCGTGGTGACGTACGTCTCCGCGCTGGCCCTGGCGCTCTGGACCTGGCGTGCGCGCGCGCGGATCCCGCGCCGTCTGCTCGTCAGCGGCGCCGCGGCCGGCATGTCGCTCCTCGCGCTCTCGGCCGCCATCGAGGCGTGGCCGATCGTCAGGCCCGCCGGCGATCGGCTCCGCGTCACCGTGCTCGACGTCGGCCAGGGCGACGCGATCGTCGTGGAGACGCCGGACCGCCGCACGATGGTGATCGACGCCGGAGCCGGAGGCGGTGGCCGCTTCGACATCGGCGAGCGCGTGGTCGCGCCCTACCTCTGGAACCGCGGCGTCCGGTCCATCGACGCGATGGTCGTGACCCACGGCGACAACGATCACGCGGGTGGCATCCCGTCCCTGCGGCGACTCTTCCCTGTCCGGGAGACGCTCGGTGGCAGCACCGCCGTTCGGCACCTCGGCCCGGTTGCCGTGTCGGTGCTCGGTGTGACGGCTCGACCGGGTACCGGCCACGAGCAGCTCGTCACCCGGCTCGAGTACGGTCTGGCCACGTTCCTGTTCGCATCCGACGGCGACCGCGCCGACGAACTCGCCCTGCTTGCCGGCCGCTCCGACCTGCGCGCCACCGTGCTGAAGGTCGGTCACCACGGCTCGGCGGAGGCATCGAGCGCCGAGTTCCTCGCCGCGGCGCGCCCGACCGTCGCCGTCATCTCGGTCGGCGGCCGCAATGCCCACGGGCAACCGGGTCCGGAGACGCTCGCACGCCTGCGGGCGGTCCGGGCGCGCGTCTACCGGACCGATCGCGACGGCGCGGTGATCCTGGAAACCGACGGACGCGTGCTGGACGTGACGGCGTGGAGCGATCGTCGGACCGCGCGCTTCTGCCTCGACCCGGAGGCGTGGCCGCCCTGCTAGAATTCGTTCACTCTCTTCGAAGGAGATCCCCGTGGCGCGAGTGAACGAGCACTATCTCAAGCTCCGGTCGAGCTACCTCTTCGCCGAGATCGCGCGGCGCGTGAAGGCGTTCCAGGCCGCGCATCCCGGCGCGCGGCTCATCCGCCTCGGCATCGGCGACGTCACGCAGCCGCTCGCTCCGGCGGTCGTGTCGGCCCTCCACGAGGCCGTCGACGACATGGCGCGCGCCGAGACGTTCAAGGGCTACGGCCCCGATACCGGGTACGACTTCCTGCTCGAGAAGATCGCCGCGCACGACTACGGCGCGCGCGGTGTGAAGGTCGGTCTCGACGAGATCTTCGTCTCCGACGGCGCGAAGCAGGACAGCGGCAACATCCAGGAGATCTTCTCCGTCGACTCGGTCGTGGCGCTCACCGATCCCGTCTACCCCGTGTACGCCGACAGCAACGTGATGGCGGGACGCACGGGTCCAGCGCAGGACAACGGCCGGTACGACGGCCTCGTGTACCTCGCGTGCACGGCGGAGACCGGCTTCGAGCCGCCGCTCCCCGACCGCCGCGTCGACCTCATCTACCTCTGCTACCCGAACAACCCGACCGGCGCCGTGCTCACGCGCGCCGCCCTCGCCCGGTGGGTCGACCACGCGCGGAGGAACGAGAGCGTGATCCTCTTCGACGCCGCATACGAGGCCTATATCCGCGACACCGAGATCCCGCACTCGATCTACGAGGTCGAGGGGGCGCGCGAGGTCGCCATCGAGTTCCGCAGCTTCTCGAAGACGGCGGGCTTCACGGGCACGCGCTGCGCGTTCACCGTCGTGCCGAAGGAGCTCCAGGGACGGAACGCGCAGGGCGAGCCGGTCAGCCTCAACGCGCTCTGGCTGCGCCGGCAGACGACGAAGTACAACGCCGCGCCCTACGTCGTGCAGAAGGGCGCCGGAGCGATCTACACCGGCGAGGGCCAGAAGCAGGTGCGCGCGCAGGTCGACTCCTACATGGAGAACGCCCGCGTCATCCGTGAGGGCTTGGCGGCGGCTGGACTCACGGTCTTCGGTGGCCGGAACGCGCCCTACGTCTGGGTGAAGACGCCGGCGGGCGTCACGTCCTGGCAGTTCTTCGACCGGCTCCTGAACGAGGCGCACGTGGTCGGCACGCCGGGGTCAGGATTCGGGCCCGCCGGTGAGGGCTACTTCCGCCTGACCGGCTTCGGCGCCCGCGATCAGACCGAGGAAGCGGTCGAGCGAATCAAGCAGCGCCTGCGCTGAGCTACCCCTCGTACGCGCGCTCGTACTGCGAGCGCAGGCGCTCCAGCTCCTCGGGATCGAGCCGCATCCCGAGCGCGAGTCCCATCTCGCCCAGGATCGTCTTGATCTCGTTGAGCGACTTCTTGCCGAAGTTCTTCGTCTTGAGAAGCTCCGCCTCGCTCTTCTGGACCAGGTCCGCGATCGTCCGGATGTTGGCCGTCTTCAGGCAGTTGGACGCGCGCACGGAGAGCTCGAGCTCGTCGACGTTGCGGAACAGGTTCTCGTTCAGCTCGAACCGCGGCCGCTCGTCGCGGTCCGTCTGCTCTTCCTGCGGCACCGTTTCCGGGAAGTCCGTGAGCAGGTCGAAGTGATCCTGGAGGATCGCCGAGGCCTCGCCGACCGCCACGGCGGGCGTCACGCTGCCGTCGGTCCAGACCTCGAGCACCAGCCGCTCCTGCCCTTCGGCCTTGGCCGGCTCGACGTGGTAGTTCACGCGCTTGACCGGCGAGAAATCGGCGTCCATGAGGATCGCGTTGATCGGCAGGGCTTCCGGCTCGCGCTTCTCCGCGGGGATGTAGCCGCGGCCGCGCTCGATGCAGATCTCCATCTCCAGCAGGCCGTCCTTGTCGAGCGTCGCCAGCGCCTGATCGGGTCTCAGGATGTCGACGTCGGCGTCCGCCTCGAAGTCACCCGCCGTGACCGTCCCCGGGCCCTGCGCCTTCAGCCGAAGGATCTTCGGCCGGTTCAGGTGGAGCGCGAAGACGACGTTCCGCAGGTTCATCAGGATGTCGAGCGTGTCCTCGACGACGCCGGGCAGGTGCGAGAACTCGTGGAGGACGCTGGAGATCTTGACCCACGTGGGCGCGGCCCCGTGGATCGCCGACATGAGCACGCGGCGATAGGCGTTGCCGACGGTCAGGCCGAACCCGCTCTCGAACGGCTCGATGGTGAGCTTGCCGTAGCTACG
The DNA here is from genome assembly GCA_016184125.1 of Candidatus Rokuibacteriota bacterium. Taxonomy (GTDB): domain Bacteria; phylum Methylomirabilota; class Methylomirabilia; order Rokubacteriales; family CSP1-6; genus AR8. The sequence continues at coordinate 15,700 of JACPDG010000015.1, read as the reverse complement.
CTCCTGGGTGGACCACTCGTGACGGGTGGGAAGCTGCAGGTCGAGCATCGGGACCCCCTTGACAAATTGCGGGCGGGACTGCCCGGCCAGCCAGTATATACCATCTACCCTGTGAGGGACCCCGAAGGGTCCCCTCCCCCACGACCCCCCCGACGCTCGGAAGCGCCGCGGGAAACCCGCGGCGCTCCTCGATCTCCCGCTCGGCCGCGCGGCCCCACACCCTCCCCCACGGCCCCCCGACCGGCTCCTCCACCCGGCCATGTAGACTCGGAGAGCATGAAGCTGCGCCTGGCGCTCGCCGCCACGGGTGCCGTCGTCGGAGTGCTGCTCGCGGCGGTCGTGTACCTGGCATCCCCGACGGCAGCGGTCCGGGCGCGCGCGGTCATCGTCGAGATCCCGGCCCATCAGGGCCTGCTCGACGTCGGCACCCGGCTCGAGTCCGCCGGCGTGATCAAACATCGGGCAGTGTTCGCCGCGCTTGCCGTCGTTCGCGGCAGCGCCCGCCGCCTCAAGGCGGGCGACTACGAGGTGCCCCGCGGCGCAACGACGCTCGACGTGCTGGCCTTGATCGAGAGCGGCCGAGTGCGCCAGCACATCGTGCTCCACCCGGAGGGCGCCAGCGTGGCGGAGGTTGCGCGCGTGCTCGCCGACGAGCGTCTCGCGACCGCCGCCGACCTGATGCGCGCGGCCCGGGACCCGGCGTTTCTCGCGGCCCACGGCATCCCGGGGCCGAGCGTCGAGGGGTACCTGTTCCCGGACACGTACCAGTTCGTACGCGGGCTCAAGGTCGAGGAGATCCTCGGCCGGATGATCCTGCGACTGCGCGCGAAGCTCGGCGATGCGGAGACGCGCGCGAAGGACCGCGGGCTGACGCTGCACCAGCTCCTGACGCTCGCCTCGATCATCGAGCGCGAGGCGGTTGCGCCGGATGAGCGACGCGTGATCGCCGCGGTCTTCTGGAACCGGTTGAAGCGGGGCATGCCGCTCCAGGCCGATCCGACCGTCCAGTACGCTGCGGGCAGGGGACGCCGCACGCTGACGCGCGCGGATCTCGACGTGGACGACGCGTTCAACACCTACCGGTACGCGGGGTTACCCCCGGGGCCGATCGCGAGCCCGGGGCTCGCCTCGATCGAGGCGGCGCTCGATCCGGCGCCGGTGCCGTACCTGTACTTCGTGAAGCTCGACGAGCGGCGACACCACTTCTCGACCACGGTGGCCGAGCACAACGCGGCGGTCGCCCGCTACCGGATGAACCGAAGCCGTTGAGCCGGCGGCCCGATCAAGCGGCTGACGTGATCAGCGGTGCCGGCCCGCGGCGCCACAGCGCCCGCAGCGTCCGTCGCGGCATCGGTTGCAGAGCATCCGGCGGTCGCAGCCACAGACTGTGCACTTCATCCCGTCCTCCTTGCGTCCGTCTGTCTCCACGGTCATTCAAGAGTCGTGCCTGGGCCGGCGCGGAAGCGCTGGACGCGGATTCCGGTGAGAGTTCGAGCAACAATCGGCCGGGCGGGCAGGGAGCGGACGCGGCACTCCGCTGGCCAACCCTTTTCCGGAATCGACCGGGATGCTATAACACCCGGCGGTATGAGCCGCTCCGCCGCGCTCGACGGCCGCGTCGGCGCCCACTCCCATCGCGTCCCGCCTCCGTTCCTCTACCGCGCCCTCCTGGCGCCCGTCCGTCGTCTGCTCGAGGAGCGCTTCGACCTGTGTGTCGAAGGGGTCGACCACCTGCCGCCGGGCGGGCCATGCCTGGTCGCGGCGAACCATCACAACTACCTCGACGGCATCGTCCTCGCGACGGCGCTGCCGCGGCCGATCTCGTTCCTCGTCATGCCACGGGTCTGGCGCGCGACCCCGCTGCACCCGCTCTTGCACCGCCACATCGGCTCGATCCGCCTCGACGTCACGCGCGCCGACGTCGGTGCGATCAGGCGAGCGCTCGCGGCGCTCGCCGAGGGCCGGATCGTCGGAATCTTCCCGGAAGGCCCCTTCAGCGTGCGCGGGCGACTCGAGCCCGGGCTCCACGGCGTGGCGCTGCTCGCGCTCCGGTCCGGCGTGCCGGTTGTGCCCGCCGGTGTCCGCGGGACGTACGAGGCGCTCGCCGGGCGGCGCTTCCACATCCCGCGCCCCCACCCGATCCGGGTCCGCTTCGGACGACCACGCGTCTTCGCGCGCGACACCGCCGACGGCGGGCGGGTGGCGCGCGCGGCCGTGACGGCGCGCATCATGGACGACATCGCCGCGTTGCTCGCATGAAGCCCTGGGGCGGTCGCTTCACCGCGGCGTCTGACCCGAGCGCGGAGCGGTTCACCGCGTCGATCGGGTTCGACCGCCGGCTCTGGCCGCACGACATCGCAGGGAGCATCGCGTGGGCGCGGGCGCTCGCCCGCGCCGGACTGGTGACCGCCGGCGAACGCGACGCGATGGTGCGAGGGCTCGAAGCGGTGCGCGGCGAGCTCGAGCGCGGCGAGTTCCCGTTCCGGGCCGAGCTCGAGGACATCCACATGAACATCGAGCGGCGGCTGGCGGAGCTGATCGGGCCGCCGGCCGGGAAGCTCCACACGGGGCGCTCGCGCAACGACCAGATCGCGCTCGACGAGCGCCTGTACCTGCGCGACGTCACCGTCCACCTCGCCGACGGGATCCGCGAGGTCCAGACCGCGCTGCTGGACCGCGCGGCGGACAGCGTCGATGTCCCGATGCCGGGCTACACGCACCTGCAACGCGCGCAGCCGATCGTGCTCGCCCACCACCTGCTCGCGTACGTGTTCATGCTGCACCGCGACCGCGAGCGGTTCCGCGACGGCGCCGCCCGCGCGGACATGCTGCCGCTGGGCGCCGGCGCGCTCGCCGGCACCGCGTTCCCGATCGACCGCGAGGCGCTCGCCCGTGACCTCGGCTTCGCCGGCGTCACGTGGAACAGCCTGGACGCAGTCAGCGACCGCGACTACGTCGTCGAGTTCCTCGCCGCGGCCGCGATCACCGGCATGCACCTGTCGCGCCTCGCGGCCGACCTCACGCTCTGGGCCACGGCGGAGTTCGGGTTCGTGGAGTTCTCCGACGCGTTCGCGACGGGCTCGTCGATCATGCCGCAGAAAAAGAACCCCGACGTCGCGGAGCTCACGCGCGGCAAGAGCGGCCGCCTCTACGGCAACCTCGTCGCCGTGCTCACCACGATGAAGGGGCTGCCGCTCGCCTACAACTCCGACATGCAGGAGGACAAGGAGCCGTTCTTCGACTCGGTGGACACGCTCGGCGCGATCCTCGACGTGTTCCCGCCGATGCTCAGGAGTCTCGGCTTCCGCGTGGATCGCATGCGTGCCGCCGCCGGGGAAGACTTCTCCACGGCGACGGACCTCGCGGACTATCTCGTCCGCAAGGGCCTGCCCTTCCGCGAGGCGCACGAGGTCGTCGGGCGCGTCGTGCGTCACGCGATCGATCACGGGCTCGCGCTCGAAGCGGTGCCGGTCGACGACCTCCGACGGTTCTCGCCGCTGATCGAGGCCGACGTCCGCGAGGCGATCACGGTCGAGGCGTCGCTGCGCGCGCGGTCGGTGACCGGAGGGACGGCGCCGGACTCTGTCCGCCGCACGCTCGACGTCGCGCGCCGGCTCGTGGCGTCGTGACCGACCGCCTGAGTGGGGGGCCCCGAAATGGCCCCCCACACCCCCCCCACGCTCGGAGCGCCCCGGGGAACCCGTGGCGCTCCTCGATTCGCCGTTTCTCCGACAGGCTCCCGGCGACGGTCGCACGGCGGTCGCGTGTGCTCGGCGTCGTGCTGGTCGCCCTGCTCGCCGCGTTGCCGCTCGCCGCCTGTGGTCGTCGCGGTTCGCCGGTGCCGCCCGAGACGCGTCTGCCGGCAGCGGTGGCCGACCTCGGGGCCGTCATACGGCCCGGCGGCATCGTGCTGACCTGGACGCTTCCCGACCGCCGCATCGATCACTCGCGCCTCGGAGACCTCGTGCTCGAGCGCGTGTACCGGGCCGAGGACACGGGAACCGGCACCCCGCGTGTCGCGCTGCTGGAGCGAGGCCGCATTCGCGGCTACGACGAGATCGCCGCGATCCGGCTCGCGATGCCGGCCCCCGCCACGATCGAGGGCAGGCGCGTCACGCTTGTCGACCGCGCGCGCCTCGCGACCGGCCGCCGGTACACCTACGTCGTGCTGAGCGAGGACTCGACGGGGCGCGTCAGCCCACCATCGTCGCGGGCGACGGTCACGTTCATCGCCGCGCCCGAGCCGCCGCGTGGCCTCACTGCGGAGGCCGGCGAGAACGAGGCGCGGCTTGCATGGCAGCCTCCGGCGCGGCTCGCCGACGGAACCCCCCTCGCCGGTGAGATCGTCTACGAGGTCCTGCGCCGGGCGGCGCCTGGCGCCCCCCTCTCCGTCGTGTCGACGCCCCCCGTCACCGAGCCGCGCTTCGCCGACCGTGGGCTGCAGAACGAAGCGCGGTACGAGTACGCCGTGCGCGCGGTGCGGATCGAGGGGGGGACGCTCGCCACGAGCGATGCCACGACGGCCGTCACCGTCACGCCGGTCGACATGACTGCGCCGTCGCCGCCGCGCGAGCTCACGGCGACCCCGTCCGAGCGCACCGCGCGCCTGTCCTGGCTCCCGAGCCCGGACGCCGACGTGGCTGCCTACGTCATCTATCGAGGGCGTGACGGCGGCGAGCTGCTGCGCGTCGGGTCGGTGGCGGCGCCGACGACCGTGTTCACGGACCGGGACCTGCCGCCGGGACGCTACCGGTATGCCGTCACCGCCGAGGACGGCGGCTCACGTCGCAACGAGAGCGCTCGCTCGAACGAGGTGCGCGTCTCCGTGCCTTGACTTCGCTCGAACCGGGTGCTACGTTCCGAAAAACCTCCGCAAGAACGCGCACATGGATCACACCGCCTACCGCCACGAGGGCTTCGGGGAGACGCAGCCATGACGCAGAGGTTCCAGGGCTCGATCGTTGCGCTGGTCACTCCCTTCCGGAACAGCACGGTCGACGAGGCGAAGCTGCGCGAGCTCGTCGAATTCCACGTGAAGAACGGCACCGACGGCATCGTGCCCTGCGGCACCACCGGCGAGTCCCCGACGCTGTCGCACGACGAGCACAAGCGCGTGGTGGAGATCGTCGTCGAGACGGTGCGCGGCCGGATCCCGGTCATCGCGGGCACCGGATCGAACTCGACGGCGGAAGCCATCGACCTCACCCGTCATGCCGAGCGTGCCGGTGCCTCGGCGGCGCTGGTCGTGAACCCGTACTACAACAAGCCGACGCAGGAGGGGCTGTACCGGCACTTCCGGGCGGTCGCCGAATCGGTGGCGATCCCGATCCTCGTCTACAACATCCAGGGCCGCACCGCGGTGAACGTCGAGACCGCGACGATGGAGCGGCTGGCGCGCGACGCGCGGAACATCGTCGGGGTCAAGGAAGCCTCGGGGTCCCTCGACCAGATGAGCCAGGTGATCGCGGCCTGCGGCCCCGGGTTCATCGTGCTCTCCGGCGACGACAACATCACGCTGCCGCTCATGGCGATCGGCGGGCACGGCGTCATCTCGGTCATCGCGAACATCGTCCCGCGCGACGTCGCCGGCATGACGCACGCGGCGCTCGACGGCGACTTCAAGCGCGCCCGTGAGCTGCACTACCGGCTCTTCCCCCTCGCGCGCGCCGCGTTCCTCGAAACGAACCCCATCCCGATCAAGGAAGCGATGGCGATGGCCGGGATGCTCGAGCTCGAGTACCGGCTGCCGATGTGCCCGATGAGCGATGCGAACCGCGCGAAGCTCCGGCAGATCCTCGGCGGCTACGGCCTGGTCAAGTAGGCGGGCATGGCGCCCGGATCGAGCGCAGGGGCCTGTCGGAGAAACGCCAAATCGAGGAGCGCCACGGGTTCCGCGGGGGCGTCCTCGCACCCCCCCGGGCGCTCCGAGTGTGGGGGAATGAGCCTGGTCGAGAAACGCCAAATCGAGGAGCGCCACGGGTCCCCCGGGGCGCTCCGAGCGTTGGGGGGTGTGGGGGGCCATTTCGGGGCCCCCCACTCAGCCTGGTCGGAGAAACGGCGAATCGAGTAGCGCCACGGGTCCCCCGGGGCGCTCCGAGCGCTGGGGGGTGTGGGGGGCCATTTCGGGGCCCCCCACTCGGTAGTCGCGTGAGCGAGGTCGTCGTCGCCGGCGCCGCGGGTCGGAATCGAGGAGCGCCACGGGTCCCCCGGGGCGCTACGAGCGCTGGGGGGTGTGGGGGGCCATTTCGGGGCCCCCCACTCGGTAGTCGCGTGAGCGAGGTCGTCGTCGCCGGCGCCGCGGGTCGCATGGGGGGTCGCGTCGTCGCCTGCCTGGCGGAAGCGCCTGACCTCCAGCTCGCGGCGGCGCTCGAGGCCGCCTCGCACCCCGCGATAGGCCGCGACGTCGGAGAGGTCGCGGGCATCGGCCGCCATGGCGTCGTGATCTCCGCGGACGCCGGCGCGGCCATCACCGCCGGGCGCACGCTCGTGGAGTTCTCGGTGCCGGAGGCGACGCTCGAGCACCTGAAGCTCGCCGCCGCCCGCGGCGCGCGCGCGGTGATCGGGACCACGGGATTCACCGCGGAGCAGCGCAAGGAGATCGACCGGCTGGCGACCCAGGTCCCGATCATGCTCGCGCCGAACATGTCCGTCGGCGTGACGCTCGCGCTGAAAGTCCTCGCGATCATGGCGAAGGCGCTCGGCGACGACTACGACGTCGAGATCACGGAGATCCACCACCGGTTCAAGAAGGACGCGCCGAGCGGCACCGCGCTCCGGATGGCCGAGGTCGTCGCGGAGGCGCTCGGCCGCGAACTCTCGAAGGTGGCGGTGTACGGACGTCAAGGCATCACGGGTGAGCGGGACCCCGAGACGATCGGGATCCTCTCGCTGCGCTCGGGCGACGTCGTCGGCGAGCACACGGTGTCCTTCGGCGCGCTCGGCGAGCGGCTCGAGCTCACGCACCGCGCGCACACGCGCGACACCTTCGCGCGGGGCGCCGTGCGCGCCGCGCGGTGGATCGCCGGGCGGCCCGCCGGACTCTACTCGATGCAGGACGTGCTCGGGCTCACCTAGCCGGACAGACCGCGGGCGCGGATGACGGACAGGCTCCTGCTCGACGACGTGCGGTTCTACGGGCAGCACGGCGTGACGCCGGCCGAGCGCGAGGTGGGCGCCTGGTACTCCGTCGACGCCGAGCTCGGGATCGACCTCTCCGCGGCGTGCGTGTCCGACGACCTCGCGGCGACGATCGACTACCATCGCGTCGCACAGCGGATCGTCGAGATCGGCACCGGCCCGCCGGTGAACCTGATCGAGCGGCTGGCGGGCATGATCGCCGAGTCCCTGCTCCGGGAGTTCCCGGCGCGCGACGTGCGCGTCCGGGTCCGGAAGCTGACGCCTCCCCTCGGCTTCATCGGAACCCCCGGAGTAGAGTTGATGCGAACCCGATGAACGTCTTCCTCTCGCTCGGCTCGAATCTCGGCGACCGCTTCGAGCTCCTGCGCGCCGCCGTCCGCGCGCTCCGCAGGATGCACGACGTCCACGTCGTCACCGCGTCGGCGATCTACGAGACCGAACCGTGGGAGAGCGAGCCGGGGCTCCTGCGGGACGAGCAGCGCTGGTACCTCAACTGCGTGGTGCAGATCGAGACGAGCCTCCCCGCCGAGATCCTCCTCGAGCGCCTGAAACGGCTGGAGACCGACCTGGGTCGCTCGCGAGCGCCCGGCACGCCCGAGGCGCAGCGGTTCGCCGCCCGCACGCTGGACGCCGACATCCTCTTCTATGGCCAGCGGGTGATCAGCGCGCCGGACGACCTCCACATCCCCCACCTGCTCCTGCACGAGCGCGCGTTCGTGCTCCGGCCGCTCGCCGACGTCGCGCCCGAGCTCGAGCACCCGACGCTCTACCGGACGGTCCGCGAGCTCCTCGAGGAGCTCGGCGACGACCACGAGGTGCGCCCGAGCGGCCTGCCGCGCCGCTGGTTCGAGGACTGAGTGGCGACGCCCGAGTTCGAGCGCGAGAGCCTGACGCACCTCGACGCGCTCTACAACTTCGCGATGTACCTCACGCGCAACCCGCCCCAGGCGGACGACCTCGTGCAGGAGACCTACCTCCGCGCCTTCCGCTTCGCCCACCGTTTCCAGCCGGGAACCCACCTGCGCGCGTGGTTGTTTCAAATCCTGAGGAACACGTTCCTGACGTTCTACCGGGTCCGCGAGCGCGAGGTGGCCATCGCGGAGGACGGAGTGCCGGACTGGGACGTCCCGATGTTCCACGACGCCCCGGACGACGGGAGCGTGGCCACCGAGACCCACACCGACCTCGAACGGGCTCTGGCGCGGCTTCCGGAGGAATTCCGGACCGTGCTCCTCCTCGCCGAAGTCGAAGGCCTCCCGCTCGAGGACGTTGCGCGGGTCATGGCGTGCCCGGTCGGGACGGTGAAATCACGGATCTTCAGGGCCAAGGATCGCCTGCGCGTGCTGCTGCGAGACTACGAGACGAAATGAACGGACGCGGGGACATGTCGGACGAGGCGCTCGCGCGCCGGCTCGCGAGCGAGCTGCCTCGCCACCAGGCCCCCGCGCACGTCCGTGCGGCCGTGGTGCGCCTCACGCGAGGCCGCCAGGCGCGCTGGCTTGCGCCCGCGCTGTCAGCGCTCGCGACGGCGGCGGTCCTCGTGCTCGGCGTCCTCCCCAGGCTTCCGGTCACGCCCCGCCCGGACGCCGTGCAGCAGCTCGTGAACGCGGTCGTCGCCGAGCACACCCGGGCGCTCATGTGGGGCGCCAGGACCGCCGAGATGATGCCGGCGGGACTGCCGCGCGTGACGCGGGAGTCCGGCATCCGGCTCGACAAGGCGTTCCTCGGCGACGACCGGCTCGAGTTCCTCGGCGCCGAGCCCGTCTACCTCGACTGGCGGCGCGGCGTCGCGCTCCACTACCTCGACCGCGACGGCCACCGCGTCACCTACGTGGCGCTCCGCGCGCCTCCCCTCCCGATGCCCGAGCGGCAGCGCGTGCAGGTCAATCGCTTCCGTCCCGCGCTGGTGAAGCTCGAGGGCTTCGGGTCCTGGGTCTGGAACCAGGGCGACGTGACGTGCTTCATCGTCTCGGACATCGTGTCCGAGCACGAGCTCGCGCGCTTCAAGGACTACTTCGTCCGCATCCGCGGCGGGACGGAACCGAAGCTCGTCTATTGATCATGGGGGGCCCCGACATGGCCCCCCATACCCCCCAGCGCTCACAAGCGGCCCGGCTACGCCGGGCCGCTGCTCGGGGCCCCGCTCGGCCCGCCCCCGACATGGCCCCCCATTCCGGTTCGGTCGGCTACCAGACGCGCCGGAGCGAGGACCTCACTCGCCGGTGAAAGAACGCGCTCAGCGTGCCCGGGAATGCGCGCAGGCCAAGGCTGCCCGTTCGCGCCGCCAGGATCAGGTCGCACACCTCGCGCACGGCGCCCTCCCCGCCCCGCCGGCGCGTCACGTACCGCGCGGTCCGCTTGATCTCCGGAACGGCGTCGCGAACGGCCACCGGCAGGCCGACGAACCCCATCGCCTCGAGGTCGCCGAGGTCGTCGCCGATGTAGCACGCCTGCCGCGCGTCGATCTCGTGCTGGTCGGCGAGTGACCGCACCACGGGGAGCTTGTCGAACACGCCCTGGTACAGGTCCTTGATCCCGAGCTTCCGGGCGCGCCGGCTGACGATCTCCGTGCGCTCGCGCGTCACGATCGCCGTCGGGATTCCCTCGGCCTCCAGCAGCTTGATGCCGTGGCCGTCGCGCGTGTTGAACTTCTTCAGCTCATCGCCGCCCTCGGAGTAGTACATGCCGGCGTCCGTCAGGACGCCGTCGACGTCGACGATGAGGAGCCGGACCTCGCGGAAGCGTCGCGCGAGCATCGCCGCCGAAGGTACCCGAAACGACGCGCGGGCGTCGAGCCCTGTCACGGCGTGCGATCGGCCCGGACGAGTATCCATTCCTCGATGACTTCCGCCAGCTGTTCGCGGCACGCCTCGAGCGTCTCCGCCGTCGCAAACACGCCTCGCAAGCGGGGACTTCACCGTAGAAGGTGCCATCCTCGAGCTTGTCGTACCTGGCCCTGCGCAGCGCCTCCTCTACCTCTTGCTGGATACCAGTCTTCTCATCCACGAGTTCAAACGGCAGGTCAGCGTGCTCGCGAGGATACCGCGACCACAGCGAGCGACCTCGTTGGTGTCGCGGATTGCCTCCTGGCGGCAGAGTCGATCAGCCGCAAGTGGCCTCTGGTCACACGTAACGTCACGCACTGCGAGGATGTGGTCGGGATGTTGGTCGTGCCTTACTGATTGCGCATCGAGCTTCTCCCGACCGCGAGGCTCTCGCGGTGTCGCGGAGGTTGTGCTCGAGGAGCCCGGCGACGAGGACGACGGCAACGGCCGCCACGACGCCCGCGACAGCGCCGGGTGCGCGTTCAGCGCGCGGCCGGCGCCGTGGCGCGCCACGCGGCCCACCGCTGCGCGAGATACTCCTGCACCGCCGCCTTGAAGCGGTGCCGGTCGAATCGCGCGGCGCGAGCCCGAAGCGCCACCGGATCGAACCGGTCCTCCACGCGCTCGAAGCGGCGGATCGCGTCCGCGAGCGCGTCGACGGTCTGCTCCGCGTAGAACAGCGCGGTCGGCGGCTCACCGGACTCCTCGCCGTCGAACGGTACCATCGTGTCGAGCACGCCGCCGCGCCCGAGCGCGATCGTCGGACGTCCCGCAGCGGCCGCCTCCAGCGGCACGATCCCGTAGTCCTCGACCGCGGTGAAGAGCACCGCACGGCAGCGCCCGTAGAGCTCCGCCACCTCCTCGTCCGGCCGCCACCCGAGCCACTCGACCGTGGGGCCTGCGAGGGCGCGGAGCCGCCCCTCCTCGGGTCCGGTCCCGACGACGAGCAGACGCCGGCCCAGACGGTTCGCGGCCGCGATGGCGAGATCGACGCGCTTGTAGGGCACGAGCGCGCCCACCACGAGGTAGAAGTCGCCGGCGCGCGCGACCGGCCGGAACCGCGCGACGTCGACGGGCGGATGGATCACCTCCGCCTCCCGCCCGTACACGCGCCGGATGCGGTCCGCGATGTGCCGCGAGATGGCGACGAAGTGATGCACGCCCTCGGTGCGGCGGTCCCAGCGCCGGAGCGCCGCGGCCACCGCGGGCATGGCGAGCCGCGTCAGGGGTGCCGCGGCCGCGCGATAGTCCTCGTAGAGGTCCCAGACGTACCGCATCGGCGTGAAGCAGTAGCTCACGTGCAGCGCGCCCGGCGGCGTGCGCACGCCCTTCGCCACGCAGTGCGAGAGCGACACGATCAGGTCGTAGCCGTCGAGATCGAACGAGCGGGCCGCCGCGGGGAAGAGCGGCAGGTACCGGCGGTACCCGTCGGCGGCGCCCGGCAGCCGCTGGACGAAGGACGTGACGACCCGGCGGCGCTCGATGATCGCCGACACGCTGCCGGGGACGTGCAGGAGCGTGTAGAGCGGCGCGCCTGGGAAGAGCTCGCAGACGACCTCGAGGCAGCGCTCGCCGCCGCGCATGCCGGTCAGCCAGTCGTGGATCAGCGCGACGCGGGGAGGAGCGGCGCTCCCGCCGCCGGGAGCCCCTAGGCCCCGCTCGGCCTGACCCGTTGTCGCCAATACTCGAGGAGGTCGGTGAGCGTCTCTTCGAGCGGGATCCGCGGGCGCCAGCCGAGCGCCGTCTCGATCTTCTCGGCGCTGCCCCGGAGGATCGGCACGTCGGAGGGTCGCAGGCGGGCCGGATCCTCGCGGACCTGGATCCCGCTGCCCTTGGCCCGCGCCAGCAGGAAGTGCAGCACGCGCTCGATGGACCAGTCGCGTCCGGAGCAGAGGTTGTACACATCGCCCGCCGTGCCGCGCTCGAGGAGCAGCCAGTATCCCCGCACGATGTCGCGCACGTCGGAGAAGTCGCGCGTCGGCTTGAGGTCGCCCACGTGGATGACCGGCTCGCGCACGCCCGCCTCGATCTCGGCGATCTGCTTCGCGAAGTTGGAGGTCGCGAAGCTCTCGCCTCGACGGGGGCCGGTGTTGTGAACCAGGTTCCGGCCGAGACCTGCATGGAAGACGTGATCCGCCGTCTCGAAGTCCCACACCTCGCCGTCGTACGGGACCGGCTCGATCTTCTTGATCACGTCCTCCGGCACCTCGAGATGCCGGCCCCACGCCGCGTGCGCCTCGCTCGCCGAGTTGAGGTTGATCAGGTAGTACGCGCGGCCGTCGCGAAGCTCGGTGTTGAGGCAGATGCGCTGGCGCGTCGTGTTCGCGACGAGGTAGCAGAGCCCGAGCGCCAGGATCGGCGACTTGGTCTTGAAGCTCTTGAACTCCTCCGTGCCGTGGCCCGCGCGAAGCCCATCGCCCTCGTTGTAGCCCCGCAGGAAGGCGAGCTTGGCGTCGGCCTGCGCGTTGAGGACGCTGCGCGGCACCCGCTTGTTGCGGTCGGACGCGTACACCTGCGGGGTCAGCCACCGGGCGAACGTCTCGGGTCGCCGGACGACGAGACGCCATACGTCGCGGGCACCCTCCACGAAGTACGAGTCGATCCCGAAATGCCGCCGCAGGACCTCGGCGCACCGTTCGAGCGGCTTCCGGTCCTTGTTGTCGACCCTGACCTTCGCGCTGGTGATGCAGCCCTCGGCGGCGAAGAACCCGAGGAACCACGCGACGTCCTCGTGGACCCACATGCCGGCGCCCCGCGGCAGATCCACGAGGGCCACGCGGTCGCCGATCGAGAGGTCCTTGGCCGACGCGGCCTCGCGGCCGTGGGGGCCCGGGACCATGACGGAGTGCTCGCCGGTGACCTCGACGATCCCGCCACCCGTGACGAGTCGCCGGACGGTGTCGCCCGCGCGCAGCGGATGACAGGAGAGGTGCACGATCTTGGACCAGGCACCATCAGCCCACACCGACACGGGATGGCGACGCATGTCCCAGACCACCGTGCCGTCGTCGAGCACTCGACCGCCGAGGTACCCGGACGGCTTGTAGCGTCGAATCTCGCTGATGTATCGGATGTCGACGAGCTCCGTGCGGTCGTCGCGGAGCAGGACGGGCGTGTGTCGGCTGACGCTGTGGTTGAACGCGCGCGCGCGCACGATGTCGAGGCCGTAGCTCTTGAAGTACTGCCAGCCCATGAGGTCCTGCGCCACCTTGCTCACGGCGTAGGGCGACAGCGGCCGCAGCGGGTTCGTCTCCCGGATCGGCAGCTCTTCCGGGTACACGAGTCCGTACTCCTCGCTCGACCCGATGACGAGGAACCGCGCGCCGAGCCGGAGCTGCCGCATGGCCTCGAAGAGGTTCACCTGGCTGATGGCGTTCGTGTAGAGCGTCTCCGACGGCGTCTGCCAGGACGCGGCCACGAAGCTCTGTGCCGCGAGGTGCACGATGTAGTCGGGCTTCGCCTGCTCGAGCAGCGTCCGGACCGAGAAGAGGTCGCGGAGGTCCGATTCGATCAGCGTGATCCGGTGGCGCAGGTGCTCGATGTGCTCGGTCTTCGACCGCCAGCGGAGGGCGCCGACGACGTCGATGCCGCGCGCGAGGGCGAGCTCCGCGAGGTGACTGCCGACGAACCCCGTGATGCCCGTGATCAGCAGACGCATTGAAAGGCGATTATACAGGCTGCCGCGTGGCGCCGCCCGGCGGGTCTCGACGCTGCCGGACCTGATCCGCCTGCGATGGATCGAGGAGGACGGTGCAGGACCGGCACAAGCCGTCCAGTTCGGCGACGGCATCGCCTTGCAGGGGCCTAGGCGAGCGCCTCCGAGGTAGCGGTGGTTCGCCTGCTGCCCGACCTCCGCGAACGCCACGGACAAGAGACCGCTTTGCCCAGGGCGCAAACCACCGCAGGGCAACGCGCCGGCCCGTCCGGACTTCCCGCAGGGCCCGTATAACTCCCTCGGATTGTTGATGGTGGTCCCCGCGCCCAGCACGGAGGCCGAGGGCCCAGGACACCGGCCCTGAGGCGTATGAAAGTTCTGACATTGGCCTGACCCCTCACAGCGGATAACATCTGTGATCAATCGTTGCCGCAACCACATCGACCGCGGGGAAGCGAGTCATGGACGCGCTAAGAGTTGAGGCCTTCAAGCTCCTGCTATTCATCTTACCCGGGATTATCACCCTTCGGGTGAAAGCAGCGCTCTCGATCTCCTCACCGAGGAAGCCGCTCAATACGGCCATCGACGGTCTGGTGTTCACCCTGTTGGATCACGGAATATTCGGATTCGTTCGCTGGTCCTCTTACACGTTCCTCCCGGCAGACAGCAGTCGCCGTCTCGCGGAGGCTGTCAGTAACGTTGTTACGTCACCGAACCTGGGAGGCGATCTTGCGCGCGAGTTCGCTGCGTTCGGTGGCTTTCCCATCATCCTCATATCGGTGATCACGGGACTTTGTATTGGTGTCGTCCGGTATCATGGTTGGGACTTTTGGCTTCTCCGCCGTCTTAGAGCGACAAACAGAACCGGAGAGAATCTCGTATGGGCAGAAACAATGACAAAACTTCCGGGGACGGCGTACGCTGTGGTCGACACTTTCTCGGAAGAGGCGGGGAACTACGAAGTCCTTCTTGGCCAAGCGGCTCAGGTCCAGCCAGACGGCTCGCTGCTACCGATCAATGGTGAGGGTGTCCTTCTCACGAGGGAGAATCCGATCATCAGGGTCGAGTTCTGGTACCCTCAGGAGGAACGACTCCTCAAGGAAGGGACGAATCTCGATGACTGACGAGCGGCGAGAGCGCCTAGCTGGAGCGAAGAATGTCGGCAGAGGACGGGTGCAACGCGTCACGGAAGCGAAGGGGGTTCCCGTAGAGAAGGCGGCAGGCCGTAAGCCCGCCGGCCCTCCTCCGCTAAGGGTCAACCCGTCGCCGCAGACGCAGACGAACAGTTCTGCCAGCTCCCAAGGGAACCGCGCGAATTCTTGAACTGCCGCGAAGGCCGTCGCCGGCCAGGTTGAAGGAGAGCGTGGACGAGAAGATCGCCACGCTCGGCCAGAGGGCCATCCGGGGCGCGCTCTCCAGGAACTGCTGACCCGCGTTGAGCATCGTGCCCCACCTCGGCGCCGGCGGGTGCACGCCGAGCCCGAGGAACGTGCCGGCTAAGCATCGCAGACACAGGATAAAACAGCGCTTCCGCCGGCGCTGCGCGCCTATCTCGAACTGCTCGTGAACGGCGCACGAGATCTCTACGGTGACGATCTACGAAGCCTCGTGCTCTACGGCTCGGTCGCCCGGGGAAGCTTCGGGCCGGGCAGCGACGTGGATCTGCTCATCGTGCTCGACCGCTCTCCACTGAGCTGGGGGAAGCGGATGAGCCAGTTCATCCGCGGCATCGTCGAGCGTCCCGAGGTGGAACGTGCGGCCGCCGGTCTCCGGCGGTCGCACGTGCCGTCGCGCGTGGAGCCGATCGTCCTCACCGAGGCGGAGCTCGCGCCGCACCCGCCCCTCTTGCTCGATCTCACCGAAGATTCGGTGGTTCTCGTGGACAGCGGAGGCGTGTTCGCCCGCGAGATCGCCCGGGTCCGGGATCGGCTCGCCGAGCTCGGCGCGCGCCGGGTGTGGCACAGCCCCGACCGCTGGTACTGGCTGCTCACGCCCGAGATCGAGCCGGGTCAAGTCATCACGATATGACCTCGGACGCGATGGCCCGCGACATGATCGCCCGGGCCAGCCGATGCCTGCGCGA
>JACPDG010000062.1 GCA_016184125.1 Candidatus Rokuibacteriota bacterium | reverse complement strand
CGGGCGGCGCCAGGATGGAGAGCACCGTCGAGCCAGCCAGTGATCCGTCGGCGATGGAAGTAGCAGGTCAGCACGCCCGTTCGACGGAGGCACCGGGCCTCCGTATTCTCCCGTCGAGATGATATCCGAGGAGACCGTGACGCTGACGACAGCGGACGGCGAACGGCTCGAGGCCCGGATCGCCCGCCCCGCGGCCGTGCGCGGGGGCCTCGTCGCGTGCCATCCGCACCCCCTGTACGGCGGCGACATGGACAACCCCGTGGTCATCAGAGCCGTCGAGGTGGCGTCGGCGCACGGCCTGGCGACGCTGCGGTTCAACTTCCGTGGCGTCGGCGCATCCGGCGGGGAGCACGGCGGGGGCATCAGGGAACGCCGTGACGTGAGCGCCGCGATCGACCACCTCGCCGCCTGCGTTCCCCGGAACGCGCCGCTCGTCCTCTGTGGATACTCGTTCGGCGCGGCCGTCGTCGCTCACGTCGTCGCCGAACATCCGGTCGCGGGCCTGGCGATGATCGCGCCGCCGCTCGGTATCGCCGAGCTCGCCCGGTTGCCCGCGTGGCCCGAGGCCGTGTCCGTGCTCGTCGTCGCCGGAAGTCACGACGAGTACTGCCCGCGCGCGGCGCTCGACCGGCTCGCCAGCGAGCGGCCGCGGGCAAGGGTGCGCGTGATCGAGGGCGCGAATCATTTCTTCTTCGGCAAGCTCTACCCCCTGGGTGCAGCGCTCGACGCGTGGCTCGGTGACCTGCTTGGAACGCCGGAGCCGGCGTCCGGGGCCTGACTCCGGGCGCGGGGCAGCTTCGCCGGCGCGGCCGTGCCGGCGGAGAGGATGATGCGTAATCCTTCCTCGACCTCGAGCGCGGTGGGGAGCACGTCCTCGCGCGGGATCACGACGATATCGCCCAGGTAGAGGTTGTTCGTCGGCACGAAGACGGCGACCATCTCCCGCTTGCCGTGCGGCGTGTCGAGCAGGATCTCGCTCGTGACGAATCCGAAGGCGTACGTGCCCTCGCGGGGATGCTCGACGAGCACGACCTCCTTGAAGCTCGACCGGCGTTCCGGGGAGAACGAGTCGACGAACATCTTCACCGATGGGTAGAGACGCCGGTAGATCGGAACCCTGAGGAGCAGCGTGTCGCCCCATGCGATGATGCGGCGGCCGACCACGTTGCGGGCGATCGTGCCGATGCCGAGGATGATGCCGACGGCGGTGAGGAAGCCGAGCCCCGGGACGGACCGGCCGAAGAGCCGCTCGTACATGGGGCCGAAGATGTCATCGATACCGCTCCAGAACAGCCACAGCAGCCAGCCGGTGGCGACGATCGGGACGATGACGAAGAAGCCGGCGATGAAGCGGACCTTGAGCCAGTTCTTGAGGCGCGAGGACATGCTACTTCCCATCATGCCATCAGAAAGCGAGCGCACCGGCAACAAACGGGTCCGCGCGCTCGTGACCGGCGGTGCGATCCGCCTCGGGCGGGCGATCGCCCTTGCGCTCGCCGAGGCCGGCATGGACGTCGCGATCGGCTACCACCGGTCGTCCTCCGAGGCCCGTCGTACGGTCGCCGACCTGGAGCGCCGCGGCGTGCGGGCCGTCGCGATCCGGGCAGACCTCACGCGCCCCGGGGCGGCCGCTCGCCTCGTCGAGCGCGCGGCGACCGCGCTCGGCGGGCTGGAGGTGCTCGTGAACAGCGCGGCCGCGTTCCGCCGCACCCCCTTCGGGAGCATAACATCCGATCAATACGACGAGTTCCTCGCCTTGAATCTTCGCGCCCCCCTCTTCTGCGTGCAGGCGGCCGTCGAGCTGATGCGCCGCGACGGCGGGCACGTCGTCAACGTCGGCGACGCGG
Source organism: Candidatus Rokuibacteriota bacterium (assembly GCA_016184125.1). Taxonomy (GTDB): domain Bacteria; phylum Methylomirabilota; class Methylomirabilia; order Rokubacteriales; family CSP1-6; genus AR8. The sequence goes on along the minus strand of JACPDG010000062.1, from coordinate 95,297 downwards.
CGGCCGACCGCCCGCTCCCCGGCTACATTCCTTATGCGGTGTCCAAGGCCGGGCTCGTCGCATTGACCCGGAATCTCGCCGTCGCCCTACGCTCGCGCCGGGTCGCCGTGAACTGCGTCGCCCCCGGGCCCGTCCTGCGTCCGCGCGGCTTCCCACGGGACCGCTGGCACACACTCACCCGCAATCGGACCGTCAGCCTCGGCGACGTGGCCGCGGCCGTGGTCTTCTTCGCCACGTGCCCGCGGTCGATCACGGGGCAAACGGTCGCGATCGACCTCGAGAGACCGACTGACTTCATGGGGGGACTACCGATGCCCCCCAAGCCCCCCCAACGTTCGACGGGCCCGGGGTGAACCCGGGCCTGTCTCGACCACCGCGATTCATTCACGACCTGTTGAGTGCCCTCGGGCGGGGCCTCGAGCCCCCACCTTCGTCAAAGGAGGTCGTATGATCGGTCACGCGGCGCTCGCGATCTGGTTCGACGTCGACCCGGCGGGCGAGGACGAGGTGAACCGCTGGTATCCGCGCCAGCATCTGCCCGAGCGCCTGTCGGTGCCCGGGTTCCTGCGTGGCCGGCGCTACGAGGCGACTGACCGAGGGCCACGCTACTTCACGCTCTACGAGACGGCGGACGCCGGGGTGCTCGCCAGCCAGGCCTACATCGAGCGCCTGAACAATCCGACGGACTGGAGCCGGCGGGCGCTCCCGAGCTTTCGCCGCATGATGCGCGGCATCTACCGGATGCTCGCGACGACAGGTGACGCCCCCGAGCGCCACGTGTGCACTGCACGCATCACTCCGGCTCCAGGGGGAGAGCCTGCCCTTCGCGACTGGCTCGTGGGCGAGGCCAGCCGCAGCCTCAGCGGCATCCCGGGCGTGACGGGCTTCGGGCTCTGTGAGACCGAGACCCAGGCGGCCTCGGCCGTGACCGAGGAACGGCGGATCGTGGGCGAGCACGCGCTCGGCGCGACGCCATTCGTCGCGATCGTGGAGGTCGGCGATGCGTCACGCGAGGGCGCGCTGAGAGAGTTCTGGGACTCCCGGATGGGGTCACTCGGCGCCGGAGTGGAAGCCGATTTCTACCGACTCCTCTACGGTCTGGCCTGGATCTCGCCGCGCTAGGTCGGGGCGACGGGGAACGGCGAATCGAGGAGCGCCACGGGTTCCGCGGGTGCGTCCTCGCACCCCCCGGGGCGCTCCGAGCGTTGGGGGGGATTTCGGGGCCCCCCACACTAGGGGAGGACGATGCGGGTGCCGCCCATGACGCGGAGGAAGTCCCCGAGCGACGCGAACCGCATGAACGGGTTCTGCCGCTTCTCCGCGCCGATCGTGGAGTTGCTGCCGCCGTAGTTGTGTCCGGGCAGCAGCACGGTGTCGTCAGGCAGTGCCGCGAGTCGCTGCGTCAGCGAGTAGTACATCTCCGACGGATCGCTGCCGGGCAGATCCGTACGCCCGCAGGCGCCGATGAACAGGGTGTCGCCGGAGACGAGCCGTCCGTCCACGAGGAAGCACTGCGACCCCGGCGTGTGGCCCGGCGTGTGGAGGAACTCGATCGTGAGCCGGCCCACCTGGACCGTGTCGTGGTTGTCCACCTTCACGAGGTCCGACCCGAATCCCCGCAGGAACTCGCGCTCCGCCTTGTGCACGTAGACCTTGGCGGGCACGCGCTCGAGCAGTTCCTCGACCCCCGGGATGCGCCCCGGCATGCCCCACGATTCGAGACTGCCGCCGACGTGGTCCTGGTGCGTGTGCGTGACGAGCGCGCCCGTGATCCGCATGTCGTTCGCCTGGGCGGTCTCGATGATCGTGTCGATCTCCCAGGCCGGGTCGACGACCACGCACTCCCGGGCGACCGGATCACCGACGAGGTACACGAAGTTCTGCATCGGCCCGAGTTCCATCTGCTTGACGAAGATCGCGCTGTCGTTCATCAGCGGCATGGTACCCGAGCCCGGGAGCCCGCGCGACACCGACAACCGGCGCTGATCGCCTGAGGCGTTCGGCGGGACATCTGAACTATTCGCGCTAGAATGACGCCCCTGAACCGCCATTCATTCCGAGCATTCCGAGGTGACGGATGACGACCACTGCCGCGACCGCCGCCCGCCGGATCTCCTACCAGCTCGAGACGCTCTGGGACTACGACTACGAGCCGACGCACCACGAGCTCGAGTCGCTCTACGAGACCGCGAAGAAGAACCAGTGGAACGCCTCCACCGCGATCGACTGGAGCCGGCCCATCGGCAAGGAAGGGCCGGTGCTCAACGTGCCGTCGGCGTTCTCCGGCACGAGCTTCTTCTCGCGCCTGACCTCGGAGGAGCAGAAGGAGGTCGAGGTCCGCGTGAGCGCGTGGCGACTGTCGCAGTTCCTCCACGGCGAGCAGGGCGCGCTGCTGGTCTGCGGGCAGCTCGTGAACTCCGTGCCGGAGCTGGACGCGAAGCTCTACGCCTCGACGCAGGTCGTCGACGAGGGCCGGCACGTCGAGGTGTACGAGCGGTACGTGAAGAAGCTGCTGAAGATCTACCCGGTCGACCCGCTGCTCAAGGCGCTGATCGACGAGATCCTCGCGACGCCGCTCTGGGAGCTGAAGCTGCTCGGCATGCAGATGATCATCGAAGGGCTCGCGATCGCGGCCTTCAACGTGATGCGCAGGCAGACGGCCGACCCGACGCTCGCGTCCGTGCTCGACTACGTGCTCCAGGACGAGGGCCGGCACGTCAACTTCGGGTACTTCGCGCTCCGGCGGTCGATCCCCGACATGGCGCCGGACAAGCGGGAGATGCTCGAGGACTTCGCGTTCAAGGCGTGCGACCTCATGTACGGCCGCGACGAGCGCACGGGGTTCCAGTCCATCAAGCACGTGTGGGAGGAGATGGGCTGGGACGGCGAGGAGATCTGGCGCGACACGATCGCGAACTCGCAGACCGCGAAGACGTTCAACCGGATGCTCTTCACCGAGGTGCTGATCCCGCGGCTGCAGCGGCTCGAGCTGATCTCGTCGCGGGTGGAGCCGCGGTACCGCGAGATCGGGCTGCTGACCTAGCCCGTGAGCCGAGCGCGCACCACCTCCGCGAGGCGGCGGATGCCCTCGTGGATCTGCCGATCGGTGAGCGAGGCGTACCCGAGCAGCAGCCCCGCACGCGCCGGCGGTCGCGAGTAATACGGCGCGACCGGGTAGACGCCGACGCCGGCCTCGGCCGCCCGCGCGACGAGCCGAGGCAGCCCGGCGGCGGCAACGTGGCGCAGCCAGGCGAGCACGTGCACCCCGGCGTTGGCGCCGACAACGTCGACGCCGTCCCCGAGGTGCACGCGCAGGGCCTCCAGCACGGCGGCGCGGCGCTCGGCGTGCCGCGTGCGCGACCGCCTGAGGTGTCGCTCGAAGTGCCCCTCGGCGATGAACGCGGCGAGCGCCTCTTGCTCGAGGGTCGGCGTGTGTCGGTCGGTCAGCCACTTCGCGGCCCGGAACGCCGCAACCAGAGGCTGTGGCAGCACGACGTACCCGATGCGCAGCGCGGGGAACAGGACCTTCGAGAGCGTCCCCGCGTACACGACCCGCGCGGCGCCGTCGAGCGCCGCGAGCGCCTCGATCGGCCGGCCCTCGTACCGGAACTCGCTGTCGTAGTCGTCCTCGAGCACGATCGCGCCGGCGCGCCACGCCCACTCGAGGAGCGCGAGCCGGCGCCCGAGCGACATCACGACGCCGGTCGGGAACTGGTGCGAGGGCGTGACGTACGCGAGCCGGACGCCGCGCGCGGGCACCCGCGCGACGTCGAACCCCTCGCCATCGACGCGCACCAGGTCGAGCCTCGCACCGGCCGCGAGGAAGATCCGGCGCGCGCCCTGGTACTGCGGCTCCTCGATGGCGACGCGATCGCCGGCGTCGAGCAGCACGCGCGCGGCGAGGTCGATCGCCTGCTGCGAGCCGTTCACGATCACGATCTGCCCGGGATCGCACGCTAGGCCGCGAGCGCGGCGCAGGTAGTCCGCGAGCGCCTCGCGGAGCGCGGGCGACCCTTCGGGCGGACCGTAGGTCATCGTGGGGAGCGAGGCGATCCGCGCACGGCGTGCGAGCACGCGGCGCCACGCGCCCTGGGCCACATCGGCCACCGCTGGGATACCGTACCGGAAGTCCCAGCGCAGCGACGGCTCGGCGCCGCCCAGCGGGGGAATGGCCGATGCGCGCGCAACGCGCCGACCGTACGCGGAGAGCCGCGGCACGCGGACGCCCACCCGCTGCGCCGGACGAGGCGCCGGCCGCAGGAGTGGATCGGGCAGCGCGGTGGCCACGTACGTCCCCGACCCGCGCCGGCCGCTCGCGTATCCCTCGGCGAGCAGCTGGTCGTACGCGCCGAGGACGGTGTTGCGCGACACGCCGAGCTCGCGCGCGAGCGTGCGCGTCGCCGGCAAGCGGGACGCGGGCCTGAGCTCGCCGGCGAGGATCGCACGGCGGAGCGCACCGTAGATCCGCTGTCCGAGCGCGCCGTCACCGTCCAGGCGGAGGAGCATCGGTGAATTGGTACCATGGATTTCTCGAGAAGCGGCTCTTTACTGGAACCACCCGAGCGGCGACGATCTCAGGGCCGGGAACGACTCCGACATCGAGCCGCGGCCCGGGTCCCCCGGGTGCGTCCGCGCACCACGGGGCGCTCCGAGCGCGGGGGGCTTGGGGGGCATCGATCGGTGGTCGAGGAGCGCCACGGCTGTGCCGGGGCGCTCCGAGCGCGGGGGGCTTGGGGGGCATCGATAGTCCCCCCAATCCAAAAGGAGGACGCGCCGTGATCTTCCACGAGGTCTACAGCGGCATCGACCGCGCCGAGATCGACCGCTTCGTGGCAAGCCAGGAGATGGGCCGGCTCGTGACGGTCTGCGACGACGGCACTCCGCACGTGGGCCTCTACCCCTTCGTGCACGACGGCGACACCGTGGAGCTGCACCTGGTCCGCGAGGACGAGCAGGTGACCGACCTCCGCGCCCGGCCTCGGTGCGTGTTCGAGCTCGACGAGATCCTCGGCACGATCCCGTCGTACTGGGTCCACGCGCAGTACGGTGGCGCCGCGACCGCGTACCACCGGACGGTGATCCTCGAGTGCCGCGGCGAGGTGATCCACGACGCCGACGTGCTCGCGGCGCAGCAACAGCGGCTGCTGGCCCGCTACCAGCCTGAGGGCGGTCACCGGCCGGTCGCGGCCGATGATCCGGTGTACCGTGGCCGGCTCGCGCTCCTGGTCGGCGTCCGGCTCACCGTGGTGCGGTGCCGTCCCAAGTTCAAGCTCGGGCAGAACCGCCCCGAGGCGGCTCGCCGCGCGATCATCACCGAGCTCAGGCGCCGCGGCCGGCCGAACGACGCGAGGGCCGCGGATGCGCTCGAGTGGACGCTCGGACGCCCGACCGAAGTGATGGGGGGACTATAGATGCCCCCGACACTCGGACGAAGGGGGCTCACGCCCCCCTCGTACTCCCCCGGCCCCGCGCTCGGAGCGCCCCGGGGGGGGTGCGCGGACGCACCCGTGGTGCGCGGACGCACCCGACAAAGCCGGGGCGCTCCTCGACCACCCACGACGGTCATCCGTACCGTCTGTGCTCACGACTGCCCCGACATGTGCTCGCTCCTGGCGCACGTCGAGGACGGCCGCCTCGCCCGCATCCAGGGCGATCCCGACCAGCCGCTCACCGCGGGATTCGCGTGCGCGAAGGTGAACCGCGAGCCCGAGCTCGTCTATTCACCCGATCGGTTGCTCACACCGCTCCGGCGCACGGGGGCCAAGGGGACGGGAACGTTCACGCCCATCGGGTGGGACGCGGCGCTCGACGAGATCGTGGACCGCTGGCGCGCGATCGTCCGCGAGGACGGTCCGCTCGCGATCCTCGGCTACTGCTACAGCGCGCACCAGGGCCAGATCAACCGGTGGCTGCCGATGGCGCTCTTCCACGCCCTCGGCACGACGCGGCTGCAGGCGGGCACCGTGTGCGACTCGTGCGCGGACACCGCGTGGGAGATGACGTGCGGGCCGGTCGGCGGCGCGGATCCCGAGGACGTCGTGCACTCGGACCTCGTGATCGCGTGGAGCGCCGACCTCGTCACGACGAACGTCCACCTGTGGGCGAAGGTCGAGGAGGCGCGCCGCCGGGGCGCGCAGCTCGTGGTGATCGATCCCCGGCGCAGTCGCACGGCGGCGCAGGCCGACTGGCACGTCACGCCGCGCGTCGGCACCGACGCGGCGCTCGCGCTCGGGCTCATGCACGTGCTCGCGCGCGACGGCCTTGCGGACCGCGAATACCTCGCGCGCGAGACGACGGGCTTCGATCGTCTCGCGGCGGACGTCCTACCGCGCTTCGCGCCCGATCAGGTGGAGCGTGTCACCGGCGTCGCGCGCGCCGACGTGGAGCGCCTCGCGCACCACTACGGACGCGCGCACGCGCCGTTCATTCGCATCGGCACGGGCATGTCGCGCTGCGCGCAGGGTGGCCAGGCGATCCGGGCGGTCGCGCTCCTGCCCGGTGTGACCGGCGCCTATGCCCGGCGCGGCGGCGGCGCCCTCATGATCACGGTTCCCGGGTTCGGGCTGCGCTACGACCTCATCCGCCGTCCGGCCGGCCCGGAGACGACCCGGACGGTCAACCACTCGCGACTGGGCGAAGCGCTGCTCGCGCTCGCCGATCCACCGATCCGGGCGCTGTTCGTGGCGAGCAACAACCCCGTCGTGACGTGTCCCGACGCCGACGCGGTGCGTCGCGGCCTCGCGCGGGAGGACCTGTTCACGGTCGTGCACGACCTGACCGTCTCCGACACCGCACGATGGGCCGACATCGTGCTGCCCGCAGCCACGTATCTCGAGACCGAGGACTTCTACCGCTCGTACGGCGCCTACTACATGCAGTTCGGCCCGCGCGTCATCGAGCCGCGCGGGCAGGCGTGGGCCAACGCGGAGCTCGCGCGCGAGCTCGCGCGACGCCTCGCCGTCGACCATCCGGTCTTCTCGATGTCGACCGACGAGCTCTTGCCGCTGTTCTTCCGCGGCGCCACCGGCCCGGCGGCGGGCGTGGACCCGGCGACGCTCCGGACGGCGGGGCCGATCAAGGCACGACCGTATCCGGACGGGCAGCGCTTCGCGACCCCGTCGGGCACGCTCGAGTTCTGGTCCGCGCAGCTCGCCGCCCAGGGCCTGCCGCCGATGCCCGACTGGCGGCCCGAGCTGGACGACGGCGACGAGGCGCGGCGCTGGCCGCTGAGGCTGCTCTCGGCGCCCGGCTACTTCGTCAGTCACACCGTCTTCGCGACGAACCGCACCCTCGACGCGCGCGAGGGCACACCGGTCTGCGTGCTGCACCCGGCCGAGGCGGAGCGGCGCGGGCTCGCGGACGGCGACCCGGTCGAGCTCGTGAACGATCGCGGGAGCGTCCGATTCGCGCTCCAGGTGAGCGACGAGGTCGCCCCCGGCGTGGCGCTGGTCCCCGGCCAGCGTCCGAGCAGGCCATCACGCGCCAGCGCCAACGTGCTCTGCTCCGACCGGCTCAGCGATCTCGGCGCCGGCGCGACGTACCAGTCGACCTGGCTCGACGTCCGCCGTGTCCGCTGAAGCAAGCGCCCGATCAGCGCCGCGATCCTGCTGATCGCGGCGGTCGCGCTGGTGGTGGTGCCCCTCCCGGCGTTTCAGAGGAAGCGCGAGGAGGCGTTCGCGGAGCAGCGCCTCACCCGACGAGGTCGTCGGGGATCTTCGGAGGCTCGCCGAGCTGCTTCGGGTCGACCTCGTAGATGGCCGGCGCGCTCTTCGTCTTCACCCACGCCCGCTCGTGCTCGCGCGTGCCGACGAGCACGGTCGCGATCTCGCCGCCGTCCGCGCGGTAGAGCGTCACTTCCAGCGTCGGGCTGTCCATGCCGTAGCGCGCCGGCTCCTTGCCGGCAGGGTCCGCGATCCCCCGCCACCGGAGCGCACGGAGCATGTAGAGCACGTCGTCCACCTTCGTGCTCTTCGCCGGGCCCTTCTTCGGCTCGATCGCCTTCCACTCGGCGTCGCCCGTCCGCTCGACGAGCACCGTCTTCTCGCCGCTCTTGATCCGCATCCGCTTGACGTCCTTCGGCTCGAGCCCGGAGACCAGCGTGCGGTCCCGGAGGTCGGTCACCGACTTGGACAGGTCGGCGATCGCCTGCGCGTCGACCAGCACGACCGGCCCGCGGCCCGCGATGCCGGCGTACGCGCTCGGCTTACCCCCGCGCTTCTCGGTCGAGGACGCGAGCAGCACCGTGGTCGGCTCCTTGGCACCATCCTGCGTCAGCGTCACCCGGACCTCGGGCTTCCCGAGCAGCCGCGGGATCAGCGACGCGTCCTCGCTCAGGAACGCCTGGGCCTTGAGCTCCTTGAGCTTGAAGAGCACGGCGCCGGCCTCGACCTGATCGGCCAGCAGCGCCTCCGGGGCCGTGATCCGCCACGTGCCGCCTTCCTTGGCGACCGTGACCGCGCCCTTCGCGCTCTCGACGTCGATCCGCTTCACCTTGTCGCGATCGAAGTCGACGACGGTCTTGTCGCGCGCCGTCGCGACGGTGCGCGGCATGGCATGCCACACCTCGTCGGGCAGCAGCAGCACGCTCGACTCGCCCTCGCGCATCGCGTACACGCCCTTCTTCTGGTCGTCGAGGCGGCCGAGCAGAAGCGTCCGCGTCGCGCGGCTCTTGTCCTTGCCGGTGTGCACGGACACGCGGACGGGCCGGTCCAGTCCCCATGACGCCCGCGTCGCCGGCGACTCGGCGACGAACGCCTTGACCCTCGCCGACTGGAGCTTGTCGAGGAAGTCGCGGACGAGGTCGGCATCGGCGGTCAGCGTCACCGGCCTGGTGATCTTCCACGTGCCGTCCGCCGCCTCGACGGTCATCGCGTCGTCGCGCGTCTGGACCTCGAAACCCGTCACGTCCTTGCGGTCGAACGCCAGGATCGACTTGTCGCGGAAGTCCGCGACCGGACGCGTCGCGTCGCGCAGCAGCGTGTCGCCGACCGTGTGGACGGCCGGCTTGTCGGGCTCGCGCGCGTACACCCACGTGCCGGTCGGGCTCTTCGCGCCCAGCGCGAGCGCGACCTGCTTGCCGTCCTTCAGGACGAGGTTCAGCTTCGCGGCCGGCTTGTCCAGCCCGTAGTCGGCAAGCTCGGTCGGCGACGGTGTCGCGGCCACCTCCCGGTCGCTCTTGACGGTCACGACGCTCGTCAGCACGTCCTCGACCGTCCCCCGGTCGGCCCGCGCCGTGACCGGGGAGAGCAGTTGCCAGCCATCACCGTCCCGCTTGGCGCGTACGGTGTCGCCCTGGCGCTCGATCACGAGCTCGTTGACGTCGGCGGCCTCGACGGCGAGGAGACGGCCCTTGCGGCCCTCCGCCTTCTCACGCTCGGGGCCGAGGCGGATCTCGTAGACATAGTAGAAGACGCTCAGGGCGAGCAGGATGACGGCCAGGGCGGCGGTGGTCTGCCAGCGCATTCCGGGGTTACTTCGACGCGCGGCGGCGCACGACGGCCACGATACCGCCGACCACGACGAGGCCCGGGAGCACCACCACCGGCAGCAGGAACGCGGCCTGCGCCTGCTGGGCGGTGAGGAACACCGGCGTCTGCTTCGTCTCCTTCGGCCGGATGGAGATCTGTCCCTCTTCCTCGGCGAGCCAGCTCACGGTGTTGAGGAACAGGTCCCGGTTCCCCTGGAAGTTGAGGAACTGGTTGGCGGCGAGGCTCGACGTGCCGTAGACGACGACGCGAGTCTTGTCCTTCGTCGCGGCGGCGGCGACTGGGAGCGGCCCCTTCGGGTCCTGCGGGCCCGGATTCACCTGCCCTTGCTTGATCTCCGCCGCGCTGGTCTCACCCCAGCTCTGGGCGCTCGTCCGGACCAGCGGCTGCGCGCTCACGCCCTGCGGGGGCGTCTTCGCGACGTCGACCGTGCGCGAGAGCGGGAACGCAGTCATGATGCCGCCCATGTCGCGCGTGATCGGGTGCGACTCGTACTGCTGGATGATCGGCACGTCCGGCGTGGCCCCGAAGAGCCGGCCGACCGGGTTCAGCTCGATCACCAGGTTCTCGCCGAGCTCGATGCCGTACTTCCCAACGAGCTTGCGGAGCGCGCCGGTCTGGACGTTTCCGGCGAGACCGGAGTCCACCATCACGAGCAGCTTTCCGCCCTTGTCGAGGAACCCGTCGAGCGCGTCGATCTCGGGCCGCAGAAGATCCGTCCGTGGCCCGGACACGATGACGACGGCGGCGGCGGCCGGGATCTTCCCCTCGCGCGCGAGGACGAGCGGCTTCACCTCGTAGTTGGCGCGCTCCATCGCGGCCTTCGCCTCGCTGAACCCGGGCCGCTCCGTGTTCGCGAGGTCGTGCTCGCCGTGGCCCTGGAGCACGTAGACGACGCGCTTGCCCTCGCGCGTGACCTTCACGAGGCCGTTGGTGAGCTTCTCCTCCTCGGCGTCCGTGACCTTCTCCGACTTCGCCTTCGTCTCGAGGACCGCGGTCCCGTAGCTCTCGACGCCGTAGCGGCGCGCGAGGCCAGGCTCGCGGTCGGGGTCGACGATCTTCCACGTGAACCGGTCGCCGCCGTACCGAGCGTACTGCTTGAAGAGGTCCTCCGCGACCCGCTTGCCCGGCTGGTCCGAGCGGAAGAACGCGACCGCGTTCACGTCGGTCTCGAGCTCCTGCAGCACCTTGATCGTCTGCGGCGACAGGCTGTGCCGCTTGCCCTCGGTCAGGTCAAATCGCGCGTTGTGCCGGTACGACACCGCCTCCACGAGGCCGACGGCACCGAGTAACAGGAGAATGCTTGCCGCCACGTTCACGGCCCGCCACCCCATCCAAACGAAAAGGCGATACAGGCCTGCAATGAGGAGACTCGCGAGGATCGCCGGCCAGTACCAAGCCTCCGGGATGACGCCCGTCCGCCCCATGAACCGGAGGGCGAAAAGCGCCAGCGCGACGCCAACGGCGATGACCTCGATCCAGCTCGCGTCGGGCTTCAGGAGGCGAAGCAGCCGATTCATGGCGCTCGCTAGCCCTTCCACCGGCGCGCTTCGACCGACTTCATACCCAGGAACAGCGCCACGATGGTCAGGTTCAGGTAGTAGACGATGTCCTTCGTGTCGAGCACGCCCTTCGCGAAGCTGTCGAAGTGCTCGATGATCGACAGGTGCGACAGGACCTTGCCCCAGGTGCCGCCCACCGAGTCCGCGCTCCAGCCGATGATCCAGAGCGCGAGCAGCGCGCCGAACGTCGCGATGGCCGCGACGATCTGGTTCTCGGTGAGCGACGACACGAAGAGCCCGACCGCGAGGAACGCCGCCCCGAGCAGCAGCAGGCCGAGATAGCCGGTGGCGAGCGGGCCCCAGTCGAGGCGGGCGAAGTAGACGAGGACGCCGGCGTAGAGCAGCGTGCCGACGAGCATCAGCGCGTAGAGCGCCAGCGCGGCGAGGAACTTGCCGAGCAGGACGGCGCCGTCGCGCACGGGGTACGTGAGGATGAGCTCGATCGTCCCGGACCGCCGCTCCTCCGCGAAGAGCCGCATGGTGACCATCGGCATGAGCAGCAGCAGGATCACGGTGACGTTCGAGAGCAGCGGCCGGAACACCCCGTCCGTGACGTTCAGATCCCGCGCGAACTGGGGGTTCATCATGGACTGCATCGAGGCCTTGGAGAAGAAGTCGAAGATCGACCAGAAGAAGAGGCCGCTGATGAAGAAGAACACGGCCACGAGCACGTACGCGATCGGCGACGTGAAGTAGAGCCGGAGCTCCTTCTTGAAGATCGGCCAGACCCTCACCGCTCGACCTCCTCGGCGGTCAGGGTCGATGGCTCGGGCTCGACGGGAACCGCGCCGTCCGGCGTGCCCTCCTCGGACGGCCCCGTCTCCTCGCCGGCGACGATCCGCATGAACACCTCTTCGAGCGTCATGCCGACCCGCCGCAGCTCGCGCAGCTCCCATCGCTGCTGGGCCGCGAGCATGAAGATCTCGGTCCGCACGTCGCGGCCGCGCGGCGCCTCGACCAGGTACGAGCCGAGCCCGTCCTGCGTGCCGCCGCCATCGACGACGAGCGTCACGCCCGGAATCGACGCGAGGCCCGTCCGGACGGCCTCCGGCGGGCCGAAGATCTCGGCGTGGACCCGCGACGCCGGGAAGAACTGCTCGACGAGCGTGTCGATCGGCCCCTGCGCGACGATCGACCCCTTGTTGATGATGATGACGCCCGAGCACACCATCGACACCTCGGGCAGGATGTGCGTCGAGAGGATGACGGTGTGCTCGCCGGCGAGCGACTTGATCAGCTCACGGATCTGCGTGATCTGGCGCGGGTCGAGCCCGATCGTCGGCTCGTCCAGGATGAGCACGTGCGGGTCGTTGATGATCGCCTGGGCGAGCCCGACCCGCTGCCGGTAGCCCTTGGAGAGCTTGCCGATCAGGCGGTTCTGCATGTCCGAGACCTGGCAGCGCTCCATCACCTCGGCGACGTGCGCCTTGCGGTGCGAGCGGGACACGCCCTTCAGCTCGGCGACGAAGTCGAGGTACGGCGCCACGCGCATGTCCGTGTAGAGCGGGACGTTCTCGGGCAGGTACCCGATCCGCCGGCGGACCTGCATCGACTCGCGGAACACGTCGTAGCCGGCGACGCGGGCGTTCCCGCCCGTGGCCGGCATGAAGCACGAGAGGATGCGCATCGTCGTCGACTTTCCGGCGCCGTTGGGGCCGAGAAAGCCGACGATCTCGCCGGGCGCGACGTTGAACGACACGTCGCGGATCGCCGTGACGGGACCGTAGCGCTTCGTCAGGTTCTCGACGTCGATCATACGAGGCCAGCCGGGACTGCCGAGGCCAGCCCTGGATTATACATACACGGTCCGCACGAGACTAGAGATACTGACCGTACCGGATCTTCTCGACGACTCCGCGGACGCGCTTGTACGCGTCGATCGCGTCGAGCAGGTCTTCCGTGGTCACCGGCGCCGCCTCCCGGCCGCTCGCCACCTGGTGCACCTTCTCCTCGAGCGCCCGGCGGATGATCTCCGACACGTCGGCGCCCGTCATGCCGCCCATGACGGGCAGGATCTTCTGATAATCGACGGGCGCGAACAGCGCGCGGCCGGCCGCGCGCTCGGCGCCCGTGCGGATCAGCTCGAGGATCTCCTCCTGGGCCGCGGCGTCGGGCAGCGTGACCTCGACGAGCCGGTCGAGACGGCCGGGCGTGATGAGGCCCGAGTCGAGCGCGTCCGTCCGGCTGGTGGCCGCGAGGACGAGCACGCGTGCCGACGGCTCGAGCGCGTCCAGCTTCTCGCAGAGCGCGGCGACGAGCCGGGCGCTCGCCTCGCGCGCCTGGGGCGGCGGGAGCAGGTGCTCGAGCGACAGCGCGTCCGCCTCGTCGAGGAAGAGCACGGCTCGCCCCTCCCCCGCAGCGATGCGGAACACCTCCTGGAGGAGCTCGCCCGTGTTCGCGCCGAACTTCGACGTCAGGTTCATGAGCTTGAGGTGGTAGAAGATCGCTCCCGACTCGGTGGCGAGCGCGCGCGCCAGCATGGACTTGCCGGTGCCCGGCGGACCGTAGAGCAGCACGCCGCGCGGCGGGGCGATGCCCCACTGGCCGTAGAGATCGGGGTTGGTGAGCGCGTGGGCGAAGCCGCGGAGCATCGCCTTCGCCGACTTCAGACCGCCCACCTCGTCGAACGAGACGTTGGGGCGGATCGACGTCTCGACCCGTCCCGTCAGGTCACCGAACTTCTCCCCGAGCCGCGCGAACACGTCCTCCAGCCGCCGCTGGATCGCCCACTGGAGATCGTCGGTCCCGAGACGCGCCATCAGATCTGCGGCCTCCGCGGAGCCCGCACGGCGCCCGCCTTCTCGAAGACGCGATCCTCGACGAGCACCGGCACCTTCGCGCGGATCGCGAGCGCCATGGCGTCCGACGGCCGCGAGTCCAGCACCATCTCGCCGCCCGCGCCGGCGAGGTGCAGCGTCGCGTAGTACACGTCGTCACGGAGATCGGTGATGACGACGCGGCTCAGCGTCACCTTGACGCGCCCCAACACGCTCAGAACGAGATCGTGCGTGAGCGGACGCGGCGGCGTGACGCCGTGCAGCGGCACGGCGATCGCCATCGCCTCGGTCACGCCGATCGCGATGTGCACCTGACGCTTGTCGCGCTTGCCCTCGAGCAGCACGACGGGTTGCTGCGTGCCCTGGTCGGCGACGACGGCGAGGATCTCCACCTCCTGCGGCCCGGTCGGCCGCGGCGGCGTCACCTCGGCCCGATCGCGGGCGCCGGCGGCACCGGCCAGGCTCAGGGCGACCAGCGCGGTTGTCAGGCTTCGGGCGAGCGTCCCCATCGCGGACCCCCTTCCCTTCGATTGGCGCCCAGTATACTCGCCGGCCGCAGACGCGCGGCCGTCACGCGCCGCCGCCGGCGTCACGCCGCGCGCTCCCCCGCGAGACCGAAGCTCAGGAGCGACCCGAGGACGAGCAGCGACGTCAGGATCGTCCAGAGCGCTGCGTATCCGAGAGCGTGGGCGACGTAGCCGAACGCGAAGGCACCGGCGGTCTGGCCCACGAGAAAGACGGCGCTGAAGACCCCGACGACGGCGGCGCGACGAGCCTCGGGCGCACGATCGGCGACGAGCGCGGCCAGACCCGGGTACACGAAGCCGTGGGCGCCGCCGGACAGCAGACCCGCGACCGCCAGGAACGGCGCGACCGGAACGCGGCTGGTCCTCGTCACCGCGGCGGCGACGCCGGCCAGAATCGCCGCGGCGCCCGCCTGGACGAACATCGACGGCACGATGACGGCGCGGCGTCCGCGAGTGTCGATCAGCCGGCCGCCGAAGACGCGCACCACCATCGCGGCTCCCGCGTACGCCGTGTAGAAGAGCGCGAGGGTCGTGACGCCGAGCGCTTCCGCGAAGGTCGGAAGGAACGCGAACACGGTGCCGCTGCCCAGCCCGAAGAACACCGCGACGGTCATGTGCCGCTGGAAGACGTCCACCAGCCCCTCGCGCAGCCACTCGACACCGCGGACCGGAGGCTGTTCGCCCCGGCGGTGCTCCCGGACGCCGTGGACCAGCGCCATCGCCACGAGCGCGAGCATCAGCGACACGACGAACAGCGGGCGGAAGCCGAATCGCCGGATGATCCACTCGCCGAGGAGGGGCGCCAGCGCGGTCGACGCGAGGCCCGAGACGCCGTAGATGCCGAGCGCCCAGCCGCGACGCGCGGGCGGGACGAGGTCGATGACGTATGAGAAGTTCGCCACGAAGAACGCGGAAAAGCCGACGCCCTGCACCGCGCGGACGAGCGCCAGCACGCCCACGGCCGGTACCAGGACCGCGATCAGGGACGACAGCGCCACGAGTCCGACGCCGAGCACCATGAACGGCTTCCGCCCGACGGCGTCGACCCAGGGCCCGACGAGTGGCTGGCAGAGGATGCCGACGCCGCTGTAGATGCCCATCACGATGCCGATCTCGACCTCCGTCCCGCCCAGCGCCTGGATGTGGAGGGGCAGCAGCACGTAACCGTTGAGGCTCGCGAAGAAGAAGAAGTTCGTGATCGTGGCGCGGATGAAAGCGGTCGTCGTCAGCATCGGGCGGGCACGAGCGCCATGATATCGTGCGGCGCGTGCGACATTCTTGTCATGGGGGGACTCCCGAAGCCCCCGACACTGGTACGAAGGGGCTCACGCCCCCCTCGTGCTCCCCCGGCCCCGGCGCTCGGCGAGCCCCGGGGGGTGCGGGGACGCACCCGACAAAGCCGGGGCCCGCCTCGACCACGGGATCCACTCGGGTCGGGATCCGGGGCCGTGAGCGACGCGACCCGCGTCGATGACGTCTTCCGGAACGCGCTCGGTGGCGGCGACGGCGACGACCGTTCCGTGACGCTGCCGCCCGCGTTCCAGGGCTTGCCGGGCATGGCGCATGGCGGCACCGTGCTCGCGCTCTTCGATGCTGCGGCCGGCGACGCCGGACACGGACACATCGTGGGCCACTACGTCAAGCGCGTCCCCCTCGGGGCGCCGCTCCGCCTCGCCGTCACGCCGGCCACGGATGGCGTCGCGTGTCGACTGCTGGACGCGTCGGGTGCCCTGCTGGTCGACGGGCGCGTGACGGGGTGGAACGGTCCGACGCCGCCCGTGCCGGCAGAACGCGTGAACGAATCCGGTCATCGAGGGCCGTCCCGGGTTCCCCGGGACGGCTCCGAGCGCTGGGGGGTTTGGGGGGCCATTTCGGGGCCCCCCATGATGTCGGATCAGCCACTGCCCGTCTCGTCGACGTGCTTCGTCTGCGGCGTGGACAACGGCCTCGGGCTCCGGGCGCAGCTCCGCTTCGACGAGCGCTCCGTACGCGGCACCTGGCACCCGCGCCCGGCATTCGGGCGCTCGGACGGATCGCTCGCGGTCGCCGCGGTCACCTCGCTGCTCGACGAGGCCGCGTTCTGGCTCGGTGCGCTCGCGACCGGCGAGTCGGGAATGACGACCGTCCTCGACGTCTCGCTGGCGCGACGACCCGCATTCGGACGGCCGCTGACGGTCATCGGAGAGCGCGCGCATGTCGTCCCGGCGCCTGACGACTCCCGCTACCTGGCGACCGAGGTGCGCCTGTTCGAGGGGCGCGCGGCCGCGCCCGAGGATCATGGCAACGTCGTCGCCACGGGCCGCATCGTGTTCGTCGCCGTGCGAGGGGCCGCGCGCCGCCTGGTGAATGGATTGCTGTCCGTCAACGCGCCGGAGGTGATCCGCCGGGTGTTCCCGGCGTATCTCGGCTGAGCGGCAGGCGCGCGCGGTGCGCGACTGCGCGCGCCGCTCAGCCCTCTCGTCCGGGCTCGCGCCGTCCCTTCAGCGCGAGCCGGCGCACGGCGGCGGACACCAGCCACGGTGTGTGCCGCTGGAAGAACACGGCGACCTTGCCGTGCAGGGTGATGACGGCTTCGGAGCGCCGGCGGGCCACGGCATCCGCGATCTGCCGGGCTGCGCGGTCGGTCGGCATGCGGAGGCGACCCGGAACGGTGTCCGGCGCATCGGGATGCAGGACGCCGCGGTTGTCCACGCGGCGGATCTCGCTCTCGACGAAGCCCGGGCTGATCAGCGTGACGGACGCGCCGTGGCGCGCCAGCTCGTGACCGAGGGACTGCGCGAGCGCGCGGACCGCGAACTTGCTCATCGCGTACGCCGAGACGTTCGGAAGTCCCACGTGACCGCTGACGCTGCCGATGATGACCAACCGGCCGCGCGTGCGCTTGACGTCGTCGAGCGTCGCGTGGATCGTGCGCAACACCCCGAAGACGTTCGTCTCGAACTGACGGCGGTAGTCCTCGAGCGTCAGCCGCTCGACGGTGCCGGCGACACCGAACCCGGCGTTCGCGACCGCGACGCTGATCGGACCGATCGCCTCGCGGACCGCCGCGACGGCACCCTCCACGTCACCGTCGCGCGTCACGTCGCACCGGACGGCGACCGCCTTGCGGCCCTGCCCCCGCAGCTCGGCGGCGAGCGACTCGAGCCGCTCGACGCGGCGAGCCGCCAGGCCGACGTCCGCGCCGCGCCGTGCGAGCTCTCGCACGAGCGCCGCGCCGATGCCCGACGACGCCCCGGTGATGAAGATGACTTGGCCCGAGAAATCGCTCATCCGCCCGTCTCGCCCGCTCAGCCTATCGCGGCGCCCCTCCGCGGTCAGCCCTTTTCCGTCGGCCAGGAATCATCCCCCGGGGATCGGTCACCATTCGTCCACCCGCGCGGGCCGACCGCCGGTGAATGCGCGAAATGGCGTACGCCGAGGCAATTCGGCATGTCACACCTCGTGGTGCTCGGTTTGCATTGTGCTGGGCGCCCGCGCCGGAAGCCGTGAGAGCGAAAGGATGGTCCATTGAGGCTCGAGAGTCATGAGGCCACGTCGAACGCTCGCCAGGGCGTGATGCGGGAGCCTCAACAATTCGGCCGACGACTCGGCGACCTGCTGCTGGCCGAGGGCATCGTCACGCCCGAGCAGCTCGGGCAGGCGGTCGCCGAGCAGGTCAGGTCCGACGACAAGCTCGGCGCCGTCCTCGTGCGCCTCGGGCTCCTGACCGAAGAGCAGCTGCTCCAGTTCCTCTCCCGTCAGTACCGCGTTCCGCTCGTCGAGATTCCGGACCAGATCCCGCCCGACCTCCTCAAGCTCGTCCCCGCGGCGATCGCGCGGAAGTACGACGTCATCCCGGTGAGCCGCGCCGCGGCGTCGCTGACGCTCGCGATGGCGGACCCGACGAACCTCTCGGCGCTCGACGAGGTGTCGTTCCGTACGGGCCTGCGCGTCGCGCCGGCGCTCGCGGCGTCGTCCGCGATCCGCAAGCAGATCGAGGAGTGCTACGAGCCCGGCACCGACTACCTGCAGGACGTGCTCGCGCTCGCCGAGACGGAGGCGAGGCACACGGAACGCTCGCGGACGGGCGACGACACCGCGGACCTGCGCGCGTCGGCCGACCAGGCGCCGGTCGTCCGCCTGGTCAACCTCGTTCTCGACGAGGCCGTGCGGCGCGGCGCGTCCGACGTGCACCTGGATCCCGCGGAGAACTGCCTGCGCGTCCGCATCCGCACCGACGGCATGCTCGCCGAGCTGATGACGTCTCCCAAGCGGCTCGAATCCGCGATCGTCTCGCGCGTCAAGATCATGGCCAGCCTGGACATCGCGGAGCGCCGGCTGCCGCAGGACGGACGCATCAAGTTCCGGCACAACGGCCGCGAGGTCGATTTTCGCGTCTCGGTCCTGCCGACGGTCTTCGGCGAGAGCGTCGCGCTGCGGCTGCTCGACAAGGACGCGCTCAAGCTCGACCTCGGGCAGCTGGGGCTGGAGCCGTGGGCCCTCTCGCAGTTCGAGCAGGCCGTCCGCAGCCCGAACGGCGTGATCCTGATCACGGGACCGACGAGCTCCGGCAAGACCACCACGCTCTACTCGGCGCTCCAGACGCTCAACACGCCCGAGGTCCACATCGTCACCCTCGAGGACCCCGTCGAGTACAACCTGCGCGGCATCAACCAGGTGCAGGTCAAGGAAGAGATCGGGCTCACGTTCGCGGCGGCGCTCCGCTCGTTCCTGCGCCACGATCCGAACATCATCCTCGTCGGCGAGATGCGCGACACCGAGACCGCGCACATGGCGGTCCGCGCCGCGCTGACCGGCCACCTCGTGCTCTCGACGCTCCACACGAACAACTGCCCGGCCACGATCGCGCGCCTCCTGGACATGGGACTTCCGCCGTTTCTCATCTCGTCCGCGTTGAGGCTCGTCGTGGCCCAGCGCCTCGTGCGGAAGGTTTGCGCCGACTGCCGGCAGCCCTACGAGATCCCGGAGGATCATCTCGCCGCCTACGGGTACATGCCGGACCGCGGCGGGACCGCCCTCCTCTACGCGGCGAAGGGCTGCTCGAGCTGTCACTTCAGCGGCATGAAGGGCCGCGTCGCGCTCTACGAGGTGATGCCGGTCACCCCCGAGATCTGCGACCTCATCATGGGGAGCGCACCGGCAGGCGAGATCCGGCAGGTCGCGCGCAACCAGGGCATGCGCACGCTGCGCGAGGTCGGGCTCGCGAAGGCGCTCGAGGGCGTCACGACGCTCGACGAAGTCTTGCGGGTGACCGCAGACTGATGTAGTGGGGGGCCCCGACATGGCCCCCCACACCCCCCCATCGCTCGCACCCGGCCCGGGAAACCCGGGCCGGGGCTCGGGTTCACGCCCGGCCACGCCCCGACATGGCCCCCCACACCCCCCGACGCTTGCAGAGCGCCGCGGGTCCCCGCGACGCTCTGCGACTCACGTCCTTCCCTGCGAGTGAGACCCCCGTGCGGCGTCCAGTGCGGCCTTCCAGTCATCCGGCGCGTGGCCGATCGACACCCGCTGGCCGATCCGCACGAGCGGGGTGCGCAGCAGCCGCGGCTCGGCGAGCGCGCGCTCGAGCAGGCGCTCGGGCGAGTCACCGGCGACATGGAGCGCGAGGGCCTTGAAGCGCGGGGCCTCGCGGTTGATCAGCGCTTTCGCGCCGAACTTGTCCGCGAAGCGCCTGAGCTCGCCGCGCGACGCCGGGCGCTCGTCGAGGTTCACGAAGTGCACCGGGATGCGCCGCTCCGAGAAGAAGCGCAGCGCCTTCTTCGTGTCGAAGTCGTCGTGAAATCCGAAGACCTGCGCGTTCACGCGTTCGCTGCGCGCGCGGCCGCCTGCTTGAGCGCCTCCCACGCGGCCATCGGCACGGATGGTGTCCCCGGCGGATGGAGGCGGCCGGTCTGCGTGCCGTGGTAGTCGGAGCCGCCCGTGGCGACCAGCCCGTGCGTGCGGCACGTCTCGACGTACGTCGCCGCCTGGACGGCGGAGTGCTCCGCGTAGTACGCCTCGATGCCGCCGAGTCCGGCCTCGATCAACCCGGGGATCATGTCGTCCCGGTCCGCGACACCCGGGTGCGCGAGGACCGGGACACCGCCGGCCTTCCGGATGACGCGGATCGCGTCCTCGGGCGTCAGCCGCTTGCGCGGGACGTTGGCGGGACCGTTCGCGTGCAGGTACCGGTCGAATGCGTCCCGGATGGACTTGACGTAGCCGTGGTTCACCATGACCTGCGCGACGTGCGGGCGCCCGGGCGATCCCTCCTGGACCAGCGCGAAGACCTCCGCCGGGTCGATCGGCATGCCGAGCTCGGCGAGCCGCTCGGCGATGCGGTGCACCCGCGCGACCCGCTCGACGCGCTGCTCGCGAAGGAACTCCTGGAACCACGGCTCCTCGTAGCGAACGAAGTAGCCGAGGACGTGGACCTCGGTCGTCCGGCCCGCGGCATCGGACACGTCGCAGTTGATCTCGAGGCCCGGCACGATCGTGAGGGGCGGGTGCCTGGCCGCTTCCTCGAGCGCCTCGGGGATGCCGTCCGTGGAGTCGTGGTCGGTGATCGCCAGCACGCGAACCCCGTGGCGCACGGCGAGGCGGACCAGGTCGCGCGGCGCCAGCGCGCCGTCGGACGCCGTGGTGTGCGAGTGCAGATCGACGCCGGCCATGCCTATCGACTCTCCGCGTCCGCCGTCAGGTACGCGAGCAGCGTGCGGACCATCACGCCCGTTGCCCCCTTGGGCTGGAGCGGGCCCTCCTTCTCGGTGAACGCGGTCGCGGCGATGTCGAGATGCGCCCATCGCATGCCACCCACGAACTCCCGGAGGAAGACGGCCGCGTTGATCGCGCCGCCGCCCACGCCGCGGGCGACGTTGTTGATGTCGGCGACGTCGCTCCGGAGGTACTCGCGGTAGTCGTCGACGAGCGGCAGCCGCCACAGCCGCTCGCCGGTCATGCTCGCCGCGGTCACCAGCCGCTCCGCGAGCCGCTCGTCGTTCGCGAAGAGCCCCGCGCACAGCGGCCCGAGCGCCGCACCGACGGCGCCGGTGAGCGTGGCGACGTCGATCGCCTCGTCGGGCTCGATGTGCTTGGCGGCGTACGCGAGCGCGTCGGCCAGCGTGAGCCGCCCCTCGGCGTCCGTGTTGCCGATCTCGATCGTCGTGCCGTTCATCGCGCGGAGCACGTCCCCCGGGCGGATCGCGGATCCCGACGGCATGTTCTCGGTGGCCGCGATCAGCCCGTGCACCTCCACGCGCGGCTTGAGCGCCGGCAGCGCGCGCATGATCGCGAGCACCGCCGCGCCGCCGGCCATGTCGTCCTTCATGCGCAGCATGCCGTCGGCGGTCTTGAGGTCCAGGCCCCCGGCGTCGAACGTG
Source organism: Candidatus Rokuibacteriota bacterium (assembly GCA_016184125.1). GTDB lineage: Bacteria > Methylomirabilota > Methylomirabilia > Rokubacteriales > CSP1-6 > AR8. Next base: position 73,585 of record JACPDG010000062.1, on the reverse strand, counting down.
ACGCCCTTGCCGACGACGACCACGCGCTTTCGCGCGCGACCGGACGGCGCGTACGTCAGGTGGATGAACTTCGGCGGCTGGAGGCTGCCGGCGGACACGCCGAGGAACGCGCCCATGCCCAGCTTCTCGCACTCGGCCCGCTCGTAGACGCGCAGGCCGAGCCCGCCGTCACGGGCGATCTCGCCCGCGACCTCCGCGAGGCGCGTCGGATGCACGTCGTTGGCGGGGCCGTTCACCAGGTCCCGGGCGAAGTTCGTCGCCGCGCCGAAGATCGTGCCGGTGCGCACGCCCTCTGCCGCGCCGCGGGGGTCCTGCGGGTCGGCGGCGACGACGAGCACCTCGTCGACGACCTTGTCCGACTTCTCGCGCTTGTACCGCTCGAACGTGTACGTGGCGAGCATCGCCGCCTCGGCGAGCGCGTGCGCGCGCTGGCGGACGGCCAGCCGCTCGCCGAAGCAATCGAGCGCCACGCGCCGGGCCCCGAGGTCCCGCGCGCGACGGACGCCGGCGGCGGCCGCGCGGCGCACGTGCTCGGGCGTGACGCCGTCGCGAGGTCCGAGCCCGACGACGACGAGACGGTCGGCGCGCAGGCGACCGGCGGTGTGCAGGTGCGTGACGTACCCCGGCTTCGCCTGGAACTTCTCCGCCTCGAGCATCTGCACGAGCGCGCCGCCGAGCTTCTGGTCGAGCCGCCGCAGCGGCGCGGGCGGCTTCGCGTCGTCCGAGTGTGCCGCGACCACGACCGCGTCCGCGACGACCTCGGAGAGGGGCCTGCCGAGCGCGGAGACCTTCATCCGATTTTCATGGGGGGATTATCGATGCCCCCCAAACCCCCCGGGCGTTCGCACCCGCCCCGGGAAACCCGGGGCGCGGCTCGAGGACCGGATTCGTTCACGGGCTCGGCGTTCATGGGGGGATTATCGATGCCCCCCAAGCCCGCCACCCTCGGAGGCAACGGCCATCGCTCGCTCGATCATGTCCACGAGCCCGTCCGTCACGTCGAGCTCGCGCACACGATCGACCTCGAACCACCGCGCGTCCGCGGCGTCACTGCCGGCCGTGACCTCCTCCGTGTCGGTGGACGCGAGATAGTCCACGAGCACGTAATGGTACCGGACGCGTCCCTCGGCGTCCCGGACGACGCGGTCGACGACGCCCGCCAGACCGACGACCGTGATGTCGATGCCGCACTCCTCCATGAGCTCCCGGCGCACCGCCTCCGCCGTCGTCTCGCCGAGTTCCACGAGCCCGCCCGGCAGCGTCCACTTGCCGAGGGACGGCTGACCGCCGCGCCGGACGAGCAGCACGCGGCCGCCGTGGAGCACGACGGCTCCGGCACCGACGCGCGGGTGCGAAGGATACTCGCGCGTCACGGCACACCCGCCAGCCATCGCCCGGTCCCGTAGCGTTCCTGCACGAGCCGCTCGACCATCGCCGTCTCATCGGGGTCGAGACCGCCGGGCCGCAGCACGAGCCCGTGTTCGGCCTCGAACGCCGCCGCCAGCCGCTCGGCGCACTCGTCCCACGTCGGGCGGCGGCCGAGCGCGGCCTCGAGCGTCGTCATCGTCGCGAGCGGATCGGCGGTTGTCGGGAACAGCGCCCGCAGGCGCGGCTCGTCGGCGCCGAGCATGATGCTGCCGTGTTGCAGGAAGCAGGCGCCCTGGCGGCGCTGCGCACTGCCCACGATCTTGCGGCCCGTGATCTCCAGCTCGTAGCGGCCGGTGCGCGCGAAGCAGAAGGCCGGCGTTGGTCCCGCGCCGGCGGGGATCGCCACGATCTCCACGGGCGCACCGAGATCGCGGAGCGCGCGGCACAGCGCGCTCGCGATCCAGTGGTACGTGCCGAGCAGATCGGTCACGCCGCCGAGGTCGTCGGCCGACGCCGTCACGCAGTACGTCAGCTCACGCTCCGGCCCGTCGTGATAGATCGCGCTCCCGCCCGTCGGCCGCCGGACGATCCCCACGCCGAGCGCGCGACACGCGCCCGCGTCGACGTGCTCGTCGAGTGGCTGGCCGTACCCGAGCGATACCGCCGGAGGATCCCACGCGAAGCACCGGAGCGTGGGCGGCGACGTCCCGGCCTGGCGCCCACGAAAGAGCGCCTCGTCGACCGCCATGTTGGTGGCCCCGTCGCACGGCTCGGTCATCAGCAGCCGCCAGTCCCGCCGGGGAGGCGACGACCTGGCGGCGACAGAATCCGAGGGGGACACCGATGGGATCGAACTCATGCTCGGTGCTCAGTATACCGAGGCGTCACGCAACTGCCGGTCGTCAGGCTCGCGTGCGTGGATCGGCTCGGCGCTCGCGGTGCGTGCCGGGAGGGGCACGTCACGAATGCCGAGCCTGTCGGAGAAATAGCGAATCGAGGAGCGCCACGGGTTCCCCGGGGCGCTCCGAGCGTTGGGGGGTGTGGGGGGCCATTTCGGGGCCCCCCACGTCCCTAGTCCCGCGGGCGCCAGCGCAGATCCGGCTCGCGCGCGGCCTTGGTCTGGTCGAGCCGCCGCACCGGCGTCGTGATCGGCGCGTCGGCGGCGATCTTCGACTCGGTCTCGGCCTCGCGGGCGATCTGGATCATCGCGTCGCAGAACGCGTCGAGCGTCTCCTTCGACTCCGTCTCGGTCGGCTCGATCATGAGCGCTTCCTCGACGATCATCGGGAAGTACGTGGACGGCGCGTAGAACCCGAGGTCGAGCAGCCGCTTGGCCACGTCCATCGCATTCACGCCGAGCTTCTTCTGGCGCCGCGCGGACAGCACGCACTCGTGCATGCACGGCCCGGGCGCGCCCAGGTCGTAGTCGCGCTCGAGGCGCTTCATGACGTAGTTCGCGTTGAGGACCGCGTCTTCCGACACGCGCCGGAGCCCGTCGGCGCCCATCGTCTTGATGTACGTGTAGGCGCGGACGAGCATCGCGAAGTTGCCCCAGAACGCCTGGAGCTTGCCGATCGACGCCCGCCGCTTCCAGTCGAGCGTGTAGCGCTCGCCCTTCTTCGTCACGACGGGGACCGGCAGGAACGGCTCGAGGTGCGCTTTCACCCCGACCGGTCCGGCGCCCGGGCCGCCGCCACCGTGCGGGGTGGTGAACGTCTTGTGCAGGTTGAAGTGGCAGACGTCGAAGCCGAGGTCGCCGGGCCGCGTGATGCCGAGGATGGCGTTGAGGTTCGCGCCGTCCATGTACACCTGCACGCCCTTGCTGCGGCAGAGCGCGGTGATCTCCATGATGCGCGGCTCGAAGTTGCCGAGCGTGTTCGGCACGGTGATCATGAACGCCGCGACGTCGTCCGCCAGATGGCGCTCGAGGTCGAGCAGGTCCACCCCGCCGTCGGCGTCCGACTTCACCTCGACGACCTCGTAGCCGGCGATCGCGGTCGACGCGGGGTTCGTGCCGTGCGCCGAGTCGGGGATCAGCACCTTCGTCCGTCGCTCGCCACGCGAGGCGTGATAGGCGCGGATCATCAGCACGCCCGCGAGCTCGCCCTGCGCGCCGGCCGCGGGCTGGAGCGACACGGCGTCCATGCCGGCGATCTCCCCCAGCATCGCGCCGAGCTCGTGCATGAGCTGGAGCGCGCCCTGCGCCGCGGCCTCGGGGACGAGCGGATGCAGGCGCGCGAAGCCGGCGAGGCGAGCCGTGTCCTCGTTGAGCTTCGGGTTGTACTTCATCGTGCACGAGCCGAGCGGGTAGAAGTGCGTGTCGACGCCGTAGTTCAGCTGCGACAGCCGCGTGTAGTGACGCACGACGTCGAGCTCGGAGACCTCCGGCAGCTCGGCCGGGGAGGAGCGCAGCTGCTTGTCGGGCAGCAGCTCGCGCGGGTCGCTCGTCGGGACGTCGCACTCGGGCAGCGAGTGCGCGATCCGTCCCGGGGACGACAGCTCGAAGATCAGCCGGTCGTACGCGGCCCGCTTCACCATCATCACGCCACCGCCTTCTCGAGCGCTGCCGCGAAGCGGTCGATCTCCTCGCGCGTGCGCGTCTCCGTCACGGCCACGAGCAGGCAGTCACGGAGGTTCCGGTCGAACGTGCCGAGCGGAACGCCAGCGAGCATCTTCTCGCGCAGCAGCTTCCGCACCACCTGGTCCGGCGACTTCGGCAGCCGCACCGCGAACTCCTTGAAGAACGGCGCGCCGAACCGGAGCGACACGCCCGGGATCGCCGCGAGGCGCTCGGCCGCGTAGTGCGCCTTCGCCGTCGAGAGCTCGCCGACCTTCCTGAGCCCCTGCTTGCCGAGGATCGCGAGGTAGATCGTGGCCATGAGCGCGTTGAGGGCGACGTTCGTGCAGATGTTCGACGTCGCCTTCGCACGGCGGATGTGCTGCTCGCGCGCCTGCAGCGTCAGCACGAAGCCGCGCTGCCCGTCGAGGTCCACCGTCGCGCCGACCAGCCGGCCGGGCATGCGGCGAACCAGGGCCTGCGTGGCCGCGAAGACGCCGAGGTTCGGGCCCCCGAACGACATCGGCACCCCGAGCCCCTGCCCTTCGCCGACCGCGATGTCCGCGCCCTGCCGTCCCGGCGCCTCGAGCACGCCGAGGTTCACCGGCGCCGCGACGACGATCGACAGCGCGCCGGCGGCGTGCGCGATCTCGGACAGCGCGGCGACGTCCTCCAGGCAGCCGTAGAAGTTCGGCGACTGCACGACGACCGCCGCCGTCGCCTCCGTGACCAGCCCCCGCACCGCGTCCGGATCGACGACGCCGTCCGGCGCCGCCGCGTCGCGCAGGCGCAGGTCCATCCCCTGGCAGTACGAGGCGACGGCGCGCCGGTAGAGCGGGTGGAGGCTGCCGGGGAGCACGACCTCCGCGCGACCGGTCGCGACACGCGACATGAGCACCGCCTCGGCGAGCGACGAGGCACCGTCGTAGATCGACGCGTTCGCCACGTCCATGCCGGTGAGCTCGGCGATCATCGTCTGGTACTCGTAGATCGAGCGGAGCGTCCCCTGGCTGGCCTCCGGCTGGTACGGGGTGTAGGCGGTGAAGAACTCGCCGCGGAGGACGAGGTGGTTGATCGGGCTCGGCACGTAGTGGTCGTACGAGCCGGCGCCGAGGAAGCAGACGTGCGAGTCCGCGTCCGCGTTCTTCCCCGCCATCGCGCGCAGCTCGCGCACGAGGTCGGTCTCCGCGACCGCGGGCCCGATGGCGAGCGGGCGATCGAGACGCGCCTTGGCGGGCAGGCGGACGAGAAGATCCTCGATGCCGCCGGCTCCGATCGTCGCGAGCATCTGCTGCCGCTCGCGGTCGGTCGTGGGAAGGTATCGCATCAGTGCGCAGCCTCGGCGAGGAATTGCTCGTACTGCTGCGCGGTCAGGAGCTCGTCCCAGTCCCCCGGGCTCGACGGGGTCACGACGATCATCCATCCGCGTCCGTACGGGTCCTGGTTCACGAGCTGCGGCGCGTCGCCGAGCTCGGTGTTGTGCTCGACGATCTCCCCCGAGATCGGCGCGAAGAGATCCGAGACGGCCTTGACCGACTCCACGACGCCGAAGGTCCTGTGCGCGGTCACGCGCGTGCCGAGCTTCGGCAGCTCGACGAAGACGACGTCGCCGAGCTGCTCCTGGGCGAAGTGCGTGATCCCGACGCGCACCTGATCGCCTTCGCGTCTGGCCCACTCGTGCTCACGCGTGTAACGGAGATCTGCCGGAATGTTCGACATGGCTGGCCCTCTCGAGAGATCAGCTCGACTTCTTGACGCGCGGAGGAAGGAACGGAGTCTTGACGACCTTGGCGGCCTTCGCCTGGCCGCGGATCTCGACGCCGACCTCCGAGCCGACGGCCGCGTGCGCGGCGTCGACGTAGGCCAGCGCGATGGAGCGATCGACCGACGGCCCGTAGGAGCCCGAGGTCACCACGCCGAGGCGCGCGCCGTCCTTCACGACGGGGTAGCCGTGGCGGGCCACGCTCCGCTCGGCCATCTCGAGCCCGACGAGCCGGCGCGTGACGCCCTCGGCGCGCACGCGCTCGATCGCGCCGCGCCCGATGAACTCGCCCTTCGCCGGCTTGACGATCCAGCCGAGCCCCGCCTCCAGCGGGTTCGTGGTCTCGTCGATATCGTTGCCGTAGAGCACGTAGCGCATCTCCAGGCGGAGCGTGTCGCGCGCGCCGAGCCCGATCGGCGCCACGCCGTCCTTGGCGCCCGCATCGAGGAGCGCCGCCCACAGGGCCCGCGCGTCGTCCGCCGGCGTGTAGAGCTCGAAGCCGTCCTCGCCGGTGTACCCGGTGCGCGAGATGACGGTCGGTGCGCCGGCCACCGTGCCGCGCTCGAACCGGTAGTACCCGACGCGCGTCACGTCGCGGTCGGCGAGCCGGCCCACGAGCGCCTCGGCCTTCGGGCCCTGGACCGCGAGGAGCGCCGTCTCGCTGGACACGTTCTTCCACGCGGCTCGGCCAGCGCGCTCGCGCGAGCGCTCCGTCACCCAGGCGAAGTCCTTGTCGATGTTCGATGCGTTCACGGTGATCATGAACCGGTCGGGCGCGAGCCGATAGACCGTGAGGTCGTCGACGATGCCGCCGTGCGGGTAGCACAGGACCGAATACTGCACCTGGCCCACCTCGAGCGCCCCGACGTCGTTGCTCGTGAGCCACTGGAGCGTCGCGAGCGCATCGGGGCCCTCGACCTCGAGCTCGCCCATGTGACTGACGTCGAAGAGGCCCACCGCCGAGCGGACGGTCCGGTGCTCCTCGATGATCCCGCGATACTGGACGGGCATGTCCCAGCCGCCGAACTCGACCATCCGGGCGCCGGCCTTCAGATGCGCTTCGTAGAGCGGAGTGCGCTTGAGCGGGCTTCCCACGGGCGATGTAGTAGACCACTCCGTGCGGGGCCGGTCAAGACGACCGGGCGCTGGGCATTCCGGCATTGTGTTTGCTCTCGAGTGAGGTAGCCGCGTGATGCGGCGGTTGGGACGGAGACTATGGAAGTTCTGGATCGTCCGTTGAGAGGGCTGACCGTGCTCCTCGTCGAGGATGCCGCCGACACGCGCGACGTGCTCGAGCGGCTGCTCGAGGCCGACGGCGCCGAGGTGCTGGCCACCGGATCGGCGCGTCACGCCGTGGAGCTGGCCGCCGTACACGAGATCGACGTGCTCCTCACCGACCTCGGATTGCCCGATATTCCGGGCGAAGCGCTCATTCGCAGGGTCCTCGCCGACGCCCCGCGCCGCCCGCGTGTCGTCGCGATCACCGGCTACGGGGAGCCGTTCGCCAGCCGAGCGCGCGTGGCGGGCGCGGATGTCGTGCTCACCAAACCGATCGGCTGGAACGAGCTGGTGCCGCACCTGACGGCGTCCGAGCCCGACGCCGTGGTCGCCCAGGCCACGGCGTCGCCGTCGCGCCCCTTGTAAGACCTGGGTGTCCGGGGTCTACTTGACCGTGTAACCCCGACAGGCTCCTAGACTTTCGGCAGCCAGTCGCGCAGCGGCTTCACCACGCACCCGGCTTTCTCGAGCGCCTCGCGCACCGTCCGGACGATCTTCTGGGCCCCCGGAGTGTCGCCGTGGCAGCAGATCGTCTGCACGGCGATGTCCACGTCGACGCCGTCGATCGTGCGGACCTTGCCCTCCATCGCCATCCGCACCGCCTGCGCCGCCGCGCGCTCCGGGTCGGTGATGAGCGAGCCCGCCTGCTTCCGCGAGACCAGCGTCAGATCCACGTTGTAGGCGCGGTCGGCGAAGCCCTCGGACGCCACGCGGACGCCCATCTTCCGGCACGTCCGGTCGTACCGGCCCGAGGCGAGCGCCATCAGGATGAGGTCCTTGCCGGACTCGCGCGCCGCCTCACCGATCGCGGCGGCGAGCGGCCCGTCCTTCTCCACCATCGCGTAGAGGATGCCGTGCGGCTTCATGTGCTGGAGCTCGCTCCCCGCCGCGCGCGCGAACTCGCGGAGCGCGCCGGTCTGGTAGCAGAGGTAGTCCTTGAGCTCCTGCGTCGAGACGTCCATGACGCGCCGTCCGAACCCGATGAGGTCCGGCAGCGACGGATGCGAGCCGACCGCGACCCCGTGCTCGAGCGCGAGCGCGACGGTCTTGCGCATGACGTGCGGGTCACCGCCGTGGAAGCCGCACGCGACGTTCGCCGAGGTGATGCACGGCATGATCTCTTCGTCGGCGCCGAGCGTCCACCGGCCGTAGCTCTCGCCCATGTCGCAGTTCAGGTCGACGTACTTGGCCGCCATACCTACCCCCTTGCGAGCACTCTCGCCAGCGCGTTGACGAACCGGTCGATGTCCTCTTCGGTCATCGCGAGGGAGATCGCGCCCATCCCCCGCTGCGTGAGCAGGATGCCCTCGTTCAGCAGGCCGAGGAACACGCGCATCGGCGCGTCCGGGTCCTTCGGCCGCGTGGACCGGTAGTCGGTGATCGGCGCGGTGGTCCAGTGCAGGCAGAACAGGGACCCGACGCCCGTGACGTGTCCCTTGCGGCGCGTGGCTTCCAGGAGGCGCGTCACCCCGCCGCGCAGCCGCTCGCCGAGCGCGTCGAGGCGCGCGTACGCATCGGGCGTCAGCGCGTTCATCGTGGCCACCCCCGCCGCCATCGTCACCGGGTTGGCGTTGAACGTGCCGCCCTGGCTGATGCGCGCGCCCCCGCGGCGCGGGTCGTAGAAGTCCATGATGTCCCGGCGCCCGCCGAATGCGCCGACGGGCAGGCCGCCGCCGATGATCTTGCCGAGCGTCGTGAGGTCCGGTCTGGCGCCGAAGCGTTCCTGCGCGCCGCCCGGCGCGACGCGGAAGGAGATCACCTCGTCGGCCTCGGCGTCGTTCCACGGCAGCACGACGACGTGCTTGGCGACGGCCGGCGGCAGCCCCGCCGACCACGGGATCGGCTTCGGGCGCTGGCGTCCACCGGCAGCCTTCGGATCCGGCGTCACCGACACCATGACCCAGTCGTGGGTCCCGTGGAATGCCCCCTCGAACTTCGCGATCTTTGGCCGGCCGGTGAACGCCCGCGCGAGGCGCACCGCGTTCATCGTGGCCTCGGTGCCGGAGTTCGTGAAGCGCACGCGCTCGACGGACGGGATGCGCTGCGTGAGCAGCTCCGCGAGCCGGATCTCGTGCTCGGTCGGTCCGGGGAACGACAGCCCGTGCGCGGCCGCCTCCTGCGCCGCCTTGACGACCTCGGGCGGCGCATGGCCGAGGATCAGGCTCGTGTAGTTGCCGTTGAGGTCCAGCCGTACGTTGCCGTCGGCGTCTTCGACGTGCGCCCCCTGCCCGCGCTGGATGTAGAACGGGTACGGGTCGAAGAACGTCGTCGTCCGGCTGTTCCCGCCCGGCATCACGGCCAGCGCCTCCTCGTAGAGCACACGGGACCGCCCGGTCTTCGCCGCGTATTCCTGCTCTTCTCTCTCGACAGTCATGACTTCTCCATTCGTTGTCCGATGGTCTCCAGAACGAGCCGGTCCGTCGCTGCGCGGTGCTCGTGCAGGAGCCGGTGCGCCTCGGCGACGTCCACGGCCTGGAAGCGGACGTGACGGCCGGGCTTCTGCTGGGCGAGCCGGCCGATGTCGAAGGAGCAGACCGTCGCGATCTTCGTGTAGCCGCCCGCGGACTGGCGGTCCACGAGGAGGACGATCGGCTGACCGTCGCCCGGCACCTGCACCGTCCCGAGCGCGATACCGTTCGAGATGATGTCGTGCCCGCGCGCGTGCGCGATCCGCGGCCCGCGGAGACGCGCGCCCATGCGGTCCGACTGCTGGAGCAGCTCGTAGGCGCCCGTGAGGAACGCCTTCACCCCGGCCTCCGTGAATCGGTCCGCCTCGGGGCCGAGGACGACACGCACCGTGACCTCGAGGCCCGGATCCGCATCCGGAGGATCGACGACGCGTCGCGCCGGCGGTATCGGGGCGTCGAAGAGGCGCAGGGTATCCCCCTTGCGGAGCGCGCGCCCCTCGAGCCCGCCGAGCTGCCCGCGCATGTACGTCGCGCGCGATCCCAGCACGGGCGGCACGTCGATGCCGCCCGAGAAGGCGACGTACGCCCGCATGCCCGCCTTCGCCGGGCCCAGCCGGACCTGGTCGCCGGCTCGCAGCGCGATCGCCGTCCAGCGCGGTCGCCGCTCACCGTTCACCGTCGGGGCCATGTCCGCGCCCGTCACGGCGATGGCGCACGGGCGCATGGCCTCCAACCGCGGCCCGACGAGCGCACACTCGAGGCCGGCAGCGCCGTCGGCGTTGCCGACGAGGCGGTTCGCGGCGACGAACGCGAGGCGGTCCATGGGACCGGACGGTGGGATGCCGTACCGGAGGTGTCCGGGGCGCCCGAGATCCTGCACCGTGGTGAGCGGCAACGGCCCCGCGTCGAGCACGCGGATCACGTGATCACCGGCCGGTACGTGTGCTCGGCGACCGCGGCGGCGATCTCGCCGAACGTGCGGCGATCGATGGGCCGGAAGCGCACCGTGTCGCCGGGCTGGAGCAGCACGGGATCACTCACCTCGGGATCGTAGAGCCGGAGCGGCGTGCGGCCGATGATCCAGAAGCCCCCGGGGCTCTCCACGGAGTACACGCAGCACTGGCCCCCGCCGAGCCCGACGCTGCCCGGCGGGAGCGCGGTCCGCGGCGTGTCGAGCCTCGGGATGCGCAGCCGCTCGGGCAGCATCAGGTACGGCAGGCCCGGTGTGAACCCGATGAAGTACACGTGGTACGTGGCCTCCGCGTGGAGCCGGACAAGCTCGGGCGGCTCGAGACCGAGCTTCACGGCCGCGGCCTCGAGGTCGAAGGCGAGCTCCGGATCGTCGTAGCAGCACGGGAGCTCGACCACGCGCGCGGGCGGGAGCACGGCGGTGTCGAGCTCTCGCGTCACGGCGGTGACCGACGCGCAGAGCGCGTCGTAGCCGACGACGAGCGGATCGTAGTAGACGAGCAGCGCGCTGTACGACGGCACCATCTCGACGACGCCCGGGACGCCCTTCTGCTGGATGAGGTGCTCGAGCGCGCGCACGCGGGTGTTGAGCCCGAGGCTGATCGCGTCCCCGAGCTCGATCGAGACGGCGAGGTCGCCCGCCGGACGGAACCGCAGAGCCCGTGTCCCTACAACGCTGCGAGCGCCCCGTTCGGCACGTCCGTGATGAACATGTGGCCGGGGCTGTGCGTGATCATGAATGGCGGCTTCGACGCGAGCGCCACGGCCTGTGGAGTCACGCCGCACGCCCAGAACATCGGCACGTCGCCGGGCCGGAGCTCCGGCGCATCGCCCCAGTCGGGTGCGCTCAGGTCCTCGATGCCGATCGCGGCCGGGTCGCCGATGTGGATCGGCGTGCCGTGCGTCGCCGGGAAGCGCGCGCTCGCCGTGACCGCCTTCGCGACGTCCGCCGCGGCGATCGGCCGCATCGACACGACCGTCGGCCCGTGGAACACCCCGGCGGGCCGGCACTCGATCGACGTCTTCCACATCGCCACGTTCTTGCCGTGCTCGATGTGCCACAGGCGCACGCCGGCCTCGAGCATCGCCCACTCGAAGGTGAACGAGCACCCGAGGAGGAACGCGACGAGGTCGTCGCGCCAGTACGGCGTCGCGTCGGTGACCTCGTCGGCGAGCACGCCGTCCTTGTAGATGCGGTACTTCGGGATGTCGGTTCTCAGATCGGCGTCCGGCGCCACGCCGGCCGGCACCGGCGAACCGACGTCGGTCACCTCGATCAGCGGGCACGGCTTCGGGTTGCGCTGGCAGAAGAGCAGGAAGTCGTACGCATGGTCCTTCGGCAGGACCGCGAGGTTCGCCTGCACGAAGCCCTGGCCGAGACCGGCCGTGATGCCGGTGATCTTCTGCGCCCGGATGTCGCTGCGGATGTCCTTCGGATGGCGTGTGTCGATCGGCATGGGGCGATTCTACCTCGTGACGGGGCGGGGCCAGACGTCCGGGTTGACGAGCACGAGCGGCCGCTCGCCACGCAGCACGCGCATCATCTCGCTCACCACGTGGAGCGACGTGTTCCGCGTGGCCTCGCGCGTCACGCCCGCGACGTGCGAGGAGCACACGACGTTCGGGAGGTTGAGGATCGGGTTGTCCGCCGACACGGGCTCCTGCTCCCACACGTCGAGCCCGGCGGCGGCGACCTTGCCGCGCACGAGCGCCTCGAAGAGCGCATGCTCCTCCTGCACGGGCCCGCGCGACGTGTTGACGAAGATGACGCCCGGCTTCATCAGCCCGATCGTCTTGTCGTTGATCATGTGATGCGTCTCGTGCGTGAGCGGCGTGTGGCACGTGACCACGTCCGCCTCGCGCAGCAGCGCCTCGAGCGTGTCGACGGGCTCCGCGCCGCGCCGCCCGAGCTCGTCCGGCTCGACGTACGGGTCGTAGCCGAGGACGCGCATGCCGACGGCGCCGCAGAACTTCGCCACGCGGCGACCGATGTTCCCGACGCCGATGATGCCGAGCGTCTTGCCGGCCAGCTCGGTGTTGCCGACGCGGCGCGCGGTCCAGTCGCCCTTGCGCGTCTGCTCGTCGACCTCGAGCGTCCGCTTCACGCACGCCAGCATGAGCATCAGCGCGTGCTCGGCGACCGCCTGCGCGTTGGAGCCGGGCGCGTGGACGACCGCGACACCGAGTCGCGTGGCAGCCGGAATGTCGACCGTGTCCAGCCCGACGCCGTGACGCCCGACGACCTTCAGGTTCTCGCACGCGGCCATGAGGCTCTCCGTGGAGCGCGGCCGCACGCGGAACAGCAGGCCGTCGGCCTCCTTCGCCACCGCGAGGAATCCGTCCTCGGTCTCGTCGTCGCACACGACCACGCGCGCCTCGGTTTCGAGCAGCGCCAGGCCGTCGGGGTGGGTCGGTCCGGCGAGGACGACGAAGGGGCGGCGGGGCGAGGACATTCGGGATCTCCTTTCGGATGTGACGGCGTGCGGTCGATGGCGGGCATTATAGCCCCGCCGCATGAAGCGTCGAGCGATGACGGCCCTGTGCTATCGTCCCGCCCATGACCTCGTACGCGGTTCGGCCGGCCACGCCGGAGGACGCCGCCGCCATCGCGCTCGTCTACAACCAGGGCATCGAGGACCGCGTCGCGACGCTCGAGACCGAGCTCCGCACCGCCGGCGAGCGCCGGCAGTGGCTGGCGAGCCGCAGCGCACGACACCCGGTGATCGTCGCGGAGAACGAGCGCGGCGAGGTCGTCGGCTGGGGCAGCCTGAACGTCTTCAACGCCCGCGAGGCCTACCGCTCCGTCGCCGACCTCTCCGTCTACATCGAGCGCGGGTACCGCGGCAAGGGCGCCGGGCGGGTGCTGCTCGCGCGGCTGATCGAGCTCGGACGCGAGCACGGCTTCCACAAGCTCGTGCTGTCCGCGTTCCCGTTCAACGAGGCCGGCATGCGGCTCTACGAGCGGATGGGCTTCCGGACCGTCGGGATCTACAGGGAGCAGGGCCTGCTCGACGGCCAGTGGGTCGACACGATTGTGATGGAAAAGCTGCTCTAGGGAATGGGGGGCCCCGACATGGCCCCCCATACCCCCCAACGCTCGGCACGTCCGCGGCGCAGCCGCGGCCGTCCTCGGGCACACGCTGCGCCCTTCCGGGGCCCCGACATGGCCCCCCATACCCCCCGGCGCTCGGCACGTCCGCGGCGCAGCCGCGGCCGTCCTCGGGCACACGCTGCGCCCTCCGGGGCCCCGAAATGGCCCCCCATACCCCCCGGCGCTCGGAGCGCCCCGGGGGGTGCGAGGACGCACCCGCGGAACCCGTCGCGCTCCTCGATTCGCCGTCCCGTCAGGACGACGTGTAGAGCCGCAGCACTCCGTACGCGATCGTGCCGAGGATCGTCGCCGCGGACAGCAAGGCGAGGACGAGGTCCTGGAGCCGGCTCATAGCCGCGGGGTCCCGGGCTCGGCCGGAGCCGGCACCGGGAGGCCTGGCGCGATGACCGCGGGCCGCATCTTCTGGAGCCCCAGCCCGACGAGGAGGAGCGCGAGACCGACCAGGTCGGTGCGTATGGAAGAGTCGATCAGCGAGAGCGCCGCGGCGATGAAGAGGACGCGCTCGAACCATCGCGCGGGTCGCAGGAACTGGCCTTCGAGGCCCGCAGCGAGCGAGATCACGCCGATCGTGCCGGTGACGAGCACGGTCACGGTGTCCGCCCACGTGCCCTGGAAGAGCAGCGCCGGCGAGTACACGAAGAAGTACGGGACGATGAACCCGGCCGCGGCGAACTTCACGGCCTGGACGCCGGCGCCCCAGAGGTTCGCGCGCCCGATCGAGGCGGCCGCGTAGACCGCGAGCGCGACGGGCGGCGTCACCGCGGACAGGCACGAGAAGTAGAAGGCGAACATGTGCGCCGCGATGGGCGGGACACCGAGCTTGATGATCGCGGGGATCAGGAGCGCCGCCTGCATGATGTAGGCGGGCGTCGTGGGCATGCCCATGCCGAGGACGATGCCGGCGATCATCGTGATCACCAGGGCGAGTATCAGGTGCTGGCCGGCGAGGTCGACCAGGAAGCTCGTGAACCTGAGCGCCAGCCCGGTCTGCAGCACGATGCCGATCACGACGCCCGCGGCCGCGCACGCCATCGCCACCGGCACCGTGTGCTGGGCGCCGTCCCTGAGGCCGATCGGGATCTCCTCGAGCACGAGCCGCCGGATCCTCGCCGGCCCGCCGGGGCGCGCAGCCGCGAGCGCCAGGCCGACCAGCGCGACCGCCGCGAGCAGCGCGCCGGCGAGCCGGCCGTCCGTGGTGACCCAGATGACGGCGCCCGCGGCGACGACGGGCCACGCGCGGTGCTCGAGGAGCCAGCAGTAGAGGACGACCACGGAAGAGAGGATCGCGGCGTACGTCGCGGTGAAGCCCTCGAGCAGCAGGCCGAAGATCACCAGCAGGGGGAGGATGAGGTGCCCCTCGCTCCGGATGACCTCGCCCAGGCGAGGCAGCTCCTCCCTCGGGATCCCACGCAGCCCGCTCCGGACGGCGTTGAAGTGGATCGCCGCGAACAGCGCGCCGTAGTAGAAGAGCGCCGGGATCGCGGCCGCGATCATCAGCTTGCCGTAGCTCCAGCCCAGGAACTCGGCCATGACGAACGCCGCCGCGCCCATGACGGGAGGCACGATCTGACCGCCGGTCGACGCCACCGCCTCGATCGCGGCGGCCGCTTCGGGCTTGAAGCCGGTCCGCTTCATCATCGGGATGGTGAGCCAGCCGTCGACCATCACGTTCGCGACCGCGGAGCCGGAGATCGTGCCGAACATGCTCGAGGACACCACAGACACCTTGCCGGGGCCGCCCCGGGAACCGCCGGCGATCGCGTTGGCGAACCTCATGAAGAACTGCCCGGCGCCGGATTTCTCGAGGTACGCGCCGAAGACGATGAACAGGATCACGTACGAGCCGGCGACGCCGAGGGGCACGCCGAAGACGCCCTCGGTCGTGAACCAGGTCTGGTCGAGCAGGATCTCGAGCGTGAGCCCCCGGTAGTGCAGCGCGCCCGGAAGCCAGGGCCCGAGGGCCGCGTAGGCGATGAAGCAGATCGCCACGATGGGGAGCGCGGCGCCGATGCTGCGCCGCGTGGCCTCGAGCACGAGCAGGATGCCGAGCACGGCGACGAGCTTGTCGGCCGGGCTCAGCGGGTGCGCGGTCGGGAAGCGGTTCACGACGTAGTCGTAGAACACGAACATGTAGCCGACGCACCCGAGCGAGAGCGCGGCGAGGCCGAGGTCGGTCCACGGCACGTGCTCCGGCGTCGCGCCCGGCCGGCTCGGGTAGAGGAAGAACGCGAGGACCAGGCTGAAGCCGAGCGTGATGTAGAGACCGGCCTGCTGGTCGGCCGCGTACGGAGTCAGGCGGGCGTAGACGTGGTAGGCGGCCATGACGGCCGCCACCACGCCGACGATCAGGCCTCGCGCGCCGGAGAGCTTTCGCACGCGTTACTTCAGGAGGCCCTTTTCCTTGTAGTACTTGGCGGCGCCGGGATGGTACGGGAGCCCCACGTCCTGCGCCATGTCCTGCGCGGTCACGCCCTGCATCGCCTTGGTGACGTTGGCGAGGTCCGCCCGACCTTCCACGATGGCCTTCGTGATCTTGTAGACGGCGTCGGCGGACGCCTTCGACGAGGCGATCAGGATCGTGGGCGACTGGAAGGTCTGGATGGCGTCCGGCATGCCCTGCTCGGCGTAGGTGCCGGCCTTGATCGCGTGCCGCACGAACCCGGGGTTGATCTCCTTGATCTTCGCGAAGTCCTGGTCGCCCACGGGGATCATGCGCAGCTTCATCGTGGAGCCGAGGTCGAGGATGAACGACGCCGGGACCGTGGTGAACCAGCCGGCCGCGAGCGCCTGCCGGTTCTTCATCGTCTCGGCGTTCGAGGCGACCGGGCCGTAGCTCTTCGGCCCCAGGTCGTCGAGCTTCATCCCGTTCACCTTGAGGAGGTGCTCCCAGCCGTCCGCCAGGCTGGTGTTGCCACGGGCCGGCAGCGCCACCGGCTTGCCCTTGAGGTCCTTGACGCTCTTGATGGCGCTGTCAGCAGGCACCACGAGCTGCCAGACGTTCGGGTAGTACGACGCCACGTACATCGGCCTGTCCGTCTGCTTGCCCGTCCACTGGCCCCTGCCGTTCCGGGCGTCGTAGAGGACGGTGGTCATCGACCAGCCGAGGTCGGCCTTGTCGTTCCGCATCTTCTCCATGTTGACGAGCGCCGCGCCCGGCTCGACCTGGATCTCGATCTCCGGGAACGTCTTCTTCACGAGCTCGGCGGTGGCCCCGGCCATGGGGATCCACGAGCCGCCCGTCGGCCCGGAAGAGAACACCAGGGTGGCCTTCTGCTGCGCCTCGGCAGGCACCGAGAGGGCCAGCGCGAGGGCGGCGGCCAGGACGAGCGCGGCGATCGTTCGGACTCGAGCCATTGAGACCTCCTTCAGTGTGGGAGCAGTCGCCCGGCCGCGTCGAACGCGAGCGGCGCGGGGTCGGTGAGCGGCGTGAGGTCGCTGCGCCCGGCGACCTCCTCGAGAAAGGCTTCCGACACGTCGAGCTCGCCCAGCTTGAGCGTGCTCCTGATACGGATCACGCGGGCGGCCTCGGGAGGCGTCAGGCCGATGCAGCCGAGCGCCGTCTCGATCGCCTCGCGGTCCGTCTCGTAGGTCGCCGGGACCTTGGCGCCGCCCGGCGCGCAGGCGGTGATCGCGTTGATGAGCGTCGCCTTCATGTCGATCTTGTCGACGAGACGGCGCGTGGTGAAGTCCGCGTTCCCGATGCCGACGGCGTTGCCGTAGCTGTCGCCGGTGAGGTCGAGCGCGACGATCCACAGGATCTTCGGCGTGGCGGGAAACGGCTCGTGCGGGTTCGACGGACGGCCGATCACGTTGGTATCCATGCCGCTGCCGGAGATGTTCTTGCCCATCTGCTCGACGATCAGCACGTCGAGTCGGTCGAACGGCAGCCGCATCATCCACTCGCGCGCCTGCGCGAGCAGCCGCCGCTCGCCCGCCTCCAGATCCTTGGCGTTGAAGACCTCGATGAGCGCGGTCTCGTCGTACGCGTTCTCCACGATGCCCACGCCGCAGGCGATCTTTGCCTTCGCCAGCATCTCGCGCCCCACGGACGTGATGACCTTCTCGTAGCCGTGGGTGACGTTCGCGCGGTGGTACTGGATGGCGCCCTTCCACTTGCCGAGGCCGATCGTCATCATCTTGAAGAGCCCGGACTCGATCGACCCCTTGAAGTCGGTGTGCGGCTTCACCCGGTTCACGAGCGCGATGCCGTCCGCCTCGGCGGCGAACCGGTCGAGCCAGACGGGCAGGCCGAGCGCCTCGCCGACCTGGATGACGTCCATCGTGGCCCGGATCGGGCAGCCCATCGCCCGCTCGGTGATGCCGTAGTGCTCGAGCACCGAGACCTGCCCCTCGGCGGTGCCCCCGCCGTGGCTGCCCATCGCCGGGAAGATGAACGGCCGGGCGCCGAGGTCACGGAGGTGGTCGACGGTCGCCCTCACGATGACGTCGATGTTCGCGATGCCGCGGCTTCCCGCGCCGACGGCGACCGTGTCGCCGCGCCCGACCGGGATCGACGCGCGCCCGATCGCCGCGCGGACGGCCCGCGGGATGTCGTCGAGGCGCGGGCGCGCGAACGCCTGCCGGATCCGCACCATGCGTGGCAGCGCCATGACGGTCTCCTCCTCGGGGTTTGACCAGGGGGTCTCCACCTAATACCGGTCTGACCACGGGAAGTCAAAAGGTTTTTCGCTTAAGGATCTGTGGTATATGTAACGTCCTGTTTTGATGCCCCAGGCACCGTCCCTCATCCGAATCGCCCTGATCAGCCTCGTCCTGATCACGGGCGGGTGCGGCTGGTTCCGGTCGCAACCGACCCCGATCCTGCCCGCCGACGAGCTGTACGCGCGGGGCGAGGCGGAGCTGGAACGCCGGCAGTACGAGGACGCGCGCCAGGCGTTCCAGAAGATCGTCGAGCGACATCCGAACTCGTCGTTCGCGGCCCGTGCGCGCTTCCTGATCGGCGAGGCGTTCTACCGCGAGGGCGAGTTCGACAAGGGGATCGCGGAATTCGAGACGTTCATGTCGTTCTACCCGCGCCACCAGATCGCGGACTTGGTCCAGTACCGGCTCGCGATGAGCTACTACGACCAGATGAAGCCGGTCGAGCAGGACCAGGGGCTGACGGTGAAAGCCGTGGAGCAGTTCCGGAAGCTCGTCAAGGAATTCCCGGAGAGCCGGTACGCGACGGACGCGCTCGCGAAGATCGAGGTGTGCCGCGGCCGGCTCGCGCAGAAGGAAGTCTGGGTCGCGAGCTACTACTTCAACCAGGGCAACACGGCCGGCGCGCGGCAGCGGCTCGAGCTCGTGCTGCGGGAACACCCGCGCGCGCTCGTGGTTCCCGAGGCACTCTGGCTGCTCGCCGAGGTCAACGCCCGGGAAGGCAAGACCCAGGAGGCGTCCGGCCTGCTCCGTCGCCTCGCGAGCGAGTTCGGGCACACCGAGTTCGGGCGGCGGGCGGCCCAGCGCTTGCGCGTCCAGCGATGAGGGGAAGGGCCGTGCACGACATCGTCGACCTCCGCTCCGACACCCTGACACTCCCGACACCCGCGATGCGCGAGGCGATGGCCGGCGCCGAGGTGGGCGACGACGTCTGGGAAGAGGACCCGACCGTCAAGCGGCTCGAGTCGATGGCTGCCGGGCGCCTCGGCAAGGACGCGGGCCTGCTCGTGACCTCCGGCACGCAGGGCAACCTCGTGTCCGTGGTGGCGCAGACGCGGGCGGGCCAGGAGATCGTGCTCGACGCCGACTGCCACATCTTCAACTACGAGGTCGGCGGGGCCGCGGTCGTCGGCAACGTCCAGACGCGGCCGATCAAGACCACGCGGGGCTTCCTCACGCCGGCGCAGGTGCGCGAGGCGATCCGGCCCGCGAACATCCACCTCGCGGTGACGGGGCTCGTGTGCATCGAGAACACGCACAACCGCCACGGCGGGACCTGCTGCACGCCGGAGGAGATCGCCGCGGTCGCGGAGGTCGCCCGCGCGGCCGGCGTGCCCGTCCACCTCGACGGGGCGCGCCTCTTCAACGCGGCGGTCGCGCTCGGCCGCCCGGCCAGTGACTTCACGCGTCACGTCGACTCCGTCACGTTCTGTCTCTCGAAGGGCCTGGGCGCGCCCATCGGATCGCTCGTGTGCGGCAGCGCCGACCTCGTGGCGCGCGCGCGCCGCGTGCGCAAGATGCTCGGCGGGGGCATGCGGCAGGCCGGCGTCATCGCGGCGGCCGGCATCGTCGCGCTCGAGACGATGGTCGATCGGCTCGCGGAGGATCACCGGAACGCGCGGATGCTGGCGGACGCCGTCGCGAAGATGCCCGGGCTCTCCGTCGACCTCGCGAGCGTGCAGACGAACATCGTGATCTTCCGCGTGGAGCGCCCGGGCGACCCGCCGGGCTCGGAGGAGGCGACGAGGGCCCTCGTGGCCGGATGCGCCGCGCGCAAGGTCAGGGTACATTCCATCGGACCCACCGCGATCCGGTGCGTCACCCACAAGGACGTCGACGCCGACGACATCGCGTGCGCGATCGAGGCGCTCGGCGAGATCACAGCCGGCTGGAAGGCTTAGGGGAGGTCCCATGCCCGAACCGCTCCTCGAGGTCAAAGGGCTCAAGACACACTTCTACACGGACGAGGGTGTGGTGCGCGCCGTGGACGGCATCGACATCACGATCCACAAGGGCGAGACGCTGGGCATCGTCGGGGAGTCGGGCTGCGGCAAGAGCGTCACCGCGCTCAGCGTGATGCGCCTCATCCCCCAGCCGCCCGGCCGGATCACCGAGGGCCAGATCCTGTACAACGGCAAGGATCTCCTCAAGCTCCCGCCCGCGCAGATGCGGAAGATCCGGGGCAAAGAGATCTCCATGATCTTCCAGGAGCCCATGACCTCGCTGAACCCGGTGTTCACCGTCGGCGAGCAGATCGCCGAGGCGATCCGCCTGCACGAGGGGCTCGGACGCCGGGACGCGATGGACAAGACCGTCGAGATGCTGCGGATCGTCCACATCCCGAACGCCGAGCGGCGCGTGAAGGAGTACCCGCACCAGCTCTCGGGCGGCATGCGGCAGCGCGTGATGATCGCGATGGCGCTCAGCTGCAGCCCAAATCTCTTGATCGCCGACGAGCCGACGACGGCGCTCGACGTGACGATCCAGGCCCAGATCCTCGAGCTCCTCAACGAGCTGAAGGCGAAGCTCGGCATGGCGATCATGCTGATCACCCACGACATGGGGGTCATCGCCGAGACCGCGCAGCGCGTGGTCGTGATGTACGCGGCGGAGGTCGTCGAGGAAGCGCAAGTCACGGAGCTCTTCAAGGAGCCGCTGCACCCGTACACGCAGGGCCTGCTCCGGTCGATCCCGCGCATCGACCTCGCGGCGACCAGCAGGGTCCGGCTCGAGCAGATCCCGGGGACGGTGCCAACGCTCCGCGGCGACATCAAGCCCGGGTGCCGCTTCGCGCCGCGGTGCGCCCTCGCCAAGCCCATGCATTTCGAGCAGACACCGCCACTCAAGGAAGTCCGGCCGGGCCACAAGGTGGCCTGCTTCCTCTACTAGGGGTCAGCCATGGCGATGCAGCAGCCTCTGCTCCGCGTGAAGAACCTCACGAAGTACTTCCCGATCCGGGGCGGGCTCTTCTCCCGCGAGGTCGCGCGCGTGCACGCCGTCGACGGCATCACGTTCGACATCCTGCCGGGCGAGACCCTCGGCCTCGTCGGCGAGTCGGGCTGCGGGAAGTCGACCACCGGCCGGTCGATCCTGCGGCTCATCGAGCCGACCTCGGGCGAGGTCTGGTTCCAGGACAGGAACGTCACGACGCTCGACAAGCGGTCGCTCCGGGGCCTCCGGAAGGAGATGCAGATCATCTTCCAGGACCCGTATGCGTCGCTGAACCCGCGCATGACGGTCGGCTCGATCATCGGCGAGGCGCTCGTCATCCACAAGCTCGCGCCGAACCGGAAGGCGCGCGAGGAGCGCGTGGTCCAGCTCCTCGAGACGGTCGGCCTCTCGTCCGAGCACCTGCGCCGCTATCCGCACGAGTTCTCGGGCGGCCAGCGCCAGCGGATCGGGATCGCCCGCGCCCTTGCCGTGAGCCCCAAGCTCATCGTGTGTGACGAGCCGGTGTCGGCCCTCGACGTCTCGGTCCAGGCCCAGGTCATCAACCTGCTCGAGGACCTGCAGCACCAGTTCGGGCTGACGTACCTCTTCATCGCGCACGACCTCTCGGTCGTCGAGCACATCTCGACGCGCGTTGCCGTCATGTACCTCGGCAAGATCGTCGAGATCGCGCTGGCCAAGGACCTCTACACCAACCCGAAGCATCCCTACACGGAGGCGCTCCTCTCCGCCGTGCCCATCCCGGACCCGACGGTCAAGCGCAAGCGCATCATCCTCGAGGGCGACGTGCCGAGCCCGATCAACCCGCCCTCGGGCTGCCGGTTCCACACGCGCTGCGCCATCCGGGTGCCGTCGTGCTCCCGCAACGAGCAGGAGTTGACGCAGGTCTCGCCGGGGCACTGGGTCGCCTGCCAGGTGCGAACGGGCGTCGCGACCGCTTAGGCGCGCTGAGCGGTCCCCGGAGGCGTCGTGGCGTGGACCAGGCCGCGCTGACCCCGGACTCGCGGCCGGACACACTTTGGGCACACCCGGACCCGAAAACGCATCAAGGGCTTGCGGCGCATGGCCGTCCGGTCTGCGACCAGCCTCGCGAACCGCTTGCACGAACGGCAGCACGAGTTCCCGCATCGCTTCATGGAGATCGGCACGACGGGGCAACCGGACGCTCACTGTAGTCGTCTCCACCGCCTGGATACGTTGGCTCGAATGTCCTTCTGTGAGATGGGAGACCGTACTCTAGGCAGCATCCCCGAGGCTGGCGGAGAACACGCGAAAGAGCCTACGGAGCGCGCGTCGGCGCGTCCCGTCGTCGAAGAGACGCCGCTCCTCGGCGAGGATCTGTTGGATGGGTCTGGCGTATTCGTCGTCGACCGAAGCGAGCACGGCGCGAACCACGGTGAGAGAATCACGACGCGCGAGGGCCGCGACCTCTTGACCGAGCAGGTGCGCGCCGGCCTCGTCGTACGAAACCGGAGTTCCGTCCACTTCCTGTTCACCAATCTCGTAACGACGGGCGTCCGGTTCGTCGCCGTAGAGCTCGAAGCAATGGACGATGTCGATCAGGTCGCGAACCCGCTCGGCAGGCCGGTCGTTGTAAGCGACGAACTTCAGCAGTACGCAGGCCGCGACTGAGGCGATCGGCACGACAAGGCCTCCAACTCGCTCGGGGTGTGCTGATTCGAAGGCCTCCTCCAAGCCGAGCGTGCTCATCACTCGGTCCTGGCCTGGCCATTCAAGGGCGTCCCCTGGTGCCAGAGTTCTGCTGTATGGGATAAGGTCGAGCTCGGCAGGTCCATACTCGAGTCGGTGAGGCACCCTCCCTTGCCGGAAGCCCACGGCGAGCAGGCGCCGCTTCAACTCTTCGTATTCCTCCCAACTCGTCGCGCGCACAACCGCGTCGACATCCCGTGTCGCGCGACCTCCGGTCAAGCCGTAACGCAGGTCTATGAGAACGATGGGCACTGAGGCGCCGATCACTACGACACGATCAGAACCTGCGGCGTCCAAGAGCAGGCGTAGCGCCTCGAGAGCGGCGGGATCAATCGGCATCGTCCGCCGCGATTCGCTCCACGTAGCGTTCGTAGATCATGCGAGCGGTCTCGCGCTCACGTTCGCGTCCGGAATGCAGCAGCTCAGCGTAGACCAGGAGCGGATGGGCGACCTGCTGCTCGCCTCCCATCGACCACCTGACCGCGGGACAGAACTGTCGGAGGAGCGTGATGGGCCCCGTCGGCGATGGTAGCCAGCGGAGTTGCTCGAGGACGCCCTTCGGCCAATCGGATACGAACGCGATGAGGTCCTCTCCTCGGTAGTGGTGCGTCAACTCGTAGGCCGCGAGACCGCCGGTCACTGCGGATTCGATCTCGCGCTCGCGGAGAACGTCGCGAAGGTGCTGCCAGTTCGCGCCGGCGTCCTTTTCGCGTGCAACGAAGACGCCGAGAAGGAGTTTCGGCCGCAGCTGCTCACTATAGCCGGACACCCATCGCTCGAGCAGCTCCCGGCGGCGGACGAGCCGCGACCCTGCGCGGCGGCGGGTGAGATACCCCTTCCCTTTGAGCTCGTTCATGATGACGGCGATCGAGCCGAGCGCGACTCCACTCTGGACCGCGAGCTCGCGGTAGGGCATCTCCGCAGCGGCCGGCTCGACTAAGAGGACGAAGAGGACCTGTAAACCGCTTGGCATGAAGAGGCGGGCCGGCCGTGACTCCGGCAGCGTTCGAGGCCGCGCGCCCGATTTGAGGAGGTGGAGCTTCGGTGGTCTGTGGATCAGCAGGTTTCCCGCTGCATCCACGTAATCGACATCGGCCTCTCTCAAGCGCTGAGCGTTCGCCGGAGAGACGTAGTCGGCGAACAGAATCGGCTTACGTTCGTCTGCCTGCCGCTGGACTCGTGCGAGGGTGAGAAGAAGCCAGTGGTCGAGTTTTGCGGGTGTCAGCCGCCGTTTCACGGCGCCGAAGTAGGCGAACTGACCGACGTCGGTCTCCACGATAAGGCTGAGGTCCGCCGAGGGGAAATCGGTGAAGCGGATCGGCGTGCGGATCGTAGCCTTCCGGATCCCTGGTAGGCCCTCGAGATGGCTCCGGCACAGGGCCACGATCTCCGACTCGGGCGGCATGCGTTCACTATATCAAATCGTTCACTATCGGTGAACATTCTCAGTTACTGAACTTTGCCGCGAGGACGGCCCCCGCGGGGGCACGCCGCGAGCGCAGCTGGCTCGGCGCCTCGATCGTGGACTGGCGGGCCGATTCGAAGGAGCACGGGGCCCACGATTTGCTCGGCTTCATCCGTCAGCAGCTGGCTCAGCAGCTCGCATATCAAGGCGTCGGAGAACTCATCCTCGTCGATGCCGATCATGCTTCGAAAACCGACCACCACCGCCTGGTGGGGCTCACGCCGTCCGACGTGTGGTTTCGGCGGAGGAAGACTCGGGTGATCCGGCGGGCGATAAGGCGGATCGGTATGGGCACCCGACGCGAATTAACTCCGGAGCGCATGCCGGGGCCCAACATGATCACGGCGCTGACGCGCGCCGACGTGATCGTAGGCTGCGCCGACAACCTGCACGCGCGGGCGGATCTCCAGGAGCTCGCCTGGCGCTTCGCGATCCCCTGCGTGGATGTGGGCGTGAATATCCGAGCGATCGAGAAGCCGGATCCCGACGGCCGCGCGTCGTGGTCGGCGGGAACGTGCTCACCCTCATCCCCGGGGGCTTCTGCATGTGGTGCTGCGGCTTCCTCTCGGGGGAGAAGCTCGCCGCCGAACTCCGCGGGCCCGACCGCAACTACTTCGAGAATCGCGAGGGTGAGACCCAGGTGGTGAGCCTGAATGGCCTCATCGCCAGCCAGGGGGTGATGGAGGTGTTGCAGCTCCTCACCGGTTTCGGCGGGGGCACAGGGCTCTGCCGCGGCGCGCTTGCACTGGATGGGCAGCAGGGCCTCCAGCGGGGCTTCAGGAAGCTCGACGGCGTGCGTCGTGGCGTGGACCAGGCCGCGCTGACCCCGGACTCGCGGCCGGACACACTTTGGGCACACCCGGACCCGAAAACGCATCAAGGGCTTGCGGCGCACGGCCGTAAGCCCTTGATGTGTCGAAGATCGATTGGTTGCGGGGGCCCGACTGAGTGTACGCGAGAACGGAACGCCGCTCATCTTCAGTTTGGAAGTGGTCGGGTAAGCGCCGAGAGCGGCACCCGCAGGAGCGGCGGTTTCGTTGACCACAGCGCAGACTCGGTCAGCCGCCGGCGTTCAGCGGCGGTGGGGGACGATCGGGTTCGCCAGCCGCACCTGGTACGAGTAGCCCTGCTCGGTGAGAAATAGCTTGCGGCGATGGGCGAAGTCCTCCTCGCGCGTGTCGCGGGAGACCAGCGTGAAGATTGGTCGTCGGATTCCAGCGTTCCCAGGGCCGCTCGTACACGGCCGGAAGCTCCGCGAGGGACTTCACCGTCGCCGAGGCAGGAGGCGGCACAAAGGCCGCAAGCCGCGCCTTCAGGTCGTCGGGCATGACGCCGCCATAGAAGAAGAAGTGAAGCGCGGCGGGACGGTCGTCGCGGCGGTAGCTGTCGAGGGAGCCCCAGTGCGGTGCGCGCCCGTACTTGGCCTGGAACCTGTCCGCCTGGACCTGCGTGCCCGGCGAGTGCACGACCTCCGCCACCGCGGCCCTCTGCAGGTCGTCGAGACTCTGCCACGCGGCCCGCAGTCCGTCGCCCTCCAGATGCTTGGCCTTGCGGGTTGGGATCGGGCCGCCGGTGAGCGAGGCGAGCTTCTTGAGCTCGCCCGCGCTCATGTGCTCGGACAGCGCCGCGACGAGCGTCGGGATTCCACCGTCGATGGTGAAGCGCCTCATGATGCTCCGTGCTTCAGGTCTTCCTCTCGGTCCTCTGCCCAGGCCTTGCCGGCTCTGACGTCCTCGAGCAGGAATCGCACGCCTTGGTTGTCGGATGGATTGAGCCAGAGCATCTTCTCGAAGACGCGCTCCGCCTCGTCGACGCGCCCCAGTCGCCACAGACACAGTGCGTACCCGTGCATGCAGCGCAGGAATGGACGGTTGTCGACGTGGCCCCAGAGCAGCACTTCCTCGAAGCGCTCCCCCAGCGACAGCTCTCCGATGCGCAGGCCGACCTCGTAGTGGCGGATGGCATCCCCGGGATTGTGATCGAAGACGACGTTGCCGAGATGGGCATGGGCGTCGAGGCAGCGCAGGTCGGACTCACAGAGCTCCATCAAGATCCGGTGCGCTTCCACGTGCTCGCCGGCGTCCCTGAGATCGTTGGACTCGGTGATGGGATCGGCGAACGGATCGTCGGGATCGCCGCCGGGCAGCACCTGCTCCATCTCGAACTCCGGACGCGGGCCGCGAGCGATGATCGCCGTAGCCCACGCCTCGATCGGCTCGCCGTCCTCGCCCCAGTAGTGCGTGCGGGGATCCCACGTGCCGCTGTCCTCGAGCCGCAGCGGCACCAGGCCGAGAGCGCCCACGTCGAGCCGGGTGGACTCGATCTCTCCGGAAAGGTACGGATGGCCGGCATAGCTCCACTGTTTTCGTGGCCTGACCGTCGCGATCCAGCCGGGCACCGCGTGCCAGAGCCCACTCGCGCGCAGCGTGATTCGCCGGTCGCTTCCCAGCACTCGGCAACGCGCGGCGCGCTCCTTGACCGCGAGCACGACCAGCTCGACGGGCGCGCCCCCGCTCAGGTCGAGGTCCTCGGCCGTGACCTTGTGGTGGCGTGTGCGGCGCGCCGGCCCGGGAGTCTCGGAAGGGTACGGCTCGATGCCGAGCCACTTGCGATAGGCGGCGACGTGGCGCGCGCCGCTCGATCTCCGTGCGAGCACGACATCGGAGACCGCAACGACGTGCTCGGAGCCGTCCTCGCGGCGGCACTGCGCCGTCAGCCCGCGGCGCGCGTTTCCGTCGTAGTCGATCGCGATCACAGAGACCGGCTCGCCGATGACAAACCCGTCGGACGGCAGGACGACGTCGTCCTCGAAAGCCTGCCGAAACGCCCAGAGCTTCTCATCGTCGCTGGAGGCGTCGACGGTGATCGCCTCGATCAGCTTGTCCAGCTCGGCCGGGTCCTCGTCGTCGCGTCCGGCTCGGCTCATCGGTCTCTTTCGTTCACGTCCCGCTGACCCCATCCGCCCGTGCGTTGCGTCCGGTCGCCTTCGTTCTCCCATGATGGCTCTTCGCCGAGGTCGTCACCGCGTCCCGCGAACCCCTGCTTCGAATCGTCCAGCCTCCGAGACGACAGCGTCCCCACGAAGTTCGTCAGCGTTTCATTGTAGGTCTGGACATCGCCAACAGCGCGCCGGCGTTTCATCTCACGCTTGAGCGCCTTCTTGTCCTCCTCCTTGCGGGCCCGTTCCTCGATCGACACGACGAGGTCCGGACGTCGCTTGCCGAACCGTTTGACGTACAGGTGCTCGATGAACTCCGGGAGCGGCAGCTTCCACGGTTCCTGACGGTGGTCGTCGAGCTCGCCGAGCTTCTTCGGGTTCATGCCGAGCTCACGCGCCATCTGCACCTGCGCGTGAGAGAGGTGATGCCGCTTGCGCGCGTCGATCCAGACCTGCAGCCTCTCGGGCATCCGCCTCCGGGACATGGCTCGGAACCTACGCGCGGCGCCGGGCGCCGGATCGGCCGCCGCCCGCCGGCCGTCGCCGGCGGGCGGTGAGACCAGCCCAGCGCCCGAACGGCAGCGGCTCGATATCCCGCAACAGGCGTGTCGCGGCGACGGCTCGCACGTTCGTCGCCATCGGAAACGTCTCGGAGCCGGCGTGCACCACCTCGAGCCGGGCGAGCTTCAGATCCTCGAGCGCCACCCGCATTGACTTGGTGACGTCCGGCGCGCTCGTGCGTTTGAACTCGAACCCGAGCCGGCGCTGGCCGGCAACGATCAGGAGATCGAGCTCGGCTCCCGCGTGCGTCGCCCAGAAGTAGCACTGCTCGGGATGCGCGCCGAGCACGTGCACCACGGTGCTGAGCATGAACCCTTCCCAGGAAGCCCCCACCTTCGGATGAACTTCCAGGCCTTCGCTGTTCTCCACCCCGAGCAGCGTATGGAGCAGGCCGCTGTCCGCGAGGTACACCTTCGGCGCCCTGACCTGGCGCTTGCCGAGGTTCTCGCTCCACGGGGGCAGTTGCCGCACGACGAACGTCGACGTCAGCAGGTCCAGGTACCGCCGAACGGTCGTGTGCGCGACCCCGAAGGACCGGGCGAACTCCGATGAACTCCAGATCTGGCCGTGGTCGTGGGCCAGCATCGACCAGAACCGCCCCAGAGTCGCCGCTGGAATCGCCACCCCGAATTGGGGCAGCTCGCGCTCGAGGAAGGTCCGGATGAAGTCGCGTCGCCATGCCGCGCTGGCCCTGTCCGAGTCGGCGAGGAGCGATCGCGGAAATCGCCACGGAGCCACAGATCGTCGATCTCCGCCGCCCCGACTTCGTCCAGCGTGAAGCCTGGCAGTTCGTAGTAGGCGATCCGGCCGGCCAGCGATTCGGACGTCTGACGCAGAAGCTCGGGTGAGGCGCCCCCGAGCACGAGGAACCGCGTCTCGGACGCGGGCCGATCCGCGAGCACTCGCAACACAGGGAACAGCTCGGGACGTCGGTGGATTTCGTCGAGGACGACCAGTCCGCGCAGCGATTGGAGTGTCAGCGACGGGTCGGCGAGCCTCGCGAGGTCCGCCGCGTTCTCCAGATCGAAGATGGTGGCCCGGCTTCGAGACCGCGCGATGTACGCGCGCGCCAGTGTCGTCTTCGGACGCGCGCTGCTGCCAGCTCTTCATCGACAAGTCCAGGCGTCGGTGTCTGGGACGGGCTGCTCGCGGGAGGCCGAGCGCGTTGACGCGATGCTCAGCGTTCCTGCTGGTGGTTGTCGAGCTTGCCGAGCTTCTTCGGGTTCAGGCCGAGCTCGCGCGCCATCTGCACGTGGGCGTCGGAGAGGTGATGCCGCGTGCGCGCGTCGATCCAGACCTGAAGCCGCTCGGGAATCCGATCGCGGGACATTGGCGCGATGAACGAGAGCCGCCCCGGGAAGGGAGCCTTACAGCGTTACGCCGATCGGCGAGGCTGCCGGCGACGCACCGCTCTGCTCTTCCCGCGCGACTGCGCGAGCCATCCCTCGAGGACACTTCTCGCCAAGGTCGTGTGTCCGATGCCGCGCTGGGCCGCGAGAGAACGAAGAGCCTGCAAATCCTCCTTGTAGAGACGGACCGCAATCTGTTCCGTGCGGGGGGGACGAATGGCGACGTCGAGGTCCTGCAGATCCTCGGCAAACTCCTCCACGCTGTGACGCGCCCAGAAGTCACGCTCTTCCTGGTCGCTACGGAACTTCGGAATCCTGCCCTTCCTTGCCGTCGCCGTACGCATCAGCGACCCCCCTTGCTCCCTCGCCACCGGCGATAACTCCGGATCTCGTCCTGATCAGACATCCGAGCACTGACGCAAAGGCGCATCGACGAATCAACCTTCGCCGGAGCTTCCTGTCGCCCTGCACTCGCAATGCTTCTCGACGACCGCGCAAGATCTCCGCGGGCCGCGTCTCGATGCGCACGAGGTCTGCCCGCGGGCGTCGTGCCTCGCTCACCGGCTCGCTCGTCGCCGCGGCCGGACGAGCTGCTCGGCTTCAGCCTCGCTGAGATGCCTCGCCGTCTTCTCGAGTAGCAGCGCAGCGAGCTGCATCGGTTCGACGTTCACTCCCCCGTGCGCGCGCACCCTGGACGTGATCTTCTCCAGACGCTCGAGTGTTTCTGGTGCGAGGGGGACGAGTCGCCGTTCCGTCCACCGAGGATCCGTCGGCCGCCCGCCGCGCGCCGGTACGCGGAATCTAGCTTCGACGTCCGCGAGTAGCTGCATTGCGCCGAAGTAGCCGCCCGTCGCGGACACCTTGCCCTGGCGCTCGGCGCCGAGCCCCCTGGCGATCTTGTCCATGTCGAGTTGCCTTTTTATCGTCTACTCCTCTGCGAAGTCTCGGATGGCGAAGTATTCATCGCCGACCACCAAGCCGATCTCTCCTTGGCGAGCGTTATGACCCATTCTCCGACAGAACGCTCCGAGCTCGGCGAGGTTGCTCGCGTCTTCGATGTCGGCAGGCGTCGTGTAGCAGTGCACGACGACCGGCTCGTCCTTCACGAGTGCACCGCCTCGTTCATCATCGCGCCAGATGCCCTGTGCCTTCGGGTAGGCCGTTGCGCCGCCGAAGACGCGCCCGAACATCTCCAAGGCCCCATCGACCCAGCGGGGCTGGTCAATGGCCGTCATTCCATCGCGCTCGACACTCGGGACGAACAAGACCACGAGAACCCGCTTGCGTCCTCCGCTGAGGCCCGGGCGGCGGCGCGTGGTCTTGGGACGCCTCTTCGCCACTCCTCGATCAATATAGATCGTTGGCCTTGGCCACGCAACCCCTGGAGCGGCGGCGCCGCGCACGGCGGGGGATCGAGCATTCCGACGCTGGCATTACTTGCGCGGTGGGAGACTCCGGCGCCAAGAGCGCCGGTCCGTCGAGTCGCTCGCGTGAGTGGTCATCACGTCGTCAGTGCCCTGCTCCGCCCGATGCGAGCGAGCCGGCCGGCTGCTCGTCCGCCCACTTGAAGTACTTGATGTACTGCCGGATCTCGGCGTCGCTGAGATTCTGATTGGGCATCGGGAGATTGTTGTATTCCTTGAGCATCTGTCTGCTTGGCATCCGCGTCGGACTGAAGCATCCTGTCCGGCGCCTTGAGCCACGCGGTGAGCCACCGCTCGGTGCGCCGCTTGGTAACGCCCGCGAGATCCGGTCCGAGCTTCTTGCCCCCGCCGATGGAGTGGCACGCCAGACACTTGCTCTGGAACTCGAGCTGCCCCTTCACCGCATCCGGATCGGTGGGCGTTGCGGCAACGGCCGGGATGTTGTGATGCTCGAGGTCGGGCGTGGCAGCCGCCTTGCCGGTCGCGTCGAGGAGGCCGACGGCGCCCTGCGAGGCATTGGCGAAGTGATGATCCACCATGATGTACTGGCCCGCCTCGGGGATCATGAACTCGACGATGGCGCTGTTGGACGACCCGAGCATCAGCCAGATCGTGAGTTTCATGCGGTTCCTTTCCGGAGCTCAGCGTGAGCACGCTTTTTGAGGGCGATCCCCCGGTTCCCCGATCACGCTCAGCGATGGCCGGTCGGAGCGCCTTGCGGTAGTACTCGACGGCCTGCGTGCGGTCGCCGCGCGCCTCGTAGACCATGGCGAGCCGTTCGAAGCCGTCGTGGACGTCGGGGTAGCGGACGAGGAGATCCCGGGCGGCCTGTTCGGCCTCGTCGAGCTGTCCGTCGTGCACGAGATCGACGACACGGTTCGATGCCTCATCGAGACCGTCGTCGTCCTCCCAGGCGAACCCGGGTGGCGCCAGCGACTGGGCGGCCGCCTGCGCCGCTGCGGTCGCGGCGCGCTCGGCGGCCGCCGCTTCGTGTTCGTGCAGGCAACAGCGCTTATATTTCTTGCCGCTGCCGCAGGGGCAGGGCTCATTGCGTCCGATCGTGCTCATCATCCGCTCGCTCCATGGAGGAGTCCCTCTCTTGTACCTGACCTGGCTGGCCGACACGAGACTCTACGAGGTGCTGGCGCGGATCGACGCGGACCTGGCCGAGACGACCCGGCAGGCCGGGTGCCGCGTCTGCGGCGACGTGCTGCACAGTGCGCGCTTCCCGCGCAAGCCCCGCGGCGGTCCCGCCGGGTTGCCGGCGGCGTACGACCGCCGCCACAGCTTCTGCTGCGCCATCGAGGGCTGCCGGAAGCGGCGGACGCCGCCCTCGGTGCGTTTTCTCGGCCGCAAGATCTACCTCGGCGCCGTCGTCGTGCTGGCGACCGCGCTGCGCCACGGGCCGACGCGCACGCGCGCGGCATACCTGCGCGAGCTCCTCGGGGTCGACGCCCGGACGCTCGCACGGTGGCGGCAGTGGTGGCGCGACACCTTTGCCGAGAGCCGGTGGTGGACGGCGACGCGGGGGCGCTTCGTGCCGCCCGTGCCGACGACCGCGTTGCCGGACTCGCTGGTGCGGCGCTTTGCCGGCGACAGCTGGGAGCCGCTCGTCGCGCTCCTGCGGTTCGTGGTGCCGACGACGACCGCGTCCAACGGCGCCGCGCTTTTCGAGGGTCGACGCCGGCCCGCAGAGGATGCGCGTTGAGCGCCGCCCCCCTCGCCGTGTAGAGCTGTCGCCGACCCTCAGAGCGGCCTCGCGGTCGCCGAGACAAGGAGGACGGCCATGACCCACGACCATGGCCAAGGGCGGAGCCCTGATCGCTGGGCGCAGCTGCGCTTCGCGGTCGTCGGGCCGCTCCTGGCCGCACCCCCCGCACCCGGCACGCTGAAGGCAGCGCTCACCGCGCTCGCCGGTCAGCCGTGGCGCCACCCCAGCACCGCGGAGCCGGCGCGCTTTGCGTTCTCGACCATCGAGCGCTGGTTGTACCAGGCCAAGCGCGAACGCGCCGACCCGGTCGGCGTCCTGCGGCGCAAGGTCCGCAAGGATCACGGCCGGCGCCGGGCCATCAGCGACCTGCTCACGCGCGTGCTCCGCGCGCAGTACGACGAGCATCCGAGCTGGAGCGCGCAGCTCCACGCCGACAATCTGGCGGTGCGGGTCGAGGAGGACGCGCGGCTCGGCGGGAGGCCGTCGTACTCGACCGTGCGTCGCGTGCTGCACGCGCACGGGCTGGTCCGCCGGCGGCGCTGAGGGCCGCGCGGCGCGCCGGGCGCGGCGCGCGCCGAGGCGCGCTTCGCGCCAAGAATGCCGACGGCCGTCGACGTGCCCGCCAGCCGGTGGCGCTCGACGCCGGGCCGGCCGAGCCGGACGCGCGCTGCTGCCAGCTCTTCATCGACAAGTCCAGGCGTCGGTGTCTGGGACGGGCTGCTCGCGGGAGGCCGAGCGCGTTGACGCGATGCTCAGCCGCGCGGTTGACGCAGCGTAGCGGGTGCAAAATGGGAGCAGAAACGGCGAAGGGGCTAGCGCGGTGAGCGCTAACCCCTTGATCCGAAATGGTTGCGGGGGCTGGATTTGAACCAGCGACCTTTGGGTTATGAGCCCAACGAGCTACCGGGCTGCTCCACCCCGCGGTGACCCACTCAAGATACCCGACGCGCCGAAGGCTGTCAAACGCCGGGCGCGCTCGGCGTCGGGCCCTGGATGTAGAACGTGCCCGTCGCCAGCGCGATCAACCGGCTGTCGGCGTGGACGCGCGCCTCGAGCACCCCGATGCGGCTCGTGCGCTCCACGAGCCGCGCCTCGGCGCGCAGCTCGCCCGCCGCCACCGGCGCGAGGTAGTTGATCTTGACCTCGAGCGTCGCGCACCGCTCGTTCGGGTTCAGCCGCGACACCATCGCGCCGCCCATCGCCGTGTCGACGAGGGAGTACACCACGCCGCCGTGCACGGCGCCGTACGGGTTCGTGTGCTCGGGACCGACACGAAGGCTGACCGAGCAGCGGCCGTCGGCGAGCTCACCCGGCTTCATGCCGAGCAGGCGCGCGAGGCCTCCCCATCCGGGAGAGGCCGCGGCGGCCTGAGGCTGCGACGTGCGCCCGTCGCTCATCGCCGCGCCACGCGGTCGGTCTTCGCCGGCTCGAACCGGCCGTCGCGGGCGAGCGCGGCGATCACGCGCCACGCGCCCCGCGTCGCGAGCAGCCAGTAGGTCTGGCAGCGGAAGATGCCGTAGAACTTCGCGCGCCAGGTGCGACGCCTGACGTCGACCTCGCGCGGGCAGTACGGTATCAGCGCTTCCATGAGCTCCTGCGTCACGACGCCGCCCACCCAGATCGACATGCCGAGCGAGATCGACGGGAACGCGATGCCGAGCACGAACAGGACCGGGTGATCCGAGAAGCGGTACGCGAGGTGCCAGCCGAGGAAGCCGACGATCGGGTACACGACGGCGGCGATCGGCCACTCGATCACCTTGTTGCCGAGGTGCCGAGCGAGCTGGGCGAGGTTGTACGCGGTGGGACGTTCCCGCCAGGTGCGCCACAGGAACGAGACGTCGTCGAGCACGCCCTTGTACCAGCGCGCGTTCTGGCGAACCATCTTGTCCCCGGTCTCGGGGAGATCGTTCAGCTCGAGCATCGGCATCGCGGCCATGAGAATGCCGCGCGCGCCGAGCGCGTAGCCGATCGTGGAGTCCTCCGTCGCGCCGCTCGTCGGGAAGCCGCCGAGCGAGGTGAGCGTGTCGAGGCGCACGAACTGGTTGTGGCCGAGGCAGATCTGCGAGCGGCGGAAGCCGAGGTCGAAGAGCGGCCTGATCAGCGCCGCAGTCCGCGGCGCGCGCCCCCGCCACCGCGCGAACCACGCGACGCGCTTCGTCTCGCTGATGAGGCGCGCGATCGAGACGCGCACGAAGATCGACGACTGCTGGATCGCGCAGACGCGGGCGCGCTCGTCGAGGCGGTGGAAGTTCTTGAGGGAGAGCGTCACGCCCTGGTACGCGAGGCTGCCGCCGGCCGCGAGGACGTCGTCCGCGATCCACGCGTAGACGTTCGGGTCCGGCACCGAGTCCGCATCGCTCACGCCCACGTAGACGTGCGCGGGATCGCAGCCGGGACCGAGCAGCGCACGCAGCACGTCCGGGCGCAGTGCCCAGTTGAGCTGCTCGGCCTTGCGGCCAGGACCCGGCATGACGAGGAGCGACAGCATCTTCTGCAGGTAGGCCGGCAGCTCGAGCTGGAAGCGGCGCACGAGCTCGGACGTGGGCGCCTCCATCAGCGGGTGCGGCGCCAGGTCCTCCGCCTCCTTGGTCACGACGACGACGTGCAGCTTCGCGTGCGGGTAGCGGGACGACAGCAGCGCGCGGAGCGTGTCCGCGATCTCCGGCTCCTCGTAGGCCGGCACGACGTGCAGGAAGACGGGCGCGTCCGGGTGCTCGAGCGCGCCCTCGTCCGGCAGGGACTCGAGCCGGGCGTAGGCGTCCTCGACGAACCGGACGGTGGTCAGCATGCCGCGCCAGTCGACGAAGAGCTTGAAGGCCGCGCGGAAGTTCGCGGCCATGGTGACGGCAAACAGCCAGAGCCAGACGAGCTCCATGCCGGCTCCCGGCTACTTCGACGGCGGCCGGGACGGGAACTTCAACACGGTCTCGCCCGGGCGGACGAGGCCGAGCGTCTCACGGGCGAGCTGCTCGATGTACGCGGGATCGTGCCGGAGCTTCTCGACCGTCTGGTTGAGCCGCCGCGTCTCGGCGCGCAGCCGCACGATGTCGTGCTCCAGCGCCTCGAGCTCGCGCTGCATCTCCCGGACCCGCATCATGCCGCTGCCGCCGACCGCCAGGCCTCCGAGCAGGAGGACCACCACCGCGCTCACGACGAGACGCGGCGGCAGCGGGCTCGCGGCGACGCTCATCGCCCGAGACGCGTGTAGATGGCGCGGCCCGGCCACGAGGCCGCGTTGCCGAGCTCTTCCTCGATGCGCAGCAGCTGGTTGTACTTCGCGGTCCGCTCACCGCGCGCGACGGACCCGGTCTTGATCTGGCCGGCGTTGACGGCGACGGCGAGGTCGGCGACGAACGTGTCCTCGGTCTCGCCCGACCGGTGGGAGATGATCGTGCCGTACCCGGCGCGCTTCGCGAGCTCGATGGCCTCCATCGTTTCCGTGAGCGTGCCGATCTGGTTGACCTTCACGAGGACGGCGTTGGCGATGCCGTTCTTGATGCCCTGCTGGATGATCGCGGGGTTGGTGACGAAGAGGTCGTCGCCCACGAGCTGCACGCGGGCGCCGAGCCGTCGCGTGATCGCGCCCCAGCCGGCCCAGTCGTCCTCGCCGAGGCCGTCCTCGATCGAGACGATCGGATAGCGCTCGACGAGCGTCTCGTAGAGCCGGATCATCTCGTCGCTGTCCCTCACGACGCCCTCGCGGCCGAGCCGATAGCGCCCACCGGGCTCCGCGAACTCGCTGGCCGCCACGTCGAGGGCCAGGAAGACGTCCTCGCCGGGACGATAGCCGGCGCGCTCGGTCGCCTCCATGAAGAGGTCGAGCGCGGCGGTGTTGGACCCGAGCGCGGGCGCGAAGCCGCCCTCGTCGCCGACGCCGGTCGAGAGGTTCTTCGCCTTGAGCAGATCCCGGAGCGTGTGGAAGATCTCCACGCCCATGCGCAGGGCCCCGGCGAAGTTCTCCGCGCCGGCCGGGACCAGCATGAACTCCTGGAAGTCGAGGCCGTTGTCGGCGTGTGCGCCACCGTTCAGCACGTTCAGCTGCGGCACCGGCAGCAGGCGCGCGCCGACACCGCCCAGGTACGCGTAGAGCGGCAGCCCGACGTCGTCGGCCGCGGCGCGCGCGACGGCGAGCGAGACGCCGAGGATGGCGTTCGCGCCGAGGGTCGACTTGTTCGGCGTGCCGTCCAGCTCCAGGAGCGCCTGGTCGACGGCGGCTTGCTCCGTCGCCTCCATGCCCTCGATCTCGGGCGCGATGTTCTCCTCGACGTTCCGGACGGCCTGCTGCACGCCCTTGCCCCGGTACCGCTGGGTGTCGCCGTCGCGGAGCTCGAGCGCCTCGCGCTTGCCGGTGGACGCGCCGGACGGGACCGCGGCGCGACCCCACGCGCCGGACTCGAGCTGCACTTCCACCTCGACGGTCGGGTGACCGCGGGAGTCGATGACCTCGCGCGCATAGACGCCGGTGATCGCGGACACGTCAGGACCTCCGTTCGAGGACGAACCGGCAGAGGGCCTTGATGGGATCGGCAGGGGACCCGAGCGGGTCGAGCGCGGCGCGCGCCTGGTCGACGAGCTCACGGGCGCGACGTCGTGACGCTTCGATGCCGTGGAAGGCCGGGTAGGTCACCTTCTTCTTCCGCTCATCGCTGCCGGCCGTCTTGCCGAGCTCGGCGAGATTGCCTTCGACGTCGAGGATATCATCGACGATCTGGAACGCCAGGCCCAGACAGTCGCCGGCGGTGGTCACGGCCGCGAGCTGGGACGCCGAGGCGCCGCCGAGCATCGCGCCCGCGCGGAGGGACGCGCGGATCAGCGCGGCCGTCTTGTGCGTGTGGATGTAGTCGAGCGTGTCCGCGCCGACCTCGCAGCCCTCGGACTCGATGTCGACCACCTGCCCGCCGACCATGCCGAGCGTCCCGGCCGCGTCGGCGAGGTCCGCCACGACGCGACACACCACCGCCGGGTCGCGAACGAGCGCGCCGTTGTCCGCGATCGCGCGGAACGCGAGCGTCAGCAGCGCGTCGCCGGCGAGGATCGCGATCGCGTCGCCGAAGACCTTGTGGTTGGTGAGCCGCCCGCGCCGGTAGTCGTCGTCGTCCATGGCCGGCAGGTCGTCGTGGACGAGCGAGTACGTGTGGATCATCTCGAGCGCGCACGCGGTCGGCATCACGACGTCCGCGGTCGCGCCGACCGCCTCGGCGCCCGCGATGACGAGGATCGGGCGCAGGCGCTTGCCGCCCGCCATCACGCTGTACCGCATGGCGCGATGCACCGTCGGCGGCGGGACGTTCTCCGCAGGGAGGGCGCGGTCGAGGGCCTCGTCGACCAGACGCTTGCGCTCGGCGAGATACGCCGGCAGGTCGAAGGTCACTGACCCTCCTCGGCCGGGGGCCGGAACGGACGCGCCGCGAGGTTGCCGGCCTCGTCCTTGACGAGCAGCTCGACACGGCGCTCGGCCTCTTCGAGGTAGCGGCCGCAGTGACGAGCGAGCGCCACGCCTTCCTCGAACACGCGCAGCGACTCCTCCAGCGGGAGGTTGCCGGCCTCGAGCGCGTGCACGATCTGCTCGAGTCGCTCGAGGCACTCCTCGAACTTCAGGTCGGTCTTCGGCTCGTTCATGCCACGTCCTCGACGTGCGGTCTGACGTCGTGCTCGGTCGCGCTCTCGACACGGCACGCGAGACGTCCCTCGGACAGCAGGACGTCGACGCGCGAGCCGGGCGGCGCCTGCCGCGCATCCCTCACGATGTCGCCGTTCTCGAGGCGGGCGAGGCTGTAGCCGCGCGCCAGCACGGCGAGCGGCGACAGCGAGTCGAGCCGGCCGGCGAGCGCGCGGAGCCGATGGCGGTCGCGCTCGAGCCGCGCCCGCACGCCGGCACGCAGCCGCCGGTCGAGCTCGTCCAGCTGGCGCCGCTGGCCGGCGAGCCGCGTCAACAGGCCGCCGCGCCTGAGACCGACAGCCGCTGCCGTGGAGCGGTGGCCCGCGTCGCGCAGGCGGGCGTGGATCGCGCGTCCGAGGCGCGCGGTCGCATCGTCCAGGCGGCGCTGCCAGTCGCGCAACGGCCGCGCCGGGTCCGTCAGGACGCGCCGGCTGGCGAGCTGCCCCAGGTGCTGCCGCTCGCGGTCGAGCCTGCGCCGCATCGCGCGCTCGAGCCGGGCGGTGAGGTCGTGGACCGTCTCGACGAGCGCCTGCTTCTCGCGCACGACGAGCTCGGCGGCGGCCGATGGCGTCGGCGCGCGCAGGTCAGCGACGAAGTCCGAGATGGTCACGTCGACCTCGTGCCCGACCGCGGAGATGATGGGCGCCTTCGAGGCGACGATCGCGCGCGCGACGACCTCCTCGTTGAAGGCCCACAGGTCCTCCAGCGAACCGCCGCCCCGCCCCACGATGATCACGTCGACGCCGGGCAGCCGGTTGAGATCCGCGATCCCCCGCGCGATCTCCTCCGCCGCGCCCTCGCCCTGCACGCGCGCCGGCGCGATCACGATGTGGAGCTCGCCGAACCGCCGGCCGATGACGCGCAGCATGTCGCGGATCGCGGCGCCGCTCGGGGAGGTGACGATCCCGATCGTGCGCGGGAACCGCGGCAGCGGGCGCTTGCGGCCCTGATCGAAGAGCCCTTCGGCCGCCAGACGCGACTTGAGCTGCTCGTACGCGAGCTGGAGCGCGCCGAGTCCGCGCGGCTCGAGCAGCTCGACGACGAGCTGGTACTCGCCGCGCTGCGCGTACACCTCGATCGCGCCGAACGCGAGCACGTGCTGCCCGTCCCTCGGCTCGAAGCGGATGCGGCGCGTGCGGTTGCGGAAGAGCACGGCGCGCACCTGCGCCTGCGCGTCCTTCAGCGTGAAGTACGCGTGGCCGGAGCCGTAGACCTTGAAGTTCGAGATCTCGCCCTCGACCCAGACCGCGGGAAACCGTTGCTCGAGGGCCTCGCGTAGCTGCTGGGAGAGCTCGGAGACGGTGAGAACCCTGCGTTGGCTCACTGCGTGCGGCCCTGGCGCTCCGCGGCCAGCAGGGTGTTCTTCATGAGCATCGCGATGGTCATGGGGCCGACGCCGCCGGGCACCGGCGTCACCGCGTGCGCGCGCTGGCTGACCGAGGGAAAGTCCACGTCGCCGGTCAGCGTGCCGTCGGCACGGCGGTTGACCCCGACGTCGATGACCCACGCGCCCGGCTTCACCATGTCACCGGTGACGACGCCGGCACGACCGGCGGCGACGCACAGGAAGTCCGCACGCCGGGTGTGGAAGGCGAGATCCCGCGTTCGTGTATGGCACATCGTGACGGTGGCGTGGCGCGCCAGCAGCAGCTGCGCGAGCGGCTTGCCGACGAGCCGCGACCGGCCGATCACGACCGCCTCGGCCCCCTTCAGCTCCGCGCCGTAGTGGTCGAGGATCTCCAGGCATCCGGCCGGCGTGCACGGGACCATCCCGGGCGCTCCGGCGAGCAGCCGACCGAGGCTGGTCGGCGTCAAGCCGTCCACGTCCTTCGCGGGCGCGATCCGCGCCATCACCTCGTCCTCGTCGAGCGTCTTCGGCAGCGGCAGCTGGACGAGGATGCCGTGCACCGCCGGGTCCGCATTCAGGCGGTCGACGAGGTCGAGCAGCTCGCGCTGCGCGAGGCCCTCCGGGAACAGGTAGTCCGGCGACGCGAGCCCGAGCGAGGCCGCCATCCGCTTCTTCGATCCGACGTAGACCTTCGACGCCGGGTCCTCACCGATCAGGACCGCCGCGAGACCGGGCGTGATGCCTCGGGTCTCCTTGAGGCGCACCACGCCGGCGCGGACCTCGTCCAGCACCTTCTGCGCGACTGCCTTGCCGTCGAGGATCACGCGGGCAGTCGCAGCCGTGTGATGCCGGAGGCGCGGCCGGTCTCGGGATCGACCGTGATGACGGCGCCGGACAGCGCCGCCGGTCCCTTCGCGGTCTCGAACTTGATCGGCATCTGCGTCAGGAACCGCTGGACGATCTGGTTGCGGTCGACCCCGATGACGCCGTCGGTCGGACCGGTGAGCCCCAGATCGGTGATGTACGCCGTGCCCCCGGGCAGCACCCGCTCGTCGGCCGTCTGCACGTGGCGGTGCGTGCCGACGACGGCGGTCACGCGGCCATCGAGGTACCAGCCCATCGCGAGCGATTCGCTCGTGGCCTCGGCGTGCATGTCGACGAGGATGATCCGGGTGTCCTTGCTGAGCTCCGTGATGATCTCGTCCGCCTTCCGGAACGGGCAGTCGATCGGGAGCATGAAGACCCGCCCCATCAGGTTGATGACCCCGACGCGGTGCGGCCCGCTCTTCACCGTGATGTACCCGGTGCCCGGCGTGCCGACCGGGAAGTTCGCGGGCCTCAGGAGCAGATTCTCCTTCGTGATGTACTCGACGACCTCCTTCTTGTCCCAGATGTGGTTCCCGGACGTCATCACGTCGACGCCCTGATCGAGGAACCACCTGCCGAGCGCCGCGGTCACGCCAAAGCCGCCCGCGGCGTTCTCGACGTTCACGACGGTGAGATCGATCTCGTACTCGCGCTTGATCTTCGGCAGGAGCTTGGCGAGCGCGGTCCGCCCCGGCTCGCCGTACACGTCGCCGACCATGAGGACACGCATCGGCGACTACTTCGCGACCTCGACCGCGCGCGTCTCCCGGATGACGACCACCTTGATGTGGCCGGGGTACTGCATCTCGGCCTCGATCCGCTTCGAGATCGCCTTCGCGAGCTGGTGGGCGTCGAAGTCGGAGACGATGTCCGACTTCGTGATCACCCGCAGCTCGCGACCCGCCTGGATGGCGTAGCACATCTCCACGCCCTTGTAGCTGAGCGCGATCTCCTCGAGCTTCGCGAGGCGCTTGATGTAGCTCTCCAGGACGTCGCGCCTGGCGCCGGGCCGCGCGGCCGAGATCCCGTCCGCCGCCTCGACGAGGACGGCCTCGATGGTCTCCGGCTCGACGTTCTCGTGGCCGCAGAGCGCCGCGTTCACGACCTGCCGGCTCTCGTTGTACTTCGTCAGGACCTGGTAGGAGAGCTCGGGGTGGCTGCCCTCCTGCTCGTGCGTGAGCGCCTTGCCGATGTCGTGCAGGAGCCCCATGCGCTTCGCGAGCTTCACGTCCGCCCGGATCTCGGCGGCCATCATGCCGGCGAGCCACGCCACCTCTTTCGAGTGCTGCAGGCAGTTCTGGCCGTACGACGTCCGGTACCGCATGCGGCCCACGAGCTTCATCAGCTCCGGGTGGAGCCCGTGCACCCCGACCTCGAAGCACGCGCGCTCGCCCTCCTCGCGCAGGTGCTGGTCCATCTCCCGCTTGACCTTCTCCACGACCTCCTCGATCCGCGCGGGGTGGATGCGCCCGTCCGCGATGAGGGTCTGGAGCGCCCGGCGCGCGATCTCGCGGCGGTACGGATCGTAGGCGGAGATGAGGACCGCTTCGGGGGTGTCGTCGACGATCAGGTCGACCCCGGTGTGGAGCTCGAGCGCCCGGATGTTCCGGCCCTCGCGGCCGATGATCCGGCCCTTCATGTCGTCGGAGGGCAGGTCCACGACGGAGACGGCCGTCTCGACGGTGTAGTCGGGCGCCAGCCGCTGGATGGTCGTCGCGAGCACCTCGCGGGCCTTCACGTGGGCCGTCTCGCGCGCCTCCTCCTCGAGCCGCATGGCGACGAGCGCGGCCTCGCGCTGCGCCTCCTCCTCCATGCCGGCGAGCAGCTGCCGCTTGGCCTCCTCGGCGGTCATGCCGGCGATGGCCTCCAGCTTGCGGCGCTGCTCCTCGGCGGCGTGCGCGAGCCGGCCTTCCTTCTCGCCGATGCGCTTCTCGCGGTTCTGCAGGTCGCGGTCCCGGGTCGTCAGCTCGGTCAGCCGGCGGTCCAGGTCCTCGATCCTCCGGGCGAGCTGCTCCTCCTTGGCGATCACCCGCTGCTCGATGTGCTCGATTTCGCGCTCGCGCCGCCTGACTTCCTGCTCGAACTCGCCGCGCAGCCGGAGGCTCTGCTCCTTCGCCTCCAGCTCGGCCGCCCTCTGCCGGGCCTCGGCCTCGCGCTGCGCCTCGGCGACGATGCGCCCGGCCGTCTGGGTCGCACCCCCGATCTTCTTGTCGACGAGCCACTTCTGAGCGAGGAAGCCGGCGGCGAACGCGACGGCGGCGCCCAAGGCCAGACCGATCGCTTCAAAGATCATCATTCGCCCTCTCGGGTCGAAGGTCGTTGACGCTCACCGGGAGAGCGACACTCTGAGCCAGTGAGCGGAAAATCCTGACGGATTTGACAAGTATAGGGGGCTGCCTCGCGGCGAGTCAACGGAAGGGCACGCAAATCCGGCAGGTCGCGAGCGGTAGAGGTCCCCACCCCTGCCGTGTGCCGCGGTGTTTCGAACCTGGCGTCGCCAGGTGGGGGCCGTGCTGCGAGAGCTTCAGGCGTCCCCTTCGGAGAGGGGCTGGCTCACCACCCTCGCTGGTGGCTCCCGTTCAGTAAACGAGGTTGAAACCTTCCCCCGACATCACGCGCAGCGCAGGGACCGATCCCTGTGTACCCGGGATCCGGGCCCCTCGTCAAGTCGTGTCGCGCGAGGCGCTCTCGAGCAGCGCGACCAGGCTGTCGATGCGTGCGCGGACGTCCTGCTCGCCGCGGGCGTGGTCCTCCCGCGCGCGGAACAGCTCGTCGGCGATGTCGAGCGCGGCGAGCAACAACGCGGTCGTGGCGTCCCTGACGCCGGAGCGGTGGATCGTCCCGACACGCTCCTCGATGTACGCGGCCAGCGATCTCAGGTAGTCCGGCGGCGCCTGCGTCCGGAGGGCAAGCGTCTGCCCGAGCAGCCTCAGCTCGACGCGGGCCGCCGGGCCCGCCCCGCCGCCTTCGGCTGACGCGCTCACGCGGTCCTCACCCGAGGTCGAGCTTCGCGATGTCCTTCAGGATGGCGTCGATCTGCGCGATGGACTGCCGGCGCTCCTCCTGCAGCCGGTCGACCTCGCGCCGGAGCGTTCCGTTCTCGTCTCTGAGCTTCACCAGCGCCTCGCTCGCGCGACGCACGGCTTCTTCCAGCTGGGCCAGCCGCTCGGTGACACCGTCGGTCATCACGTCCCTCGATGCACGACGGCGAAGCGCGCCGAGAGCGCGCGCGCGACGCCGTCCTGAATGCGGTTCACTTCGTCATCGGTCAGGGTGCGGTCGTCGGCCTGGAAGGTCAGCCGCCAGGCCAGGCTGCGCCGCCCGTCCGGCATGCGGAAGACGTCGAAGACGGCGAGCGACCGCAGCAGCGGTCCGGCCGCGGCGCGGATCTCGGCCTCGAGCTGTCCGGCGGTCAGCGCTCGGTCCTCGACGACGAACGCGAGGTCGCGCTGCACCGCCGGGAACCGCGGCAGCGGCCGGTATCGCCGGGGGGCGACGGGCACCGCGGCGAGCGCGTCGAGCGACACGGCCGCGCCGTACACCGGCAGCTCGATCCCGAAGCGCTCGCGGACCCCGGTCGCGACCTCCCCGAACTCCGCGACGACGGCGCCGTCGGGGGCGGCCAGGGCGCCGTGCGCATCCGGCTCGAACCCGCCGAGCCGGCCGGCGCCCGGACGCGTCTCGATGCCGAACGCGCTCACGACCAGCTCCGCGAGCCCCTTGGCGTCGTAGACGTCGATGGCCGCGCGCTCGGCGTACCACGCGGGCTCGGTCCTGG
Source organism: Candidatus Rokuibacteriota bacterium (assembly GCA_016184125.1). Lineage (GTDB taxonomy): Bacteria > Methylomirabilota > Methylomirabilia > Rokubacteriales > CSP1-6 > AR8. The sequence goes on along the minus strand of JACPDG010000062.1, from coordinate 29,710 downwards.
CGCCCGCCAGCGCGATCGCGACCCAGCGAGGCTCCCGCGTCGCGCCATCGGCGCGCGCGTACGTCCGGCCGATCTCGAACAGCCGCACGTTCGGCTGCTGGCGCCGGACGTTCACCGCCACGGCGCCGAGCAGGCCCTCGAGGGGATGCGCCCGCAGCAGCGCCGCGTCCTGGCTGAGCGGGTTCACGAGCGCGATCGGCTCGGGATCGACCGGCGAGCGGAGCGCCTCCGACCGTCCCGGATCGCCGAAGCTGTACGTCGTCGCCTCGAGCAGCCCCGCCCCGGTCAACACGTGACGCACGGTCCGCTCCTGGCGCAGGCTCATGGGCTGGTGCACCACGCTGGTTGGACGGTCGACGAGCACGGACGGGATCCGGTCGTACCCCCAGACGCGGATCACCTCCTCGACGAGATCGTCCTCCATCGCGACGTCGCGGCGGAAGCTCGGCACCTCGACCTCGAGGTCCGGGCCGCCGTCGCGGGCGGGAAGCCCGAGCCCGTCCAGGATCCGGCGCACCTCGCCACGCTCGGGCGCCGCCCCGATGAGCCGCTCGATCCGGCTCATGCGGAGCCCGATGCGGACCGGCGTGCGCGGCCGGGGCCAGGCGTCGATCACGCCGCGGGCGACCACGCCACCCGCCACCTGCGCCATGAGCTGCGCCGCGCGGGCGCTCGCGTCGGCCAGCCCCTCGAGGTCGGCGCCGCGCTCGAACCGGTACGCGGCGTCGCTCTTGAGACCGAGCGCGGCCGACGTCCGGCGGATGGACGCGGGCAGGAAGTACGCCGCCTCGAGGAGCACGCGCGTCGTCCTGGTGCTCACCTCGGTGTTCGCGCCGCCCATCACCCCGGCGATCCCGACGGCGCGCGCGGGGTCGGCGATCACGAGCATCGAGCCGTCGAGCGTGCGGTCCTGACCGTCCAGCGTGACGATCCGCTCGCCGTCGCCCGCGCGGCGCACGACGATCGTGTGGTCCGTCACCGCCGCCCAGTCGAACGCGTGGAGCGGCTGCCCGAGCTCCCACATCACGTAGTTCGTGATGTCGATGACGTTCGCGATCGGTCTGAGCCCCGAGGCGCGCAGGCGGGCCGCCATCCACGCCGGCGACGGCGCCACGCGCACGCCGCTGATCACGCGGGCCGTGAAGCGGTGGCAGAGGTCCGGGGCCTCGATGCGCACGCGCGCGAGCGCCTCCACCGCCTCGTCCGACTCCTTCAGCTCGAGTGCCGGGTACGAGAAGCGCGCGCCCGTGAGCGCGGCCAGCTCGCGCGCGACACCGACGACCGACAGGCAGTCCGGCCGGTTCGGCGTGATCTCGATCTCGAGCACATGGTCGTCGAGGCCGAGGTGCTCGACGAGATCCCGGCCGAGCGGAGCGCCGGCCTCGAGCGTGAGCAGACCCGCCTCGTGCTCCTCGCCGAGGCCGAGCTCCCGCTCGGAGCACAGCATGCCCTGCGACTCGACGCCCCGGATCTTCGCGATCCCGATCTGCCGGTTGCCCGGCAGCACGGCACCCGGCGGCGCGAACGCGGCACGGACGCCGGCCCGCGTGTTCGGCGCGCCGCTCACGACCGAGAACCGCTCGCGGCCGGCCGAGACGCGGCAGAGGACCAGGCGGTGACCGTGACTCTCGCCGAGCTCGCGCTCGATGGCCTCGATCTCGCCGATGACCACGCCCCGGAGATCGGGCGCGATCGGCGTCACGCTGCCGACCTCGATGCCGGCGTTCGTGAGCCGGTCCGCCGCCTCGGCGGCGGAGCGCTCGAGCGCGACGAAGTCGCGGATCCAGCCGTACGGGATCTTCACGCGAACTGCCTCAGGAAGCGGACGTCGTTCTCGAAGAAGAGCCGGATGTCGTCGATGCCGTACTTGAGCATCGCGATCCGCTCGATCCCCATGCCGAACGCCCAGCCGATCACCTCCTCGGGATCGTAGCCGACGTTGCGCAGCACGCCGGGGTGCACCATGCCGGAGCCCAGGATCTCGAGCCACCCCGACTGCTTGCAGACCCGGCAGCCCTCGCCGCCGCAGAGGAAGCACAGCACGTCCACCTCGGCCGACGGCTCGGTGAACGGGAAGAACGACGGCCGGAAGCGGATCCGCGAGCGCGCGCCGAACATCTCGCGCGCGAAGAGCTCGAGCGTCGCCTTGAGGTCCGCCATGGACGTCTGGCGGTCGACGGCGAGCCCCTCGACCTGATTGAACATCGGCGAGTGGGTGATGTCCGCATCGCGCCGGTAGACCCTGCCGGGGCAGATCACGCGCACGGGCGGGCGCTCGGCCTGCATCGTGCGGATCTGCACCGGAGAGGTGTGCGTGCGCAGGAGCAGGGCACCGGGCAGGAAGAACGTGTCCTGCATGTCGCGCGCAGGATGGTCCACCGGGAAGTTCAGCGCCTCGAAGTTGTAGTAGTCGGTCTCGATCTCCGGCCCTTCCGCCACGGAGAACCCGAGCCCGGCGAAGATCTCCACGATCTCGTCCTGGACGCGCGTGAGTGGATGCACGGCGCCGGCGGGCGGCCGGCGGCCCGGCAGCGTGAGGTCCGGGCGCTCGCGCTCCCGCTGGGCGCGACGCTCCGCCTCGACCGCCTCGGCCTGGCGCGCCTCGAGCAACTGCTCGAGCTCACGCTTCGCCTCGTTGGCCGCGGCGCCGACACGCGGACGCTCCTCGGGGGACAGCGTCCCGAGCGAGCGCAGCAGCTGCGTCAGCGCGCCCTGACGTCCCAGGAAGCGGACACGGATCTGCTCGAGATCCGCAGCGGTCCGCGCGGCGAGAACGGCGGCCCGCGCCTCGCGCACGATCGCGTCGACGCGCGGGTGCATGGTGTCAGAGCCCATGAACGAAGCCGATTCCCGAGGGCCGGCCCGGGTTCCACGGGTGCGTCCGCGCACCACGGGTGCGTCCGCGCACCCCCCCCGGGCCGGCTCCGAGCGCGGGGCCGGGGGAGCACGAGGGGGGCGCGAGCCCCCTTCGTACGAGTGTGGGGGGCTTCGGTAGTCCCCCCATGATGTCAGAGCCCCTGAACGAATCCGGTGTCGAGCCGCGCCCCGGGTCCCCCGGGGCGCGTGCGAGCGCGGGGGGTTTGGGGGGCTTCGGTAGTCCCCCCATGATGTCAGATCTGCGCCCGCGCGGTCTCCGCGAGCTTGGCGAACGCCTTCGGATCGGTCACGGCGAGCTCGGCCAGCACCTTGCGGTCCAGCCCGATGCCGGCCTTCTTGAGGCCCACCATGAACCGCGAGTAGGTCAGGCCGAGGCCGCGGCAGGCCGCATTCAGCCGGACGATCCAGAGCGAGCGCATCTCGCGCTTCTTGGCCTTGCGATCCCGGTACGCGAACGCGCCCGCACGGAGCACCGTCTCGTTGGCGGACTTGTACAGACGCCGGCGTCCACCGAAGTAGCCCTTCGCCTGCTTGAGGATCTTCTTGCGCCGGCGGCGCGTCTTGAATCCACCCTTCGCCCGTGGCATGACGTCGTTCCTCCCTCGTGAGCCTCGCGAGCCGCCGCCCTACAGGTAAGGCACCAGCTCGCGCAGACGCTTCTGATCGGCCTTCGCGATCGGCTTCCCCGCGCGCAGCCTACGCTTCCGCTTGGGCGACTTGTGCTCGAGCTTGTGCTGCTTCCAGGCGCCGGCGCGGCGCAGCTTGCCCGAACCGGTCTTCTTCAGGCGCTTGGCCGCGGCGCGCTTCGTCTTCATCTTCGGCATGGGTCGTTCTCCTGGAACCGCGAACTCACAGCCGGTGGTCGAGGAGCGGCCCGGGTCTCCCGGGCCGTTTCCGAGCCGCCATGGGGGGCTTGGGGGGCTTCGGTAGTCCCCCCATGATCACAGTCCCCCCATGATCAACGAACCCGCGGGCTCAGCACGATGTTCAGCATGCGCCCTTCCATCCGCGGGTTGTTCTCGACGGTCGCGATGTCCTGGACCGCCTCCACCATCTTCTGGAGCATCTTCCACCCGAGCTCGGTGTGCGCCATCTCCCGGCCCTTGAAGCGGACGGTGACCTTCGCCTTGTGCCCCTCCTCGAGGAAGCGCCGCACGTGCTTGAGCTTGAACTCGAAGTCGTGCTTCTCCGTCTTGGGGCCCATCTTGACTTCCTTGAGCTGGATCGTCGTCTGCTTCTTGCGCGCTTCCTTGAGCCGCCGGGACTGCGTGTACTTGTACTTGCCGAAGTCCATGATGCGGCACACGGGCGGCTGCGCGTCGGGCGCGACCTCGACGAGGTCGAGCTCCCTCTGGCGCGCGGTCTCCAGCGCCTCCTGGATCGGCATGATGCCGAGCTGTTCGCCGTCCGCGCTGACCACGCGGACCTCGCGAACCCGGATCCCCTCGTTGATGCGGATCTCCTTGGCTTGACTGATGTGCGGTGCTCCTCGCTAGGCCCGGCGCCCCCGGGACGCGAGCGCGCGGTGCGCGCGGACCTCCCTCGGGGACGTCAGAGGTTGCCGGCGCCCCGGTTCGTGCCTCGGCGCGCTCGCCAGGCGCGCGCAGGCGGACCGCCCGATCACGAACGGCCCACGGTGAGGGTCGCGGCGCGCGACGAGATCTCGCGCGCCAGGTCGGCCAGCACCCGCTCGAGCGGGATCGCGCCGAGGTCTTCCTCCGTGCGGTGCCGGAGGCTCACCGCCCCCTGCTGGCGCTCGCGCTCCCCGACCACCAGCATGTACGGGACCTTGCGCACCTGCGCGTCGCGGATACGGTAGCCGAGCTTCTCGTTGCGATGGTCGAGCTCGGCGCGGATGCGGGCGCCCCGCAGGCGCTCCCACACCTGGCGCGCGTACTCCTCGTGCTTCTGGCTGATCGGCAGCACGCGCGCCTGGACGGGCGCGAGCCACGTCGGGAACGCGCCCGCGAAGTGCTCCGTCAGGATGCCGATGAAGCGCTCGTACGAGCCGAAGATCGCGCGGTGGATCGCCACCGGGCGCTTGGGTTGCCCATCCGTGTCGATGTACTCGAGCTGGAACCGCTCGGGCAGCATCGTGAGGTCGACCTGGATCGTCGCGACCTGCCAGGCCCGGCCGAGCACGTCCTGCACGTCGATGTCGACCTTCGGCCCGTAGAACGCGGCGTCGCCAGGGTTCACCGAGTAGGCGAGCCCGTTGGCGCGCAGCGCCTCGTGGAGCGCCTTCTCCGCCGTGTCCCACTGCTCCTCGGTCCCGAGCCGCTTCTCGGGGCGCGTGGAGAGCTTGAAGGTCGCCGTGAGGGTGAAGACCTTGTACCACTCCTGCACCAGCTCGAGGAGCTGCGTGATCTCGTCCTGGAGCTGATCGGGACGGACGTAGATGTGCGCGTCGTCCTGCGTGAACTGTCTGACGCGCACGAGGCCCGTGAGCGTGCCCGAGCGCTCGTTCCGGTGGCAGCGGCCCATCTCGGAGAACCTGAGCGGCAGGTCGCGATACGAGCGCAGCGAGCGCCGGTAGACGAGCGCGGACTCCGGGCAGTTCATCGGCTTGAGGCTGAAGAGCTCGTCCTCGACCTCCACCTTGAACATGTTGTCCTGGTAGTGCTCCCAGTGCCCCGACTCCACCCAGAGCCGCTTGTTCACGAGCAGCGGCGTCGAGATCTCCTGGTACCCGCGGGCATCGAGCGACTCGCGGGCGAACTTCTCGAGCTCCCGCACCAGCACCATCCCGTTCGGCAGCCAGAACGGCGCGCCCGGGGCGACGTCGAAGAAGTCGAAAAGATCGAGGTCGCGGCCGAGCTTGCGATGGTCGCGCTTCTTCGCTTCCTCGAGGCGCCACAGGTACCGATCGAGGTCCTCCTGCGCGAGCCACGACGTCCCGTAGATGCGCTGGAGCATCGGGTTCTTCTCGTCGCCGCGCCAGTACGCGCCCGACGACGAGAGCAGCTTGAACGCGCGGATCTCCGCCGTCGAGGCGACGTGCGGCCCGCGGCAGAGGTCGACGAACTCGCCTTGCCGGTAGAGCGAGACACGGTCGTCGGCGATGCCCTCGATGATCTCGGCCTTGAAGGGTTCGCCGCGCTCGCGGAAGAACGCGATCGCCTCCGCGCGGGGCAGCTCCATCCGCTCGAAGCGATGGCCCTCGCGCGCGATCTCGCGCATGACGGCCTCGATGCGCGCGAGATCCTCCGGCGTGAACGGCTGCGAGCGCCCGAAGTCGTAGTAGAACCCGTCCTCGATCGCGGGCCCGATCGCCAGCTTCACCTCGGGGAAGAGGCGCTTCACGGCTTGCGCCATGACGTGCGAGGTGGAGTGGCGGAGGGTCGAGAGAGGCTCGGGGTCGCAGTCGAACTCGCCGGACAGGAGGAGATGTCGTTCTTCGTGCGCCTCGGCCATAACTCCTAAAAACAACGGGAGCACCGGGCGATCTCGGCCGCCCGATGCTCCGTCTCGAGTGGTAGGCTCGGGCGGTTTCGAACCGCCGACCTCCTCTGCGTCAGAGAGGCGCTCTCCCACTGAGCTACGAGCCTGTTCAGAGTACCGCCAATGCTACATGCGGGTCTCTCGGGGTGTCAAGCCGTCGAAGCTGTCTAACTCCCGGCCGCGCGGCGCTTTTCAGCGGAGCAGGTTCACGAGCGAGGTCTCGGAAACGTAGTTGAAGGTCGCCATGATCGGCAGGCCGGCGCTGCCGCGCGTCATCATGGCGGCCGGGACCTCCGGAAACGGGGACGCGAGCTTGATCGCGTTCACCGCGTAGTCATCGTAGATCGGCAGGCCGGACGACCGGCGCACCTCGACGACCTGGAGCTGCCCGTTCTTCAGGATCCCGAAGGCGACCACGAGCGTCGCGCTCTTGTACTCGCACTCGCGTGTGCTCGCGTTCTTCACGCACGGGTAGCCCCAGTTCGCCTTGATGAGCCGGCGCACGCGGTCGAGGTACTCGTTGAACTTCGGGTCCGCGGAGTCGAGCGGGATCGGTTCGCCCTCGATGCCGCCCCAGCCGCCGCCGCGCCCGCCACCGCCACCCCCGGGCCTTGCGCGCAGGAGGCTCCGGATATCCGGCGCGGCGGGCGCTGCTCCACGCCCCGCCCCACCAGAGCCCGCGTCGCCCGGCGGAACGCTCGCGACCCGTGGGCCTTCCGCGCCGCCAGGAGTCGACGGCGACGACCGGCCGGCCGTCTCGTTCCCCGCAGCCGGTCGAGCAGGCTCCGGCGCTCGCTCTGCCGGCCGTGGAGCGGGCTCGGACGCTGCGAGAGGCTCGGGCTGCCGAGCGTCCGCGACGGGAGGCGGCGGAGCGCTCGCCACGCGCGGCGGCTTCGGCACCGGCAGCTCGGGAGCGGGAAGGGGCGGCGTGGTCGCTTTCGAAGCTGGCGGTGCAGCAGGCTGCCTGGTCGCTCTCGGTGCTGGCGGCGCAGCGGGCGGAGCGGTGACTCTCGGAGCCGGCGCGGGCGGACGGACGGCAGGACGCGGTCGTGCGGCCCGTGGAGGTCGCGTGGGCGGGGTCCGCGGTTGCGGCGGTCCCGGAGGCTCGTGGAGCGCCGGATTGCCGGCTGGCGCAAGCGCGTCCGGCCCCTGGAGCTCGACCATCATCGGCTCGCCCCGCCGCACCGGGTTGCGGAGCATCGGCACCTGCCAGTACGAGATAGCGACGGCGGTCAGCACGTGGACCGCGAGCGAGAGGGCGAGCGCGATGTGGAGGCGACGCTGGCCGGCGCCGCTGAGCCCGGAAGCCATGCCGGATTTGATTATAGACAACTATCTTCATGGGGGGACTATCGAAGCCCCCCATACCCCCCAAGCGCTCGCACTCGCCCCGGGAAACCCGGGGCGCGGCTCGACGATCGGGTTCGTCCACGGGCTCTGTCTTCATGGGGGTCTGAGTAGCATCGCGGGCGACTCGGCCGAGCGCCATGTCGAGCACCGGCCCGGGTCCCCCGGGCCGGTTGCGAGCGTTGGGGGGTATGGGGGGCCATGTCGGGGCCGGCCGAGCGCCATGTCGAGCACCGGCCCGGGTCCCCCGGGCCGGTTGCGAGCGTTGGGGGGTATGGGGGGCCATGTCGGGGCCCCCCATGTGAAGGTCAGACGCTTCGGTCCACCGCGGCCGCGACGCGCGCGAGGCGCGTCATGAGCGTGGCGAACCGGTCGGGCTTGAGCGACTGTGGCCCGTCCGAGAGCGCCTCCTCCGGCCGGGGGTGCACCTCGATGATGAGCCCGTCGGCGCCGGCCGCGACTCCCGCCATCGCGAGCGACTCCACGTACTCCCAGTGCCCCGTGCCGTGGCTCGGATCGACCACCACGGGCAGGTGCGTGAGCTTCTTGACGACCGGAATCGCATTCAGATCGAGCGTGAACCGCGTCGTCGTCTCGAACGTCCTGATCCCCCGCTCGCAGAGGATGACGTGCGGGTTGCCGCCCGCCAGCACGTACTCCGCGGAGAGCAGCCACTCCTGGATCGTCGTCGACATGCCGCGCTTGAGCAGCACCGGCTTGCGCGCCTCCGCGACGCGGCGAAGCAGCGAGTAGTTCTGCACGTTGCGCGCGCCGATCTGGAGGATGTCCGCGTGCTCGGCGACGACCTCGACCTTCTCGGGCTCCATGACCTCCGTGACGACCGGCAGCCCCGTCTCGCGCCTGGCCTCCGCGAGGTACTTGAGGCCCTCCTCCTCGAGCCCCTGGAAGGAGTACGGCGACGTGCGGGGCTTGAACGCGCCACCACGCAGGACGTGCGCGCCGCTCGACTTGACCTTCGCCGCGATCTCGAGCACCTGGTCGCGCGACTCCACCGAGCACGGCCCGGCCATGACCACGATCTGCTCGCCGCCGATGACGACGCCGTCCACCGGGATGCGCGTGTTCTCGCGCCGCACCTCGCGGCTCGCCAGCTTGAACGGCTGGAGGATCGGCGTCACCGCCTCGACGCACTCGACCGACTCCAGCGAGCGCAGGCGCTCCTTACCGCGGTCGTCGCCCACCGCGCCCACGACGGTCCTGAGCTCGCCGCGGATCGTGTGGGCGCGGTAGCCCATCGCCTCGATCCGGCGGCACACATGGTCCACCTCGGCGTCCGACGCTCCCGCTTTCAGCACGATGATCATCTCGCCCTCCCATTTGGACGCCACTGTCGCCGGACGGAGCCACGCCCGGTGGCCCCAGGGCCACCCACGATCGATCCGGCCTCGCGGCGTCGGTTAAAAAAAGGCCGCGGACCATGTGGCCCGCGGCCTTGGATCATCATGGCGCCGCGGGCTTTCGGTCCGCCCGCGGCTCCCGTCGGTTACATGCGGAGAGCCGGTGGGCAGACCCCGGCGAAGTAGAACCAGAAGCCGAAGAAGCCGTGGCGCCGGTGGATCGTGCCCATTGACGTGCCCGACACTCTACGAGGCCTTGCCACGGCCGTCAAGCCGTTTCACGCGGTCGACGCCTCGCGCGCCCTCGCGCTGGTGGCGACCGCCGTGGCGTCTGCAGCGGCGGATGATGCGTTCCCGGTAGTAGTAGAGCGGCAGGCAGACCGCGGCGATGACCGCGATGAACGCGATCGCGTAGATGTACTGCTGCTCGGCGACGTGCGCGCCGAAGTACGAGGAGATCCAGGTGCCGGGGATGCGGCCGAGCGTCGAGACGACCGCGAAGACCCAGAACGGCATCGGGCTGATGCCGAAGAGATACGAGACGATGTCCTTCGGGAAGCCGGGGATGAGGTACAGGATGAAGCAGAGGATCGCGCCCTCGGCCTCGATGACGAAGTTCATCCGGTTCCAGTGGTGCTCGCTGAGCCACGGCCTCACGAGCGGCTCGCCCCACAGCCGACCGGTCCCGAAGCAGACGAGCGTGCCGATCGTGAGCCCGATCGTCGAGTAGACGACGCCCCACAGCGTGCCGAAGAGGGCGCCGCCGACGGGACCGGTGATCTCGCCCGGCACGGGAGAGATGATGACCTGCAGCGCCTGGATCACGATGAACACGAGCGGCGCCAGCCAGCCCCACGCGGCGACCGTGTCTCTCAGGAACGCCTTGTCGCGGTAGAGCCGCGCGACGAAGCCGACCACCGGGGCATCGGTCACGACGAGCCAGACCACGAGCCCGAGCATCGCGGCCAGCACCAGCGTGACGAGTGCCCAGCGGGCGCGGTCGGTCACCGCGTCAGGCGTCCGTCTCGGACGCCCCCGCGCGGCGCGTCAGGGCCCGTGGAAGAATCGGAGTCTCGAGGGCCGTCCCGGGTTCCACGGGTGCGTCCGCGCACCCCCCGGGCCGTGTCCGAGCGTCGGGGGGTTTGGGGGGCATCGATAGCCCCCCATGATCTCAAACGGCAGGGCGCCGATCGATCCACGGACGCGCCGCCTCGTACGCCGCGGCCGCCCCGAGCACCGTGCGGTCCGCTCGGCGCTGACCGACGATCTGCAACCCCACGGGGAGGCCGTCCTCGGTCCAGCCTGCCGGCACGCTCGCCGCGGGCTGGCCCGTCAAGTTGAACGGGTACGTGAACGGCATCCATCCGAGGACGGACACCCGCTCGCCGTCGATGTCGCGCGGCACCGGCGCACCGAGCGCGAACGGCAGCACGGCGGCCGTTGGCGTGAGCAGCAGGTCGAACCGCTCCAGGAACCGACGGACCTCGAGCCAGTACTGCTCGACGCGCGTGCGCGCCTTGAGGTAGTCGCGGGCCGTCACCGCGGCGCCGCGACGCACGAACTTCACGAGGCTCGGGTCCATGAGCGCCTCGTTGCGGTCGACCTCGTCGCCCCAGGCCGCGTGGAACTGCGCCGAGACCATCATCGAGAAGTCCGCCTCGGGATTGTCCCAGTCGGGCGTCACGACCTCGACGTAGCAGCCGAGCGACTCGAACTCCGCGGCCGCGTCCTCGCACAGCGTCCGCACGACCGGGTCCACGCGCGCGTAGCCGAGGTCCGGCGTCCACGCCACGTGGAGCCCCTCGACGCCGGCATCGCACGCCTCGAGGTACGAGCCGGCCTCGTCCGGCAGCGACTCACGGTCGCGCGCGTCGTCGCCAGCGATCGCGTCCAGCATCGCCGCCGCGTCGCGGACCGCGCGCGCGATCGGGCCGATGTGCGACACGTGCTCCCACCCGGGGAACGCGGGATGCTGCGGCACCCGTCCATACGACGGCTTGAACCCGAAGACGCCGCAGAACGCGGCGGGGATGCGGACCGAGCCGCCGCCGTCGGTGCCGAGCGCGAGCGGTCCGAGGCCGCTGGCGACCGCCGCCGCGCCGCCACCCGTGGATCCGCCCGGCGTCAGCTCGCGATTCCACGGGTTGCGCGTCGCGCCGAAGAGCGGGTTGTCGGTCAGCGCCTTGTGCCCCAGCTCCGGCGTGTTGGTCTTGCCGAGCAGCACGGCCCCGGCGACACGCAGCCGGGCCACCGCGAGCGAGTCCTCGGTCGGGATCGTCTGGGCGAAGAGCCGGGACCCGGCGGTCGTGCGAATCCCCCGCGTGAAGATCACGTCCTTGATGGAGATCGGGACGCCGTGGAGGAGACCGAGCGGCTCGCCCTTCATCACCGCGATGTCCGCCTCGCGGGCCGCGGCCCGGGCGGCGTCCGTCGTGACCAGGCAGAAGGCGTTCAGCGCCGCGTTCACCGCTTCGATGCGCTCGAGGACGGCGTCGGTCACCTCCAGGGCGGTGACCTCCTTCGCACGGATCATGCGCGTGAGCTCGAGCGCGGACGTCCAGGCGAGCCGGTCGCGGCTCATGGACCCGGAGCGTGGAGTGATCGAGGACGTGACGGCGTGAACGGCATCGACGTGGCCCGCATTGTATCATCCGGCCCGTGGAGGCCGGCGAGACCGCCCGGGTGCGCGCGTGGCTCGCGAGCGCGGCGGCCGACGTCCTGACGCCCGCGGCGCGCCGGTTCGTCCTCGATGGGCTCGCGCACGGCGGGGTTGCCGTTCGCCGCCTCGCGCACGGAACGGTGGTGGTCTTCGTTCCCGTCGCTCAGCACCCCGTCCGGGCTCTCGAGATCGACCGCCACGGGACGGCCCTCGCGGCGCTCGTGTGGCGCGGGGACACGACCCTCGCCGAGGCTGCCCTCCGGATCCCGGATGGCTCGTGGGTGACGATCGAGCCTCGGGCCGCGAGTGACGCCCCCTGGGGGTCGTCCGACCGGGTATGGGCCGGTACCAGACCCGGCGTCGCTGGCGCGCGCGCCATCACGGTGTTCGAGGCGGTCGAGTACGGCCGCGTCGCGACGATCCCGGCGCTGGCCGAGCCCGCACGGCTCCCGCGAGGTGCCGGCACCGCCATCCTGAATCTCCTCGCATCGCTCGCGCTCGAGCACGGCGGAGATCGCCTGACGTACCGCGGCCCCTACCCGTCCGAGCAGCTCTTCCTCTCGCTGCTCGAGTCGTTCCGGCACGAGCCGATCGACGGCGACCCGCTCGCCGCGTTCATGACGCGTGGCCTCGCGTGGTCGCCCGCGCCGCACGAGCGCGTGTTCGACCGCGCAGGCGCGGTGGTGCAGCTCAGAGGCCGTGTCGAGAAGGTCTCGTGGGGCGGTCGGACGTATCACCGGCCCGACTGGCAGTCCATCGAGCGTCACGCCGTCCATCGCGTGCGCGACGTCGGCGACACGGTCGTGTGCTCGCTCTGGGCGCTCGGCGAGGCGATCGAGGACCACCTGCGGCTCGCGCGCGACGGGAACGTTCTGGACGTCATCGCGCCGGCGCGTCCCGAGATGGTCCCGCGGCGATTGCCGCCCGACGCGGTGCGCGGCGTCGTCGAAGCCGTCGCCAGGACCAGCGTGCCCGCGCTGGCGCCGTTCGTCCGTTCGGCCGGCGCCACACTCGCCATCGAGTGGGCGTCGATCGAGCGTGACGCCGTGCAGATCGAGGGCGATCACGCGCGGGTGTCGGTCCGGATCCACGACGCCGCCCGCCGCCGCCTTCAGGCGCGCCCGGACCACCGCAGCGCCGTGGAGCTCGGCTTCGCGCTCCTCGGTGAGCTCGCGGCCCTGCTCGGCGACTGGCTCCGGGCGCGAGCTCAGGAGACCGTCGCCGCGTCGTCGCCCGAGCAGCAGGCCGGCACTGTCGCGCTCGACGAGGATCCGGACGCGGGCGCGGCCGGGCCGATCATCGCGCGGGCGGTCGCGGCGCTCGCGTGCGGCGTCGAGCCGCCGCAGGCCCCGTCAGGCGATCGTGAGTGAATCGCGGTGGTCGAGCCGGGGCGGCCAAGCGCACTGTCGAGCACCGGCCCGGGTTCCCCGGGCCGGTTGCGAGCGTTGGGGGGTTTGGGGGGCCATGTCGGGGCCCCCCATGAGGTCAGTCGGTCACTCAGCGCATCGCCTGGACGATGAGCCAGGCGTTGAACGCGATGAACAGCGTGATCGACACCCCTGACAGCGCGACGTAGGCGAGCCACAGCGCCTTTTCACGCGTCAGCGTCCCCGGCCGGTCTCCGCGCAGCAGGCGCCCGATGAAGGCCAGCGCGTCCTGCTTGAGCGTCGGCACGCCGAGCGCGTCGACGAGGATGTGATACCCGTCCATCTCGATGAAGCAGAACGGGTAGAGCGCGAGCACGAAGGCCTGGAGCTGGATCATCCCCGAGGCCGCCGCGAACGCCTGCGTGAATCCGGCCGGCGAGCGGTCGGCGATGAGGAACCAGATCGATCCGAGCACCAGGTGAACCGCCGCGCCCGAGACCGCGGTGATCACCCGCGCGCGCCGCTGGGCCATGAAAATGTCGGTCACGTCGACGTAGAAGGTCGGGACGAAGCCGTGCAGGAACGTGAAGCCGAACTCGCGGACGCGGCGCCCGTAGTGCACGAGGGCCAGACCGTGCACGATCTGGTGCGCCGCGAGCGTGAAGAAGAAGAGCAGCTTCACGCTGACGAGCGCGAGCCACAGGTGCGCGCCGAAGCCGGCGGTGACGGCATCGGCGTGGAGCGTCAGCCGGACGCCCGCGAGGAGTCCTGCGATCGCGAGGATCACCGCGAGCGCGGTGACCACCTTCGTGAAGATGAGGCGCCCGCCCCACCGGTAGAGCCGCACGAACATCGGGTGGACGCGACGGCTCGAAACGGTCACGCGCTCCAGCACGAGGAGCGTGCTCTCGACGGCCTTGACGACGCGCTTCCGCCGGTTGCGCGCCAGCGCGCGGCGCAGGCGCGACGTCGGGGTCATCGTGAGGAGCTGCGCGCGCTGGAGCTTCCGGATGAGATTCGGGATGATGTCGAAGTCGAACTCCCCGTACTCGAGCACGTAGGCCGTCGCCATTTCCTGGAGCGACGTCCGGCCGTCCATCCGCTCCCAGAGGAAGCGCTCGTGCACGGAGAGGATGAGGAAGCGCTCGGTCTCGCGGTTCTTCAGGATGTAGTTGCGCTGGCCGGCGACGCGCGAGGCGACCTCAGCGAGCTCGAACGCGTCGGCCGGCACACGCTGGGGACGCGACTGCACGTACGCGAGCGCGCTCGGGACCTCCTTGATCTCGAAGCTGTCGTCCGCCTCCTTGCGGACGAGCAGCTCGAGCTTCGCGCGGCGCGTCGGGGCGGCGGGCTCGCTCATCGGCGCGGCATCCCTGCGGTCACCGGCCCTCGACGTCGAGGCCGGTCGCCTCCAGGCCCCAGCGAGTCACCTCCGCCACGAGATCCGTGGAGTTGCGGAGCCGTTCGATGAAGACGCGCACGAGCGCGTGAAAGAACGACGCGGCGGCCGCCGGGCTCGTCTCGATCAGCCGCTCGAGATTGTCCCGGTCGAGCACGAGCAGCGTCGTGTCGGTCTCCGCCTGCAACGTCGCCGAGCGCGGGGCGCGATCGAACAGGCTCATCTCGCCGAAGAAGTCGCCGGGCCCCGCACGGGCGAGCACCTGTTCCACGTTGCCCGTGACGGGCTTCGAGATGACCATCGATCCCTGCCGGACGACGTACATCTCCTCGCCGGCCTCGCCTTCGCGGAAGAGCACCTGCCCCTTCCTGAGCGTGCGTTCACGCAGTCGCTGGCCGACGGCCTCGAGATCGGCCGGGGCCACCCGCGCGAACAGGGGCACCCGCGCGAGGAACGCCGCGACGTCGGAGGACCGAGTCACCGCGGAGGAACGCGGGTGTCTCTGGTCATGGGGGGACTAACGATGCCCCCCAAGCCCCCCGATCGTTCGCACGCGCCCCGGGGGACCCGGGGCGCGGCTCGACCATCGGATGCCTTGAGAGCCGTGAACGAAACGTGTGATCGAGGAGCGCCACGGCTGCGTCGGGTGCGTCCGCGCACCCCCCGGGGCGCTCCGAGCGTGGGGGGTTTGGGGCGCTTCGTTGGTCCCCCCATCTTCCGGCCCGTGAACGAAACGTGTGATCGAGGAGCGCCACGGCTGCGCCGGGGCGCTCCGAGCGTGGGGGGTTTGGGGGGCCTCGATAGTCCCCCCATGAATTAAGTCGCCACGCGACGGATCAGAGCGCTGTGCAGCGCGTGCGCGCGCTGGTTCGATGGCGTGCTCGCGAGCCGCGCCAGCGCGCGGCGGACCGTCGTCTGCTCGCCGTCCGTCAGCTGGTACTGGGCGAGGACCGTGTCGGGTGACCGTTGCAGGTCGGCGAGAAAGTCGGGATCGATCATCGCCCGACCGACGAGGTCGCGCAGGCCTTGAGGCATGGCGACCCGGATCATAGCAGACCCGCCGGGCGCCGAGAAGCTCTCGCCGGTCAAGGTCAACGTGACACTTCCGGCGCGTTGAGGCACCGACTACCTCGATCCGCCGAGCCCAGGCGACCACAAGTACCCGGATTCGAGGGCCACCGGCGCGACGCTCAGCTGGTACCACCGTTGCTTCACCAACGGTCACTTCAGCCATGCGGGAAGGAGGACTCGAGATCTCCGCGACCAGGATCGGCATCGAGGCGGCCCGCGTGCTCCGGGACCACCCCGGCCACGCGTTCTGCGACGAGTGCCTGGCCCAGCGGCTCGCCGTCAGCGCTCGCGAGGTCCGGTACGCGTTCATCGCGCTCGCGGGCTCGCACGAGTTCGACCAGGAAACGTGGTTCTGCTCGGGGTGCCTCGCGCAGAAGCACGTGATCCACGTCGCATGGCTCCGCTTCGACGTCCCGCACATCACCGAAGAAGCGACGAACGACTGGCGCGAATGACGGACGCCGAGGTGGGCGTCCGGATCGGTTTACCCGGACAGCCCCCAGTCTCGGATCCTTCGGTAGAGGTTTCGCTCGCTGATGCCCAGGATCGCCGCCGCTCGGCCGCGATGGCCGCCGGTCGCGCGAAGCGCGGCCTCGATGTGCGCCCGCTCCATCTGCTCGAGCGTCGGAAGCGATCCGCCGTCAGGGGGCGCGGCCCGGGCTGACGCGGCAGCCGGCGCCGCCGCCGCCGGGGCTCGCAGGTGCGCCGGCAGGTGCTCGGGACGGATCTCCTGGTCTTCGCAGACGATCATGGCCGCTTCGATGACGTGCTGCAGCTCGCGCACGTTCCCCGGCCAGTCGTGCCGCTCGAGCACCGCGAGCGCCGCCGCGCCGATGTGCCGCCGGTACCCGAAGCGATCGTTCAGCATCGTCACGAAGTGACGCGCGAGCAGCTCCACGTCCCCGCGCCGCTCGCGGAGCGGCGGAATCCGGATCGTGAGGGTGCTGAGCCGGTAGTAGAGGTCCTCCCGGAAGAGGCCCTGCCCGACCATCGCCTGCAGGTCCCGGTTGGTGGCGGCGAGCAGACGCACGTCCACGCGGATCTCGGCCGTGCCGCCGACATGGCGGAACGTGGAGGTGTCGAGCACGCGCAGGAGCTTCACCTGCGTGGCCTGGCTCACCTCGCCGATCTCGTCGAGGAAGATCGTCCCGCCGTGCGCGACCTCGAAGAGACCCGGCTTGGCGCGGTCGGCGCCGGTGAACGCGCCGCGCTCGTGGCCGAAGAGCTCGCTCTGCAGCAGACTTTCCTGGAGCGCCGCGCACTCCACGACGACGAAGGGTCGGGCCCGGCGCAGACTGCGCGCGTGAACGAGCTTGGCGACCATCTCCTTGCCCGAGCCGGTCTCGCCGGTCACCAGGACCGTCGAATCCGTCGGCGCGACGCGGTCGATCAGGTGGAGCAAGTCCCGGAACGGCGGGCTGTCGCCGACGAACGATCCCCCGAGGTCGGGCGGCGTGAGCCCGCGTTCGAGCAACCTGGCGCGACGTCCGAGCGCCTGCCGCTCGGTGGCGCGCTGGATCCGCACCTCGAGCTCGTCGAGCGGGCACGGCTTGACGACGTAATCGAAGGCGCCGGCGCGGATCGACTCGATCGCGGTGTCGATCGAGCCATGCCCCGTCAGCATGATCACCTCGGCCGCGGCGTGCTGCTCATGGAGGGTCTGGAGCACGTCGAGGCCGCTGATCCCCGGCAGCTGCAAGTCGAGTAACACGACGTCCGGAGCCACCTCGCCGATCCGGCGCAGCGCCTCCTCGCCGGACTCCACCGCGACGACCTCGAAGTGGAGCCGCCGTAGCTCGCCCGCCATCACGTGACGGAACGCCGCGTCGTCGTCCACGAGCATGATCACCGGCGTGGAGGTCATGCCGTGGCCCCGGGTCCGACCCTGCCCGCCGGCGCCGGCATGACGACGTCGAACGTGGAGCCGGCGCCCGGCGTGCTGGTGACGGCGATGTCGCCGCCCCAGCGCCGGACGAAGTTCAGCGACAGGAACAGGCCGAGTCCGGTGCCACCCTTCCGCAGGCTGAAGAACGGCTCGAAGATCCGCTTCTGGTCCTCGGGGGCGATCCCGCAGCCGTTGTCGCTCACGCGCAGGTGCACCGGGTCGCTGCCCTCGACCTCGATCCGCGCGGTCCCGCCCGCCGGGCAGGCCTGGACGGCATTGAGCAGGAGGTTGATGAGCGCGTGCTGAAGGTCGGCCGCGTCGGCGCGCACGTGCAGCCCCTCGGGCGGGGCGTGCACCTCGATCCGGACCCGGCGCTCGCGCGCCGTCGGCTCGACGAGCCGCGCGACGGCGGCCACGGTCGTGGGGAGATCGACGATGTCGCCGGGCGAGCTCTGCCCGCGCGACAGCCGCAGGAAGTGCTGCGTGATGCCCCGGCAGCGCAGCACCTGCTCCCGCGCGATCGCGGCGCTGTCGGCGATGTGCCCGAGGCCGGCGTCGCCGGTCGGCCCGCCCTGCGCGTCCCGCAGGATCCCCTCGACGCAGGTCAGGACGGTCGCCAGCGGCGTGTTGAGCTCGTGCGAGAAACCGGACGCGAGCATTCCGAGCGAGGCGAGCCGGTGCGACTCGGCCAGGCGGGCCTCGGCCGCGCGCCGATCGGAGATGTCGCGCCACACCTCGACGACCTGCACCATGGTGCCCGCGGGGTCCCGGATCGGCGAGGTGTGCACCTCCTCCCACGCGATCGTCCCGTCCGCGGTGCGCCGCTCGCAGATGCGCACCTGGCGCTGCCCGGAGGCCAGGCAAGCGAGCGTCGGGCAGTCGGCGACGGTGCACATCCCGGGGGGAATGCCGTCGGTACAGCAACAGCCGAGCACGTCGCGGCGGTCCCGGCCCGTGCGCTCGAGGAACGCGTCGTTGGCGGCGATCACCCGCCGCTCGGAATCCAGCACCACGATCCCGTCGTCGATGCTGTTGATGATCCGCTCGAGGCGCTCCCGCTGATCCCCCACCTCGCTGACCAGGCCGGTCACCGAGTCGGCCATCGTGTTGAACTCCCGTGCGAGCCACGCCACGGTGTCCGACCCGCTCGCGGGGACGCGCCGCGCCAGATCGCCGGCGGCGATCAGACGAGCGGTGGTCTCGAAGCGTCGAAGCCGGCGCAGGACCACCAGCCGGACGACGAGGCCGATGGCACCGACGAGCACGAGCGCGAGGGCAGACGTGCCCACCACCAGCAGGCGCAGATCCGAGTTCATCTCGGCGCGGATCTCCTCGGCGTTGAGGTCGAGGATCAGGACGCCGTTGATCCGGCGGGACGGGTCGTGGCATCCGTAACACGCCTCGCGATTGCGGACCGGGATGACGGTGCGCAGCACCGCCCCGCCCCGGGTATCGATGACGCGGGACGATCCCCGCTCCTCCGGCGGGTAGCGGTGGCACGCCTGGCACGTCGGCGACGACAGCGAGAGCTCGCCGGCGTCGAGCGGGCGGCTCGCGTACCGGGCGACGCCGTGCCGATCCAGCAGCATCACGCGCTCGACGCCCGGCTGGCGGCCGAACGTCTGGATCATGCGCTGGATCAGGCTGCGGTCCTTCTCGATCATCTGGTGCTCGAGCGCCGCCTGGATCAGCTCCCCCTGCGCCAGCGCGGTGCGCCGAGCCGTGTCGAGCAGGCTCTCGAAGTGATGGAGCGAGTAGAAGTACGCCGCGGCAGCGCATGCGATGACGACTGCCGCGGTGATTCCGACGGCGAGACCGACGGTCATGCTCGACAAGCGCCCGGGCATGCGCATGGGCACCTCGCGAAACCCCCGCATCCTCGCAACTTCCGACCCCCTCCGTCAACGGTCCATCCGTCAGGTGTGACATGACAGGCTGACAGGTCGCGTCCGCGCGCGGCGGGCGGACGCGCATTGCAGGCCGAAATTCGCGGTGCCGGCTCTGGCATCGAATCTGCGATGGGCACGCCGCCATTGGAGAAAAGGAGGCCCGCGATGGAGCTCTTCCTGATGGTCGTGTTCGTGTCGCTGTTGTGCCTGGCGGTGACTGCCCTCGCGTTCTCGGCGGCATCGAGCGAGCCGGACGCAGCCGACCGCGTCAGCGCCGAGCAGCTCGCCGAGGCGCGACCGGCCGCCGCACCGCGGTTCTTCGCGGAGGATGCGGTCACGCCGCCGAGCCCGCCGATCCCGCTGAACCGGCGCCCGCCCACCGTGCGACCCGAGGCCCTGCTGCTCCAGATCGAGCGGCACATCCGCCTCGAACAGGCCGCCGCCGAGGCGTTCCTGGATCGCCCGACGCCCGAGTCGCTGCATGGCCGCACCACCTCGCCATTGCTGAACTGATGACCATCGCCACGGCGACCGCGCAATCCGAGCTCGTGCAGGGCCTCGGGCCGGCGGAGGCGCAGGGCGTGCTTGCCCTCGGCGCGCGGGTGACGCTCCCGCCCGGTGCCCAGCTGTTCAAGCTCGGCGAGACGGCCGAGCGGATGTACCTCATCACGCGCGGCCGCATCGCGCTCACGCTGCCGATGCAGGTGCTCGGGCGGGACGAGGACATCCTCGTCGAGGAGCGCCTGCCCGGCGAGACGATCGGGTGGTCCGCGCTGATCCCGCCGCACCGCTTCACGCTGAAGGCGTCGGCGCCGCTCGAGACCGACGTGCTGGCGTTCTCGCGTGCCGCGCTGCTCGAGCACTTCGCGACTCGACCCGCCGTCGGCTACGCCGTGACCCGGAACGTAGCGGTGGTCATGGGCCACCGGCTGCAGGTGTTCCAGGCGATGTGGCTGCGCCAGATGCAGCAGATGGTCGCGCTCAGGTCCGCGTGACGGGGACGAACGCCATGACACGTGCCGTCGTCTTCGCGCTCGCCGTCCTCGCGTCGCCGGCGCTGTCCCTCGCCGGCGACGCCCGTCCCACCCCGGCCGCCGTGACCGCGCCCGCGGAGCGCGTGGCCGCGCCCGAGGGGCGCGTGACCGTGCCCGCGGAGCGCGTGGAGGTGCCCCCGCCGCCGTTCTCGGAGGGCATCTTCCCGTGCTCGAACTGCCACGCCGGCATGGAGCCGAACCGCGAGCGTCGGGTCCTGACCGACATGCACACCGAGATCACGCTCCGCCACGACGAGGCGCACCGCTGGTGCCTCGACTGCCACGACGCGCAGAACCGCGACGTGCTGCACCTGGCGAGCGGCGAGCCCGTGAAGTTCGAGGAATCGTACCGCTTGTGTGGCCAGTGCCACGGTGAGAAGTACCGCGACTGGCGCGCCGGAGTGCACGGGCGCCGCGCCGGCAGCTGGAACGGGCACAAGACCTACCTGCTCTGCGCCCACTGCCACAACCCGCACCAGCCGCGGTTCCAGGCGCTCACGCCGAAGCCGGCGCCGAAGCGCCCCACGCGGTTCATCCCGTCGAAGGGAGCTCGCTGATGGAGCCCACGGCGAAGCAGGAGCGCGGGATGACGCGGCGGCAGTTCGCGTCCTGCACCGCGGCCGCGGCGGCGGGGTTCCTGATGACCGCCTGCGGTCCGAAGCGGCTGTTCGACATGCCGCGCGATCGCCTGCGCACGCTCATCCGCGACATGGAGCGCGACTACACGGAGAAGTACGGCACCGCCGTCACCGTCGCCGATACCCCGCCGATCCCGGGCGTCAAGTTCGCGTACGCCCTCGACGTCTCCCGGTGTATCGGCTGCCGGCGCTGCGTGTACGCGTGCGTCGAGGAGAACAACCTGTCGCGCGACCCGCAGGTCCACTGGATCCGCGTGCTCGAGATGGACAAGGAGAAGGGCATCGACTTCGCCCACGCGGACCCGTATTACGAGGCGGACAAGGTCCCGCGGGAGAAGCACTTCTACGTGCCGGTCGCGTGCCAGCAGTGCGACAACACGCCGTGCACGAAGGTCTGCCCCACCGGCGCCACGCGGGTCGATCCGGACGGCATCGTGGTGATCGACTACGACTGGTGCATCGGGTGCCGCTACTGCATGGCGGCGTGTCCCTACGGCGCGCGCCACTTCAACTGGAGCGAGCCGACGATCCCGGAGGGGCAGCTCAACCCCAACACGCACTATCTCGGAAACCGTCCGCGACCGAAGGGGGTCGTCGAGAAATGCACGTGGTGCATCCAGCGCACGCGCGCGGGGCGGTACCCGGCGTGCGTCGAGGTGTGCCCCGTCGGCGCGCGGAAGTTCGGCAACCTGCTCGATCCCGAGAGCGAGATCCGCTACATCATCGAGCACAAGCGGGTGCTCGTCCTCAAACCGGAGCTCAATACGATGCCGAAGTTCTTCTACTTCTACGGGACGTAGCGCGAGGGCCCCGTGACGACCTTGCGCCAGTTCTCTCGATTCGTCGCAGGAAGCATCGGGCTCATGCTCCGCGGCCCGGCCGTGTACTGGGTGTGGGTCGCGACGCTCGTCGCGCTCGTCGCGTCGGGCGTCGCCGCCTACGTCACCCAGGTGTCCGAGGGCCTGATCGTGACGGCGATGCGGGACCAGGTCAGCTGGGGGTTCTACATCGGGAACTTCACGTTCCTGGTCGGCGTCGCCGCGGCCGCCGTGGTCCTCGTGATCCCGGCGTACGTCTACCACTGGAAGCCGATCCGCGAGATCGTCATCATCGGCGAGCTGCTCGCAATCAGCGCCATCGTCATGAGCATGCTGTTCGTGCTCGTCGACGTCGGCCGGCCGGACCGCGTCTGGCACCTCATCCCGGGGATCGGGCACATGAACTTCCCCCGCTCGCTCCTCGCGTGGGACGTGCTCGTGCTGAACCTCTACTTCGTCGTCAACGTCGTCGTCGTCACGCACATCCTCTACCGCGCGTTCTCGGGTCGGGAGTACGACAAGCGCTTCGTCGTGCCGCTGGTGCTGCTGTCGATCCCGCTGGCCGTCGGCATCCACACGGTGACCGCGTTCCTCTACAACGGCCTGGCCGCGCGCCCGTACTGGAACGCGTCGATCCTCGCGCCGCAGTTCCTCGCCTCGGCCTTCTCCTCGGGGCCCGCCATCCTGCTCATCCTGCTGCAGCTGCTGCGGCGCTTCACCCGGTTCGAGATCCAGCAGAGCGCGATCGCCAAGATCGCCGAGCTGATGGCGTACGCGATGTTCCTGAACCTGTTCCTGCACGGCGCGGAGGCGTTCAAGGAATACTACTCGGCGACGGAGCACCTGCGGTTCACGCAGTACTGGTTCGAGGGGCTCGACGGCCATCGCACGATGGTGCCGTACGCGTGGACGGCGGTGAGCCTGAACCTGACCGCGTTCCTGCTGTTCATCGTCCCCACGACGCGGAACAACTGGATCACGCTGAACCTCGGGTGCGTCGCGACCTACGCCGGCGTGTACATCGAGAAGGGGATGGGGCTCATCATCCCGGGCCTGACGCCGGACACCCTCGGCGAGATCTACGAGTACTACCCGACGATCACCGAGGTGCGCGTCGCCGCCGGCGTCTTCGCCGTGGGGTTCCTGGTGTTCACGCTCCTGCTGAAGGTCGCCGTGCCGATCTCCCTCGGCGAGTTCCAGAGTGACCGCATGCCCGAAGCTGACGCGGCGACCGCGCCGCGAGGGCTGGAGCCCGCGCCAGCCGGGTCGGCCATGTCGCTGCGACGCACCGATCACTAGCGCGACTTCCCTACGGAGAGTGGGCGTCGACGACGAAACGCCGAAATCGTCGGCCGGACCTCGACTGGCACGCTCTTGAGGCGCGCGCGTCTCGCGCGTGATCGCTGAAAACACGACAGGGGAGGGAGCGTCCGTTCCCTCCCCTGTGCGCGGCTGGCGCCGATGGTGACGAGGCTAATATCCCTCGGGCGGCACGAACGCCTGGAACTCGCGCTCCAGCAGCCGCGCGAAGTGGATGGCCGTGCGGTCGCCGTACTGGGGCGCGACGATCTGCACGCCGACCGGGAGGCCGGCGGGCGTGAACCCGCACGGGGCCACGGTGGCCGGCAGGTAGACGAGGCACGAGTACCCCGCCCAGAACATCTGGTCCGTCGTCGGCACGCGCTTGCCATTGACGACGATGGTCCGCTCGTGGCGCTCACCCTCTTGATCGTGGGGGAACGCCGCCGAGGCGGCGGCCGGGCAGAGCAGCACGTCCCAGTCCTTGAAGAACTCCGCCCACCTGAGCCGCATCCGGTGGCGCGTCTCGTTCGCCGCCAGCCAGTCCCTGTGGTAGAGCGTGTTCGCCCTCACCATCCGCGCGTAGTAGCTCTCGTCGTCGGGCGCGACGCGTCGCGCGGCGTCGCGGTTCCTGTCGAACTCCTCGGCGGTGAGCCGACCGCACGTTGCCGAACGCAGGAGCTGGATGTACACCCGGTGCGCCTCGCGCGTGTCCACGTCGGGGCGCCCGCGGTCGCTCACCTTCGCGCGCTTGCGCCCGAGGAAGTCGGCCACCGCTTGAAGGCGGTCCTGGACCTCGACGTCGACGTCACAGTTCGGATCGGCGAGCACGACCGCGACGCGGTACTCGCGCAACGTCTTCTTCCGGGGCGGCGGGAGCCGCAGTTGCCAGCCGGCGCCGTCGACCTCGTCCGGGCCCGCGACGATCCGGAGCGCCAGATCGAGGTCGTCGGCGCTCCGCGCCATCGGGCCGACGACCGCGATGTCCGTCTCCGCGACGTTGCCGTGCAGCGCCTGCCCGCGCGGCGACACGATCCCCCACGTCGGCTTGTGGCCGAACACGCCGCAATAGTGCGCCGGATTCCGGATCGAGGCGCCGATGTCGCTGCCCGCCTCGAGCCCGGTGAGCCCGGCGGCGAGCGCCGCCGCCGCGCCGCCCGACGACCCGCCGGGGACGCGCTCCGGATCCCAGGGATTGCGCGTCGTGCCGTAGATCGCGTTGTAGCTCTGCCAGTCCGCGAGGTAGAGCGGGACGTTCGTCTTCCCGAACAGGACCGCGCCCGCGCCGAGGAGCCGGTCCACGAGGAGGGCGTTCTTCGTGGCGACCGAGTCCTTCAGCTCCGGCACGCCCCACGTGGTCGGCATACCGGCCACGTCGAACGACTCCTTCACGGTGATCGGGACGCCGTGGAGTGGTCCCCACACCTGGCCGCGCGCGAGCGCGCGATCCGCCGCGCGGGCGCGGGCGCGCGCCCCGAGGAGATCGGTCACGACGATCGCGTTGAGCCGAGGATTGTACTTCTCCATGCGCGCGACGTAGAGCTCGAGCAGCTCGACGGCGCCGACCGTCTTCCTGCGGACGGCAGCGGCGAGGTCCTTCGCGGATCGAAATGGCAGCGGCAGCATAGGCAGTCTCTCCAGGCGTCAGACCTCGAGGAGGTCCTCGCCGATTATGATGGGACCCGCGTTCACCTTCTGGCTCCATCGAGCGCTACGACCGCCTCGATCTCGAGAAGGAGCCCCTCGAGGACGAGCCGGTCGACCACGAGCAGCGTGTTCGTCGGATAGTCGCCCTTCGGATAGAGCCGATTGTAGAGCCGGGCGCGGAGCTCGTGGAACCTGAGGAGATCGGTCGCGTTCACCAGGTAAGTCGTGAACTTCACGACATCACCGAAACCGGCGCCGTACTCCCCGAGGATCGCGCCAAGGTTCTGGTAGACCTGCGTGAACTGCCGCTTGAAGTCCCCCTCACCGACCACCTTGCCGTTGGCATCTACCGAGATCTGGCCGGACACGAACATCAGGCGCGGGGCCTCGACGATCGCCACGTGGGAGTAGCGCCCAGGCGGCGGCGGTGGCACAGACTTCGGCGTCAGGATCTGTCGCTTCACGGTCATCGGCTCCTCCCTCTCGTGGTCGGCGTCTGGCCTGCGCCTGGGCCCCGTGACCGCGATCCTCCCTCACGCGCCGCCGCCCGCTCCTCGGCGTCCCTGAGCTCTTTGCGCTTGATCTTCCCCGTGAGCGTCTTCGGGATCTCGTCGACGAGGACCCGCGTGAAGGGCGGCAGCCGGGGCCGGATCTCCTCGATCACGGCGAGGTGCTCGCGCGAGGTGACGAGCGCCACCGCATCGCTGTTGAAGACTACCGCCTCGAGGTCACGGGCCCGGTAGAGGGTGCTGACCGGAACCGGGACCGCGCCGATCTTCATCGCTCCGAGGATGGAGACCAGCGTCTCGGGGCGGTTGGGCAGAAGCGTCAGGACGTGATCGCCGCGCACGACGCCGAGGCCCCGGAGCGCGTTGCCGAACCGGTTCGCCGCCGCCTGGAGCTCGGCGAAGGTGACTCGCTGGTCCTGGTAGTGGATCGCCACCAGGTCCCCCCGGCCCGCCCTGACGTGGCAGTCCACGGTGTAGTCGGCGATGTTGAGCTGCTCCGGGACGGCGAGGCCGTTGTAGACCGGCATCTCCTGCTCCGGTTGGACGTGATTGGATCGTTCCCGATTGCGCGTGCGATAGTGACGGAGCCACCCCACAGCGTCAAGCGCTTTCCCGAGATCTTTCACGCTTGAGGTGAGGTCTCGCGCGGCCGTAAGCATGGCCGCCGGCCGCGACGGCCAGGGAGCGGCCCGCCGAGCACAACGTCGCCACCGCCGTGACCGACTGCCGCTTCTGGGTCGTCCACCAGGACCTTCCCGCGACCTGCTACGGGCCCTCGGGCGCCCGCCTGCACGGCGCCGACGAGTGGGTGGACCTCGGCAGCGTCAAGGAGGTCACGAAGGTGATCGCGACGCTCGCCCTCGACGACTGCGGCGTGGCCTGATCGTCCGTGTCAGAGCGCGACCCGCCGGGGCAGCAGCCGCTTCGCGATCCCTTCGGGGATGAACAGGATGATCGCGATCAGGAGCGCTCCATAGATGAGGAGCCGATAGTCGCCCAGCACGCGCATGTACTCGAGGAGGAGCGTGATCCCGAAGGCGCCGACGGTGGGGCCGAGGAACGTGCCGAGGCCGCCGATGAGCGTCATCGCCACGATCTCGATCATCACGCCCACCGAGAGCACCGAGGACGGCGTCAGGATCAGCACGTAGTGGGCGTAGAACGCGCCCACCACGCCGGCCAGGAACGAGCTCAGGACGAAGATCAAGATCTTCGTCCGCACGATGTCCACGCCCAGCGACTCCGCGGCGTCCTCCGAGTCCCGCACCGACTTGAGCGCCAGCCCGAGGGGCGAGCGCACGAGCCAGTAGAGGAGGGCCATCATCGCCACGTAGATGGCCAGCATCAGATAGAAGTAGGGGACGCGCTGGCCCGTGAACGACACCTGGCCGACGCCGGGCACCGGCACCGGGGTCATCTCGGGGATGCCCCAGAGCCCCAGCTCGCCCCGCGTCAGCCCCACCAGGTTCATCGCAGTGAACCGGCAGATCTCCGCGAAGCCGAGGGTCGCGATGGCGATGTAGGGCGGCGCGCGCAGCCGGAGGCACGGGAGGGCGATCACGAACCCGGCGGCCGCGGCTACGCCGCCGCCCACCACCAGGCCCAGCCAGGGCGAGAGCCCGGCCTTCATCGCCATCAGCGACGAGACGTAGGCTCCGAGACCGAAGAACGCCTGATGGCCGAAGCTGAAGAGGCCGGTGTAGCCGCAGATCAGGTTCCAGCTCGAGGCGAGCGCCGAGTGCATGAGCGAGAGCGTGAGGATGTGGACGAAGTACGCGTCGGAGTTCACGAGGGGGACCAGGGCCAGGAGGCCCGCGAGCACGAGGTAGACGCCGCCGCCGTCGAGCGCTCGCCGGAGCATCACCACTCCCGCGTACCCATCAGCCCCGCGGGACGCACCCACAGGACCAGGATCAGCAGGACGAAGGCGACGACGTCCTTCCACTCGGACGACCACAGGAGGACCGTGAGGCTCTCCGTCGTGCCGAGCAGCACGCCGCCAAGGATCGCGCCTTCCAGGCTTCCGAGCCCTCCCAGCACGCACACGATGAAGGCCTTCAGCAGGAGCGCCGTGCCCATCCACGGGTTGATGGAGTAGATGGGCGCCAGCATCGCGGCCGCCAGCGCCGCCAGCGCGGCGGTGAGCCCCAGCGTCCACAAATAGACGGCGTAGACGTCGATCCCCGCGAGCACCGCCGCGTCGCGGTCCTGCGCGGTGGCGCGCAGCGCCATCCCCCAGCGGCTGCGCCTGAGGGCGGCGACCACCACCACGATCACCACGACCGTGACCGCCACGATCAGGACCCTCTGCCAGGCCATCCGGATCCCGAACAGGTTCACCCCGCCCTCGATGTAGTACGGGATGTTCTTGAACCGCTCGCCCCAGAGGTGGAGGGCGAGATTCTGGAGCAGGATCGACGCGCCGAGCGTCGCGATGATGGGGCTCACGTCCCACCCGGGCTTGTCGAGCAGCGGGTGGATCACGAGGCGCTCGAGCAGCATGCCGACGACCGCCGCGCCGAGCATGGCCACCGGCACGGCGACCAGCGGCGGCAACCCTCCCAGCAGGAGCGCGAAGTAGACCCCGAAGCCGCCCAGCATGTAGAACTCGCCGTGCGCGAAGTTCAGCATCTTGAGCGTGCCCCAGATGAGGCTGAGCCCGCTCGCCATGAGGGCGTAGATCGCGCCCGAGACCAGGCCGTTGAAGATCTGCTCGACGACGAGCCCCGGGGACATCCCTCAGACCCCCAGGTAGGCGCGGCGGACGTCCGCGTCCGCCAGCAGCTCGGACCCCGCGCCGGCGCGGACGAGGTGCCCGGTCTCGAGGATGTACGCGCGGTTGGCGACGCTCAACGCGAGGTGCGCGTTCTGCTCGACCAGGAGGACCGTCACGCCCCGGCGGCTCACGTCCTGGATCACCTCGAAGATGCGCTCGATCACCTTCGGGGCGAGACCGAGGGAAGGCTCGTCGAGCATGAGCAGGCGCGGGCGCGCCATGAGCGCGCGCCCGATCGCGAGCATCTGCTGCTCGCCGCCCGAGAGCGTCCCGGCCAGCTGGCCCCGCCGCTCGGCGAGCACCGGGAAGAGCGAGAAGACAGCCTCGAGGCTCGCACCCTCCTCTCCCCTCGCCCCCTTCGGGTACGCGCCGAGCCGGAGGTTCTCGAGGACGGTCATCCCCGGCCAGAGCCGCCGTCCTTCCGGCACCTGGAGCACGCCCATCCCCACGATCCGGTCGGGAGGGACGGTCTCGAGGGACACGCCGTCGAAGAGGATGTGACCGCGCCGCGGCCGGAGCAGCCCGGAGATGGTCTTGAGCGTGGTGCTCTTCCCCGCCCCGTTCGCGCCGAGGAGGGTCACGATCTCTCCCGCGTCCACGGTGAACGAGAGGTCCCAGACGACCTGAACGTCGCCGTAGAGCACGTCGAGGCCGCGGACGTCAAGCACCGGCGGTCGGAGCGGCCAGGGCGCTCGCGCTCCCCAGGTAGGCGGACACGACGTCGGGGTTGCTGGCCACCGTGGCGGGAGTGCCGCCGGCGAGCACCTGTCCCTGGTGGAGCACGACGATCCGCTGCGAGATCCCCATCACGGCCCGCATCACGTGCTCGACCATCAGGATCGTCACGCCGCTCGCCCAGATCGACCGGATGATCTCCATCATCTCGCCGACCTCGGCCGAGCTGAGCCCCGCCACCACCTCATCGAGGAGCAGGACCGACGGCTGCGTGGCCACGGCGCGCGCGAGCTCGAGCCGCTTTCGCTCCCCCACCGTCAGCGTCGAGGCGAGGTGGTCACGCTTGCCGCCCAGCCCCACCCGGCGCAGCACGTCTTCGGCGCGGTCGCGCGCCTCGCCGAGGCCCGGCCGTCCGCCTTTGGCTCCGTAGTAGGCGCCCAGCGTGACGTTCTCGAGGACGCCCAGACCGAGGAACGGCTTGGTGAGCTGGAAGGTGCGGGCGAGCCCGAGCCGGCAGCGGGCGTGCGGACGCAGCCGGGTGATGTCGCGCCCCTGGAAGACGACGTTCCCCTCGTCCGGCCGGTAGACGCCGGCGATGACGTTGAAGAGCGTGGTCTTCCCCGCCCCGTTGGGCCCGATGAGCCCGAGGAGCTCGCCCCGCGAGAGGAGGAGACGCACCCCGGCGAGTGCTCTCAGTCCCCCGAAGCGTTTGCTGACGGACCTGGCTTCGAGGAGGGCCTCGCCCGATCCCGCCGTGGCTACTTGGTCCAGGGCTGTGGGACGTACTTGGCCGCGGCCATCGACTCCGGCCACACGATCACGCTCTTGCCGTTCTGGATCTGGGCCATGGGCACCGGCAGGAAGTCCGGGCCGTCCTTGCCCTGCTGGAGCTTCTGGTCGAACTGGAACCGGCCGATGATCCCCTTCCGGTCGAGCTTGCCCACGGCCTCGATCACCTTCGCGGGCTCCAACGACCCGGCTCGCTCGATCGAATCGACGGCGTTGGAGATCGAATCGTAGC
>JACPDG010000014.1 GCA_016184125.1 Candidatus Rokuibacteriota bacterium | reverse complement strand
TCGAGGTTCGACAGCACGCCGACCAGCGGCAGCACGAAGAAGGGCAGCATGACCTCCACCATCGTGATGACGAGGCCGGTGAAGTTGAAGAGCAGCTTCGCCGGCGCCGCGATCACGCCGAGCCGGACGAGCAGGGTGTTCACGAGGCCGCCCTCGTCGAGGATCAGCATCCAGCCGTACCCGCGGATGACGCCGCCGACCAGGAGCGGTGCGACGACCGCGAGCACCATGACCGGGCGCCAGCGGGAGCGTGTGCGCGCGATCTGCCAGGCGATCGGGTAGCCGAGCACGACGGACGAGAGCGTCGTGGCGAAGGCGACCGCGAACGTCCGCCCGATGATCCTGAGGTAGAAGGGATCGGTCAGCAGCGCGGCGTAGTGGCCGAGCGTCGGCGCGGCAACGACCTTGCCGCCGGCGTACCCGAGGACGCTGTAGCCGAGCGTCAGCGCGAGCGGCGCGAAGAAGAACAGGACGACGAGCGTGACCGCGGGCGCGACGGCGGCGACCGCCCCGAGCGTCGCGAGCCCTGCGTCAGCCCGCGAGTGCTTCACGCGCTCTCAGCTCGCGATCTCCTTGTTCCAGCGCTGCGTCCACTCGTCCAGGCGCGGCAGCACCTCGGCGTAGTCGAGCGTGAACTGCTTCGCCCCTGCCGGACGCGCGATGAGCTTGGCGATCTCCGGCGTGGGCGTCGCCTGCGGGTGCGTCGGGTTCGCCTGGATCTCGCCGGACACGAACGCGCCCTGCAGCTTCGGATCCGCGGTCACGTTCAGATACGCCTCGGCCCACTCCTTGTGGCCCGCGCCCTTGACGATCGCGTTGCCGTACGGCACCGCGACGTCGCCGGTCTGCGGCACCACGTACTCGATCGGGTGGCCCTGTCGCTTGAGCCGGAACGCGCGCGCCTGCTGCCAGATCGCGGCGTGCACCCCGCCGGTCTGCAAGAGCTTCATGCCCTCCTGCGACGTCGAGATGAACCGCGGGGCCAGCGTCTCCTTCATCCTGCGAATGAACGTGAAGCCGGGATCGACGTTCGCGTAGCTGCCGCCCTGGGCGAGCGCGATCGCGACGACCGCGTGCAGGCCGAAGTGCTGGAAGTCGTCGATGAAGATCTTGCCCTTGTAGCGCGCATCGAGCAGGTCTTCCCAGTTCTTCGGCGGCCGGTCCCCGACGGCCTTCACGTTGTAGATGATCCCGATCGACAGGTACTGGTAGTGGAGCCAGTGCGGCGCCTTGAAGAGCGCGGGGATCGGCGCCGCGTTCGGCACCTTCGCGTAGTCGATGGTCTCGAGCAGCCCGTCACGCGCGGCGAGGTAGAGGAACCGGTCCTGGAGGTGGACGATGTGGAACTTCGGGCTGTCCTTGTGGGCCTTGAGCTTCTGGTAGCGTTCGGGGTTCTGACCGACGTCGTGGACGAGCGCGATGCCCGTCGCCTTCGTGAAGTGGTCCTCGAACCCGTCCTTCACCCACTTGCCGTAGTCACCGCCGTACGTCGAGTACACGAGGCTCTTCGGCTTGGCCTGCGCGGCCCCGGCGCGGGGCAGCGCGGCGAGAGCGGCCCCGGCAGCGGCGCCTGCAATGAACTGTCGGCGACTAGACTCGCTCTTCGTCATCCTGGTCCTCCCTGGGTGGCGCGCGGGCCGCGCCCGGCCGGATGGTGGCGAGCACACTAGCAGCGGTGCGCCTGGACCGTCAACGGTGTGGGGGGCCCCGACATGGCCCCCCACGCCCCCCCAACGCTCGCAACCAGCCCGGCGCTGCCGGACTGGTGCTCGGGCCACTCGCTCGGCCACGGAGGGCCCCGACATGGCCCCCCACGCCCCCCCACCGCTCGCAACCCGCCCGGCACCGCCGGACTGGTGCTCGGGCGCTCGCTCGGCCACGGGGGGCCCCGACATGGCCCCCCACGCCCCCCACCGCTCGCCAGCGCCCCGGGGACACCTGGGCCCTGCTCGACCTCACGCGCGGCGGGTTGCGGCGCGCGCGCGGTGAACCGGCTCAGCGGAGCTCGGCGACGTCGCGCTCGCTCGCGATCTTCCACCCGTCCGGCATGCGCACCCAGCCGAGCTCGCGAATCACCTCGCCGCTCCCCGGCCTCCGCCCGGCGGTGACGTAGCGCAGCCTCACACGCGTCGACGCGGTGCGGCCGCCCGGCGCCACCACGACCGTCGGCTCGCCGGCCGACAGCTCCTCCGTCTGCGCGAGCGTGCGCGCCTTGTCGCGGCGCACCGCCGCGCGGGCCACGTCCCGGTCGTTGCCGAAGACACTCACGGCCGGCGCATAGAGCCCCACGAGCCGCTCGAGGTCGCGCATCCGGTTCGCGGCGATCCACTCGGCCACCGCGATGCGCACCGCAACACGAGCCGGAGTGGAGCCGGCGCTGTCGCCGGTCTCCGTCTCGCCAACGGTCGCCCGCGCGAGCTTCGCCGGCGTCGGGCGCCGCGGCAGCTCCCTGGGAAGCACCGTCTCTGTCCCGCCACCGGTCGCCGGCGCAAGCTTCGTCGGCGTCGGGCGCGGCGGCAGTTCGACGGGACGCGCCTTCTCGGTGCGGGTCGCGCGATCGGCGCTCGGCGCAACCGGCGCCGCGCTCGTTGCGACCCGCCCCTCGGAGGTCTCCGCTGGTCGGTCGGTCTTCGCTGGGGACCCGCCATCGACGCGCGTCCGCGCACTGCTGACGGACGGCGCTCGCTCGGTCCCCGGCTCTTGCCGCGATGGGCCGGCGCCGGTCGGGGCGGGTGCGGTCGAGACGGCGTCGCCGGCCGGCGGCGCGCCCTGCTCTTCCGACGCGAGGTCACGACGCTCGCCTGGCTCAGAGCCCGTGAACGAATCCGGAGTCGAGCCGCGTCCCGGGTCCCACGGGTGCGTCCGCGCACCCCCCGGGGCGCGTGCGAGCCCGGGAGGCTTGGGGGACTTCGATGGTTCCCCCATGATCTCGGTCGCCGCGCTCGAGCGGGACGCGGCGTTCGCTGGCTCTCGTTCCGGCGGGGACGCGGAGGGGCTCGCGATGCTGCTCTCGTCCGCCGCCCGGCTCCCGGCACCGCGCGGTGTGGTGAGACCGAAGAGGTAGCCGACAGCGAACGCGACGAACACGAGCGCGCCGGTGACGATCGCCGCTCGCCGGCGCTCCCGTCTCGCCGCTCGCCTCGCCTCGCGACGCGCCGCTCGCTCGCGGCCCGGGGCGGAATCCCAGAACTCGTCGTCGTCGTACACAGGCGCCTCCCTGTGAGAGGTGTGCGAACCGAGGGCGGGCGCAGACGGGAACAGGTCGCGGGCTCGCCGGCCTCGAATGGCCAGCAAGCGCGAGTCCATCGAGATGCGGCGCGACGGACCGAGCGCCGGAGGGCTTCGCGAACGAGCTCGGCCTACCTCCGCTTCTTGCGGTCGCGGAGGTCGATCGCGGCAGGGCGCTGCCGCGGGTCCTCGTCACGCGGAAAGATCTGCGTCTTCTGCACCTTCTGGGTCCCGGTGGTCGGCAGGCGGTCGAGGAAGAGGACCCACCCGGGAGCCTTGAAGTACGCCAGCCGTCCCAGGCACCACCGCTGCAGCTCCTCCGCAAGCGCCTGCACGGGGGGGACGCCGGGCATGGGGACGACGCAGGCCATCACCTCTTCCTCGCGCACCTCGTCGCGCACCGCGAGCACGGCCACCTGCCCGACGGCCTCGTGCGCTTGCAGGCACGCCTCGACCTCGGCCGCGGCGATGTTCTCTCCCGAGCGGCGGATGATGTTCTTCTTGCGATCGACGAAGTACAGCAGGCCGTCGGGCGCCTGCCGGACGACGTCGCCCGTGTGGAACCAGCCGCTCCGCCACGAGTCCTCGGTCGCGTCGCGGTTCTTGAGGTAGCCGGCGAAGAAGCCGTGCCGCGGCCCCTCGGGACCACCCCAGCGGACGACGAGCTCGCCCTCGGTCCCGCGCGGCACGTCCTCGTCGCGATCGTCGACGACCCTCGCCTCCAGCCCTCCGAACGGGCGGCCGAACGCGCGGGTCGTGATCCGGCGCGGCTCGTGGCAGTCCGAGTAGATCCGCCCCGTCTCCGTCATGCCCCACACCTCGACGAGCGGGAAGCCGAACCGCTTCTCGAACGCGCCATGCAGCTCGGGCTCCACGCCCGCGCCGAGGCCGAACTTCACGCGGTGCGCGCGCTCCTCCGGGACTTCCGGCTGGTTCAGCAGCAGCGGCGGCATGACGCCGAGGTAGTGGATGACGGTCGCCCGCGCGTTGGCGACGTCCTTCCACCACCGCGTCGGGCTGAACCGCTCGGGCTGCGCGAAGCAGTTGCCGGTGAGGATCGCGCACGTCGCCGTCACCGCCTGCGCGTTCATGTGGAAGAGCGGCAGCGGGTTCAGGATGCGCTCCGCGCCGTACTCGAACCTCACGAGGCCGCCGAGGTCGCGGTACCAGGCGCCGGCGTTCAGGTAATAGAGGTTCGTCAGGATGCAGCCCTTCGGGCGCCCGGTGGTGCCGGAGGTGTAGAGCAGGCTCGTCTCCGTCGCCAGGCCGGGCGCTCCGGGGCGGGGCGTCCCTGCCGGCTTCGGCAGGCTCGACGGAAAGCGCTCGGCATCGACGACCGGCAGCGGCCTGTCGCGCTCGCGCGCCACGGCCTCGAGGTCCTTCACTCTCGTCGCGATGACGACCGCGAGATCCGCCTCCGAGTGCTCCATCTGATAGAGCATCTCGTCGTGACGGTAGTCCGGGCTGATCGGGACGATCGACACGCCGAGCGCGTTCAGCGCGAGGTAGTGGAAGAAGAACTCGGGACGGTTCTCGAGCAGCAGCGCCACGCGGTGCCCGTGGCCGTAACCCGCGGCGGCGTACACGTCGCGAAGGGCGCTGACCGCGTCTCGCGTCTGCCGGTAGGTGCACTCGAATCCGTCGGGATGGTACGCGCGGCCCGCGGCGGCCGGCGCACACAGGAAGACATTGTCGGGGGCGTTGGCCGCCGTCGCCATGAACGCGTCGAAGACCGTTTCGGTCATGCTCGTCACCTCCACCCCCAGGGTAGAATGATCGCCTCCCGCGGCGGGAGAGATCGACACGGAGGTGCGCCATGTCCGAGCGGGCGGAGGTCGTGATCATCGGAGGCGGTGTGACGGGCGCGAGCACCGCCTACCACCTGGCACAGCGCGGTGTCCGCGACGTCGTGCTCGTCGAGAAGGAGTTCCTCGCCTCCGGGCCCACGGGCCGGAGCTCGGCCTGCGTGCGCCAGCACTACACGACGCCGGAGACCTGCCGCATGGTGCTGAAGGCGCTCAGGTTCTTCGAGCGGTTCGAGGACCTCACGAAGGGCCGCACCGCCGGGTTCGTGCGGACGGGCTATCTCCTCGGCGTCGACGACCGGCTGCGGAAGCCGATGGAAGCCTCCGTCGCGCTGCAGCAGTCGGTCGGCATCGACACGCGCCTGGTGACGCCCACCGAGATGCGCGACATCGAGCCACGCCTGCGCATCGACGACCTCACGGCCGGTTGCTACGAGCCCGAGTCAGGACACGCGGATCCCGCGCAGACGACGGCGGGTCTGGCCGCGGCGGCGCGCGACATGGGCGTGCGCGTGATGGAGCAGACCGTCGTGACCGGTATGAGGACCGAGGGCGACCGGATCGCGGCGGTCGAGACGAGCAAGGGCGTCATTGCGGCCCGCAAGGTCGTGAACGCCGCGGGCACCTGGGCCGCGGGCGTCGGCACGATGGTCGGCCTCGACATCCCCATCACGGTGTGCCGCCACAAGATCGCGCTCGTCGCGTGGCCCGAGGACGCCCGCCGGCCCCACCCGATGGTCTACGACTTCGTGAACAACATCTACACGCGGCCGGAGACCGGCGACATGATCCTCGTCGGGCCGCTCGACTCGGAGGAGCTCGACGATCGCGCGGATCCCGACGCGTACCGCGAGGGCCTCAACCTCGACGAGAGCACGGACCTGCTCGCGCGGGGCGCCGCGCGCTTCCCCGTCCTCGAGCGCGGCTGGGTCGCGAAGCACTACGCCGGATGCTTCGACGTCGCTCCCGACTGGCACCCGGTCATCGACGAGGTCGGTCCGGAGGGCTCCTACGTCGCGGCCGGCTTCTCGGGTCACGGGTTCAAGCTCTCCCCGGCGGTCGGCGACATGGTCGCGAAGCTCGTCACCGAGGGGAAGAAGCCCGGCGACGACGTGAACGCGTTCCGGCTGTCGCGCTTCGCCGAGGGCAAGCCGATCCGGGGCACGTACGGCGACTGGCTCATGTGCTAAGCGTGGAGAGCGCTCTCGTTCGCGCGCTCCGGCAGATCGACGGGGAGAAGGTCGCGCGGCACATTGCCACTCGCAGCGAATACGATCGGGCGTTCCCGCTCTTCTTCCGCGCGCTCGGCGACGCCGTCTGCGCGCGGCTCTGGGAACGGTTTCCGGACGCCATGGCCTGCGTCGGCGAAGACTACGTCAGCGAGGCGCGCGCACGGTGGGGACATCTCGCGCGCCTGCCGCTCGACTGGGTCGCGTTCGGCTTCCCGGGCGTGCTCATGTGGGACATGCACGTCGGCGTCGTCGCCGACCTCACGCGGGAGACGCCCACCATCTCCGTCGGCCCGCACGGCACTGCCGGCGTGTGGACCAAGCTGGCGCCCGCGCTCGAGGCGATCGACTGGCCCGCGGTGACGGGCCAGAAGCTCGTGTTCAACGACGCGCGGGTCGTCGGCGAGAAGCAGCTCATCGAGCCTCCCCGCGCGCTCGATCTGCGCGACCTCGCGGGCGAGGTGACCCGGCTCGCGGACCGCGCCGTCCGCTACTACGAGATCGTGGCGCCGCTGCCGGCCGCCGCCGGCATCGTGCCGCCGCCGCCCACGGGGTAGAGCATGAGCGTCCACGACGACCTCACCGTCATCGATGGCCTCATCATCGCGAACTGGGGCCCGGACGTCTTCCGGGCGCTCCGGGCCGGCGGCCTCACGGCCGTCAACGCCACGTGCGCGGTGTGGGAAGGGGCCAGGCCGACGCTCGACAACATCGCGCGGTGGCTCGGATGGTTCGATCGCCACGCGGACCTCATCGTGCCGGTGCGGAAGACGGCCGACATCCGGGCGGCGAAGGAGGCGGGCCGGACCGGGATCATATTCGGGTTCCAGAACGCGACTCCGATCGAGGACCGGCTCGACTACCTCGCGCTCTACAAGCAGCTGGGCGTCGGCATCATCCAGGTCACGTACAACACGCAGAACCTCATCGGCAGCGGCTGCTACGAGTCGCGCGACTCGGGGCTGTCCGACTTCGGCCGTGACGTGATCGCCGAGATGAACCGGATAGGGATCGCGGTCGACCTGTCCCACGTGGGACCGAAGACGACCGATGACGCGATCGAGGCGTCACGCGACCCGGTCGTCTTCTCGCACGTGCTCCCGGCCGAGCTGAAGGCGCATCCCCGCAACAAGGACACGCGCCAGCTCCGGGCCGTCGTGGACCGTGGCGGGCTCGTCGGCGTCACCATGTTCCCGCCGTTCCTGCCCAAGGGCACGGCGTCGACCGTCGACGACTACGCCGAGATCATCGCGTGGATGGTGGACCGCCTGGGCGAGGACCACGTCGGCTACGGCACGGACTTCACGCAGGGCCACGACGACCGGTTCTTCGAGTGGATCACGCGCGACAAGGGCGACGGCCGCTGGCTCACGACGTTCGGCGAGGTGAAGAACCCGCGGGGCATCGAGCGGATCGAGGAGACGCCGAACCTCACGGCCGCGCTCGAGCGCCGCGGATGGAAGGCGGCTCGCATCGAGAAGGTGATGGGGCTGAACTGGATCTCGTATCTAGAGCGGGTCTGGCACGAGTGACACGGCAAGGAGGGCAAGCATGACGTCGGCGAAGCGCTATCCCAACCGCATCGATCCGATCCTCGGCTACGCGCCGGGCACCATCCTGCCCGATGACCTCGCCGACTTCCGGTGCGTCCGCGCCGCCGAAGACGTCCTCCTGCACCGCTACAAGCAGGAAGGCTACGACGGCGTCAAGAACGTGATGATGCTCTCCGACAATTGCGCCGTCCCGGAGTGGTTCGAGGGTCCGGAATACCGCGAGCGGTACCTCGCCAACAAGCTGTGCGAGGAGCGGCTCGACCGGCTCGCGCGGGACCACCTGGGCGGCGACGAGCGGTTCGGGACCATGGCGTTCACGCGGACGACGGCCGCGAACCTCACGATCGTGCTCGCCCTCGCGCGACCCGGCACCGTCGTGCCGTACATCGTGCCGAAGTCCCTGAAGCCGGGCTTCAAGGGACATGGTCATCCGTCGATCCCGCGCGCGATCGACCTCGCCCGCGCCACCTGCGAGGTCGTCGTGACCCTCGAGGAGCTCGAGGTTCTGGTGGCGCGCTCGGACGTCTCGCTGATCACCGTGTGCCCGTCCTACCGCGGGATCGTGCCGGAGGAGATCACCCGCGGCGCATGCGTGCTCGCGCGGTCCCGGGGCATCCCCGCGTTCGTCGACGACGCGTCGGGCGCGCGGCTCCGCACCGTCGGCGAGCACCAGGCTCGTGCGATCGACCTCGGCGCCGACGTCACCGTCACGAGCTGCGAGAAGTACGGCCTCACCGGCCCGCGGGCTGCCGTCGTCGTGGCGCGCCGGGACCTACTCGACAGGATCGGCGCACGCGCCGCGATCCTGGGGACCGAGGCGAGGCCGTCGGTCACCGCGGCGATCGTGCGCTGCCTCGAGGAGTGGACTCCGGAACGCGGCCAGGCGATCTACCGCGAGTGGGAGGGACTGCACCGGCCGCTCTACGAGGCAATGCGGCTCGTGTTCGGCGACCGCGCCGCGTGGAAGCCGTACGGCGGCGTCTGGCTGATGCCCGAGGACATCCTCGAGATCGCGATGGACCGGGCCGGGAGCACCGAGACGCCGTTCGCGCCGGTCGACGCGGCCACCGTGCTTGCGATGATCCTGCTGCG
This sequence comes from Candidatus Rokuibacteriota bacterium, assembly GCA_016184125.1. Taxonomy (GTDB): domain Bacteria; phylum Methylomirabilota; class Methylomirabilia; order Rokubacteriales; family CSP1-6; genus AR8. The sequence goes on along the minus strand of JACPDG010000014.1, from coordinate 2,238 downwards.
CCGCCACGGCTGGATGACGCTCCCCGCGCTCCACTACCCCGGCGCCTCGAAGTCGCTCACGATCCACATGGCGCAGCCCGCCGCGCGGACGCTGGCGCCCGAGCGCATCGTGCAGGCGATCGACGACGCGTTCACGACGCTCGCGAAGATGCTCGGCGATCGCGCCGAGCTGGAGCGCGTGCTCTTCGGACCGCCCGGCGAGGCCGTGTGAGCCGCGATTGTTTATGAAGCGATCACACGCGAGGCGGCCACGTCGTGTCGCGGGCGGCCGGCGGCTGGCGCTTCGGCGTCGACACCGGAGGGACGTTCACCGATCTCGCCGCGCTCTCGGCCCGATGGCGCTCGGCGCGGCGGTAGGCCGGCAGGGACGCGTAGCTCCTCGCCGCTTCCGGGCCCAAGATGACCGCGTAGCACATCTGGCCAGACTATAGCCAGAACTGTCGGGATGACGATCAAGCGGGCGGACGCTGGCGCTGACCCGCGGCCGTCTCGGCCGTCGGGTCCAGCGGCTTGTTAGGCCGATGCTCGCCTCGGCATCGCGTGGGGCTTGCGCGGTGCACGCTTTACTACCGGCGTACCGGACTCTCGTTCCTGGCGCTGAAGATCCTCGGTGATCCGCTTAAGATCGTAACCGAGCGATTCGGCATGAACCTCCCGACGGCGGCGGATTTCCTCAACAATCTCGTCATCAAAATCAAACGCGCTCGTCATTCATCAACTCCTCGGGCGTGCAGATCACGGGCGGCTCGTAACCGGCCTCTCTGCACACACCTTCGATGGCTTGGCGCATCGCAGCATTCGCGCTGTGCTTGCAGTTCCAGGTCAGGAGGTACCCCTCCCACTCCCACGGTCGACGTAGGGGGATTCTGGGCTAGCGCTCGGCGGCGCGTTCAGGAATGCCGAAGACGGCGGCTGGTGCGGGCGGGAGGACGCGGGACGGCCCGGTCGAGACGCCGATGGGAGACGAAGAGAGGCCGATGATCAGGTCCGCGGCGCCCTGAGCGAGCGGTGTTCGTGTCGGCGGCGCAAGGGGGGCCGAGGGCCGGCGGGGCCGGGCGCACCAGGGCTGCGCGGGGCGTGGCGCACGGGGTCATGAGGCGTCCCCGGGCGACGCGGTGGGCCGAAGGCGCTCGCGCCGGCGGAGCACACCCCGGTGGCAGACCGGGCAGCGGTCGATGTCGACGCCGGTCACGCGAAGCATGACGGCGCGCACGGACTCGGGCGGAAGGCGCGGCGGCGCGGGCGGCTGGGCGAGCAGGGAGCGGCACTGGGTGAGGTTCGCGGTGCGGCGGCGGTGGGCGAGCAGACCGAAGTGGCGGATGCGCACGAAGCCGTTCGACACGATGTCGAGGAGAACGCGGCGGAGGAACTCGTCGGCGTCGAGGTCCATGACCTTCACGCGCTTGCCGTCGGCGTAGTCACGCCAGCGGAAGCGGACCCGGTCGCCGGCGAAGTCGACCAAGCGAGGGTTGGAGATGGCGACGCGGTGGGTGTAGCGGCCGAGGTAGGCGGCTCCGCGATCCATCAGAACAGCGACGGGCCGTCCGTCCACGGGTTGCTCCACTCGACGAACCGATCGGCGTCGGCCTTGGAGATCGTCCTTTCGACCGCCAGAGCCGCCCAGCCGGCCAGGGACGGCCAGCGCACGCCGAGGAGGGCGGGTTGCGTCTTGGTCCACCCGCCCCGCTCGGACCGACTCGCTTCTATCAACTCGCTTCTTCCGGCCTTCGTGTGGGTGGCGATCGAGCCCGCGACGCAGTTTTCGCTTGACAGCTCTGTCCAATACGAACGGCCATCGGTGGCCGGTTCGAGCGGATCGGGCGCCAGCGGCGCGCAGAAGCCCGCCAGTGGCTGCCGACGGGTCCGGACCGAAGAAACACGGGTTCGCGCCGGGATCGCCGCTCCTTGGCGCTCGCAGGGGGCTCCGAAATCGAGGTGTAGAGTCGCCCCAGCATAGGGGGACTCGCCATGGAGATCCACGCGCCCGCCACCATCGCTGCCCCGGAGTCCGCCGCCGAGTTGGACCGGCTGGGCGACGAGATCGCCGAGCTGTCGGCGCACCTCGATGCCGCCACCGCCCGACTCCTGGCGCTGATCCGCGAGTTCGATGCCCGACAGGGGTGGAGCGGCGGATTCCGCTCCTGCGCGCACTGGCTGAGCTGGCGAGTCGGGCTGGACATGGGCGCGGCCCGGGAGCGGGTGCGGGTGGCGCGCGCGCTCGAGACCCTGCCGCGCATG
>JACPDG010000013.1 GCA_016184125.1 Candidatus Rokuibacteriota bacterium | reverse complement strand
GGTGGGGGGGTGTGGGGGGCCATATCGGGGCCCCCATTGGCCGAGCGCAGCATCGAGCCCCGGCCCGGGTATCCCGGGCCGGGTGCGAGCGGTGGGGGGGTGTGGGGGGCCATATCGGGGCCCCCCACATAATCGGAGGGGATCAATGGCGAAGCGGATCCTGGTGCCGCTCGATCTGACGCCGGAGGCGGAGGCCGTCCTGCCGCTCGTCGTGGACGCCGCGCGGGGCGGTGGCGCGACGGTGCGGTTGCTGCACGTCGCCCCGCATGCGGAGAGCGTCGTCGACGCCGACGGCAACGTCCTCGCGTACGCGGATCAGGAGGCGGCGCGGCTCGAGGCCGAGGCGTCGGATTACCTGAGCACCGTCGAGGCCCAGTTCGACGGTGTTCCGGTCGAGTGGGCCGTGCGCTCCGGTGATCCGGTGTCCGAGATCCTGCTGGAGTCCGAGGCGTTCGGCGCGGACCTCATCGCGTTCACGACCTGCTGCCCCCACCGGCTGACGCGGCTCGTGCTGGGGTCGACGGCCGACCAGGTGTGCCGGAGGACCGACGCCGCGGTGCTCGTGTACCGCGAGTGCCGGACCGCGACATGCTGACGGCCGTGGAGCGTCTCGCCGCGCCGGGACTGCGGCAGCGGCTGTTGGAGCTCGCGCGTCTGGGCGGCGCGCCGACGGTCACCGTCTACCTGAACACGCACTGGAGCGACGAGCACCAGCGCGATCGCGTGCGCGCGTTCCTCAAGCAGGAGCTCAGGCGCGCGCGCGCCGCGACGCGCGACGCGGGACTCCTGGACGACCTCGCGTGGATCGAAGCCGAGGGCGAGCGCGTGATTCGGCAGTCGCGGTTTCCGGACGCGCATGGAGTGGCGCTGTTCGCGTCGACGCCGCTCCATCTCCGCGAGGTGCTGCCGGCCGGCGTGTCGTTCGAGGACGCGCTGTCCATCGGCGAGCGGCCCGTGTTGACGCCGCTGACGGAGGTGCTCGCCGACAGTCCGGCGACGCTCGTGGTCTTCGTGGACGGGACGAGCGCGCGGCTGATCCCGCTCGACGCCATCGGCCGCGGGGAAGAGGTCACGCTCGAGCACGCCGTCGAGCGGCGACACCGTCGCGGCGGGTGGGCGCTGCTCGCGCAGTCCCGCTACCACCGGCAGATCGAGCAGCAGCGCGCGCGGCACTTCCAGGCCGTCGCGGCCGCCGTCACCGCGCTCGTTCGTGAGCACGCGATCGAGCGCATCGTGTTCGCCGGCGAGTCGCGCGCCGTCGGGCTGTGCCGCGCCCATTTGCCGGCGCCCATCGCGGCGCGCGTGGCGGGAACGATCCATGGCGCCAGGCACGAACCCGGCGCGGTGTTGACGGAGCGTGCGAGGGCGTTGCGGGCCGATCTGGATCGCGCGGAGGACGCGCGGATCGTGGAGGCGGTGATCACGGAGGCGGCCAAGAACGGCCGGGCCGTGGTCGGTGTGCGGCCGACGCTCGAAGCCGTCGGACGCGGCGCCGTCCAGCGTCTCTATCTCCTCAAGGACCTGGCGCACGTGGGCGGTGCGTGTGGAGCCTGCGCCACGCTCGTCGCGGAACCAGGCGCGCCGTGCCCGCGGTGCGGCGAAGCCACGCGCCCCGTCGGTCTCGGAGACGCGCTGGTCGAGCGCGTTCTCGCCGCCGGCGGGGACGTGCAGCTGATGCCGCTGCACGCCGAGCTCGAGAGCCTGGGCGGCGTCGCGGCTCGTCTGCGTTACCCGCTGACGTCCCGCTGAGAGTTCGAGCAACAATCGACCGCCGCCGGCGATCGATTGTTGCTCGAACTGAGTGCTCCGGTACCCGACCCGGCCCCCGCCGCCGACCGTCCGCCGGGGCCCGGGGTGAACCCGGGCCCGGCTCGACATGCGCTTCGTTCAAGGGCTCGCGAGTCGGCTCACGACGCCCGCGCGCCTGGCGCCCGCTGGGCCGCGCGTCAAGCGCTGTAGCTCGTGAGCAGGGCCTGCTGGATCAGCAAGTGCGAGTCGACGCCCCTCGAGCCCGGGATGGCGCGGGCCATCGTCTCGAGCGCCGATTTCTCGGACTCGGTCTCGACCACGCCCCACAGCGAGAGGATGCCGTCCGAGGCCTCGATGAGAATGTTCCGGTTCGAGAGCCACGCCTCGGCTTTCATGCGTGTCTGCATCTCGCGCACGAGCTGGGCGTCGGACCGTGCGACGGTGCGTTCCGGCTCCCCGCGCGCGAGGGCTTTGATCAGGTCGGCCCGGCTCACGATGCCGACGAGCGCGCCGCCGGACACGACGGGGACGCGGCGGATGTTGTGCTCGTGGATCAGCGCGGCGGCGGCCTCGAGCGGCGTGTCGGGCCGGACGCAGACCACCGAGCGTGTCATGACCTCCGCGACGGTCGTGCCCATCGCCTTCTGGTACTCGCGCGCGAGCCGCTCGGCGTCGGTGAAGAAGATCTCCCACCAGCTCAGCGCCGTCCGCGGCTTCTGGCGCACGATGAGGTCGCCCTCGGTGAGGATGCCCACGAGGGCGCCGGTATCGTCGACGACGGGCAGGCCGCTGATCCCGTGGTCGACCATGAGTCGCGCCGCCTGCTCGATCGACGCGCCGGGCGCCACGGAGATCACGTCGCTCGTCATGATGCTCTCGACCTTCATCGTTCTTCCCCCTTGATGGGGGGCCTCGAAGGGCCCCCCAAACCCCCCAACGCTCGGACACGGCCCGGGGGACCCGGGCCGCGCCTCGGGCTCGCGCTCGGCCTTTCCCAAGCCCGCCCCCAAGCCCCCCGGCGCTCGGAGCGCCCCGGAAGCCGTGGCGCTCCTCGACCACCCGATCGTTCATGGGCTCCGACTCGCGCGCCCACCACGGTTTCGCAATTCGAATGCCGCGTGTGGACGCGGCCAACGTCGCGGATGTGCTGGCATTCCACGATCCGCACCGGGGCGGACCTGCCTCACCGTGGGATCGGTTCTCCCCATGGCCTGCGTCGGCGAGGGCTCAACCGTGCGAATTGTGGTCCCAGCCGCGTGGCGCTCGCGTTGCAGCTGGCGAAGCTCGACATCGCGCCGGCGGACGCCGATGCCATCGCGGCGTGTCTCGCGTCGCTGCGACGGCGCACCTAGCGAGAGCGAGGGACGCATGCGCACGTACTGGTCACCGTACCTGGCGGGCCTCGGCCTCGGGCTCGTGGTCCTCGCATCCTACCTGCTGATGGGCTTCGGTCCTGGCGCGTCCGGCGCCTTCGCGCACGTGGCCGCGCGCGTCGAGGGCGTGGTCGCGCCGGCCCACGCCCTGGCGAACGGCTACATCGCCGGCTATCTCGAGTCCGGTCGCCTGTGGGCGCAGTGGATCGTGATCGAGGTGCTCGGCATCGTGCTCGGCGGGTTGCTCGGCGCTCTCACCGCTGGCCGCTTCCGCTGGCGCCTCGAGAGCGGCCCGGCGACGCGGAGCGCTCGCCGCCTGCTCTTCGCGTTCCTCGGCGGCGCCACCGTCGGCTTTGCGAGTCGCGTCGCGCAGGGATGCACGAGCGGCGTCGCCCTTTCGGGCGGTGCCGTGCTGGCGCCGGGGGCGTGGGCGTTCTTCGCAGGGTTCATGGTCGCCGGCTTCGCGGTCGCGTGGCTGGTCAGGAGGATCTGGCTATGAGCTGGCCGATCGGTCTCGAAGGCGCACGCGCGCTGCTGGCAGGGCTCGGGCTCGGCGTCGCGTTCGGTTTCATCCTCGAGCGCGCCGGGCTCGGTGATCCGAAGAAGCTCGTCGGGCTCTTCTACCTGCGCGACTTCACGATGATGAAGGTCATGTTCACTGCGATCGCGGTGACCGCGACGGGCATCGGGCTCCTGAGCCTACTGGGCGTCGTGGACATCGCCGACCTCAGCGTGCAGCCGACCTTCCTGTGGCCCCAGCTCGCGGGCGGCGCGCTCCTCGGCGCCGGGTTCGCGCTGGGCGGGTACTGACCCGGCTCGTCGGCCGTGGGTGCGGCCTCGGGACGGATCGACGCGCTCGTGTTCATGGCGGGGATCGTCGCAGGCGTGTGGGCGTTCGCGGAAACGTGGGTGGCGCTCGCGGGGTTCGTGGCCAGCGGCGAGCTGGAGAGCCTGACGTTCGCCGACCTGCTCGGGGTGCCGTTCTGGGTGCTCGCGGTCGCGGTGGTGGTGATCGCGCTCGCGACGTTCTGGGGGATCGGCAAGCTGGAGAACCGTGAGAGTTCGAGCGACAATCGACCGCCGGGGCGCTCGATTGTCGCTCGAACTGGGGAGGAACCGCAGTGATGATGCGCGCGTCGATCGTGCTCGCCGCAGCGTTCGCCGTCAGCCTGGCGTGGGTCGCGCCGGCCCGCGCGCAAGCCCTGCTCGTCGACGCGGCGTGGCTGCACGCCCGGCTCGGCGACCCCGGCATCCGGATCGTCGACATGGTCACCGAGCCCGAGGACTACCAGAAGGGCCACGTGCGTGGCGCCGTCTACCTGAACGTGAACGACGCGCGAGTCGCCGTGCCGGCGGGCGGCTTCCGGTTGCCCGGCCCGGACGAGGCCGCGAGGCTCTTCGGGGCGCTCGGGATCACGCCGGAGACGCAGGTGGTCGTCTACGACGACTCCGGCGGGCTCCACGCCTCGCGCCTCTTCTTCACGCTCGATGTCTTCCGCCACGCAAAGGTTGCCCTGCTCGACGGCGGCATCCAGGCGTGGCGCCGCGCCCGCTATCCCGTCACGACCGAGATCCCGACGATCGCCAGGACGGACTACCGCGCCCAGGCCGATGCCACACGCATCGCGTCTGCCGAGTGGGTGAAGGAGCGGCTCGGCGACAGGAACGTCCGCCTCGTCGACGCCCGCACGCCGGCGGAGTACCAGGGCAAGGACGTCCGTGCGAAACGCGGTGGGCACATCCCCGGTGCGGTCAACGTCGAGTGGAAGCAGAACCTGGGAAGCGACCTCACGTTCAAGCCGGTCGACGAGCTGCGCAAGCTCTACGCCGCCAAGGGGATCACGCCGGACACGACCGTCGTGACGTACTGCCAGACACACCACCGTGCCGCGCACACGTACTTCGTCCTGCGCCTGCTCGGATATCCGCGTGTCGCCGGCTACGACCGCTCGTGGATCGAGTGGGGCAACCGGCAGGATCTGCCCGTCGAGCGCTGACCGGCACAGCTCGCGTCGCGGTGGGGTTGTCGGACCCCACCCGGGGCATCGTGGTATCGGCGACTGCTTGTGAACTCCCTGATTCGCCCGTCAAACGGCTTGGTCCCGCCGTGGCACTTGCGTTGCTGCTCGGGCGAGCAGATGCTGCGCTGGGAGGTGGGAGCATGAAGGCGCGCCGGACCGGGGTCAAACCGCACACCAGCACCGGGAAGGGGCGCAAGGCGAAAGCGCCGGCGCGACGGCGGCGACGCGCGGCAGGCCCGGACGACATCTCGTTCGTCGAGTCGCTCGACGAGCGTCTCGAGCACCGCGAGACGAGCCCGGCGCTCTCCGGCGGCGACGTCGATGCCGACTGGCAGGGCGCGAATTCGACCGGCGAGGAGGCCGTCGGCGGCAGCTCCGCCACGCCCGACCAGGACGTCGTCGACGAGATCGGTCGCGCGCTGGGCGTGGAGCAGGATACCGACGAGGAGGTCCACACCTCCGCGGAGATCCTGCGCGCCCGCGACCGCGATTACTGGCGCCTCGAGCGCGAGGCGGCCGAGGACGACCGTTCCTGAAACTCGCGGCCGTCGCCTGACGGCCGGCCCCCCTCCGTTCCGGCCGTTCATCGCTTCTGGGAAGGCCCCGCCTCGTGCCGGCTCACGAATGCGTTGAACTGCTCCACGACGCGGGTGGCCAGCGCCGTGAGAGCCCGTCCGCGGGCGAGATCGTGTCCGGCTCCGCCGGCGGCAAGCACGTCCACGCGGGCCGGAATCCGCTGCGTCGCCGTCGTGACCGCCTCCAGCGAGCCGAACGGATCGCGCGTCCCGTGGACGAACAGCGCCGGCGTGGCGAGCGCCGGGAAGTGGCTCGTCCGCTGCTCCGCGGCGCGGCCGGGCGGGTGTAGCGGGTAGGAGAGGAGGAGCAGGGCGTCAGCCAGGCCGGGCCGCTCGGCCGCGACCATCGACGCCTGCCTGCCACCGTACGAATGGCCGCCGAGGAAGACGCGGCCGCGGACGATCGAGCGCATCGCCGCGACCGCGCGTGCGAGACCCTCGCGGTCGCGCGCGGCGTCGCCGCGCGACGGGGGCCCCCGCCGGCGAGCCTGTCGAAACGGCAGGTCGCAGCGGAGGACGCACGCTCCGTTCCGCGCGAAGGCGCTCGCGAGGCTCACGAGCAGCGGCGACTCGGCGCTCGACCCCGCGCCGTGGGCGAGCACGAGCCCGTCGCCCCACAGCGGCTGGTGACGCACGCCGGCGTCCGCCTCGGCGCGCACCGCACGATGGAGGAACCCGCGGATCGCCGGCTCCGCAGACGTCTCCGCGAACACCTTCACGACGGCTGCCTCCTGCGCTCCACGACGAATCAGCCCCGCCGTGTCCACTCCTTCAGGCGCGCCTCGTCCACGGTGACGCCGAGCCCGGGGCCGTCGAGGGCGAGGATCGCTCCGTCGGCGTAGCGGACGGGCTCACGGACGACGTCGCCCGTGAGCAGCAGCGGCCCGAAGGGCTCGCACCCCCACGTCACCGGCGCCGCCGCCACCGCGACCTGCAGGTACGCCGCGGTCCCGAGCCACGTCTCGATCATGCAGCCCACGTAGCAGCCCATCCCCGCGGCTTCCGCCACGCGGGCGACCGCCATCGCGCCGATGATCCCCGCGGACTTCGTGATCTTGAGCGCGAGGATCGACACGCCGCCGAGGCGCGCGATCGCCATCGCATCCTGCGGGCTGAAGCACGACTCGTCCGCCATCAGCGGCACGGCGACCTGGCGTCCGATCTCTGCCATCCCGGCGACGTCCCAGCGGGGCAGCGGCTGCTCGACGAAGTCGAGATCGAACGGCTCCATCGCGCGGATCGCCCGCAGCGCCGTCGCGCGGTCCCAGCCCTGGTTGGCGTCGACGCGCAGTGAGACGTCCGGCCCGACGGCCTCGCGGATGCGCCGCACGCGCGTGACGTCGTGCGCGACCGCGTGCGCCCCGGTCTTGATCTTGAAGATGCGGTGTCCGGCCGCGACCCTCTCGCGGGCCTCGTCGATCTCCGCGTCGCCGTCCTCGACGGCGAGCGACCAGGAGAGCGGCACGCGGTCGCGGACGCGTCCGCCGAGCAGCCGGTGGACGGGGACGCCGAGCGCGCGACCGTTCAGGTCCCAGAGCGCCATCTCGACGGCGGCCCGCGCGAAGGGATTGCCCTGGACGCGCCGGGTCATCTCGATCCTGAGCGCCTCGATGCCGGCCGCGTCGCGCCCCACGAGCCACGGCGCGATGTATCGCTCGATCGTCGCGGCCACTGACTCCGCCGACTCCTCGCTCCACGTCGGGCCGCCGAGGCAGGCCGCCTCGCCCCATCCCACGACGCCGTCGTCGGTCGTGAGCCGCACCAAGACGAAGTTCACCGCCCGCAGCGTCGTGAACGACATCGCGTGGGGACGCTTCACCGGGATGTCGGCGAGCACGACGCGGACGTCGGCGATCTTCACGCGCTACTCGCTCGCCGTCCTGGGCACGCTCATCGGCCCCTCCGGGGACGTCGGTCCAGGGCAGCCATTCTACTCTGCGGCGGGTCGCCATCTGGGCCGCCCCACCGGCGCGGGCCTTCCCAGCGTCGATTTATCCGGTGATGTGGTGAGGACCCGCATGAACAGCGGCGCCTCACCACTCCGGTAGGGTCCAGCGACACTGGGATCTGGAGTGGTGAGGACCCGCATGAATGGCGGCGCCTCACCACATCACCGGATGAATGGCCGGAACGGAGGCGGGAGGGAAGCTTGGTACGCTCGGGTGCCGAGCCAGCCGCGACCCTCTCCCGCGCGTTGCACCTGCGCCCTGACCCTATAATCAGGCGCCAGTACATGACCAGCGACGCCGTGCTTCGCCAGGGGCGGATCCCGACCGGGCGGCTGTTCAGCGAGCCGGTGCGCGTGGAGACAGTGTCCCGCGGCCTGTTGACCTGGACGGTCGGGCCGCCGCGATGATGGCAGATGGCGGTCGCGACTACCGGATCACATCGCATGCCCTCTCCGAAATCCGGCGTCGTGGTATCGATGAGTCGATCGTCGAACAGGTGCTCGCCCAGCCCGAGCAGGAGATCCCGATACGACCAGGCCGTGTAGTGCGTCAGTCTCGCATTACCATGGGTGAAACCGAACGCCGATATCTCGTTCGCGTGATCGTGGATCTCGACAGGGATGTGCCGGAGGTGGTCACGGTTTACAGGACGAGCAAGGTCGACAAGTACTGGAGGACGGTGACATGAAGATCACGTACGACCGTGAGACCGACACCTTGTCCGTGATCTTCAAGGATGACGTGCTGGTTGCCGAGAGCGATGAGGACAAGCCCGGCGTGATTCTCGACTACGACGAGCGAGGCGATCTCGTTTCCCTGGAGATCCTCGACGCATCGCGCCGGGTCACAGACGCCGCGCGAATCGAATACCAGGCGACCGGGTAGCGGGGCTAACAGCAGCAGCACGGCGGCTAGCGCAGTCAGGCAAGAAATGATGGAACAGGACGCACTCGTGTATGTCGACCTGGACGGCGCGCCTCATCTCGTCGGGCGGCTGTGGGCACGCATGCGCAAGGGCAGGGAAAGCGCCACGTTCGAGTACGACAAGGCGTGGCTGGCCCATGCCGACCGCTTCGCGCTCGAGTCGGCCCTCAAGCTCGGTCCCGGGCCCTTTCACACGGCGCCCGACAGGCCGCTGTTCGGCGCGATCGGCGACTCGGCACCCGATCGCTGATTTCCAACACCGACGACCATCTGCGCAACCACGGCTTTCTCTACGCCGGTCCTGACGGCTGGAGGCTCGCGCCGGCCTACGACCTCAACCCGGTCCCCACCGACATCAGGCCACGGGTTCTCACGACCGCGATCGACCTTGAAGACGGCACAGCGTCGCTGGATCGCGCGATGGAGGTCGCGGGATATTTCGAGCTCGACATCAAGACCCCGCGCGCGATCGCGACAGAGGTCGGGCAGGCGGTGACGACGTGGCGAGGGGAAGCGGCGCGCCTCGGCCTCACGACGACGGAGATCGATCGAATGGCGTCGGCGTTCGAGCACGAGGATCTGCGGATGGCCATCGCGCCGCGCGCGCGCGCAAGAGAGGGCTGATGGGATTCAAGTCACAGACAGCCGATCCTCGAGAAGGCCAGGAGGGCAAACGCCAGCGGCACAGACCCGACGCAGACCGACGGGAACGGGGCTGGAGGAGCTCAGCGAAGGACGCAGGATGTCGGCGAGCACCACGTGGCCGTCGGCGATCTTCACGCCGCTACTCGGCGTCCGGCCCGCGATCGTGAGCGACGGCTCTTCCGCGAGCGAACCTCGTCGCGTCGAACAGCGACAGGTCCATCGACGGCCGGCCGTCCAGCAGCCACTCGGCGACGTACCGGCCGGTCGCCGGCGAGTGCTGGAAGCCGTGGCCTCCGAATCCGACGGCGAGGAAGAAACCCTCGACGCCGGGCGCAGGGCCGATGATCGCGTGGTCGTCCGGCGTCAGCGGTCTGAGCCCGGCCCAGCCGCCCGCGATCCGCGCGTGCTCGACGACCGGGATGCGCCGCAGCGCCTTCTCGACCGTCTCCTCCACCCGTCTCCCGTCGACGGCGACGTTCGGATCGTCACCGACGTCCTCCACGTCGCCCGGCGACAGCAGCAGCTGCTCCATCTCCTTGCGGAAGTAGAACCCGGTCGCGCGGTCGGTCGTGAGCGGGACCGGACCCGGGATCTCGGGGAACGGCTCCGTGAAGAAGATGTGACGGCGGCGCGGATGCACGGCGATGTCGACGCCGGCGAGACGTCCCACGCGCGCGGCGTGGGGCCCGGCCGCGTTGACGACGACAGGGGCGGCGATCGCGCCGTCGGTCGTCTGCACGCCCCGCACCCGACCGCGCTCGAGGTCGATGGCCGTCACGGTCACGCCCTCGACGATCCGCGCGCCGAGCTCGCGCGCGCGGCGCGCGAACCCCTGCGTCACCTCGGCCGGACCCGCCATGCCATCACCAGGGCCCCACACGGCGGCAACGAGGTCGTCCACGAAGAGGGCGGGGACGAGACCCTGCGCCTCCTTCGGCGTGATGACGCGCACGTCGCCGCCGAGTGCGCGCTGGAGCGCGATGCGCGCTTCGAAGCCGCGCAGGTCGTCCTCGTCGGAGACGCAGAAGAGGTAGCCGATCTTCCGGTAGCCCGGGTCGATGCCGAACTCCTCCTCGAACCGCTCGAACACGCGGATCGACTCCAGCGAGAACCGAACCTCCGTCTCGGTGGGGAACTGCACGCGGATGCCGCCTGCGGCCTTCGACGTCGTGCCGCTGCCGACGGTCTCGCGCTCGAGCACGACGACGTCGCGCTGGCCGCGCCGGGCGAGGTGGTAGGCGATGCTGCAGCCGACCACGCCCCCGCCGATCACCACGACGCTCGCCGCCTTCGGCACGCTCATCGGACCCTCCGCAGACGTTCCGTCCAGGGCAGCCATTCTACTCTGCGGGGTCGGGCCCTTCGGTCGGACGCCACGTCCTGCTCGCTCGGGCGCGAATGGGTCCGGCACGAACCGGCAGTTGAAAAAGCGTTACCCTGCAAGATAGCATCAGGTGCGCCGAAGATCCGGTTGGGTGGCTACATCTTCAGTGCAAGCCTCAGCCAGGATGCGGAAACTCATCGCGGAGCTCGAGGCCGAGGGGCGGCTATGAAGATTCGCAGTGTGAAGGCCAACAATCGACGCAAGGCGTTCGAGGTGATCGCGGGCAAGAGGCGGCTGTCGTTCCCGTTTGCCAGACTCGAAGTGCAGCCAACCTCGGAGGATCGCATCGCCAAGGTCTTCGTCGACCAGGAACTGGGCGCGGAGGGGATTACGTACGTCCTGCGGTCCGGTCGCGAGGGGACCGTGCACATCGAGGAGATCCTCGAACACAACCAGGACCCCGGATACCTACGAGACCTCCTCCTACTCTCGAAGCGCAGAAGGCCGTTGCCGCCACGCCGCTGGCCAGGCGAGAAATCGTTCGGCGGCTTGGCACATCGCCGTCCCAGCTCTACCGACTTCTTGACCAGACGAACTACCGGAAATCCGTCGATCAGTTGCTTCGACTGCTCGGGGTCCTGGAGTGTGACGTCGAACTCGTCGTCCGGGCGAAGACCGCGTAGCCACCGTTCCGTGGCCGTCCTCAAGGTCCCCGAAGTCAGGGACTATCTCGCGCGTCAGGGTGCCGAGCCTTCGGGCGACACGCTGGAAGAGTTCACGAAGCGATACGACGCGGAGATCGACAAGTGGGCGAAGGTGATGCATGACGCCGGTGTGAAGGGCGAGTGATGCGGAACATCGTGTCATGGCCACGGTCCCACACGACGAAAGGCGACGCTGAAGGACCGTCTTCTGGGTCGGCGGCGACCGACGCATGCTCACCCTCGCGCTCCGGCGACGGATGGAGCAGGTAAAGGGCTGCCGCTGAGGACGTCCTCGACGGACGGCCTCAGCGGCGCGGGGCGAGGGCGCCTACGACTCGAGCTGCTTTGTGGTGCTGCCGGTGCGCTGGATGGTGATGTGGGAGAAGGCGGAGTCGTTCGTCGCGCCGTGCCAGTGCTTCTCGCCGGCCGGGATGACGACCACGTCGCCCACGACCACCTCGCGCTGCTCCCCGTCCGTCGCGACGATGCCTTTCCCCGCGGTCACGATGAGGACCTGGTCGCTCTCGTGCGAGTGCCACTGGTTGCGGACACCCTTGGGGAAGTTCACGATGCTGACGTTGAGGTCGCGGCTGTCCCGGGCCAGCGGCTGTCGCGAGACCTCGCCGGTGAACAGCGGTGCGACCACCGGCTCCGACTTGACCTTGTCCATGCTGACGATCTTCATTGCCCCTCCCTGGTGGGTCTCTCCCACGCGTGCGTCTGACAGGTGCCGTTCTTATAACTCTCGAAGCGCAGAAGGCCGTTGCCGCCACGCCGCTGGCCAGGCGAGAAATCGTTCGGCGGCTTGGCACATCGCCGTCCCAGCTCTACCGACTTCTTTTCCGCGAGCTCGGCCTCGCGGCGCAGAGCTTCGCGGAGCGGCCGGCCGCGGCTCTCGAGCAACGACATACGGTCCGAACGCATCGCGGTTTGCGGGAAGGCGGCGATCTCGCGGGCAAGCTCCTGGGCTCTCGATAGGGCCTCTCGTCGAGCCACGACCTCGCTCACGAGGCCGAAAGCCTTCGCCTCGTCGGCCGTGACGGCCCGCCCGGTAAGGAGCATGTCCATCGCTCTCGCCTCTCCGATGAGGCGGGGCAGCCGGACGGTCGTGCCGTCGCTCATCGGCACCCCGTACCGCCGGCAAAACACCCCGAAGACAGCGGTCTCGTCTGCGATGCGGATGTCGCAGTAGAGCGCGAGGCCCAGGCCTCCCGCAACGGCGTGGCCTTCGACGGCCGCGATCAACGGCTTGCTCAGCGGGGCGCCCAACATTCCGGACTCACCGCCCGCCCAGGCCTCGTAGAGGGTGCCCGTCGCAAGCTCCTTCAGGTCCGCCCCGGCGCAGAACGTCCCGCCGGTCCCGTACAGCACCGCGATGCGGGCAGATTCGTCTTCGTCAAAAGACCGAAAGGCCCGCTCAAGGGCGAGCACACTCGCCGTGTCGAGTGCATTCCGCGCATGCGGTCGGATGATGATGATCGTCGTCACCGCGCCTTCTCGCTGCACGCGGATCGGGTCGCGGTCTCCGCTCATCGGTCCCACGGTGCCCCGTCGCGCCTGACCTCTACCTTGATCCGACTTCGGGAGCGGCCACCCGCGTAGCGTGAGTCCCCGCGCTTCGCCACGAGCCCCTCCCACCCACGTCGCTTCACCTCGTCCCAGGCCTCGACGTCGTCAGGGGTGGGGTTGAGGGTACACGAGGTGCACGTCCGCGATCTTGTCCTCCAGCACCTCACGGCGCTCGCGTAGCGCGCTCGAACTCCGACACGACCCTCGTCGACCGGCGGAACTCGGGAGGACAAGAAATTGTGGCGGATGTAGCCTGACATCGTGACGGTGCCATCCGCCGGTCTCTCGGGAGCGCTTCTCGGCCTTGCCCTTACGATGACCTTTCCTGCTCCTGGCATCACGGCGGAAGGCACGCTGGCCGCGCCCGGCCCCTCGGTCATCGTCCAGCCCGGGGATTCGTGGGCTTCGGTGCGCAGCCGCCTGTTCCCGCTGGACGCGCTTCAGAAGGCGAACCCTCATCTCGATCCCGAGATGCTCCATCCCGGCGAAGTCGTCCGCGCCCCGTACGCCCCCGTCTCGGAACTCGAGCGCGCCCGTGCGGCTCGCGACGCCACCGAGCGGCAACTCGCCGACATGAAGGCGAGGATCGCCGAGTTCGAGAAGGACCGGGCTTCCTTCGAGACGAGGCGCCGCGAGCTGTCCCGCGCTGAGGCCGCGCTCCCCGCGCTGCGCTGGGTGGTGATCGGGCTTGTCTTGCTCGCGATCGTCCTCCTCGTGCTCCTCGCCGTCTTCGTCCGAGCGGTCCGTGACGCCCGACAGAAGGCTCAGGAGACGGTGTCGCGCACCAGCGCGCTCCAGTCGCGCTATGACGAGCTGCGCACGTCGCTGCACGAGCTCGACGTGGGACTCCAGCGGCGGGTCGTCTCGCTGTTGCAGCTGCACGGAGGGAGGGTCGTCAGCAACGCAGAGGTCGAGGCGTCGATCACGCCGATGATCGAGCGCGCGCGCGAGCTGAAGAAGAAGCACAGGAGCGCCTGATGGCAAGGGATGCCTTCGCTGGTCACGAACGCCGACGGGTTCTCCGCCTTGCCGGAATGCTCGCCGTGCTCGCGGTCGCGCCTCGGCCGAACATCACCGTCGCGCAGACCGCGGCTGGCTCACCGCTGAAGATCGGAATGATCGGTGCCGGACGTCAGGGTGGCGCGCTCGGCACGCTCTTCGTCAAGGCCGGACACCCCGTGATGTTCTCGTCGCGCCACCCCGACACCCTGAAGGGCCTCGTGGGCGGCCTCGGACCACTCGCGCAGGCCGGCTCGGTCGAGCAAGCGATCGCCTTTGGCGATGTCGTGGCGATTCTCGTTCCCTACACCGCGATGGAGGGGATCGGGAAAGCTCATGCGAGCGCCCTCGCCACGAAGGTGCTGGTGATGGACGTCAGCAATCCGATTGCGCGGCGGGACGGCGAGGATCTCGTCAAATGGGTGGGCGACCGGGGCGGGGCCGGGCTGGCGACCGCCAAGTTGCTGCCGGGCGCAAGAATCGTGCGCGCGTTCAATGCGATCGGCTCGAGAAGGCTGGCCGAGCTTGCGAATCGTCCCGGCGAGCCGGTCGGGGTTCCGATCGCGGGTGACGACCCGAAGGCGATCACGGTTGCCGAGACCCTCATTCGCGGAATCGGGTTCGAGCCCGTTCTCGTTGGCGGGCTGGCGATGGGCAAGTATCTGGTGCCCGGAACGCCGCTCGGAGGCGAGCACACGCCCGCACAGATTCGACAGATCGCCCGCAGCCTGAACTGAGCCACGGTTGTACGTTCCGCGCGAAGCCGGGCGTAACCGGCGGAGGAGACCATGAAAGGCGTCGTTTTTCTCGGAGATCGGAAGCTGGAGCTCAGGGAGTTCCCCGATCCGACACCAGGCCCCAGAGACGTGATCCTCGAGATCAAGGCGTCGGGCATGTGCGGCAGCGACCTGCACAACTATCGCGCCCCAGCGCAACCGGCCGGGACCGTTGCCGGCGGCATCAGGCGGGAGGCCGGTGTGATCGCCGGCCACGAGCCCTGCGGCATCGTCGCGGCGGTGGGCTCCGGCGTCACCGAGAAGGAGGCCCGGGTCGGCCAGCGCGTCATGGACCACCACTATGA
>JACPDG010000061.1 GCA_016184125.1 Candidatus Rokuibacteriota bacterium | reverse complement strand
GCTGTCCGAGCCGAGGTTCGTGTCGATCGTCACGCGGGCCGTCACGGCCGTGGTACCCGGGTTGGTCAGGATCTCGAGGAACCGCGCCCACCCCTGGTCGGTCGGAACGTAGATCTTGCGCGTCACGCTGAGGCCGCCGGCCGTCACCGGACCGAGGATCAGCTCGCGCCCGCCGTCCTCCGCTCGCCAGTCCGCGCTGGCGATGCCGGGGAACCAGGTGGAAGCGACCTGGAGCTCGAGCCCGCCGTCGTACGCGTCATTCGTGCCGTCGCTGACCTCGCCGTCGCTCATGATGTCCCACTCGTAGCTCTGGCCGTCGAAGAGCGTGAGGCTGGTCGGTGTCGTCGTGCCGCCGGCGCCGGCCGTGGCGTACCGCACGCGCAGGCTGCCGAGCGCCTGGCCGACGCCGGTGAGGTCCTGGGCCGTCGCGTGGCTCACGTTCCCGCCGAGCTCGAGCGCCGCCCCGCGGGTGACCACGAGGCTGTATTCCGCGCCGGCATCGCCGGTGACGCGCGCGTAGTACGTCCCGGCGGCGGGCGCGAGGAACCCGGTGATCGCGTGGTCGACCTGCTCGACGTCACTCACGCCGGCGGCGAGCGCGGTGCCGCCGGCATCCCACACGTCGAGCGCCAGCCGAGCGGTGCCGAGCTCCGGATGGAGCGAGGTCAGCCCGAGCGACGCGACCTGTCCGGCGTCGAGGGCGAAGGCGAAGTAGTCACCGGTGATCGGGCCGCCGGCGTCGACGCCGTCGGCCACACCCAGCACCGCGAGACGGTCCGCGGTTCCCTGGAGCGCGACGGCCGTGGCGCCGAGGCTCTCGGCGGTCGCGAGCGTGTCGTTCGAGCCGAGGCTTTCCGCCTCCAGCTCCCCGGCGGCGTTGAGGCCGAGCCAGATCCCGTACTCGCCGGTCCCTTGCAGGCTCGTCACCCGGATCGTGTAGGTCCCGCTGGCCGCGATCGGCACCATCTGGAGGACTTGCGTCGTGGTGCCGAGCGAGGCGCCGCCCGGGTCGAGCAGCTCCGCCTGCACCGATGGTCCGAGACCCCACACCATCAGCGACGCCTTCTGTCCGGCGTCGAGGTTGACGGTGAACGTGTCGGTCTCGTCGACGGCGTCGAGGGTGCCGGCCGCGCTCCCGTCATAGATCAGCGAGCCGTCCGGACGCACGGCGTCGAGCGGCACGGGGAACGCGGAGGTGTCCGCGGTCTCGAGGCCCAGCGCGGTCTCGACGGACGGCGTCGCATCGCTCGCGTCCGCGACCGGAGCCTCCGGCGCCGTGGGCACCGGATCGTCGACGGTCAGGACGAACGCGGTGTCGTTCGCCAGCTCCTCGCCGAGCTTGTCGAGAAGCTCCGACTCGGGCGTCGTGGACAGCAGCAGGCGCGGCTCGAGCGGCTCGAAACGGACCGGGCGGCTCTTCTGTCCGCCCCGACACCGGCTCACAGCTCTGCGCACGTGATCACGTCGAGGGTGCTTCGAAAAGAACAGCTCCGCCAGGCTCATCGTTGGCCTCCCCGAAACGCCAGAAGCTGCTCGAGCACGGCTGCACGCACGACAGGACGGCGGGATGCTGTGCGAGCGGGTCGCCCGCTCTTTGCCGGCCGATCACGCCTGCGTCATGCAGGGTGAGCGACCACCACAAACCCAGAAATTCTGGGTCGGTGGAGGCGCGGTATCAATAGTGCCGAGTGTCCGGATTTGCTGAGGCATTCAGCGGTCCGGGTACCCCGGGCCCTGTCCGAACGTGGGGGGTGGGGGCCGACGTCGGGCCCCCCACGCGAGGGCGGGAGCGTGAGCCCGAGGCGCGGCCCGGGTGACCCGGGCCGCGTCCGAGCGCTGGGGGTGTCGGGGGCCATTTCGGGGCCCCTGACGCTAGGCGGAGCGTGAGCCCGAGGCGCGGCCCGGGTGACCCGGGCCGCGTCCGAGCGCTGGGGGTGTCGGGGGCCATTTCGGGGCCCCTGACTCTATAGTCCGGCGGCCGGCCACCAGCCGGAGCAGGACCGGCAGCACGACGAGCGCCGCGAGCAGGCTCGCCGCGGCGCCGAGCGTCAGCAGCAGCCCGAGCCCGAAGATCCCGCGGTGCTGCGCGAGCATGAGGCTGCCGAAGCCGACGATCGTCGTGAGCCCGTTCACGAGGACGGCCATGACGGTGCTGCGCGCGACGAGCGGGCCTCCGTGCTCGCGGTCCTCCATGAAGCGCAGCGTCATGTTGAGGCCGTACTCGGCGGCGGTGCCGAGGACCAGCGGCAGGCCGAAGACGTTGCCGAGCGTGAACTTGAGCTCGAAGAAGTCCATGAGGCCCATCGTCCACAGCATGCCGAGCCCCAGCGGCAGCAGGGCGAGGAGTGTCTCGCGCAGGCGCCGGATGACGAGGGCGGTCACGATCGTGACCAGGATCACCGCGTACACCACGCCCTGCCGGTACGCCCGCTCCATCAGCCGGATCGCCTCGTACGTGATGACGGGTGTGCCGGTGACGTCGGGGTCGACGCTCCTGAGCGCGCTCACGAACGTCGTGGCGCCCTCACGGCCCCAGATGTCCACGGCCGGATGGATCTGGAGGAGGAATCGGCCGCGGTCGCTCACGAACTTCGTGCGGATCTCGGCGGGCAGCTGGTCGAGCCCGACCGGGCCCGGATGCGCGTTGGCCTGCAGGCGCTGGAAGCTGCGCACGAAGTCGCGGTAGAGCTGGGCCTGGAGGTGGGTCAGCGCCGGCTCGCTCACCTGGCGATCGGTCTGCCGCAGCTTCACGATCACGCGCCCGGCCTCGCGGCTCGCGGTGTGGAGCTCGCGCTGCGCGTCGCCCGGCGGCGCTTCCCCCGCGGCGATGTCGAGCCTCCGCTTGAGCGTCTCCCAGGCGGCGATGAGACGGTCGATGTCGACGGGCAGGCGCCGGCCGACCCGGACCGGCCGGATGATCGGCGCGAAGTCCGCGATGATCTTCCGCTTCTCGTCCTGGTCGTCGGGGATGACCATGAGCGCCGAGTCGACGGCGCTGACGCTCGGCAACCGGCTGAACGCGTCGTGCTTGCGCCGGAGCTCGTCGAGCGAGTTGGCCGTGGCGAGCGCCGAGAAGCCCGAGCGTCCGGCCGTCGCGAGGATGCGCTTTTCCCACACGACCGACTCCGTGCCCTCGGCCTGCAGGTTGAGCAGGTTGTAGTCGAACTCGACGCTCCGGAGGCCCCAGCCCGCCACGAGGGTCAGCACGACGGCCAGCGCCAGCACCGTGCGTGGCGAGTGAGCGAGCCGCTCGACGACGGGGACGTGCACGCGCTCGAGCGCGAGCGCACGCGGGATGCTCGGCGATCCCTCGGCGTTCCGGCGGTCGAGGAGGACCAGCGCGGCCGGGAAGACCGTCATCATCGCGACCCACGCGAGCAGGATCGCCGTGCCGGCGATGAAGCCGAGCTCCTGGATGCCGCGGAAGTCGGTCAGCATCAGCACGTAGAAGGTGCCGCCGGCGGTGACGGCGCCCAGCAGCATGCCCGGACCGCTCCGCGCGGCGGTGATCTCGATCGCCTCGCGCAGGCTGCGCCCGAGGAAGCGCTCCTCCTCGTAGCGGAAGAGATAGTAGATGCCGTAGTCGATGCCGATCCCGATGACGATCGAGATGAACATCACCGAGAAGAGCGACAGGTGCCCGATGACCAGCGTGGTCACGCCGATCGACCAGCAGAGGCTGAGCGCGAGCACGAGCAGCATCAGCACCGGCTTGCCGGCGCGCAGGAAGGCCAGGAGCAGGAGGCCGAGCGTGAGGGCGAACGCCAGGAGCGTGGCGCGCTCGCTGTCGCGGAACGCCGCCGTCATCTCGTCGTTCGACAGGGCGGCCTTCCCCGTGACGCCGACCTGCACGTCCGCGAACTCGCCGCCGAGGGAGGTGACGACCGCCCGGATGCCCTCGATCGTCTGGCGGTCGCCCGTGAAGCTGCCCGCCTCGCTCCGGGGCTCGACGAGCACGAAGAGCAGGCGCTCGTCGTCCGAGAGGAAGTAGCCGCTCTGCGACTCGTCGGCGCCGCTGTCCACCGCGAACAGGCCGCCCCACGGGGACCGGTAGGGGACGGGACGGTCGATGCGATCGGCGACCTGCGTCGCGAGGTCCCGGATGAAGCGCAGGTCGGTCGTGCCCTTGCTGTCCGCGAGGCCGATGTCGAACATGTGGGTGACGAACGACGCGGCGAGCTGCGTCCCCACGCCCTCGACGAGCTGGTCGAGCGTCGGGCGGCCCGCGAAGCTCTCCAGCAGCTCCTGGTAGTCGAAGATCTTGTCGCGGATCTGCGCGAGCCGTTCCTTGCTCAGGTAGAGGAGCGCCTTGCCCTCGAACTGCTTCGGATCGATGCGGTACGCGATGCGCCCGAGCGGAATGTCCCGGGCGCGCAGCTCGCGGACGAGGCGGGTGGCGTAGACCTTCGCCTCGGCGATCGACGGCGCCTCCACGGCGATCACGAGGTCGTCCATCTCCCCGAACTCGCGGTCGTACTCCTTGAACCGCTCCACGTAGGGCTGGTCCTTCGGGAGCAGCCCGAGCGTCGACGTCATGAAGGAGAGCTCGGCCACCGCCAGGACGAGGGACGCGACGGCGAGGGCGAGCGCGAGCGCGACGGTCAGCGACGGGCGTCGACACGCCACCCGTACCAGCCGCCTCAGCGCGCGGCCGGTCCGCGAGACCGTCACTTACTCGTCGCCGGCGATGAACCGCTCGAGGCGGTCGCGGGCCACGTCGTCGGCCCACTGCTCGGGCGGAGACTTCATGAGGTACGCGGACGGCGCGCGCAAGGCCCCCTTGAGGCCGCGGTCGAGCGCGATCTTGCAGGTGCGGATCGCGTCGATGACGACGCCCGCGGAGTTGGGCGAGTCCCACACCTCGAGCTTGAGCTCGACGGTGATCGGCTGGTCGCCGAAGCCGCGGCCCTCGAGACGGATGTGCGCCCACTTGCGGTCCTGGAGCCACGGCACGTAGTCGCTCGGACCGATGTGCACCGCGTCCTCGGCGAGCTCGTGCCTGAGTTGCGACCGGACGGCGTCCGTCTTCGAGATCTTCTTGGACGCCAGGCGGTCCCGCTCCAGCATGTTGTAGAAGTCGGTGTTGCCGCCGACGTTGAGCTGGCTCGTCCGCTCGAGCCGCACGCCGCGCTCCATGAACAGGTGGGTGAGGACGCGGTGCACGATCGTCGCGCCGACCTGCGACTTCACGTCGTCGCCGACCACCGGCAGGCCACGCTCCTCGAAGCGTCGCTGCCAGTACGCCTCGCGGGCGATGAAGACCGGAATGCAGTTCACGAACGCGCAGCCCGCGTCGAGCACCTGCTCGACGTACCACTTCGTCGCCATCTCGCTGCCGACGGGCAGGAAGTTGACGACGACGTGCGTGCCCGTCTCCCGCAGGATGCCCGCGATGTCCGCCGTCGAGCCCGGCGCCTTCTTGATCATCCGCGAGAGATACGTGCCGAGACCGTCGTGCGTCATGCCGCGATGCACCGGCACGCCGAGCGGTGGCACGTCGGCGAAGCGCACCGTGTTGTTCGGCTCGACGCCGATCGCCTCCGACAGGTCGCGCCCGACCTTGCGCTCGTCGATGTCGAACGCCGCGGAGAACTCGATGTCGCCGACGTGATACCCGTCGAGGCGGGGGTGCATGAGCCCGGGGACGAACGCGTCGTCCGGGGCGTCGCGGTAGTAGTGGACGCCCTGCACGAGCGACGACGCGCAGTTGCCGACGCCGATGATCGCGACGCGAACGGGTGGCAAGGAGGCCTCCTTCGTGAGGTGTGCGCACGGGCTGGACGCCCGCCCAGTGTAGCATAGGCGCATGCTACCCTCCGTGGCCGACGGCGTCTCACACGCGCTCGAGACCCTCGATCTCGACGCGGTTCGCGCGACGTACTGGGAGCAGGACGAATTCCTGGTGCTCGAGCGCGTCCTGCCCGACCACCTGGTCACCCGCTTCGTGGCCGAGGTGGAGCGCGTGCGTCCGTCCGTGCATCGCAATTACCTGCCGAAGCACAAGAAGGGCGGAAGCGTGAGCTTTCACACGCTCGCGGCGGAGGCGCCCGCGATCCTCGGGCTCTACCGCGCGCCCGCGTTCCTGGACTTCGTGCGGGCCGTCACCGGCCGCTCCGTGCAGCCGTGTCCGGAGCGCGACCCGCACGGGTGCGCGCTCTACTTCTACACGGAGCCGAGCGACCACATCGGCTTTCACTACGACACGTCGTACTACACGGGGCTCCGCTACACGGTGCTGGTCGGCCTGATCGAGCGCTCGTCGAGCCGGCTCGTCTGCCAGCTCTACCGCAAGGACCCGACGCGCGCGATGGTCGAGCATTCCCTGGCGACGGATCCCGGCACCGTCGTGCTCTTCAACGGTGACAAGCTGTGGCACGCGATCACGCCGCTCGGTGAGGGCGAGGAGCGCGTGAGCCTCACGCTCGAGTACGTGACCGACTCGCGGATGGGCAGGGTCGGGCGGCTCGTCTCGGACATGAAGGACGCGGTCGCCTACTTCGGCTTCCGCAGCGTCTTCGCGCGCCGGGCCGGCCGCACCCGGTAGACCAGCCACGCGAGCCAGTACGCGTTCGTGCCCGCCGCCACGACGAGCATGAGCACCGGCAAGGCGGACGGCAGCGCCGCGAGCGAGACGACGAAGAGCACGAGCATCGCGTAGAAGCCGTCGCGGTTGGCGAGCGCGTCGAGGAGGCCGTTCGTCGTCTCCGGTGCGGCCGGCGACGTCTTGACGAACCACGCGCTCCCGATGACGCCCGCGCCTCCGACGAGACCGGCGACGAGACCTCCGCCCGCCGCGCGCTGCGCGGCCACGCCCATCGCGCCGACGACGAGCGTGTGCACCACGGTGTCGGCGGTCACGTCGAGCCACTCGCCGAGGCTCGACTCCGCGAACGTCAGCCGGGCGACCTCTCCGTCGGAATGGTCGAGGACGACCGCGGCGACGTAGAGCGCGAGCCCGGCGAGCGCCGAGGCGAGCGTGCCGCCCGCGAGGGAGGCGCCCGCCGCGAGCCCCACCACGAGCGAGAGCAGGGTGATCGCATTCGGCGTGACGCCGAGCCGGACCGCGACGAGTGAGCAGGGGCGGGAGAGACGGCGGTGGAGCGCGCGATCGAGCGGGGTGTCGATCGGGCTTCCGAGGCTCGCGAGCAGCCGCGCGCTGACGCGGCTCGCGTCGGCCGGGCTCGCGATCCGCATGAACGGCTGGTCCTCGAGCCGCGTGCGGCCGTCGCTCGCGAGGGCGCGCCGGACGGCGTCGCCGAGCGGCTCACCGGCGACGAGCCGCGCCCAGACGCTCGCGACGGTCGCCGCCGGCACGACACCGCCGGCCGCATTCGGTGCCGCGCGATCGACGAGTACGGGGCCGTCAGACGCGAGCACGGGCCGCAAGACCTCGCGCGTGACGAAGGAGGCGGCGGGCAGGAGGAGCAGCGGTCCGTCCGGGACGGGGGTATCCGCATCGAGCCACACGGAGCGCGCGGGCGCCGAAGGGTGCGACGCGATCAACCGTCCGACGTCGGTGGCGCGCAGCGCGGCCGGGACGAAGACGCGATTCGCGCCGGCGCGAAGAGCCGCCATCACGGCACGGAACGCGACGGGCCGCCCCGCGACGGCCACGAGCGCGTGCGCTACGTCGCCCGGCTCAGTGAAATAAAGCGCTGCGTCGACGCTCACCGGCACATTGCCCTCGACGGAAGCTTGATGCCGCGTTCGAGCGGTCGGAGAAACGGCGAATCGAGGAGCGCCCCGGGTTCCACCGGTGCGTCCGCGCACCGCCCGGGGCGCTCCGAGCGTTGGGGGGTGTGGGGGGCCATGTCGGGGCCCCCCACGTCCCTAGAGGCGTGGGAGCACGTCGGTCTCGGCGCGGCGAAGATCCTCGACGAAGTCGATCTCGGTCCAGGGCAGTCCCGTGACGTCGACCCAGCCGAGGCGCCGCCGGCGCGAGAGCCGGTGGATCGCGTCCTCGTATTCCTCGAGCCCGGTCCCCTCGGCGACGACCTCGTCCAGCATGCGGACCAGCTCCGGAGCGTCCGAAGGGCCGAACTTGAAGAACCCGACGCTCTCCCCGACCGTGTCCCAGCGCTCGGGGACGACCTTCTTCGAGAGCGTGACGACGCGTTCACCGACCACGTACGCCTTCTCCTCTTCGCCGGTATCCGCGAATCCCCGGTCGATGAGCAGGGCCGTCGGCTCGGCGCTCCGGACCAGGCGCGCCAGGATCTCGCGCGCGAACAGCACGTCGGCGTCCATCACGAGCGTCGGTCCCCCGAGGAGATCGCGCGCGGCACGGAGCGAGAGCACCGATCCACGCGCGTAGTCGGGGTTGTGGACGTAGCGAACCGGCATGCCGTGGAACCGGTCGCCGGCGAGCGCCTGGACCTGGTCGGCGCAGTGGCCCACGATCAGCGCGGTGTCCTCCACGCCCACGCTGGCGAGCGACTCGAGCATGCGGGCGAGCAGGGGCCGTCCGCCGACGGGGAGCAGGCACTTGTGCGTCGTGTCGGTCAGCGGCGCGAGGCGCCGGCCGACGCCGGCAGCGAGGACGATCGCGTTCACAGCGTGGCGTCCCCGGGCGCGCGGGACGTCCGCTTCTGCCTGTCGCCTTCCAGGAACTCCTCCTGCTTGATCTTGAGCTTCTTCACGAGCTCCTGGTACGACGAGGTCTGGATGATCTTGTTGAACTGCGTCCGGTAGTTCGCCACGAGGCTCACGCCCTCGATCGAGACGTCGTAGACGAGCCAGCGGTCCCCCTTCTTCAGCATCCGGTAGTCGATCGGGACCTCGCTGCCGCCCTTGGTCACCATCTTGCTCTTGACGGTCGCGATGTCGCCCTCGACGGTGTCGCCGCTGAAGCCGATCTTCTCCCCGCCGTAGAGCTCGATCTTCGAGATGTACGAGCGCTCCATCAGGTTGGCGAACAGCTTGACGAACTCGTCCCGCTCGGCGCGGGTGCGCGCCGCCCAGTGGCGACCGAGGGACCGCTTGGCGGTCTCGGCGAAGTCGAAGATCTCCTCGGCGATCTTGCGCACGGCCTTGCGCCGCTCGACCGCGCGGTGCTCCTTCAGGAGCTCCGGGTCTTCGAGGGTCTTGATCACGCGATCGATCTGCGTGCGCAGCTGCTCGGTGGGCGGCCCGGCCACCGCCCGGCCTCCCGGCGCAACGACCCCGACGAGCGCCAGCGCGATGACGAGCATCGCGCGGCGAGACCAGTATGCGTTCATGACAGCCCCCCTAGACCTTTCCGAAGATGCACGCGGGTGACACGAAGCGTAAGTGTAGCAAAAGACGAACCAAGGCCCGTCGGATTTCGGGTCGATGAACTTGCGGCGCGGGGGGCTTGGGGGGCATCGATAGTCCCCCATGAAGTCAGTCGGGATCTACCTGCGGGTGGGCGAGGGCCGCTTCGTGAATTTCGACGAAGCCGTCGTAATAGTCGTGCCTGGCAATCTGCGCGTCGATGAGGACAGGCACTCCGCTGCGATTGAGCTCGTGTGCCTGCGCGACGGTCGCATCGACGCAGCCGGGATCGGTCAGCCGGAAGCCGCGACACCCTTGCGCCTCGGCGATCGCGGTGAAGTCGGGCGCCACTTCGAAGCCGGTCCCGATGAGCGGCTTCTTGTTGAGAACCTGGTTGTACTGCACCCACCCGAACGCCTGGTTGTTCCCGGTGACCAGGTTCGCGATCCCCGGGCCCGGGTTGGAGAACAGCACGCCAGGGCGGCCGGTGAGCCGTCCCCAGGTGCTCGCGAAGTTCATCCTCGAGGGGCACCTCGGTCGTCACGTCCGACGCATGCGAGACGTGTACAAGTCGCGGATGGAGGTCCTGGTGCACTACTCGCAGAAGTGGCTGCGCGGCGCCGTCGAGATCGAACGCGCAGAGGCGGGACTGCAGACGATCGGGTGGCTCGCGCAGGGATTGGAGGACCGCGAGGTGTCGCTGCAGGCTGCACGCGCGGGCATTCAGGTCCCGAACGTGTCGCGCTACTGCATCGAGACGCCCAGGCCAGCGGGCCTCGTCTTCGGGTTCGGCGCTTTCTCGGAGCAAGAACTGGAGAACGGCGTCCAGGCACTGGCGCGCGTCCTCGACACGATCAGGCCTCCGTCAACAGAGAACATGGGGGGACTATCGATGCCCCCCAAGCCCCCCGAGCGCCCGCACGCGCCCCGGGGGGTGCGCGGACGCACCCGTGGGACCCGGGGCGCGGCTCGATCATCGGATTCGTTCACGGGCCAAGAGGCACGCGCGAAGGCACCGCCGACGCGGAGGAACTGGAGGCCGGGCGACGGTCGATCCAGGGGCGCGCCGCCTCGAATGCGGCCGACGCCTGAAGCACGGCGACGTCCGCGAAGCGGCGACCGGCGATCTGCAAGCCCACCGGCAGACCCGCCGGGGTGAAACCGGCCGGCACGGACGCGGCGGGCTGTCCCGTGAAGTTGAACGGATAGGTGAACGACGCCCACGCGAACCAGTCCCGGCGGTGCTGCGGATAGGCCTCCGGATTGAGCCGTCCGACTGGAAACGCAGGGACCGACGTCGTCGGCGTGAGCAAGAGATCGTAGCGTTCGAAGAGCGGCCGGACGCTGTCCCAGAAGGGCCGCGCCTTCGACGCTCGTGATCTTTCCTCGCGGCGAGCGTCCCCAGACCCGGCGCATTATACGCGTCGCCATCCGAGGCTCGGCGACTCGGGTCCGGCTCTCAAGAATCCTCGACCCGTGAGCCGCCCTTGCCATGCATCTTCCTGGACATCGACTAAGTCGTCGAGCAGTTGCCGCAACTCCTCGTACTGACGCACCCAAACCATTCGATTTGAGTGAATGGCCCTGCATAGGCGGACAGGCCAAGCAGCGGCGCGGCCGTGCCCGGAGAAATCGATGCGTGCACGACGAACCCGCAGGACGCAGAGCGGCGATGAGGATCGCACAGGGCGCGCGCATCGGGCATCATAGCGGAACGCCGGACGGCGCGCCGCGCTGGCGCGCCTCCCCGAGAGCATCCTGGAGGAGACCATGAAGATTGTCGATGTGCGCGCCTACCCCACATCGTTTCCCGTTCCGCCGGAGGCGAGCGTCACGCTCGGCATCGGTCGAGCAGTGAAGCGCGACGCGGTCCTCGTCAAGGTTACGACCGACGAAGGGCTCGTCGGCTGGGGTGAAGCGCACCATGGCCGCTCGCCCGGTGCGGTCGCGCACAACATCAACACGACACTCCGTCAGCTCGTGCTCGGCATGGAAGCCACCGACGTCGTCGGTGTGTGGGCGCGCGTCTACAAGATGCAGCTCGGCAGTCACGGCATGGGGGCTGCGACGTCGATCGGGCTCAGCGGCGTCGACATGGCGCTGTGGGACATTCGCGGGAAGGCGGTCCGCTGGCCGCTCTACCGGCTCCTCGGCGGGACGTCGCGACCGATCCCGGCATACGCCGGCGGTGTCTCGCTCGGCTATCAGGACCCGACGGCGCTCGTCGACGAGGCGCGCGTGCACATCGACGCGGGCTACCGCGCGGTGAAGCTGCGCATCGGCGACACGCCGTCGCGCGACCTCGAGCGGGTCGCCGCCGTCCGCAAGGCGTTCGGCGACGAGCTCGCGATCCTGACCGACGCGAACACCGGGTACACGGTCGCCGACGCGCGGCGCGCTATCCCCGGGCTCGACGCCCACGGCGTCGGCTGGTTGGAAGAGCCTTTCCCGCCGCACGACCACCGCAGCTATGCGTTCGCCGCGACCTTCGGCCGCGTGCCGCTCGCAGCCGGCGAGAACCACTACACGCGCTTCGAGTTCTCGCGCGTCATCGAGGACCGCGTCATCACCGTGCTGCAGCCAGATCTCTCGAAGGCCGGTGGCATCACCGAGGTGCTCCGGATCGCGGCGCTCGCGTCCACGTGGAAGCTCTCCATCAACCCGCACACGTCGATGACGGGGCTCAGCATGGCGGCGTCGATTCATGTCCTGGCCGCGATCGACAACGGCGGGTACTTCGAAGCCGATGTCTCGAAGCTCAACCTGTTTCGCGACGAGCTCGGATCGAAGCCCTGCGCGATCGGCGAGGACGGCTGCGTGCGACCGCTGGACGCGCCTGGCATCGGCGTCGAGATCGACGAGAAGTTCCTGGAGCGCCACCCCGTGATCGAAGGCCCGGGGTACGTCTAATCCGTTCAGTCCGTGGAGAGACTCACACCTTTCCGAAGATGTACTTCGCTTCGAAGGTCGCGTTGACGCGACCTCGGCGCGTGCGTACAGTAATTACATTATGGCTCGCCGTGGAACGGCACGGAGGCGACGAAGCACTCAGCCGCTAGAGCTCAAGGTTGTCCCGGTCGGGAACTCTCGCGGCGTGCGCCTCCCCAAAGGCGTCCTCGACAAATACGCCATCCGGGACGCCGTGGTCGTCGAGGAGCGGGAGGACGGGCTCCTGCTTCGAAGCAAGCGTGACCGGCGGCTCTCCTGGGAGGACACCTTCAAGGCCATGGCTCACGAACGCGAGGACTGGAGCGACCTCGACGCGACCCTGAACGACGGCCTCGACAAAGAACCCTGGTGAGCCAGGCGATCGAGCGGTACGGCATCTATCTGGCCGACCTCGATCCGACCCGTGGCCGTGAGATCGCCAAGACGCGGCCCGTGGTCGTGGTAAGCCTGGACGCGATGAACCGGTACCTCGATATCGTCGTCGTGTGCCCTCTCACCACCCGACTTCACCCCCGCTGGCGCAGCCGCATCCAGTGCGTGTGCGCGAGTCGGAGGGCGGAGATCGCCGTGGACCAGATCCGGACGGTCAGCAAGGAGCGTCTCAGCCGGCGAGTCGACCGGCTTGCACCATCGCTCGCGGCCCGGGTTCGCCGGCTCATCACCGAAATGTACGGAGAGTAGGGCGCCGATCGGCGAGGACGGCTGCGTGCGACCGCTCGACGCGCCCGGCATCGGCGTCGGGATCGACGAGAAGTTCCTGGAGCGCCACCCCGTGATCGAAGGCCCGGGGTACGTCCAGTCCGTCAGTCCGTGGAGAGGCTCACACCTTTCCGAAGATGTACTTCGACAGGAGCTCCTCGAAATCCACGGGCGCCTCGACCTCCCGGAGCTTGCCGTTCGGCGGGATGATCCGGTCGGAGCCACCGGGGCTGATCCGGATGTACTTCTCGCCGATCAGGCCCTTGGTCTTGATCGAGGCGATCGAGTCCTCCTGCAGCTTCACGTTCTGGCTGATGCGCAGTGTCACGCGGGCCTGGTAGTCGGCGAGCCCGATGCCTTCCACGCGCCCGATCTGCACCCCGGCGATCTCGACGCCGGACCCCTCCTTGAGGCCGCCGATGGAGGGAAAGTCGGCCGTGACGAGATAGCCGCCGCCGCCGAACAGAGATACGCGACCGAGTCTAATGGAAAGGTATCCCAATGCCAAGACGCCCAGGATCACGAACATCCCGACCGCCAGGTTCAGCTTTGAGCGCTCCATCGAACGTCCTCCTTCGGGTGCCAGGGCCGAGGGCGCCGCTCACGCCTCCGGCTCGCCACGGATGAACTGCCGGACGACCGGGTTCGACGATTCCTGGATCATGGCCGGGGAGCCGCTCTCCACGATCCGGCCGTCGGCGAGCATGGCGACGGTATCTGCGATCTCGAAGATCTCGGGAATCTCGTGGCTGACGATCAGCGCCGTGAAGCGGTACCGGGCGTGCAGCTCGCGGATCAGGCCGTGGATGGTGTTGACGAGGATCGGGTCGAGCCCGGTCGTCGGCTCGTCGAAGAAGATGATGTCGGGCTCGGTCACGAGCGCCCGCGCGATCGCGACGCGCTTGCGCATGCCGCCGGAGATCTCCGCGGGGTACTTGTCGCCGGCGCCCTCGAGCCCGACCTGGGCGAGCGCGGCACGCACGCGTTCGGCCACGGCCGCGCGCGGCAGCTTCGACTTCTCGCGGAGCGGGAACGCGACGTTCCCGGCGCAGGTCATCGAGTCGAAGAGCGCCCCGCCCTGGAACACGACGCCGTAGCGCTGGCGCAGGTCGTCGAGGCCCTTGCCGCGCATCGCGGTGGCGTCGACGCCGTCGACCAGCACCTGTCCGGCGTCCGGGCGGAGGAGCCCGATGAGGTGCTTCAGGAGCACCGACTTCCCGCCGCCGCTGCGCCCGATGATGATCGTGATCGAACCGGTCGGGACGCGCAGGTCGACACCGCGCAGCACCTGCTGGCGCCCGAACGATTTCCGGAGCCCCTTGACCTCGATCATCGGGCGCCGTCAGGGCAGGACGGAGCCCATGAAGTAGTCCCAGACGAGGATCAGCACCGACGACAGCACGACCGCCTGCGTCGTCGCGCGGGCGACGCCCTCGGCGCCGTGGCCGACGTTGAAGCCCTTGTAGGTGCACACCCAGGTCACGATCACACCGAACGAGAGCGACTTCCAGAAGCCCGTCATGATGTCGTCCATCCGGACGAACGTCTCCATCTCGCCGAAGTACGTGCCCTCCGACAGCCCGAGGAGCTGCACGCCGACGAGGTAGCCGCCGAAGATGCCGACCACGTCGAAGAGCGCCGTCATCAGCGGGAAGGTGATCAGCCCGGCGAGGATGGACGGCACCACGAGGTAGCGGACCGGGTTGAGCGCCATCACCGTGAGCGCGTCGATCTGCTCGGTGATCCGCATGATCCCGATCTCCGCGGTGAGCGCCGATCCGGCGCGCCCCGTGACCATGAGGGCCGCGAGCACGGGGCCGAGCTCCCGGATGATCGACAGCGCGACCGCCGGACCGAGGAACGCCTCCGATCCGAACCGCGACAGCACGAGGAAGATCTGCAGGCCGAGCACCATGCCGGTGAACGCGCCGGTCAGCAGGATGATGAGCAGCGAGCGGAAGCCGATGTAGTGGATGCGGTCGACGAGCGCGCGCGCCTTGAACGGCGGCGTCAGCATGACCGCGATCGCGTGACCCAGGAACGCCCCGAACCGTCCGAGCGCGTCGACGATCGAGAGGACGGCGGCGCCGAGGGCCTCCACGAGGCGGAGGACCGGATCGACCCAGGCGGTCATTCGAGGGAGCGGCGGTAGACTCCCAGCGCCCACAGGGGGAAGTACTTGGCGTAGAGGTGGTACTTGAGCATGAAGACCCGGGGGAACCCCGTCCCGTTCCAGTACGCATCGTCCCAGGCGCCGTCAGCGCTCTGCGTCCGGATCAGGTACTCGATGCCCCGCTCGACGGCGTCGCCGCGGGTGTGGCCGACGGCGAAGAGCCCGAGGAGCGCCCACGCCGTCTGGCTCGGGATCGAGGCCCCGCGCCCGGCGAGCGCGGGGTCGTCATAGCTCTCGCACGTCTCGCCCCACCCTCCGTCCTCGTTCTGCACCCGGAGCAGCCACCGGATGGCGCGCTGGATGTACTCGTGACGCGGATCGACCCCGAGGGCGCCGAGACCGCGGAGGACCGACCACGTGCCGTAGACGTAGTTCACGCCCCAGCGGCCGTACCAGGGCCCGTCGTGGCGCTGCGTTCGCCTAATGAAGTGCAGCGCGCGCTCCGCCGGCTCGAACTCCGGGCCATACCCGAACGTCCCCAGCAGCTCGAGCCCGCGCCCCGTCACGTCCTCGGTCGGCGGGTCGAGCAGCGCGCCGTGGTCCGCGAACGGGATGTGGTTGAGGTACATCCGCGCGTTGTCGGCGTCGAACGACGCCCACCCGCCGCCCTCGCACTGCATCCCGAGGAACCAGCCGAGCCCCCGCTCTTTCGCCAGGCGCACCCGGTTCGCCTCGAGACCGCGGACCTTCTCGAGCGCCATCAGCACCATCCCGGTGTCGTCGAGGTCGGGGTAGTAGTCGTCGAAGTACTGGAAGGCCCACCCGCCGGGCTGCACGTGCGGGCGCTTCTTCTGCCAGTCCCCCGGGACGAGGATCTGCTTCTCGAGCAGCCACTCCGCGCCACGGCGCAGCGCCTCGTGGTGCGCCGGGAGGCCGCTCTCGGCGAGCGCGTTCATCGCCAGCGCCGTGTCCCAGATCGGTGAGGCGCACGGCTGGTAGTGGACCTCGTCGTCGCTCTCGACGGCGAGCGCCTCGATCTCCTTGATCTGTCCCATGACGAGCGGATGGTCGTCAGGATACCCGAGGAGCCGCATGGCGAGGATGGAGTTGGCCATCGCGGGATAGATGCCGCCGAGGCCGCCGGGGAGGGCGAGGCGCTCCTCGAGCCAGCGTCGCGCCGTCTCGACGGCGAGCTTCCGGCCGGGGCGCGGGGAGAAGCGCTCCCAGATCTTGAGGCCGTCGTCGACGCCGATGAAGAAGCTCTTCCAGAAGAGGCCCCGCCAGGTGAACGGGTCCGGCATCCGCGGGAACCTGAGGCTCGCCTGCTCGCGGGGCACGGGCCAGAGCTCGTCGAGCGACAGGTGCGGCGGCAGCCACGTGATCGGCTTGCGGTCCATGATGACGAGCAGCGGCACGAGGACCGTGCGCGACCAGTACGAGATCTCGTAGATGTTGAACAGGAAGAACGGGCGCGGGATCAGCATGATCTCGATCGGCATGGCCGGCACGCCGTTCCAGTCGTACTCGCCGAAGAGCGCCAGCTGGATCTTCGTGAACACGTTCGCCTTCGGCGGCCCACCCGTGGCGCGAATCGCGTCGCACGCCCGCCGCATCGCGGGATCGTCCACCGGGACGCCGGCCATCTTCATCGCGAAGTACACCTTGATCGTGGCCGACAGGTTCGCCGG
This sequence comes from Candidatus Rokuibacteriota bacterium, assembly GCA_016184125.1. Classification (GTDB taxonomy): domain Bacteria; phylum Methylomirabilota; class Methylomirabilia; order Rokubacteriales; family CSP1-6; genus AR8. The sequence goes on along the minus strand of JACPDG010000061.1, from coordinate 55,034 downwards.
ACCGCCTTCGAAGAGGTTCCAGCCGCCGTCCGGGAGCTGCCGGCGGCGCAGGTAGCGCACCGCACGCCGCTCGCGGTCGTGGTTGACCCGATCGATGAGGTGGCAGAGCAGGAGGTACTCGGAGGTGATGGTGACGTCGGCTTCGAGCTCGCCGATCCAGTGACCGTCGGGACGCTGCAGTGAGAGCAGACGGGCCTGGGCGCGAGAGATGGCCGAGTCGAGGCCGGTCACGGTCCGTGATGGTACCATGCCCGCGGCGGCCACGACCATGGACCTCGCCCTCGGCACGCTCCTGCTCCGGCCCTACGTGTTCGGCTTCCTGGCGGCGTTCGTCGCCGTCGCCTCCCGCGACGTCGGGTGGCGCCGCACGCTCGTGTTCGCGGCGTGGGCGTGGCCGCTCGCGTGGCTGGCGGAGTTCTCGTCGACGCGCGTCGGGATCCCGTTCGGGCTGTACCACTACACCGGATCGACCCGCGGTCAGGAGCTCTTCATCGCGAACGTCCCGTTCATGGACTCGCTCTCCTTCGCCTTCCTGGCGTACGCGGCGTTCTGCCTGGCCCGGGTGGCGCTCGGCGGCCGGCACGTCCCCGCGCCGGCGGTCGCGGTCCTCGCCGGCGCGCTCATGATGCTGCTCGACGTCGTGATCGACCCGCTCGCGGTGCGCGGTGACCGCTGGTTCCTCGGCCGGATCTTCTACTACCCGGACGGAGGCGTGTATTTCGGCGTCCCGCTCTCGAACTTCGCGGGCTGGTGGGTCGTCGGCACGCTCGCAGTGGGTGGCTACCTCGCGCTCGACCTCATGGGGGGACTATCGATGCCCCCGACACTCGTACGAAGGGGGCTCACGCCCCCCTCGTACTCCCCCGGCCCCGCGCTCGGAGCGCCCCGGCGAAGCCGGGGCGCTCCTCGACCACCCGATTCGTTCACGAGTTCGGCCGCGCGCGACCGGTACGGCCGACAGCCTGCCGGAGGGGTCGCGCTATACTACGCGGTGGCCGCTTTCAACCTCGTCGTGACCATGTGGATCGGTGAATGGCTGCTCGCCGCGGTGGGGTTGGCCCTCCACGGTGTGCTCGCCATCGGGCTCCGTCACGTGAACCACACCGCCGAGCTCCGGCTCGCGCTCGGCGGGCGGGGAGTACAGCGCGCATGAGCGTTCCGCTGTCCCAGATGTGGACCGTCGCCACCTACGTGCTCCGGCAACGGCTCCGGGGGCGCACACGGTACCCGCTCGTGCTCATGCTGGAGCCGCTGTTCCGCTGCAACCTCGCGTGCGCCGGCTGCGGCAAGATCCAGTACCCCGCACACGTGCTCAAGCGCCAGCTGACCGTCGAGCAGTGCCTCGCGGCGGCCGAGGAGTGCGGCGCGCCGATAGTCTCGATTCCCGGCGGCGAGCCACTCCTGTACCCCGAGATCGGGCGTCTGGTCAAGGAGCTCGTCGCGCGCAAGACGTACGTGTACCTCTGCACCAACGCGATCCTGCTCGAGGACAAGCTGGCGCAGGGGGTGCTCGAGCCGTCGAAGTACCTGTCACTGAGCGTCCACATGGACGGGCTGGGCGATGAGCACGACGAGGCCGTGTGCCGCGAGGGGGTGTTCGACACCGCCGTCCACGCGATCCACGAGGCGCTCCGCCGCGGCTTCCGCGTGACGACCAACACGACCCTGTTCGACGGCGTGGACCCCGAGCGCGTGCGGACGTTCTGCGACGCCATGATGGACCTCGGGGTCGAGGGGATGATGATGTCGCCGGGCTACAGCTACTCGAAGGCGCCCGACCAGGAGCACTTCCTGCGCCGGCAACGCGCCCACGCGCTCTTCCGGCGGATTCTCGAGCACCCCAACCGTCGCTGGAAGTTCAACCAGTCGCCGCTGTTCCTGCAGTTCCTCATGGGCAAGCAGGACTTCGAGTGCACGCCGTGGGGGAACCCGACGTACAACCTCTTCGGGTGGCAGCGTCCGTGCTACCTGCTGCAGGAAGGCTACGCGTCGACGTTCCAGGAGCTGATGGAGACCACGCCGTGGGAGCGGTACGGGCGGGCGAGCGGCAACGACAAGTGCCGTGACTGCATGGTCCACTGCGGGTACGAGCCGACGGCCGTCCACCACACGTTCAACTCGTGGCGCGGCTTCCGGTCCGCCGCGACCGCCACGCTGACGGGCAAGCTGTGATGGGCGACGACTCGCTCCAGGGGTGGGCGCCGGAGCCGCGAGACGCCGACGAGCTCGCGCACGTCGTCGACATGGCGTTCGACTACCGCGGCGACGTGACCATCGTCCTGCGAGACGGCACCGAGCGTGTCGGGTACCTCTTCAACCGCAGCCGCGAGCGCGGGCAGGCGCAGCTGCTCGAGCCGGCGGCCGCCGGGCCCGTCACCGTGCGCTACGCCGACATCCGCACGATCCGGTTCACCGGCAAGGACCCGGCGTCGGGGAAGTCGTACGCGGCGTGGCTCGAGCGCAAGAAGGCGGACAAGGCGCAGACCGAGCGGTGAGGAGCGTGCTGGTCCTGACCGCGCTCGAGCTCGAAGCGCGCACGCTCGCGCGCGAGCTCGGTCTCGAGCCCGTCCCGTCGAGCGGCTGGCCGCACTTCCGGGGTGGGGTGCTCGAGATCGCGTGCGTCGGGCTCCGGGCGAGCGCGCTTGCAGCGCGCGCGCCCGCGTGCCGCAGGCCGGCGCTCGTCGCCTCCGCAGGCGTGTGCGGCGCCCTGTCTCCCGCGCTGCGGGAGGGGATGCTCGTCGTTCCCGAAGCCGTCGTCTGCGCCAGCGGTGAGCGCTTCGCCACCGGCCGCGTGGCTCCGCTGGTACCGTCCGGAACACTGCTGTGGGCGCGGGAGCTCGTCGAGTCGCCGTCGGAGAAGGCTCGCCTGTGGATCGAGACCGGCGCGCTCGCGGTCGACATGGAGTCGGGGCCGATCCTCGCGTGGGCACGCGAGGCCGGTGTGCCGGCCGCGGTCGTGCGTGCCGTCTCGGACAGCGCGAGCGAGTCCGTCCCGCCCGAGCTGGCTGCCGCCGTCGCCGTTGACGGCACGCTGAGTCCGTCGCGCGCGGTCCGCGCGGCGCTCACGCGTCCGGCGGTGCTCGGCCGCGCCTTCGGCTTGCGTCGCGGCACGACGGCGGCGCTCTCGGCCGTGGCGCGCGCGCTGGCCAGCGTCGCGCGCGCGACGGCGGCGGGGGCCTGAACGTGGCCGGCGGAGAACGGCACGTCGAGCCGCGGCCCGGGTGTCCCGGGCCGTGTGCGAGCGACGGGGGGGCGTGGGGGGCCATGTCGGGGCCCCCCACACAATAGTGTCCGCGCTGGTCACCGGCGGCACCGGGTTCGTCGGCGCGAACATCGTGCGCGAGCTGCTTCGCGCCGGTGCGACCGTCCGCGTCCTGGTCCGACCCGCCGGCGACCGCCGCGCCATCGCGGGCTTGCCCGTCGACCTGGTCGAGGGCGACCTGACGGACCGTGCGTCGCTCGAACGCGCCGTGAAGGGCACGGAGCTCGTCTTTCACGTCGCGGCCGACTACCGGCTCTGGGCGCCGGATCCGCAGGCGCTCTACCGGGCGAACGTGGAAGGCACGCGCGCCATCCTGGAAGCGGCCGGCGCGGCGGGCGTGAAGCGCATCGTCTACACGTCGACGGTCGGCGCGCTCGGGATCCCGGAGGACGGCACGCCGGGCACCGAGGACACGGCCGTCACGCTCGCGGACATGGTCGGGCCGTACAAGCGGACGAAGTTCCTCGCCGAGCAGGTGGCGATCGGCCTGGCGCGCCGCGGGCTGCCGATCGTCATCGTGAACCCGTCGGCACCCGTCGGCCCGTGGGACGTGAAGCCGACGCCGACGGGTCAGATGCTGGTGGACTTCCTCGCCGGTCGGATGTTCGCGACGATGGACACCGGGCTCAACCTCGTGCACGTGCGCGACGTCGCGGTCGGGCATCGGCTCGCCGCGGAGAAGGGCCGGATCGGCGACAAGTACATCCTCGGGCACGAGAACCTCTCGCTCGCCGACATCGGCCGGCTCCTCGCCGCGCTCACCGGTATTCGCCCGCCGCGCTTTTGCGTCCCGTACGCGCTCGCCTGGACGGGCGCGGCCTGCATGGAGAGCGTCGCGCGCCTGACCCGGACCGCGCCGCGCGTGCCGCTCACCGCGGTCCGCATGGCGAAGAAGCGCATGTACTTCAGTCCCGCCAAGGCGGTGCGCGAGCTGGGGCTGCCTCAGACCGACGTGCGCGAGGCGCTCCGCGACGCCGCGCTGTGGTTCGCCGAGCACGGCTACGTGAGGCTCCCGAAGGTGCGGGCGGTGCCGGCATGATCGGCGACATCACGTCCCGGCTGACGCGGCGCAGTCGCTCGAACTTCTACTACGCGTTCCTGGTGCTGCCGCGGCCGCGGCGCGAGGCGCTCTACGCGGTGTACGCGTTCTGCCGCACGGTCGACGACATCGCCGACGCCGCGACGGGCGAGGGGCGGGACGCCGTGCGGCGGCAGCTCGCGGAGTGGCGGGCGGAGGTGGCGCGCTGCTTCGAGCTCGGAGGCGCTCCGCGCCATCCCATCGCGCAGCGCCTGGCCGCCGCGGTGCGCGCGTACCCGATCCCGCGCGAGGCCCTCGACGCCATCGTCGACGGCGTCGAGATGGACCTGGACCACACCACGTACGAGACGGCCGACGACCTCTACCTCTACTGCGACCGCGTCGCCTCGGCCGTGGGCCTCTGCTGCATCGAGATCTTCGGGTACACTGAGCCGTCGGCGCGCGAGTACGCGATCAATCTCGGCCAGGCGCTCCAGCTCACGAACATCATCCGCGACGTGGGCGCCGACGCGCGTGCCGGTCGCGTCTACGTCCCGCAGGAGGACCTCCGCAAGTTCGGCGTGCGCGTGGAGGACTTGCGGGCTGCGCGCTACACGCCGAGCTTCGTGGACCTCATGAGCCACGAGGCCGAGCGTGCGCGCCGCTACTACCGCGCCGCGGCGGAGCGCTTTCCCCTCGCCGACGCGCGCTCGCTCGTCGCCGCGGAGATCATGGGACGGGTCTACCGCGCGCTGCTCGAGGAGATCGAGGCGCGGAGGTTCCGCGTGTTCGAGGAGCGGGTGAGGCTCCCGGTGCGTCGAAAGATCGCGATCGCGGTCGGCTGCTGGGCGCGCGCCCGACTCGGGCTCGCGGGAAGGCGGGCCGCGTGAAGGCGGTGGTGCTGCGTGGGTGCGAGCGCCTCGTGGTCGAGGACTGGCCGCGCCCGTCGATCGATGGCGGTGAGCTGCTGCTGCGGCTGCGCGGCTGCGGGCTCTGCGGCTCGGACCTCCTCAAGATCGTGGGACCCGGGCCGAGGGTGCCCGCCGTGCTCGGCCACGAGCTCGTCGGCGACGTCGTCGAGATCGGTCCCGACGTGGGCGCGTTCTCGCCCGGCGACCGCGTCGTCGCGGCCCACCACGTGCCGTGCGGCCGCTGCCACTACTGCCGGCGCGGCAGCGAGTCGATGTGCCGCACGTTCAAGACGTCGAACCTCGATCCCGGCGGGTTCGCCGAGTATGTCCGCGTCCCGGCCGACAACGTCCGGCACGCGACGTTTCGCATTCCGCCGCACCTCTCCGACGAGGCGGCGTCGTTCGTCGAGCCGCTCGCCTGCTGCCTGCGCGCCGCGCGTCGGGCGCCCATCGGCGCGCACGACACCGTCGTCGTCATCGGTCTCGGCTCGATCGGCTGCCTGTTCGTGCAGCTTGCCCGCCGCGCGGGGGCCGCGGTCCTCGGCGTGGATCCGCTGGCCGAGCGCGCGGCGCTGGCGAAGCGTCTCGGCGCCGACGTGAGCGGCGGGATGGAGCGATCGGGCGCGGCGGTCGCCGAGCTGAGCGGCGGGCGCGGCGCCGACCAGGTGATCGTCACCGGCGGCGGCGCGGACGTGTTGCCGTGGGCGGTGGAGCAGGTGCGCGACGGCGGGACGATCCACTACTTCGCCGGCGGCGGCGGTGACCGCCTGCCCGTCGCGCTCGCGACGCTCTACCATCGCGAGCTGACCATCACGACGACGTACTCGTCCTCGCCCGTCGATCTGGCCGAGGCGTTCCGGCTCGTGACCGCCGGCGACGTCGCCGTGGACGCGCTCATCAGTCATCGCGTCACGCTGGACGCGCTTCCCGACGCGGTCGCTCTGGCCCGGCGCCGTGCGGCCCTCAAGGTCTTCGTGACGCCATGAGGGCGATGGTGTTCCACGGTCCCGGTGACCTCCGTGCGGAGGAGTTGCCGGTGCCGACGCCGGGTGCCGGCGAGGTCGTGCTGAGGATCGACGCGGCACTGACCTGCGGCACCGACGTGAAGACGCTGCGTCGCGGCCACCCGGTCATGATCCCGCGCGTGCCGACCGTCTTCGGTCACGAGCTCGCCGGGACCGTGACCGCGCTCGGCCGAGGGGTGCGCGGCATTCGCGCGGGCGACCGGCTCGTCGCGGCGAACTCGGCGCCGTGCGGCGAGTGCGCCGCGTGCGTGGCCGGACGGCCCAACCTCTGCGAGGACCTGCTGTTCGTGAACGGCGCGTATGCCGAGTACATCGCGCTCCCGGCGCGGCTCGTCGCGCGGAACGTCGTCCGCCTCGGACCGGACCTCCCGGCCTCGCGGGCAGCGTTCGCGGAGCCGCTCGCGTGCGCGCTGCTCGCCGTCGAGCGCGCCCGCGTCGACGCCGGACAGTCGGTCGTCGTGCTCGGGCACGGACCGCTCGGGTGTCTGCTCGCGATGGTGGCCGCCGCGAGGAAGGCACGCGTCATCCTCGTGGGCAAGGCGGGATGGCGCTTCGACCGCGTGGCGGCCCTCGACATCGGCGAGTGCATCGACGCGGCCGGGTCGCCCGACGTCGTGGCCGAGATCCGCGCCCGGACGGCCGGCCGCGGTGGCGACGTGACCTTCGACGCGACGGGCCGCCCGGAGGTGTGGGAGCAAGCCGTGGACGCCGTCGCGCGCGGAGGCACGGTGGTCTTCTTCGGCGGCTGCGCCCCCGGCACGTCGATCACCGTCGACACGCGGCGCCTTCACTACGAGGAGCTGGCACTCCTCGGCGCATTTCACCACACCCCGGACACGATCCGGCAAGCCGTCGATCTGATGGAGAGCGGCGCCGTCGTTCCTGACGGCATCGTCACCCACCGGATGGCGCTCGGCCAGGTGCCGGACGCGCTCGCGCTCATGTCCCGGGGGGAGGCCCTGAAGGTGCTGATCACGCCATGAGAACGCTCGTCGCCGTCGCCGTCGCCACCGCCGTCGGCCTCGCCGCCACCGCGGCGCCGGCCCACGCCTTCGATGCGGAGCAGACGTTCAGGAAGGGCGCGGTCGTCCTCTCGCTCGAGGGCGGATACCACGAGCAGGCGAACATCGAGGGCCACCGCTTCCAGACGGGGCTCGAGTTCTGGAACGCGGGGGCACGCTTGTCGCTGCTGCCGTTCGAGCCCGTCGGTCCCGGCCCGCTCCTGGGATCGCTCGAGGTCGGCCTCGAGCCGTTCTACCAGCGGTACGTCGACCCGGTCGACGCGTTCTTCGCAGGCCTCGGCGCGGTCGCCCGCTACCATCTGCTGTCGTTCGGACGGGTCGTGCCGTACATCGAGGTGATGGGCGCTGCGGGCGGCACCGACCTGGAGGTCCGCGAGATCGACTCGACGTTCACGTTCCTGGTCCACGGCGGCGCGGGCTTCTCCGTCTTCCCGACCGACCGCACGGCGCTCTACGCGGGCTACCGCTTCCAGCACGTGTCGAACGGGAACGTCGACTCGCCCAACCGGGGCTTCGAATCCCACGGCGGCGTCTTCGGCGTGTCGGTGTTCTTCCCGTGAGAGCTCGAGCGAACCGAGATCATGGGGGGCCCCGAAATGGCCCCCCAAACCCCCCAACGCTCGCCGGGCCCGGGGTGAACCCGGGCCCGTCTCGACCACCGAGCTCTGAGCCGTCGCCCGCGGGACGCCGCGGGGTATGATGGCCGGAAGCTCCATGGCGACCACCATCCCGATCAGTGAGATCGTCCTCGCCGGTCCCCGCGGCTTCTGCGCGGGTGTCGAGCGAGCCATCGAGATCGTGGAGCTCGCGCTCCTCGCGTGCGGGCCGCCCGTCTACGTGCGCCGGGAGATCGTGCACAACCGGCACGTCGTCGAGAGCCTGCGGCAGAAGGGCGCGGTCTTCGTCGAGGAGCTGACCGAGGTTCCGGACGACGCGACCGTCATCTTCAGCGCCCACGGCATCGCGCCGTCGGTGCGTGACGACGCGCGCGCGCGCGGGCTCCGGGTGATCGACGCGACGTGTCCGCTGGTCACCAAGGTGCACCTCGAGGCCGTGCGGTACGCGCGCGAGGGCTACAGCATCGTGCTCATCGGGCACGCCGACCACGACGAGGTCATCGGCACGCTCGGCGAGGCGCCCGACCGGATCATCGTGATCGACGGTGTGGAGGCCGTGGAGACGCTCGACGTGCCCGATCCCGACAAGATCGCGTACCTCACGCAGACGACGCTCTCCGTGGACGACACGCGCGACGTGATCGACGCGCTCCGGCGGCGCTATCCGAAGATCGTCGGACCCTCGCGGGACGACATCTGCTACGCCACGCAGAACCGCCAGGCGGCGGTGAAGACGGTCGCGACCGACGTCGACGTGCTGCTCGTCATCGGCGCCGCGAACAGCTCGAACGCGAACCGCCTCGTGGAGGTCGCGCGCTCGCGCGGCACGCGGGCGTACCTCATTACCGACGTCCGCGACGTCCGACCCGAGTGGCTGGCCGGCAGCACGCGCGTCGGCGTGACGGCCGGCGCCTCGACGCCCGAGGTGCTCGTCACGGAGACGGTCGACGCGCTGCGCGCGCTCGGCGCGCAGCGCGTGCGGGAAGTCCACGTGGTCGAGGAGGACGTCCGGTTCGCGCTTCCGCCGGAGCTCGAACGCATCGCGCACGAGCGCGGCGCGGCTCTGCCGGACCGGGAGCGGGACGCGACCCGAGCCGGCTGAGCGGGTCCGGCCGAGGGAAGTGGGGGCCAGGTCGTGGAGCCGTGGCCCGGGCCCGGCGGCGAGCTGTTCCTCGCAAACCAGGAGACCGTCATGAGCTTCGTCAGCCACGTCGAGTGCACGGTCTGCGGGCAGCACCACGATGCCCATCGCCTGCTCACCGTCTGCGAGAAGTGCGGGCAGATGCTCGCGGCCCGCTACGACACCGATCGCGTCCGGGCCGGCGTCACCAGGGAGGCGCTCCGGATGCGGCCGCCCGGCATGTATCGCTTCCGTGAGCTGACGCCGCTCGACGATCTCGAGGAGCCCGTCACGCTGGGCGAGGGCTCGACGCCGTTGCTCGCGCTGCCGCGGCTCGCGCGCCACTTCGGGCTCGACCGGTTGTGGGCGAAGGACGAGGGCCAGAACCCGACCGGCTCGTTCAAGGCGCGCGGCCTCGGGATGGCGGTCACGCGCGCGCGGACGCTCGGCGCGCGCGGGCTCGTGATTCCCTCCGCCGGGAATGCCGGAGGCGCGGCGGCCGTCTACGGAGCGCGCTCGGGCCTGCCGGTGGCCGTCATCGTGCCGCGCGCGACGCCGGCGGGCGCGATCGCCGAGGCGCAGATCGCGGGCGCGCACGTCTTCACCGTCGAGGGCAGCATCGCGGACGCCGGCAAGGTCGTCGCCAAGGCGGCGCGCGCGGTGGGATGGTTCGATCTCTCGACGCTCAAGGAACCGTACCGGCTCGAGGGCAAGAAGACGATGGGCCTCGAGCTCGCCGAGCAGCTCGGCTGGCGCATGCCCGACGTGTTGCTCTATCCGACGGGGGGCGGCACGGGGCTCGTCGGCATCCCGAAGGGCTACGAGGAGCTGAAGGCGATCGGCTGGCTCTCGGGTCCGCTGCCGAGGATCTACGCGATCCAGGCCGAGGGCTGCGCGCCCGTGGTCAAGGCGTTCCACGACGGGGCGGAGAACACCGAGCCGTTCCCGAACCCGGCGACCAACGCCCCGGGGCTGCGGGTGCCGTCACCGTTTGCCGGACGCCAGATGCTCAGGATCCTGCGCGAGACGAAGGGCGGCGCGGTCGCGGTGAGCGAGCCGGCGATCGTCGAGGCGCAGCACCTCGTCGCGCGCACGGAGGGCATCTGGGCGATGCCGGAGGCCGCCGCGCTCGTCACCGCGCTCGGGATCTTGAAGGACCGCGGCGAGGTCACGCGCGACACCGAGGTGGTGATGGTCTTCACCGGCGCCGGGATCAAGTACCTCCCACCGCCGTTGCCGTCGCCGGTGGACCTCACCGGCTCGCCGGACGAGGCGGCCGCCACCGTCCAGCGCGTGCTGGCCGCTTCGGCTCGCTGACGCCCGGCCCGGGCCTCGTCGCGCCGTCCGTCGGCGGTGCTCGGGTGCGGAAGCCGGTGCCCTGCCCCCGCGCGCCGGGACGTTCGGCCGCGGCGCTGTGGTACGATCCGGCTGAATCCCCGCCCGTTGAGGCCTGAACGTTTCGGAGGGGACCGTCGAGGCGCCCCTGCGATGATCCAGGAGGCCGGTGAATGATCGAGATCGACAAGATCCGTAACGTCGGCGTCGTGGGCCACGGCGGTGTCGGCAAGACCTCCCTGGTCGAGGCCTTGCTCTACGTCGCCGGCGCGCTCACGCGACTCGGGAAGGTCGATGACGGCACGACGACCACCGACTGGGACCCGGACGAGATCCGCCGGCAGATCTCGATCAACACGGCGGTGGCCTACGCCGACTGGAAGGGTCACCGGATCAACTTCGTCGACACGCCGGGATACGGCGACTTCATCCCGGACGCGCGCGCCGGCCTGCGCGTCGTCGAGGCGGCGCTGGTCGTCGTCGACGCCGTCGCCGGCGTGCAGGTCCAGACCGAGAAGGTGTGGAAGTTCGCCAGCGAGTACGAGCTGGCGCGCGCCGTCGTCGTGAACCGACTGGACCGCGAGCGCGCGGACTTCGACCGGACGCTCGAGTCGCTCAACCGGCGTCTCAAGGGCCGGCTCGTCCCCCTGCAGATCCCCGTCGGCGAGGAATCCGCCTTCCGCGGTGTCGTCGACCTCGTGCACATGAAGGCGGTCCTCTCCAACGACGGCAAGCCTGTCGTCGGTGACATCCCGGCCGAGGTGGTCGATCGCGCCAAGGAGTACCGCGAGAAGCTCGTGGAGGCGGCAGCGGAGACCGACGACGAGCTACTCAACAAGTACCTCGAAGAAGGGGCGCTCGGCGAAGAGGAGACGTGGACGGCGCTCCGCCGGGGCATCGCCGAGGGCAAGATCGTGCCCGTGCTCTGCGCGAGCGCCGCGAAGAACATCGGCGCCCACCCCGTGCTCGACCTCATCATCCACGAGTTCCCGTCCCCCGCGGAGCGCGGGGAGGTGACCGGCATCGACGCCAAGACCAAGGCGGCCGTCACGCGGCCGGTCGACGCGAAGTCGCCGGCGGCGGCGCTCGTGTTCAAGACCCTGACCGACCCGCACATCGGCAAGCTCACGCTCTTCCGCGTGACGACGGGCACGGTCAAGTCGGACACGACGCTGCTCAATCCGGCGCGCGGCGCGAAGGAGCGGATGGGCCACGTGGCGTGGCTCATGGGCAAGACGCAGAAGAGCGTCGACGCGCTCGGGCCCGGCGAGATCGGCGTCGCGATGAAGCTCAAGGAGACGCTCACGGGCGACACGCTCTGCGACGAGGCGCAACCCGTCGAGCTGCCGCGCATCACGTTCCCCGAACCCGCGATCTCGTTCGCGATCCAGCCGAAGACGCGTGGCGACGAGGACAAGATCTCGAACGCGCTCGCGCGCATCGCGGAAGAGGACCCGACGATCCACTACCACTTCGACCCGGAGACGAAGCAGCTCCTGGTCGCCGGGCTCGGGAACCTTCACGTCGAGATGACCATCGAGCGCATGAAGCGCAAGTACAACGTCGACGTGAGCCTGCTCCCGCCGCGCATCCCCTACAAGGAGACGGTCAAGGGGCGCGCGGAAGGGCAGGGCAAGTACAAGAAGCAGACGGGTGGCCGCGGCCAGTACGGCGACACGTGGCTCAGGCTCGAGCCGCTGCAGCGCGGCGGCGGGTTCGAGTTCGTCGACGACATCTTCGGCGGCGCCGTGCCGCGCCAGTACATCCCGTCGGTGGAAAAGGGCGTGCGCGACGCGATGAAGCGCGGTGTCGTCGCGGGCTACCCCGTCGTGGACATCAAGTGCACCCTGTACGACGGGACCTATCACGACGTCGACTCGTCGGACATGGCGTTCCAGATCGCCGCGTCGATGGGCTTCCAGAAGGTCTTCATGGAGGCGCACCCGATCCTGCTCGAGCCCGTCATGAACGTCGAGGTCACGTGCCCGTCGGAGACGACCGGCGACGTGATCGGAGACCTGAACTCGCGCCGCGGGCGGATCGTGGGCATGGAGCCGGCCGGCGAGACCGCCGTGGTGCGCGCGACCGTCCCCATGGCCGAGATGCTGACGTACGAGCCGAGTCTGCGATCCATGACCGGCGGGCGCGGCGGGTACTCGATGGAGTTCTCGCATTACGAAGAGGTGCCGTCCTTCATCGCCGACAGGGTGATCAAGGAGGCGAAGGCGGAGAAGGAGAAGGCCGAGAAGCACTGAGGGACACCCTCGCGCGTGGTCGCCGGGCGGCGGGCCGGGGGGCCTCCGGAAATCCGCGTGGCTACCCTGTGCGAGACTGGCCGGCGCGTGAGCCTTCGATGACCTTCCGCTCACACGGATTTCCTGAGGCCCCCCGGCCCACCGCCCGGCGAGCAACCACCGGGCGGTTCGTGAGCCGCCGCCGGTAGCTCGACTCGGTCCGCGCATGCTCGAGTGCGTTCCCAACGTCAGCGAGGGCAGGGACGCCTCGGTCGTCGAGCGGCTCGCGACCGTGATTCGCGACGCCGGGGCCGAGCTGCTCGACGCGCATCGCGATTCCGATCACCACCGATCCGTCTTCACCTTCGTCGGCGCACGCGCCGTCGTCGCGCGGGCGGCGCTCGCGCTCGGCGGTGCGGCCATCCGTTCGGTCGACCTCCGGCGTCACGCCGGCGTGCACCCTCGGGTCGGTGCGCTCGACGTGATGCCGTTCGTTCCGCTGCGTGGCTCGTCGATGCACGACGCCGTCGACACCGCGCACGCGGTCGGGCGTGGGCTGGCGAAGGAGCACGACATCCCCGTGTTCTTCTACGGCGACGCGGCGCTCGTTCCCGAGCGGCGCGAGCTGCCGTCCATCCGCGCCGGAGGCCTCGAGGGACTCCAGCGGCGGCTGGTCGCCGGGGCATGGACCGCTGATGCCGGCCCCACACGGCTGCACCCGACCGCCGGCGCCGCGATCGTCGGCGCACGCCGCGTGCTCATCGCGTTCAACGCCGTGCTGACCACCCCGGACGTGCGGGTCGCCGCGCGGATCGCGCGGGCGATCCGCGAGTCATCCGGGGGACTGCCGGCGGTCCGCGCGATCGGCGTCTCCCTGGCGACGCGCTCGCTGGCCCAGGTGTCGATGAACCTGCTCGACTACCAGCGCACGCCGGTCTCGCTCGTCGCCGAGCGGCTGGAGACCGAGGCGCTTCGAGCGGGCACCGACGTCGTCGAGTACGAGCTCGTGGGCTGTGCACCGGCTGACGCGTTTCCCCGGCCGCTCGCACGGCCGATCGCTGGGCTGCGGCCCTCGCAGCTCCTCGATCCGGCCCTCTTCGCCGGCGTCTGATCGTCGGCTGACCCGCGTCGCGGCCGAACCGCGAAAACCGTGCCGCGGTCCAGGTGGGTGTCGTATCCTCGCGCTCGTTTGTGGTTGTCGGAGCGCCCCGGGTTTTCCCTGGGTTTCCCCGGGGGCGCGTGCGAGCGCGCTGGGAAGGGCCGCGCGCTCGTGGTGGCCCTCCCGTTCACCGCGGGAGATCGAGCCGCGCCCCGGGTTCCCCGGGGCGCGTGCGAGCGCTCGGGGGGGTTGGGGGGCCTCGATAGTCCCCCCATGAAGTCAGTCAGTCGGAGGTGCCACGCTGCCCGTCTTGCTCTTCGTGCTCGGCGCCGCCGTCGGCGCGTACGGGACGATCATCGGCGCCGGGGGCGGCTTCGTGTTGATGCCGCTCCTGCTGTTCCTGTACCCGACGGAGGCCGTGCCCGCGCTCACGAGCCTGTCGCTCTCCGTCGTGGCGCTCAACGCCGCGTCCGGCACCGCGGCGTATGCGCGCAAGCGACGCATCGACTACCGCCTGGCGCTGTCCGTCGCGGCGTTCAGCGTCCCCGGGAGCATGATCGGAGCGGTGGTGACGCCGTACGTTCCGCGCTCGACGTTCGAGCTGTCGTTCGGGCTCTTGCTCCTGGCGCTCGCCGCGGTCATCATCGCGCGCCCGCCCGGCGGGCGGCGCCGGACCCCGGATCCCACCGAGGTGCTCGCCCCGGCCGTCTACGGCCACTGGCGCATCGGGATGGCGCTGTCCGCAATGCTCGGCTGCCTCGCGGGCCTCCTGGGTATCGGGGGTGCGCCGCCGCAGGTCGTGGTGCTGACCCACGTCATGCAGGTGCCGGTGTGGCGCGCGATGCCGACGGTGCAGTTCATCGTGCTGCTGACCGTCGTCGGGGCGGTCGCGACACACGTCGTCGGCGGAGAGTTCCGCGCGGGACTCGTCCCGCTGCTGTCGCTCGGCGTCGGGGCGTTGTGCGGCGCTCAGGCCGGCGCCGCCGTCTCCGAGCGGCTCAGCGGCGCGAGCCTGATCCGGCTGCTGGCGGTCGCGCTCGTCCTGGCCGGCGCCGCCCTCGTCCTGAAGTCGCTCCGCTAGACCTGGACGATCGGTGGCTCTCGCGGTCGATCGCTTGCGACACGGGTCGGCGAGGGTTGACAATGCGCCGGAGTTGCCCCGATGAAGCTGTCCATTGACGAACGCGTGGTCGACGTCCCGGCCGGCGCCACGGTGCTCGATGCGGTGAACCGCCTCGGCATCGCGCTGCCGCAGCTCTGCAAGGACCCCGACCGCCCGCCGCTCGGCGCATGCCGCACGTGCCTGGTGCACGTCGGCGGGCTGCGCGGGACGCCGGCGGCGTGCCACCTGCCGGCGCGCGACGGCATGGTCGTGAGCACGACGCATCCGGACGTCGTCCGCGTGCGGACGGTGGTGCTCGAGCTGACACGCTCGATGCTCACGCCCCGCGAACCGCTCGCCGGTGGGGAGGACGGGTTCGGCCAGCTGGGCGCCGCCTGCGCGCGCCACGGCATCGGGGCGCCGGCGTCCGCGCCGCTGCACCACCACGCCGTGGACGCGTCGAAGTCGTTCTTCGTGCTCGACCGCGACGCCTGCATCCTCTGCGGGCGGTGCACCACCGCGTGCGACGACGTGCAGCAGATCGGCGCGATCTCGATGCTCGGCCGCGGCCACGGGATGAAGGTCGGGGTGTTCCGCGACGGTCTCCTGTCGTCGTCGGTGTGCACGTCGTGCGGCCAGTGCGTCGCGACCTGCCCCACGGGCGCGCTGTCGCCGAAGGAGGAGCGCGTGCCGCTCCGGGGCCGCGTGGAGACGACGTGCCCCTACTGCGGCGTCGGGTGCGGCCTCGACGTCGGCGTGCGAACCGACGGGCGCCTCGCGCTCATGGCGGACGACGTCCCTGCGAACCGGTCGAGCGAGGGCATGCTCTGCGTGAAGGGCCGCTTCGGCACCGGGTTCGTGCACGCGCGTGACCGGATCGTGCGGCCGCTGGTGCGGCGCGACGGGCGGTGGCACGAGACGTCATGGGACGAGGCGCTCGACCTCGCGGCCGAGGGCCTCGCCCGGCACCGGCGACGGTTCGCGGCGCTCGCGTCGGCGAAGGCGACGAACGAGGACGGGTACGCGATCCAGAAGCTCTGCCGCGTGGTGATGGGCACCAACAACGTCGACCACTGCACGCGGCTGTGCCACTCGCCCTCGGTCGAGGCGATGCTCGTCTCGATGGGCTCCGGCGCCACGTCGAACTCCTACGTCGACTACGAGCAGGCGGGCTGCCTCATGATCGCCGGCGCGGACGCGTCGGCGAACCATCCCGTCATCGCGATCCGGTTCCGGCGCGCGATGAGCCGCGGCGCCAGGATTGTCGTCGTGAACCCCAAGCGCATCGAGCTCTGCGACCAGGCGGACCTCTGGATCCAGCAGCGGCCGGGCACGGACGTGGCCCTCTTCAACGCGATGGCGAAGGTCATCCTCGACGAGGGGCTCGCGAACCTCGACTTCGTGCGCGACCGCACCGAGGGCTTCGAGGCGTGGCGCCGGTCGGTGGACGCGTGGCCGCCCGAGCGGGCATCGGTGGTCACCGGTGTCCCCGCGGAGGCGATCGTCCAGGCCGCGCGCTGGTACGCGCGGCCGGATCTCGACGTGATGGCGGACGGCGAGCGGCGCCCGTCGTCACGGCCGCGAGGCTCCTGCCTCGTGTGGGGCATGGGCGTCACGCAGCACACGAACGGCACGCACAACGCGCACGCGCTGCTGAACCTGTCGCTCGTGACCGGGCAGCTCGGATTCCCCGGCTCTGGGATCTCGCCACTCCGCGGTCAGAACAACGTGCAGGGCTGCGGCGACGCCGGGTGCATCCCGACGAACCTCCCGGGCTACGGGCGCTACGACGAGGCGACGCTCGCGACGTTCGAGCGCGCCTGGGGCATGCGGCCACCCGGCCAGACGGGCCTCGTGGTCACGGAGATGGTGGAGGCGTGCCTCACCGGCGACCTGCGCGCGATGTACGTCGTCGGCGAGAACCCGCTGCTGTCCGAGCCGGACCTGCACCACGCCGAGAAGGCGATCTCGCAGCTCGACATGCTGATCGTGCAGGACCTCTTCCTGCACGAGACCGCCGAGCACGCGCACGTGTTCCTGCCCGCCGCGTCGTTCGCCGAGAAGGAGGGCACGTTCACCAGCTCGGAGCGGCGGGTGCAGCGCGTGCGGCGCGCGATCGACCCCCCGGGCGAGGCGCGGCCGGACTGGTGGATCACGTACGCGCTCGCGAAGCGCGTGGCGGGGAAGCTCGGGCTCCCCGTCGGCGGCCAGTTCGACGCCGCGAGCCCGGCCGAGATCTTCGCCGAGATGGCGGCGCTCGTCCAGTTCCTCGGCGGCATCTCGCACGAGCGGCTCGATCGCGAAGGGGGGCTCCAGTGGCCGTGCCCGGCGCCCGATCATCCGGGCACGCGTTTCCTCTACGCGGAGTCGTTCCCGCGCGGCACGGGGCGGTTCGTCCCGGCGATCCAGACGGTCGAGGCCGCGGAGCTCCCCGATCCCGACTATCCGTTCGTCCTCAACACCGGGCGTCTCCTCTACCACTGGCACGGCGGCACGATCACGCGGCGCGTGCAGGGGTTGATGGAGCTGGCGCCACGGCTCGAGATCGCGATCCACCCGGTCGACGCGCGGCGTCTGGGCGTCGAGACCGGCGAGCCGCTGCGCGTCACCTCCCGGCGCGGTAAGCTGACGGGAGACGCGCGCGTGACGGAGGCGGTCCGTCCCGGCTCGATCTTCGTGCCGTTCGTGCGGCTCGCGGAATCCGCCGCGAATTTCCTCACCAACGCCGCCTGCGACCCCTCGTCGAAGATCCCCGAGTTCAAGGTGTGCGCGGTGCGCGTCGAGCCGGTGGCTGGTGTGCGCGCCGCGAAGGCCGAGCGGGTCCTCGAGGAGCGCCCCGGGTGACCCGGGGCGCTTCCGAACGCGGGGGGGTCTGGGGGGCCATCTCGGGGCCCCCCAGGAGTGATCGATGACGGGCGGCACGCCGGCAGCGGGCGCGGCTGAGAGCGACCGAGCCCGTCCGATCGCGGCCCAGACGGTCGACGAGCTCCTGGCCGCGCTCGCCGACGGGACGCCGACGCCGGCGGGCGGCGCGGCGTGCGCCGTCGTCGCCGCGACCGCGGCCGGGCTCGCCGGCATGGCCACACGCGTCACCGCACGCCGGTCGGGTGACGCGCGGTGGACGTTGCTGGCGAGCTCCGCCGACGAGCTCCGCCGGACCCTCCTCGCGCTTGCCGACCGCGACGCCGAGGCGTACCGGGGGGTGATCGAGGCGCGGCGACCGGGAGGTTCTCGTCCGCGAGCTGCCGGTGCGGCGGACAAACGCGAGTCGCCTCACGTGATCGTCGCATTGCGGGTGGCGACCGACGTTCCACTCGCTGTCGCGAGAGCGAGCCTGGAAGTCCTCACCCTGTGCGGAGAGCTCGCGGGCGCCGTGCCATCAGTCGTCGCGAGCGACGTGGCTGTCGCCGTCTCTCTCGCACGCGCGGCGGTCGAAGGAAGCGTCACGACGGCGCGCGCCAACGTGGTCGAACTCGATCCCGAGTCAGCCGAGAAGCTCCAGAACGAGCTCGCGGATCTCGAGGCGAAGGCCGCCGGGCTCGGTGAGCGGATCGTCCAGACGATGGAGCGCCGCGGATGATCTCGCACGACCCCGCAGCCCTCGGCGCGATCCTCGCCCGGTTCCCTCGCGAACGCCGCCGGCTGTTGCCGGCGCTCCATGCCGTCCAGCGCTCGTTCGGGTATCTGTCCGAGGCTGTGCTGGTCGCGGTCTCCGCGCATCTCCGCGTGCCGGTGAGCGAGGTCTATGGCGTCGCCACCGGCTACCCGGAGCTGCGGGTGACGCCGGCCGGCCGACACCACGTCCGCGTCTGCACGGGCGTGACGTGCTCGCTGCTCGGCGGGCGGGACCTGCTCGCGCGCCTCGCGGCTCGCTTCGGCGCGGCGCCCGCCGCCGGCGACTCGCCCGAAGTCACGCTCGAATCGGCCGACTGCTTCTTCCAGTGCGCGGTCGCGCCCCTCGTGGAGGTGGACGCCGCCCTCGCCGGTCGCGTCACCGCGGAAGACGCCGGCGCGATCGAGCAGCGGTTCGCGGGCGCGGCCGCGATCGCGCCCGAGATCCCGCACGCGGGCACGCGCCTCGCTGACGAGCCGCGCCGCCTCGAGGACGAGCCGTCCCGGCGTGGCGACGCTCGCTCCGAGCGCCGTGCAGCCCGCGGCTCGGCGAGCGAGACGCTCGACGATCTGGTGCAGCCGGCGCAGGCGCGGCGCGCCGCGGCTCCGCCGCTCCGCATCATCGTGCAGGCGGGGACGTGTGGACGCGCGGTCGGCGCCGGCGCCGTCCTTGGCGCGCTGCGCGAGGCGGTCCGGGTGCATGGTCTCGGGTGTGAGGTCGTCGAGGGCTCGTGCAATGGCATGTGCTACGCGGCACCCGTCGTCGGCGTCGAGCGTCGGGGCTGGCCGTGGTTCGTTCTCGAGCGCGTGACGGCCGCAGCCGTCCCGGCTCTCGTCGAGCGTCTCGCGGGCGGTGTCGACGTCTTCGATGCCGGCGGCTCCGCTGGCATCGTCTGGGCCGATTCGGCGTGGGGCAGCCTCACGCCCGCCGGCGCTCACCCGTTCTGGCGCGGTCAGGAGCGCGTGCTGCTCGACCGCGCGGGGACGATCGATCCGGGTCATCTCGACGACGCGCTCGTCGCGGACCGCTACCGGCAGCTCGCGCGCGCGCTCGACGGCCGGCCGGACGACGTGATCGCCGAGGTCAAGGCCGCTGGCCTGCGGGGAAACGGCGGTGCGTTCTTCCCCGCCGCCGTCAAGTGGGAGGCGTGTCGCAAGGCGTCCGGCGAGCCGAAGTACCTCGTCATGAACGGCGAGGAGGGCGAGCCGGGGATCTTCAAGGACCGGCACCTCATGGAGGCGGATCCGCACCGGGTGCTGGAAGGCGTCCTCATCGCGGCGTACGCGGCCGGCGCGACACGCGTCATCCTGTACGTGCACGGCGAGGCCGACCTCTCGGCCGCGCGACTCGCGCGCGCGGTCGCGGAGGCCGAGGCGGCCGGGATCGTCGGGCCGCGGATGCTCGGCCGCGACGTCCACTGCGAGGTCGAGATCCGCCGCGGCGCCGGGGGGTTCGTGCTCGGCGAGGAGACGGCGCTGCTCGAGTCGATCGAAGGTCGGCGCGCGCAGCCGCGAACGCGCCCGCCGTTCCCGGTCGAGTCCGGTCTCTGGGGCAAGCCGACCGTCGTCAACAACGTCGAGACTCTGGCCGCCGTCCCCGCGGTCCTCGCGCTCGGGGCCGCGCGCTTCATGGCGCTGGGCACCGACAAGGCACCCGGCACGAAAGTCTTCGGGCTGTCGGGCCCGATCGTGCGGCCCGGTGTGGTCGAGGTCCGCAATGGCGTCACGCTATCGTCGCTGCTTCACGACATCGGCGGCGGTCTTCCCGGCGGCGGGCGGCTCCTGGGCGCGCTCGTCGGCGGACCTTCGGGGAGTGTCGTCCCCGCGGCGCTGTTCGACGTGCCGATGGAGCCGCGCGGCCAGGTGTCGCCGGGTACGGGCGGCATTGTCGCGATCCCGGAAGGGGTGTCCATCGTCGACGTCGTGAAGACGCTGCTCGCGTTCAACGCGGCCGAGTCGTGCGGCAAGTGCACGCCATGCCGCGAAGGCGCGCCGCGCCTGCTCGCGATGGTCGACGAGCTGCGTGCCGCCCCGGACGACGAGACCGTGGCGCGGCGCGCGCGCGACCTGGCCGAGACCATGCAGTCGGCTTCGCTCTGCGGCCTCGGCCAGGCGGCGCCGATCGCGCTGCTGCGCGCGCTCGAGGACTTCGCGGCCGACTTCCGCGCGTCCTCGTGACGCGAGGTCTGATCGGTCAACTCCGGGACCCGTCCCCGCACCGGGCCACCGCGGAAGCCCCAAGGAAGATCCTGCGCGCCGGTTCGTTGCCGGCCGATGCCGCGGAAAGGCCGGCGACCTTCTGATCCGGGCCAAGTGGGTCAGCTCGTCCTGATGCACTCCCGGACGCTGGGCAGGGGGTCCTGCCACAGGCAATCGATGCGAATCTCGAGACCGGTGAGGGCCAGGGACAGCCAGGTACCCGTGGCGAGGACGCGGCTGACGTAGTTCTCGCCCGTCCACGCATGGGCGGCGAACTGCCGCCGCTCGGCATCGATGAGCCAGATCTCCCCGACGCGGCCCTCTCGGCAGGCCTTCTCGACCGCATCGACACGTGGCACGCTGGCGCCGATCACGGAGTCCGTCATCGCTCGCCCGACCGTACCGTATCCTTCGCCGTTCCCGAGCCCTTGGAGAAGAGCTTGGACCGGCCGATGTGGCAATGGAAATCGATGATCACCGCGGTG
This sequence comes from Candidatus Rokuibacteriota bacterium, assembly GCA_016184125.1. GTDB lineage: Bacteria > Methylomirabilota > Methylomirabilia > Rokubacteriales > CSP1-6 > AR8. Next base: position 33,993 of record JACPDG010000061.1, on the reverse strand, counting down.
CCCTCGGGGAGTCTGGATCGGGGGCAGCGTTGCCGAGTGGTGACAGCACGTCAATGAGACGGTTGCGCTACCTAGAATTCTTTCGTCAGGATGACGATGACGTTGTAGTCGAACTCCTTGGCGCTCGTCACGGGTAACTGGACCCCGGCACGGAGATTCCACCCCTCGGCCGGCGCCACGCTGACGCCCGGCGTCAGATAGAGCTGTACCCGCTCTTTCAGCTCTTCGTCGCCTTTGACCACCATGACACTGTTCATCTCGAGGAGCAGATCCAGCCGCTCCACGGGCGAGTAGGTGGCCGTCAGGTTGGCGTTCACCGACTGCGCCTTGTCCGGCCTCACCCGGGGTTCGCCCTCCTCTTCCGGCTCGACGCTTCGAGGCGCGTTGACCTGCCAGCTGTAGGCGGCATCGGCCTGAAGGCTGAAGGGACCGAATGCCTTGCCGGCCGCGAGGAACGGCGCGACGGCGAGCTCGCCCCCCAGCTCCCGCCGCTCGCTCCCCGTCGGGAAGGTCAGCGTGAGGCCGCCCGAGAGGGCGAACTGATGCGCGGGCAGGATGACGGGGGCGTACTTCGCCATCAGGCTGATATCACCGATCCCCCCCACGGTGGGCTCGGTGTCTCGCGGGTCGCGGACGGCGAACGGGACCACCAGCTTGAGACCGAACGAGGGAACAGGGGCGTACTGGATGCTGCTGAAGCCGAATCCGTACCCTCGCTCGGTGCTGGATTTCGACGTGGTGAACGTCGCCTCCAGCTCCGTCGCGGGCGTGGCCCCCTCGGTGACCAGAGTGGGCGGCAGCGCCACCTCCTCGGCCCTGTCACTCCCCTCGCCGGCGAGGGCGGGGAGAGGGATGCCCAAGACCAGAAGGGCGAGGCCGATCACGACGACTCGTGTCGCTCCGGTTCTCATGGCGGCGTCCTTTCCGCCTCGCCGTGTTCTGATCTCATTTCTCCGGCAGGGTCTGAGAGTAGGCCAGGACATCCAGGACATCCTGCAAGCTCCACCCGATCTCCACCCCGGCGGGCATGGGAGGGTCCGACCCCGGCTGGCCGAAGCGGACCTTGTGCACGAACTCCCAGGGATTCTCTCTGGCCACCGTCCCGACGTATTCGGGGTCGTCCGGCTTTCCAAAGTTCCGCGTTTTCCCGTCGGCACCGTGGCAGGCGGCGCATATGACGGACAACTGCTTGCCTCGGGCCTCGTCAGCCTTCACCGGCTTCTTCGTCTTGCGGTCGATGGCCGGGGTCAGATCCACGAGCCCATGCTTCAGGAAGTTTGCGAGATGGGTCAGTGTGGCGTCGTTCAGGACGGAAGCGAACCCATGTTTGGGATTGGCGAAGCCTTTCATGAGCTGATCCACGCTGTTGGCCTGCGCGGCCAGGACGCCGGGGAAGCCGGTCTTGTGAGAGCCGGAACCGTAGATGCCGTCCTTCCCCCGATAATCCCAGCCGTGGCACTCCTTGCACCGCCACGTCGTCTCGCCCTTCCGCTTGTTGGTGGTCTGCAGCGCCCACACGGGATGGTCGCCCGCGGGCGCCTTCATGCCGGCGACCTCCTTCCACCACTTGTCGTAGAGCCTCCCGCCGGTGGCGATGCTGGCGGGCGATGGCGCCTGTGCCCACGCAACGTTCGCGAGGGTAAGTCCGGCCCCCAGGAGCCAGACGCTGGTCAACACGAGCCCTGTGCGCCTCATCGTTCGTCCTCCCTTCTTCCGTCGTGCATTCTCACGGCGACGCCGGTCCGCGGGAGCGCCAGTCTCACGCTCTCCTCCAGGTCTGCGAGGGCGATGGGCTTCTCGAGGACCGACAGAACGAGTCCCTCGGTTTCCGCCGCCCGAGCCTCCGGAGTGGAGAACGAGACCAGCGCGATGACTCCCACGTTCGGGAACGCCGATCGGAGCTGGCGAACCCTGCTCAACGTCTCGCGGCTCAACTCCTCCGTGTCGGTCACCACCACGGACACCGGCATCCGCTGAAGCCGGGATTCCGCCTCGGCCCATCCGAGCGCGGAGAGCACGGGCCATCCGCGCTGCAGCAGCGCCCGCGTCAGGCCCTGTAAGGTGGTTGCATCAGGCGACACCACCAGGATCGATTCAGGTGGCCTCATCGCGCCGTTTCCGTGGGCACTTCCCGCGCCACTTCTGGAGGAGATGGGGCGGCCGCCCGGATCCCTCATCGGCACCGCGGGTTGGCGGAAGCAGACCAGGCGACGCGACGGGATGCCCGACCTGGGACGGGGTCAGAATGACCGCGGGGGCGGCCGCCGACCGGTCAAAACGACAGGTCTACCGGAGGCCGAACTCCTGGATCTTTCGGTAGAGCGTTTTGAGGCCGATGCCCAGGATCTCGGAGGTCTTCCGCTTGTTCCCGCCGGTCGCCACGAGCGTCCGCTCGATGGCTTGGCGCTCCAGCTCACGGAGCGTGGCACTCGACGCGCGATCGCCCGAACCGGCGCCTCGATCCTCGCCGCGCACGGCCGCGGGAAGATCCGCGGCGGTGACGGGTCCCCCCTTCGAGAAGACGAGCATCGACTCGACGAGGTGCTGGAGCTCCCGGACGTTTCCGGGCCAGGAATAGCGGCAGAGCAGCGCGAGCGCCTCGCCCGTCACCTCGGGGACGGGCTTTCCCCAGCGCTCGGCGAAGGCCCGAAGGAAGTGAGCCATGAGGGCAGGGATGTCCTCGGCCCGCTCCCTGAGGGACGGCACCGGGACGGGCACGACGTTGAGGCGGTAGTAGAGGTCCTCGCGAAACGCGCCCTCGCCGACGAGGCCCTCCAGGTCTCGATTCGTGGCGGCGATGAGCCTGACATCGATCCGGAGCGTCTCGGTCCCGCCGACCCGTTCGAACTCCCGCTCCTGGAGCACGCGAAGGAGCTTGGCCTGCGTGGGCGGGCTCATGTCGCCCACCTCGTCCAGGAACAGCGTGCCCCCGTGAGCCAGCTCGAACCGTCCCTTTCTCCGCTCCCGGGCACCCGTGAAGGCCCCCCGCTCGTGGCCGAAGAGTTCCGACTCGAGGAGCCCCTCGGGGAGCGCGGCGCAGCTCACCTTCACGAACGCGCGGTCGGCCCGGTGGCCGCCGTAATGGATGGCCTGGGCCACCAGTTCCTTGCCGGTCCCCGTCTCTCCGAGAATCAGCACCGCCGCGTCGGTGGCGGCGACCTGCTGGATCGCCTCCCGGAGGCGCTGCATCGGCGCGGACTGTCCCAGGAGCTGCTTGAGGCCGGAGGTCTCGCGCAGGCGAAGCCTCAGCTCACGATTCTCGTGGACCAGGCGCCGGGCCTCCAGCGCGTGCAGCAGCAGCAGCTCGAGCTTGTCGAGGTTGATCGGCTTGGTCAGGAAATCGTAGGCCCCTTTTTTCATGGCCTCGACCGCCACGTCCACGGTTCCGAAGGCGGTGAGGATGATCACGATGATCTCCGGGAACTCGGCGCGGACCCGTTCCAGGATGGCGAGGCCGTCGGCCCCCGGCATCTTGAGATCGGTCAGGAGGATGTCGACGGATTCGTTTCTCAGGATGGTGAGGGCCTCCGCACCGTCCGCCGCCGCCAGCGTCCGATATCCGGCCCGGGTGAGAGCGCGGCTGAGGCCCTCCCGCGTCCGAGCATCGTCTTCGGCCACGAGAACGACGTACCCCACCCTCAACCCTCGTCGCCTGGTCGGGCGACTGGGAGGCGGACGGTGAACACGGCCCCCCCTGCGACCCGCACCTCACAGGAGACGCTTCCTCCGTGCGCCTCGACGATTCGCCTGACGATGGGCAGCCCGAGCCCGAGGCCGTCCGTCTTGCTGCTGACGAAGGGCTGGAAGATCAGCTCCCGCTCAGCCTCGGGGACGCCCGGCCCCGAATCCGCGATCGCGATCTTCACCCGCTCGCTGTCCCGGCCGACCTCCACGCCGAGAACGCCGCCGTTGGGCATCGCTTGAAAGGCGTTTTGCGCCAGGTTGAGGAAGACCTGGCGAAGCTGATCCCCATCTCCCTTCACCGAGGCCGCGGACATGGGCGTGATCGGCTCGATGCGAACTCCAGCCGCAGCCGCCTGGGGTCGCAAGAGCCCCAGGGTCTCCTGGAGGAGGGCGTCGATCTCGACGGGCTCGAGCTTCGGCACCGGCAAACGGGCGAAGTTGACGAATTCCTCGAGGATCCGGTTGATGCGCGTGATTTCGTACTCCAGGGTCGCCACCGCGTCGAGGAACTCGCGGAACGACGGCGGCCCGGCGTCCCCGGACAGCTCGCGCCGGAGCAGTTGGACGTTGATCGCGAGGGAGTTGAGGGGCGTGCGGATCTCATGAGTCACGCCGGCGGCGATCTGCCCCGTCACCGCGATCCGCTCGGATCTGATGAGCTGGGCCTGCGTGGCCTGGAGCCTCGCGCCGGTTTCTTCCAGCTCCCGCGTCCGCGCCTTGACCTGCCGCTCCAGTTCCGCCTCGAAGGTGAGCCGCTCGGCCTCGTCGGCTTCCAGGCGCTCGGCCATCAGGTTGAAGGCCCGCGAGAGCTGCCCGACTTCGTCGCCGGACCGGACCGGGACGCGCCGGGAGAGGTCGCCGCCGGCGATGTGAACGGCGGCCTCGGCGAGGCGGGCGATGGGAGTGACGAGGTTCCGGGAGAGAAAGCGGTCGCCGTACAGCAGCAAGAGCCCACCGCTGAGGATGAACGCCACATAGAGCGCAGAGATCAGGAGCATCTGTCGCTGGGTGGTATCGATCGCGCGCTGGAATTTCTTTTCGTGCGCGGCGTGGAGCTCCTCGACGACCGCCGAGATCTCGTGCGCCGACTCGCTGATCAACGCGACCTCACGGGGAGTCGGCGGCCGCCCTCGCGCGGCCGCTTCGACGACCGCCAGCGAGACGGTCTCGAGCCGGGCGAGCAACGACGTGAGCGTCGCGAGCTGCGCCAGCTCCTGGCCGGCTTCGGCGCTCCCCTGGGCGCGCTCGCCCGCCTCGTAGGCCGCGATCCGTGCCCGGAGATCCTCGAGGACGAGCCGGGGCGGCTGGTGGTCTCGGGCCGGGGTCCCTTGGGACACGAGGTGGAGGTCGCCGATGAAATGCTGAATGACGCTGTGGATCCGCTCGATCGCCTGCACCTCCAGGCTTCGCTGTCGCCCCTCCTCCACCCCGACATAGATCGTCCAGGCAAGGAGGACGGAGATCCCTCCGACGAGCAGCACGAGGGCGAACACGACCCTGACGGCGAGACTGATCCGCCGGCCGATTCCCGCGCGTGTGGCGTCCATTGGCCCCTCGCCGGTCCTTGGGTCCAAAACCACCTTGAGATTGGACCACCTTGGATCCGCTCGAGCTGGTGGAAAAGTTGGCGGTGCTCATTCCCGCGCCGCGCTTCCAGCTGCTGCGGGTGCATGGCGGCGGGGATCCCGCCTCTTACGTTAGCCCTCGAGGAGCCGGAAGCCGGCGGAGGTGAAGTCGGCGTCGAAGGCAAACGCCGTTGTCACATGACGGCGCCTCATCACGAGGAAGCTGATGTGGTCCACGAGACTGACGTGGCGCCTTTTCGAGCGCTCCAGCTCACGGATGCCGGAGGCGTGCAGATCGTCATCCACCCATTCGACGACGAACGCCGTCGAGTCCCGTGCCAGCTTGGTAGCGGCCGCGAGTCCGAGACGCGTCTGGAGCAGAGCGATCGACTCGACGAGCACGTAATTGTGGGTCAGCAGCTCCTCCCCGTTGTCCAGAACCCCCTGCAGACGCCGAACCGCCGTGTGATGGTTGGGATCGGCGGCGTCCGCCCACGCGTAGATCGCTGACGTGTCCAGGAAGATCACTTCTCGAACGCCGCCGCCAGCGCCTGGTCGTGCTTCTCCGAGACAGGAGACACCCGGCCTTGCCTCGACCGACCCGCGCGCACGGACGAGAACTGACTGACGCGCGTCGGCCTCCGGCGCACCGCACCACCTTCCAGGCCCTGTGCGACGAGCTCGCGCACGAGGGAGGACACAGAACGCTCCTGCTGGAAGGCTTGCTGCCGCAGTTTCCGATAGGTCTCGTCATCGAGCTGTACGAGCGTGCGCTTCATGTGCTCATGATATCATGAGCACCTTTCTACCTCGCGTGGTTGGAGAGATGACCTCGCGTGACGACGGGTCGACCCCCGGCCTTTCGCTGCTGCCGCAGCTACGCCTCGATCGCATAGCGCGCGACGGTCGTCGCCGGCTGATTGGTCTGCGCGGCAGCCTCACGCAGTCGCCGGTACAGAGGCTCGGGAAGCGGCAGGTGGAAGTTGCGCACTGAAGTGTCGCTCCCAGCCGGCATCAGCGTGTCGGTCGGGCCGGATGGGACCGGTGTCGCGCCGAGCAGGATGGCCGCGCGCTCGATCGCGAGGTCACTCCGCACGCCGGTCCGGAGCAGGCGCACGGTGCCCGCGCCCGCCCGCTTCCGGGGGAGTCGCGCGACGACCTGAGATACGAGCCGGTCACCGGGCGCGGCGATACCCCACGGCCGTGATCTCGTGTATCGTGCGCAGGTGCGCCGGCAGCCGGGCGCGGCCTGGTCGACATTCGAGCTGTCGCCCACGCCGCACCTCCCAGTGGCGTGGGCACCGAAGGAGGGACGTGCGGACGTGCGCTACGGGTTCGTGATCGACCAGCGCAAGTGCATCGGCTGCCACGCCTGCACGGTCGCGTGCAAGGAAGAGAACGGCGTCCCGCTCGGCGCGTTCCGCACGTGGGTGAAGTACGTCGAGAAGGGCACGTTCCCGGCCACGCGGCGGTACTTCTCGGTGCTGCGCTGCAACCACTGCGACGACGCTCCGTGCGTCGCCATCTGCCCGACGGTCGCGCTCTACCGCCGTGCCGACGGCATCGTCGACTTCGACGGCAGCCGCTGCATCGGCTGCAAGTCGTGCATGCAGGGGTGTCCCTACGACGCGCTCTACATCGATCCCGCCACGAACACCGCGGCGAAGTGCCACTACTGCGCGCATCGCATCGAGGTCGGGCTCGAGCCGGCGTGCGTGATCGTGTGCCCCGAGCAGGCGATCATCGCGGGAGACCTCGACGACCCGCAGAGCCGCATCGCGCGACTCGTGACGACCGAGCAGGTCCAGGTGCGCAAGGCCGAGCAGGGGACCCGGCCGAAGGTCTACTATCTCGGCGCGGAGACGTCGGCGCTGACGCCGCAGCTCCAGCAGCCGGCCCGCGAGTACCTGTGGGCCCAGCGGCCGGCGGCGGAGCTCGACCTCGTCGATCTCGTCGTGCGCGCACAGGCCGAGGAGGGGAACGGTGCGGGCACGCTGAGCCGAGCGGTGTACGACGCGCCGCACATGCCGCGGCCATGGGGGTGGAAGGTGTCGGCGTACCTCTGGGCGAAGGCCGTGTCCGCGGGAGCGCTCCTGCTCGCGGCCGGCGCCGTGCTCGCGGGCGCCGACCCGGGCGAGCGCCTCCTCGCCGTAGGCGCGCCGCTGCTCGCGCTGGTCTTCCTGGCTCTCACGACCGGGCTTCTCGTGTTCGATCTCGAGCGGCCCGATCGCTTCCACTACATCCTGCTCAAGCCGAACCGGACGTCGTGGCTCGTGTGGGGCGCGTGGATCCTGATGGCGTACGGCGCCGTCGCGACTGCCTGGCTCATCGGCGGGCTCCTCGACCGGCCCGGTCTGCTCCACGCGCTCGCCGTGCCGGCGTTCGTCCTCGCGGCGGCGTCTGCGGGTTACAGCGCGTTTTTGTTCGGCCAGGCGGAGGGCCGTGATTTCTGGCAGAGCCCGCTGCTCCTGCCGCAGCTCCTGATCGGCGCCGTCGTCGCGGGCGCTGCCGTGCTCGTGCTGGCGGGCTTCCTCACCGGTGCCGCCCCGTGGCACCTGCTGGTGTTCGCGCTCGTCATGGCGTCGGGCCTGGTGATCCATGGTGTGACACTCCTGGCCGAGCTGTCCGGCTCGCACGCGAACGTCGACACCGCGCGCGCGGCGCGGCTCATCACGCACGGCCCGTGGCGCCGGCGCTTCTGGGGCCTCGCCGGCGGGCTCGGCACCCTGCTGCCGATCGTGCTCGTGTGGATCTCGCCCCCGGCGGCCGCGCTCGGCGCCGTGCTCGCGCTGATCGGCCTCTGGGTGTACGAGGACCTCTGGGTCAAAGCCGGCCAATCCATCCCTCTCAGCTGATGCGGCGACAATTGACTTCGCCATACTTCGTTCTCGCTCGCCGTCAGCCCTCACGTACCAGCCCGTACGCTCGGGCTGCCGGCTCGCTCGGGCCTCGTCTGGCTCGTCTCTTGTCGCCGCATGCTTCGGAGACGTCATGACGCCCGTGAATGCCGAGCCGCTGCATCCCGTCGCCAAGGAGCTGCCCGCGCGCTCGGCCGAGCTCCGCAGCTTCCCACCGGTGGAGCGCTGGGACGACTGGGAGGAGTACGACCCGGCCGCGTGGCCCCGCAAGGTCAGGCGGCGCTACTCGCTGATCCCGACGATCTGCTTCAACTGCGAGGCGGCGTGCGGGCTGCTCGCGTACGTCGACCGGGAGACGGGCCGCATCCAGAAGTTCGAGGGCAATCCCGCGCACCCGGGCAGTCGCGGGCGCAACTGTGCGAAGGGACCCGCGACGCTGAACCAGGTGAACGACCCGGAGCGCATTCGCTACCCGCTCCGTCGCGTCGGCCGCCGCGGCGGCGGCCAGTGGGAGCGCGTGACGTGGGACGAGGTCCTCGACGACATCGCCGGCCGCATCCGGAAGGCGCTCGTCGAGGGGCGGCCCAAGGAGGTCATGTATCACCTCGGGCGGCCGGGGCACGAGCTCGTCTACCTCCAGCGCGTCTTCCACGCCTGGGGCATCGACGGCCACAACAGCCACACGAACGTCTGCTCGGCCGGCGCGCGCGCGGGCTACGCGTTCTGGATGGGCATGGACCGGCCGTCGCCTGACCACGCCAACGCGCGCTTCATCCTCCTGCTGTCGTCGCACCTCGAGAGCGGGCACTACTTCAACCCGCACGCGCAGCGCATCATCGAGGGCAAGATGCGCGGCGCGAAGGTCTGCGTGATCGACACGCGCCTTTCCAACACGGCGTCGATGGCGGACTGGTGGCTCGCGCCGTGGCCCGGCACCGAGGCCGCGCTGCTGCTCGCGATCGCGCGCCTGCTCGTGCTGGAGCGGCGCCACGATCGCGAGTTCGTGCGCCGCTGGGTGAACTGGGAGGAGTACCTCGCGTCCGAGCGCCCGGACTGGCCGCGGACCTTCGAGGCGTTCGAGCAGGCGCTCCTCGAGCTGTACGCCGGGTACACGCCGGAGTTCGCCGAGCGCGAGACCGGGATTCCCGCCGCGACGATCGTCGAGATCGCGCACGCGATCGCGGACGCCGGTCCCGCGCTCGCGACCCACGTCTGGCGCAACACCGCAGCCGGCAACCTCGGGGGCTGGCAGGTGGCCCGCGCGCTCCAGCTGCTCGTCGTGTTGATGGGCGCGGTGGGCGCGCCCGGCGGGACCGCGCCGAGCGCGTGGAACAAGTCCATCCCGCAGCCGCCCATGATGCCGCCGCCCGCGACGGTGTGGAGCGAGCTGCTGATGCCGCGCGAGTATCCGCTCGCGTTCTTCGAGATGAGCTTCCTGCTGCCGCACTTCCTCAAGGAGGGCCGTGGCAAGCTCGGGATGTACTTCACGCGCGTGTACAACCCCGTCTGGACCAATCCCGACGGGATGTCGTGGCTGGAGGTGCTGACCGACGAGGCGAAGGTCGAGCGCCACGCGTGTCTGACGCCGATCTGGAGCGAGACGGCCTGGTTCGCCGACTACGTGCTGCCGATGGGACACGCGTCCGAGCGACACGACCTCATGTCGCAGGAGACGCACGCCGCGCGCTGGATCGGGTTCCGGCAGCCGGTGCTGCGCGTCGCGCTCGAGCGACAGGGCAAGACCTTCGACTGGACGTGGCAGGCGCACGAGGCCGCGGGACTCGGGCAGGTGTGGGAGGAGGACGAGTTCTGGATCGCGCTCACGTGGCGCATCGACCCTGACGGGTCGCTCGGTATCAGGAAGTACTTCGAGTCACCCGATCGGCCGGGTGAGCGGCTCCGCATCGACGAGTTCTACGGCTGGATCTTCGAGCACTCGGTCCCGGGCCTCCCCGAGGCGGCGAGGAAGGAAGGGCTCACGCCGCTCGCGTACATGCGCAAGTACGGCTCGTTCCTGGTCCAGGACGGCGTCTACCGGACGCACGAGCAGCCGCCCACCGCCGCGGAGCTCGACGGCGCGACCGTCGATCCGGCGACGAGGATTCTCACGAAGAACGGTGCCGCGATCGGCGTGGAGATCGACGGCAAGGCCCACGCCGGCTTCCCCACGCCCTCGCGCAAGCTCGAGTTCTTCTCATCGACGCTGAAGGCCTGGAAGTGGCCCGAGCAGGCGGTGCCGAGCTACATCCGGAGCCACGTCCACTGGTCACGGATCGACCGCGAGCGCGGCGAGATGCTGCTGCTGCCGACGTTCCGCCTGCCCACGCTCATCCACACGCGCTCGAGCAACGCGAAGTGGCTCAACGAGCTCTCGCACGCGAACCCCGTGTGGATGAACCCCGACGACGCGCGCAGGCTCGCCGTGAAGACGGGGGACCTGCTGAAGGTCGAGACCGCGATCGGGTACTTCATCGACAAGGCCTGGGTGACCGAGGGCCTCCGGCCCGGCGTGATCGCGTGCTCGCATCACCTCGGCCGCTGGCGCCTGGCCGAGACGACGGGCGGCGAGCGCTGGTCGACGGCGCTCGTGACGCTCGAGCACGAGGGAAGCACGTGGCGCATGCGCCGCGTGCGTGGCGTGGAGCCGTTCGCGAGCGACGATCCCGACTCCGAGCGCATCTGGTGGGACGAGGCGGGCGTGCATCAGAACCTCACGTTCCCCGTCCAGCCCGATCCGATCTCCGGGCAGCACTGCTGGCACCAGAAAGTGCGCGTGACGAAGGCCGGACCCGACGACCGCCACGGCGACGTGGTCGTCGACACCGAGAAGTCGTTCCAGGTCTACCGCGAGTGGCTCGCGATGACGCGTCCGGCCCCGGGCCCCGGCAACCTCCGCCGCCCCCTCTGGATCCCGCGCGCGTTCAAGCCGCACCCGGACGCGTACCGGATGGAGTGACGCGGGCGGGGCCCGTAAGATAGCCGCGTGATCGACGTCCACGACGCCGACGTGCTCGTCCTCGGCGCAGGCGGCGCGGGGCTGTGCGCCGCGCTCCACGCCGCCGATGCGTCGCCGAAGCTCTCCGTCGCCGTCGTCGTGAAGGGGCTGCTCGGTCGCGCCGGCTGCACGCGCATGGTGCAGGGCGGCTACAACGCCGTGCTCACCGAGCCGGACTCGCTCGGGGCGCACCTGCTCGACACGCTCCGGGGCGGCGGCTGGATCAACGACCAGGAGCTCGTCTGGACGCTCGTGCGCGAATCCCCGGCGCGCGTGCTCGAGCTCGAGTGGCGCTACGGCTGCTTCTTCGACCGCATGCCCGACGGGCGGATTCACCAGAAGCCGTTCGCCGGCCAGACGCACGACCGCACCATCCACAAGGGCGACCTCACCGGCATCGAGATCATGAACCGGCTCACCGAGCACGTGATCGAGCGGGCGAACGTCCGCGCGTTCGAGGAGTGCCGGGCGGTCGAGCTGATCCTCGACGACGAGGGCCGCGCGGCCGGCGCGCTGTGCCTCGACATGCGCAGCGGGCGGGTCTTCGCGTTGCGCGCGCGCGCGACCCTGCTCGCGATGGGCGGCGGCCCGACGATGTACAAGGTCTTCGCGTGCTCCGCCGACAAGACCTCCGACGGTCTCGCGCTCGCGTGGCGCGCCGGGCTGCCGCTGCGCGACATGGAGATGGTGCAGTTCCACCCCACGGGACTGGTCATTCCCGGCTCGCTGATGACGGGCGCGTTGCTCGAGGAGGGGCTGCGCGGCGCGGGCGGGCATCTGAGGAACGGGCTCGGCGAGCGCTTCATGGAGCGCTACGACCCGGCACGCACGGAGCGCTCCACGCGCGACCGTGTCTCGCGCGCATCGTTCATGGAGATCCAGGCCGGCCGCGGCACGGACCACGGCGCGGTTTGGATCGACGTCTCGCACCTCGGCGCCGAGCTCGTCGAGCGCAACTTCCGCGGCATGGTGAAGCGCTGCCGCGACTTCGGCCGAGACCTCGCCCGCGAGCCGGTCGAGGTCGGACCGACGGCGCACTTCATGATGGGCGGCGTCGTCATCGATTCCGAGTGCCGGACCGCGGTGGAGCGGCTCTTCGCCGCCGGCGAGGACGCGGGCGGCGTGCACGGCGCGAACCGTCTCGGCGGCAACGGCGTCGGCGAGTCGACCGTGTTCGGCGGCATCGCCGGCGATGCGATGGCCGCGTCCGTCGACGGCCGGCCGCTCGCGCGGCTGTCGTCCACCGCGCTCGACGACGTCGCACGCCGGCTCTCGGCACCGCTCGGTCGCACCTCGCATGCGGATCTCTACGAGCTGCAGCGCCGGCTGCGCGACGTGATGTGGGACCGCGTCGGTCTCGTGCGGGATGCCGCCGGGCTCGCCGCCGCCCGGGAGGAGATCGAGCGGCTCGACGCGACGCTGGAGACCGCTGGCGTGCCGGGCGGGCTCGCGTTCAACGTCGCCTGGCAGGACTGGCTGAACCTCAGGAACCAGACCGCCGTGGCGCGCCTGATCGCCGCGAGCGCGCTGGAACGCCGCGAGAGCCGTGGGGCGCACTACCGCAGCGACTTCCCCGATGAGGCCTCGGGCGTGCCCGTCGTCGTGCAGCTCCAGCGCCGCGGTGACGGCGTCGCGGTCTCGATCGAGCCGGTCGCGTTCACGCGTGCCACGCCGGCGGAAGGCGTGCGAGCGTCCACACTCGTCGAGAGCGGCGACTGACTTCATGGGGGGACTATTTCAATGGGGGGACTATCGATGCCCCCCAAGCCCCCCGCGCTCGCACGCGCCCCGGGGGGTGCGCGGACGCACCCGGGGGGTGCGCGGACGCACCCGGGGGACCCGGGGCGCGGCTCGATCATGGGATTCGTTCACGGGCTCTGAGACGCGGCATCGCGTGGCGGGGAGCGGCGTGACCTGCGTGCCGTCCGCCATCGGCCTCGCCGTCCTCGATGCTCACGCCCACCGATGATCGATCCCGGCGACACCGCGCGGCACACGCGCGCCACGGCCGACCGGCCCCACGTATCGTTCCGGTCGCTGATGCTCGGCACGGGACCGAGGTTCGCCCGCGACGCCCTCGGGCCCGTGCTCGCGTTCTACATCGCGTGGAAGCTCGCCGGTCTCGGCGCCGGCATCGTGCTCGGCACGGGCGTGGCGCTCGCCGCGTTCTTCTGGGAACGGCGCCGCTTGCGCTCGGGGCTCGGCGCGGCGATCGGCCTCGGCATCGCGCTCACGCAGGCCCTCGTGGGCGCGCTCTCCGGCAGCGCCATCGGCTACTTCGCGCCGGCCGTGATCGCGAACGCGATCTACGGGCTCGTGTTCGCCGGCTCGGTCGCCATCGGCCGTCCGCTTGCGGGCGTCTTCGCGTCCGAGTCGTATCCGTTCCCGCCCGAGGTGAAGGCCTCGCGAACGTTTCGCAGAACGTTCTCGATCATCTCGCTCGCGTGGGGCGCGCTGTTGCTGGCGCGCAGCGCCTTCCGCCTGCTCGTCCTGTCCTGGGGCAACGTCGACGTCTTCGTCCTGATCAACGTCGTGACCGGCGTGCCGATCACGCTCGCGCTGATGACCTGGTCGCTCTGGTACGGCGTCCACAGCTTCAGGCGCAGCGCCGAGTGGGGCGCGGCGCTCGCGGACGAGCCGCGACGATCGGCATGATCCGGTTTCACCCAGCGGTGGTTCTCTTCTGCGCACCCGCTGATCACCCGGCGGTCGCGATTCCGCGGCGCTCCCTCGATATGTCGCGCGCTTACAGCTCGCCGGCGCCGTGGCATCCAATGTGCTGACATTCCGCGCATTGTTTCGGACCGCGGGTCGGGCCCGCGACGTCGAGGAGGGGATCCTTCATGCGTGGGTCAGCAGCGCGTAGCTCCGTAGCGAGTCGCAAGATCGCCGAGGTCGTCGCTCGTGTCGCCGGCGATGCGAGGCGGGCAGGCATCGGTCTCCTCGTCTACTCGGCGTTGCTCCTCGTCGCCTCGCTGCTGCTCGCCACGTCGTGGGTGCCGTCCCCCCTCATCGTCGCAGCCGCGGTCGTGTGTGTAGGCCATGCGAGCGCCGGTCTCGCCCTCATCCGGCAGAGCGTCTGGCGCCATGCGATCGTCGCGACGTCGGGCGGCCTGCACGTCGTGTTCACGGTCGCCTGGGTCGTGGTGCTGGTCGTCGCGTAGCGAGCGCGTTTTCGGCACCACGCACGCCCGGGCACCAAGTCACGCTCCGCATGCGCATCGGCGAGCTCTCGCTTCCCGCCGGCTTCGAGGGGCTGCTCGTCCGGGGCCGGATCTACAACCGGCCGTTCCTTCGTTGCCTGCAGGGCTCTGGTCTGTGCCTCTGGCGCCTGGGAAGGCTCGGCGAGGCGCAGCGCGTGTTCGAGCGCATCCTCTCGCTCAATCGAACGACAACCAGGGCAGCCGCTCCGTTCCCACGATCACCTGGCGACGGTTACGGTATGATGTAACGTCATACTCGTGGAGGAGGCGGGTGAATGCCGGCGGACAAGATCGCCATCACGCTCGACCGGGAGCTGGTCAAGGAGATCGACCGGGGGGTGAGATCCGGGCTGTACCGGAATCGCAGCCGCGCCATCGAGGAGGCGGTGCGGGAAAAGCTCGACCGGCACCGGCGTCGTCGGCTGTCTGTGGAGGCCAAGAAACTTGATCGCAAAGAGGAGCGGGCCCTGGCCGAGGAGGGGATGACGGGTGAGGAGACGACGTGGCCCGAGTACTGAGAGGAGAGGTCTACTGGGCCGATCTCAATCGCGCCCGTGGCCGCGAGCAAGCCGGCCTCCGGCCCGTCCTCGTGATCAGCCACGAGGCCTTGAACCGGCACTCCGGCACCGTGATCGCGCTTGCCATCACCAGTCAGCCGCAGCGTGCCGGCTTCCCGCTCACGCACCCTGTGGAGAGCCTGCGCCTTCCCAAGACCTCGTGGGTCAAGATCAGCCAGATCCGCACGCTGTCGGTCGGACGGCTTGGCCGCCGCATCGGCGCCCTGGGCGCGGACGAGGTGGATCGCGTCGTCGAAGGTCTCTTTGAGCTGGTCGGGTGAGCAAGCGTCGAGCGAGGGCGGCCAGATGCTTCTCGGCTCCGGCGAGATCGTTCGCCAGCAGGTACGCCTCACCGATGTACTCGATGGCGGCCTTGCCGGCCGCGTACTCGGGGTCGAACCGGTCAGGAGGGGCGTCAATTCAGGGGACGGGCCTCGCACACCCGCAGAACGGCTCACTCGAGGAATACCGCGGCAGGCGATACGCGACCGGCCTGTTCCAGGGCCGCCACGGCCCTCGCACGAGCCGCGTCAGACCGTAGAATCCAGCGATGGCATCCGTGGCCCGCGCGTAGAGCCGGTATTCCCGGACGCGGAGGGTATCGTCAAGGCCTTCTCCCTCCTGGATGACGGTGACATCCCCGTCGGCCCGCCGCCCGACGACCCTCCAGGCCACCGCCGGGATCGGCAGATCGAAGTCCTGCTGCTCCACCGGGAGAGCGGCTTCAGGCGTCGCCCAGAAGCGGGAGCCGGGTGCATTGGCGAAGGCCGCCACCAGGGAACGGAGCGACCAGAGACAGCTGGCCGGGCCAGAGTAGTAATCCAGGAATCGTAAGTCCTCCGCGCAGTACCCCTGGGTCACGTGACCGCGTCTCACGCCACCCCGCGCAATGAAGTAACGCCAGGTGACTCCGAGGGCGCGCCGCGCCTGGCCCGGCGGGACCTGCGAGTGCCCCAGGGCTTCCGCCAGCACGAGGGGCGCGGGGGTCGCCATCCGATAGCAGATGCTCCGGCCCAGGATCGGGAATCCCGCAGGCGAGAAGAAATGGATGTAGGTCTTCGCGAAGGCCCGATGGGTGTCTCGGATGAAGTCACGGTCGAGGTCCGGATCGATCTCGTCGATCCACAGCAGGTGATAGTGAATCTGCCACGCGTTGTAGTAATCGAACCGGTCATCCGGGCCGTCGCTGAACCAGCCGTCTCCCCGGTAAAACGTCTTGAACCTGAGATAGTGAGCGACGTATTCCTCCCGGGCGTACGGCGCCCCCAGGCCTTTCAGCACCGCGTTGGTCAGCACCACGAACAGGTGCCAGTTGGTGTCATAGACGCGCGCGCGAGTCACGCGACCGAGCCACACCGCGATCCGGGATCGCTCCATGGTGGAGAGACGAGCCCACAGATCCTTCCTGAGGAGCCAGAGAGCGAGCGCGATGTCTGCGGCCTCCACGATGCGCTGGTCGAACGGGGCGATCTCTCCCCAGTATCCCGGTGACGCCGGATCCGTTCCGCCGAGGAGACCGGTCTTCACCAGCGCCAGCAGATCGATCGAGCCGTGCGTGGGGAGGCTGACCGTGCGTGGGCGGCCGGACGCGATCCACACGGCGATGAGCGGGACGACGCGGGAGAAGCCCTCCATCTGGTCGGCGCGTGGCCCATTCCTGCTGGCCGCGCCGGGGTACCGGACCAGGCTCCCTTCCGGGGCCAGGTACGTCACGTATCCGGCGAGGAAGTAACGGAACAGCCCTTCGAAGTCGCGCTCGGATGACATGGCCTCGGCTGGGCGGAATGGATCGAGAAGCCCCTCGTTGCGCTCGAGCAGCGCGGCGCGGTTCCGCGCCACGTGGGTGGCGACGACAGGGTAAGCCGCGGTGACGAGGCAGACGGAAACGAGGGCGCCGGCGAGGAGCCAAAGCGGTCTGGCGAACAAGGCGCTCATCAGCGCGGTGGCGGCAGCCAGCCCAGGTCCTGGAACCTCCGGAGCCACTTGCGAAACATGTCCTCGGTGTCCATGCAGTCGTGGAACCCGGCCTGCCGCGCCTTGATCGACATCGCTCCGCGCTCGTCACTCGGCGCGCTGGATCACCGAGACGCCGAACGCGTCGAAGACGGGGCGTGCGCGCCGGCGCTCCGCGCCCTCGGGCGCGACGCCGGCGTCCACACGCTGATCGAGACGCACCTCCACGCCGCGCACGCGAGCGAAGCACCGCGCCAGGTGCTCGTACACGTCGCGCTGATCGCGGCGAACGAGGAGCAGCGTGCGGGGGGGCGTCCCGGCGCGGGCCGGGAAGAACCCGGCCGCGTCCCGCCGCGGGCCATCCTCCGCGGCGGCATGAGGTCGCGTGACTGTCGCCTCACGGAGCATCGGGAGCACGCTACTCCGACGACGGCCCCCAGTTCAAGCAATTGGGGCCCGCCGCTCGCCGTGCAGCGCGGTGCCGTCCGGTGGGCCGAGCGGGTCAGCAGCCGCCGGTCTGCAGCGGCCACATCGGGACGTGCCGCAGGACGATGTCGTCCTCGGTGCAGCACGAGCACACCCACCACTCCCGCACGAACCGCGGGGTTCGCGCAAGATCGTGAGCGATCTCGTCGGCCTCGCGAAGGGTGACGCCGAGCTCGCTCGCGAGGCACTCGAGGCAGAGGCTCCGGTAGAGCTGCGCGAACAGCGTCGCGGCCGTGCGGATCATCGACTGATTCTCCCGATGTACGGGATGCCGACGCCGACCACGCGCGCGCCGAGCGCCGCCGACCACCGGGCGCTCGTCGACCCTTCGCGGATCGGGCTCATCCCGACGCGATCCAGCACATCACAGGCACCACGTCCGTCGGCGAGTCCAGGCGTCACGCGCTCGAGCTCGCTGACTCGATAACTGCACGCGAGCTCCCGCCATCGGCGAGCTTCTTGCCGGCCCTCGTAGCCCCACGCGAACGTGACGACGTACGCGCTGACCAGCGCCATCACGAGCGTGGCCTTGATCGCCGCTTCGATCCCTGGCTGAAAGATGCGGAGGATGCGTGTCATGCGCGGGCAGGAAAGCAAGTGCGGTGCCCGGCGCGCCTTGCGCTTTTCGTGTCGCGCACTTGGCGATCACGCGGTGACGTGAACGCGGCCTGTAATGGATAGCGGATGACCAGCGTCGCCGGTCAGCTTCTCGCCACGCCGGGCGTGCCGCGCCGTCGTCGGCGGGACGGGGGCGCGCCCACCGAAGCGCCTAGACCGACGGTGTGGGGGGCCCCGAAATGGCCCCCCACACCCCCCAACGCTCGGAGCGCCCCGGGAAACCCGTGGGCTCCTCGATTTCTCCGACAAGCGCCTACTCGCCCGCGATCTCCCGCGTGTGCTCGCCGAGCCGCGGCGCGCGCCGGCGAATCGGCGGTCGCACGCCGTCGAACGATGCCGGCATGCCGATCACCTCGATCCCGAGCTCGGGCACCGTCTCGATCATCCCGACGGCATGCGCCTGCGGCTCGTCGATGACCTCCTTGAGCGAGAGCTCGACGACCCTCACGCCGGTGAGCGGCAGGTGGACGGCGGTCGCGTCGCTCCGAGGAGCGCCACGGCTGTGCCGGGGCGCTCCGAGCGCGGGGCCGGGGGAGTACGAGGGGGGCGTGAGCCCCCTTCGTACGAGTGTCGGGGGCATCGATAGTCCCCCCATGACTATCGGAACGTCGGCCGCCGCTTCTCGGCGAAGGCCCGCAGACCTTCCTTCGCGTCGGCGCTCTGCATGTGGCGGGCGACCGCCGCGCGCTCGAGCTCGAGCCCGCTCGCGAGATCGCAGTCGAACGAGCGGTTCACGAGCGTCTTCACCGTGCGGTTCGACGAGCCGCTCTTCGACGCGAGGTCCCGCGCGAGCTCGCCGAGCGTCTCGGCGAGCTTGCCGGCCGGCGCCACGCGATTCACCAGGCCCCAGTCCATGGCCTGGCGCGCGCTGAGCCAGCCGCCGAGGAGCATGAGCTCCTTGGCGCGCCGCGCGCCGATCAGCCGGGGCAGGCGCTGGCTGCCCCCGCCGCCCGCGACGAGGCCGAAGTTCGCGTGCTGATCCCCGACGCGCGCCTCCTCGTCCGCGACGGTGAGGTCGCACACGAGGACGAGCTCGAGCCCGCCGGCGAGCGCGAAGCCGTGGACGCCGCCGATGACGATCTGCGGCAGCGCCTCGATCCGGTCGAACACGCGGTGCCACCGGGTCATGAAGCGCTGCCACTTGTCCGGATCGGGCGCGTACTCCTCGACGACCTTGAGATCCGCGCCCGCGCAGAACGCGCGGCCGCTGCCGCGGAGCGTGACCACCTTGATGCTGTCGTCCGACTCCAGCGCCTGGCAGATCGCGTCGAGATCGCCGAGCAGCTCGGGACTGATGGCGTTGAGCTGCTGCGGCCGGTTGAGGACGAGGCGCGCGATCGCGCCGTCGCGCTCGAACGTCACCACGGTGGTGCGCGGGTCGGGGCTCATGCGGTTCACGCTCCCTCCTTCAGCCGGTTCATCGGCGAGACCATCGTGAGTCCGCCGTCGATCAGGATCGTCTGGCCGGTGAGGAACCCGGCCGCGTCGGACACGAGATAGGCGACGAGCCCCCCCACGTCCTCGGCGGTGCCCAGACGACGGACGGGAGTCATCTCGATCACGGTGGCCGCCCCCGGCGTCCACTCGCGCTCGAGCCCGCGCTCCATGTACATCTGCGACGAGTCGGTCACGATGATGCCCGGGCTCACGGCGTTGACCGTGATGCCCCGCGGGCCGAGCTCGAGCGCGAACGTGCGGACGAGGCTCTCCATCGCGGCCTTGGCGGCGCCGAGCACGCCGTGGCGCAGCATCGCCTGGTGGCTGTCGATCCCGGAGATCCCGACGATGCGTCCCGGCGAGCGCATCAGCGGGACGGCGGCCTGGACGGCCGCGATGAACGATCCGACCGAGATCGCGAAGGTGCGGTCGATGTTGTGCGGCTTCTGTTCCTCCATCGGCCGGAACGCGGTCGCGGCCGCGTTCGCCACGAGGATGTCGAGTCGGCCGAACCGCTCGGCCACCCGTTCCATCGTCGCGGGGACGCCGGTCGGGTCCGCGAGGTCGAGCGGCAGCGCGAGCGCCCGCCGCCCGCCGCGCTCGATGGCCTGGACGACCTCCTCGGCGAGCTGCGCCTGCTTCCTGTACGTGATGACGCAGTCGGCGCCGTCCGCCGCCAGCCGGAGCGCGATGCCGCGGCCGATCCCGCGCGACCCGCCGGTCACGAGCGCCACGCGTCCGCTGAGCGGCGCCGGCCGCATCAGTAGGGGAGGCTCTCGCGGCCCATCAGCTCGCGCGCGACGATGATCTTCATCACCTCGGCGGTGCCGTCGCCGATCTCGAGCCCGATCACGTCGCGCAGGCGCTGCTCGAACGGCAGCTCGTCGGTGTAGCCGTAGTGGCCGTGCAGGAGCAGGCACTGGTGAACGACCTCGGCGCCCAGCTTCGGAGCCAGCCACTTCACCATCGCCGCTTCCTTCGTGAAGGGCATCTCGTGGTCGCAGAGCCAGAGCGCGCGGTAGCAGAGCCACCGCGCGGCTTCGAGCTGGGTCGCCGCCTCCGCGATCGGAAACGACACGCCCTCGAACCGCGCGAGCGCGCGGCCGAACGCGTGCCGCTCCTTCACGTAGGCCATCGTCTCGTCGAGCGAGACCTGCGCGATGCCGAGGCAGGCGAGCGCGATGATGATGCGGTTGAAGTCGAAGCCGCGCATCACCTCGTAGAAGCCGCCCCCCTCGGGGCCGAGGCGGTGCGACACGGGGATGCGGACGTGGTCGAGGGAGATCACCGCGCGGCCGATGAGACGGCCGCCCATGTCGCGCAGCGGGCTGCGCGTCACCCCGGGAAGGTCGAGCGGGACCAGGAACGTGGTGATGCCACGCGCGCGAGCGTCCGTGGTGCGTGCGAACAGGACCGTCGCGTGCGCCGCCATGCCGAGCGTGATGCCCGACTTCTCGCCCGTGAGGACGTACTCGTCGCCGTCGCGCTCGGCGCGGCAGACGAGCCGCGCGGCGTCCGATCCGACGGACGGCTCCGTGAGCGCCAGCGCCACGATCGCCTCACCGGCGGCGACGGGCGGCAGCCAGCGCCGCTTGACCTCGTCGGATGCGTGGCGGCCGAGGATCTCGCCGGCGAGGCCCGCGAGCTGGATGCCGGCCGTGCAGGAGAAATCGCCGCGCGCGATCTGCTCCGTCGCGAGCCCCATCGTCAGGAAGTCGGACGCGATGCCGCCGTACTCGGGCGGGACGCGGAAGCCGAAGATGCCGAGCTCGCCGAGCTGCCGCCAGACGTCCCACGGGAACTCGCCGCCCTTGTCCCAGCTCTGGGAGCGCGGCGCCAGCTCGCGCGCCGCGAAGGCGCGCAGCGTGCGGCAGAGATCCTCCTGCTCGGGCGTGAGCGCGAAGTCCATCAGATGATGGGGGGACTATCGAAGCCCCCCAAGCCCCCCAGGGTGGCTCGGAGCCGTCCCGGGAAACCCGGGACGGCCCTCGGGGATGCGATGCGTTCACGTGTTCTCAGTACTGTCCAGCGTTTCACGTCGCTCGCCTTCCGAAGCGGGCCAGCACCGTCTCCGCCTCGCTCACGATGCGCTCGATGACCTCGCGCACCGGCACCACACCGTGGATCAGGCCCGCGCTCTGGCCGCAGGCGGCGGAGCCGTTCTCGATATCGCCCCGCTCGCGGGCCAGCGTCGCGGCGGCGCGGCCGACGCGCTCGAGCTGGATCGGGAACGGCTGGATCTCGTGCTGCCGCTGCTCCCAGTCACGCGTGAAGTTGTTCCGGATGAGCCGGTTCGGCTTGCCGCTCGCGGCCCGGCTGACCACCGTGCCCTCCTCGTCGATCGCGACGATCTTCTTCTTGTAGTTCTCGTGTCCCCACGCCTCCGGCGTCGCGATGAACCGGGTCCCCATCCACACGCCCTCCGCCCCCAGGGCGAGCGCGGCCGCGAGGCCCCGGCCGTCGGCGATGCCGCCGGCGGCGACCACCGGCCGCGGCGCCACGGCGTCGGCGACGGCCGGGATCAGGACGAGCCCGCCGATCCGTCCCGTGTGGCCGCCCGCCTCGTGTCCCTGCGCGATGACGACATCGACGCCGTTCGCCGCGTGGTCGCGCGCCTGCTTCACGTTGCCGCAGAGCGCCATCACCTTGATGCCGAGCCGGCGCGCCTCCGCGGTGTACGGCCCGGGATTGCCGAGCCCCGCGATGAGCACCGGCACGCGCTCGTCGAGCGCCACCTCGGCCCACCCCTTCACGTCGTCCGTGAACTGCTCGGCCTCCTTGCCGCCGACGCGCAGGGTGGCGAAGAGGAGGTCGACGCCGAACGGCTTGTCGGTGCGATCTCGCACGCGCCGGATCTCGTCGCGGAGGTCCTGGGGCGTTCCGTGCGCGGCCGCGATCACGCCGAGCCCGCCGGCCTCGCTGACTGCCGCGGCGAGCTTGGACCGCGCGACCCACGCCATTCCGGCCTGGCAGATCGGATAGCGGACACCGAGGAGGTCACAGAGGCGCGTGTGGAGCTTCATGAGGCCAAGACATTACCGACTGGGGCGCTGGTGTCAACCGGCTTCGTGCGGGTCATCCTTTGATCGCGCCGGCGGTCAGCCCCCGGACGAGATAGCGTCGAACCAGGACCGAGAAGACGAGGACGGGCAGCATCACCATCGTGCCGGCGGCGGCGATCTTCCCCCACTCCCAGCCCTCGTAGTTGAGGAAGTTCACCACGGCCACCGGCGCCGTGACCGCCCTGGTGCGCGTCAGGATCAGCGCGAAGAAGAAGTCGTTCCACGAGAAGAGGAAGCAGAAGACCGCCGTGGCGGCCAGCCCCGGCGCGGCGAGGGGCAGGTTGATCCGCAGGAACGTGTCCCAGATGCCGGCGCCGTCGATCCACGCGGCCTCGTCGAGCGAGCGGGCGGTGGCGTCGAAGAAGCTGCGCATCATCCAGACGACGAGCGAGAGATTGAACGTCAGGTAGATCAGGACGAGGCCGGTGCGCGTGTCGAGCAGACCGACGTGGCGGTAGATGAGGAAGAACGGCAGCGTGAACGCGATCGGCGGCGCCATGCGGGTGGCCAGGATCCACAGGCTGATGCGACCCGTCGCGCGCACGCCCCCGCGGGAGAGCGCGAAGGCGCCGGGGACGCCGATCAGCATCGCGAGCCCCGTCGTGAGGACGCTGACGACGGTGCTGTTCCAGAGCGCGCGCGGGAATTCCGAGTGCCAGACCGCGACGTAGTGCTCGGCCGTCGGGCGGAACAGGAGCCTGGGCGGCATCGCGAAGATGTCGGCGTTGCTCTTGAGCGACATCCCGAGGAGCCAGAGGAACGGCGCGCTCACGAGGAGCAGCAGGACGACGGCGAGCAGGTGGGCCAGGAACCGCTGGCGGCGGCCGCGTCGCGCCGCAGGCCGCCTAGACGGCGGTGTGGGGGGCCCCGAAATGGCCCCCCACGCCCCCCAACGCTCGGAGCGCCCCGGGGGGTGCGCGGACGCACCCGTGGAACCCGTGGCGCTCCTCGATCTCTCCGACATGCTCCTACTCAATGTCCGCTCCGGCGCCGATCACGCGGATGAGCCACCAGCTCAGCGCGAAGACGGCGGCGACCATGACGACCGTGATCGCGCTCGAGAACCCGAGATAGGAGAAGTTGAAGGCCTGCCGGAACGCGTAGTAGTTGGTCACCTCGGTCACCGTCCCCGGCCCGCCGTCCGTGAGCACGAAGATCAGGGGGAACGCCTTGATGCTGTCGATCAGCCGGAAGAGACCCGCGACCAGGAGCGTGGGCCGCAGGTACGGCACGACGACGTGACGCGTCACCTGCCAGGCGCTCGCGCCGTCGATCCGGGCCGCCTCCACGGGCTCGTCCGGCATCATCTGGAGCGCCGCCAGCACCATGAGCATCGTGAACGGCAGCCACTCCCAGACATCCGCGATCACGATCGCGGGCAGCGCGAGGTTCGGATCGGTGATGAGCGCGGGGATCGGGAAGCCGGCCGCGGCGAACGCCCAGTGCACCGGGCTGATGTCGGGGGTGTAGAGCACCTTCCAGAGGATGGCCACGACGATCGGCGGCAGCACCATCGGGATCAGGAACACGGTGCGGCAGGCCTCGAGAAAGCCGGAGCGCACGTTCAGGAGGAGCGCGAGGGCGAAACCGCCCGCGAGCTGGAGCCCGACGGTGGCGGCGGACAGCTTGATCTGCACCCACACCGAGTTCCAGAAGCGATCATCGTCGAGCAGGAGCCTGTAGTTGACGAGCGGCCGGGTGAAGTCCCGCGCCGTGTCCGGCCGCGTCAGGTCGAGCGGGGTCAGGCTGGTGACGAGGAGGTACACCGCCGGCGCGACCGTGACCGCGCCCAGCACGGCCAGCGACGGCAGCAGGCAGAGCTTCCAGGCGAGCTGACGGCGAACCGCGGCGGGCAGCGCGGCGGCATCGCGCCGCGCGTCGGCCACCACGCGCTTCGCCGCCGAGGCCGCCACGCGCATCTCGCGGCTCGCTACGCGTCGATCTTGATCCCGGCCTTCTTGAGCTCGACGATCGTCTCGCGCTGCGCCTGCGCCATGGCGTCCTTGGCCGACTGCTGTCGAGTCACGATGCGCTCGATGGCCTTGTTGATCTTGTCGCCGACCTGCGGGAACACCGGGACCACGCGGTAGCGCATGTAGCCCAGTCGTCCGGATTCCTCCAGCACGCGCAGGTAGAGCGCGCCGACGTCCTGGCCGTTGAACGTCATGTTCTTGCGGTAGGCCGGATCATTGATCACCGAGCGGCGGCACACGGCGATGTACCCCTTCTCGAGCGCGGCGCGCCGCACCATCTCCCCCGAGAGCGCCCACTTGATGAACTCCCACGCGGCACGCTTCTGCCGGGCACCGGCCGGAATGCCGAAGCCGTGTGACACGGAGCTCGGAAACGCCCCCGCGGGGCCGCGCGGCATGTACCCGAAGCGAACGGTGTTCTTCACCGTGCTGTCGTCGGCGTTGGCGAGCGGAACGAGCCATGCGATCGCCTGGGTCCGGATGTTGACCTTCCCGGTCCGGTGAACGCGCGCCGTCTGGTCCATGGTGTGGGAAAGCGTGCCCGGAGGCGAATACTGGCGCAGCAGGGTCGCGTAGAAGTCGGCCGATTCCACCGCCTCGCGACTGTCGAGGACCGGGGTCAGGGTCCCGGGCGGATCGACGAAGACCTTGCCGCCCAATCCCATGAGGTACGGCGGCCAGTGCCAGTGATGGAGGTTGTCGTTGCCGAACGCCTTGACGCCGTCCTTGCCGTCGATCGCCGCGCAGACCTTCGCGAGCTCGTCGAACGTCTCGGGGAGCTTCATGCCCGCCTTGTCGATGAGGTCCGCGCGGCTGGCGGCCATGATCATCGCGCCGGCCTCCCAGGCGAACCCGTACCGCGTGCCCCTGGCATCCGTGAGCGAGGCCTGCGCGCCGGAGACGAAATCGTCCGCATCCCAGTCGGGCGGCGTCGCGTTCCGGTCACGGATGAACTCCTCGAGGCTCGTCATCCACCCGGCGCCGATCCACCGGCCGGAGTAGATGAACGTGATGTTGAGGAAATCCCAGGCGCTGCCGCGAGTGGAGAGCTCCAGCTCCGCGCGCTGGTTGTAGACGGGGAAGGCCGGCGTCTGGAAGTCCACCTTCATCCCCGTCTTCGCCTCGAAGTCCGGGAGCAGCTCCTTGAGCACGTTGGTGTAAGCGTGCTGGAAGCAGGCGCCACTCAGCGTGACGCCCTTGAACTCCTTGGCCTGCCCCGCCACCGCGGGCGGCCGGCCGCCGAGGGCCCCGAGGGCGAGGGCGGCGGTGGCTGTCCGCAAGAAGGTCCTTCGGGTCGCCGATCGCGTGGGAGAGCCGAGGTCACGGTCCATGGGTGCCTCCTCAGCGCTGGAGCCGGACGTCCGGACGTGCTCGCAGACGACGCGCCCTATTGTCGTCGGAGGGCCGGAGCCCGGTCAATGCGGTCGGTCGCGCGCTCGTGGACCGCCGGCCGGGTTCACGGACGGGTCGCGGCCCAGTTGGCGACGCGGAGGCCGTCGATCCGTTCGAAGTGCCGGACGTTGCAGGTCGCGACGCCGAGGCCGTGAGCCATCGCGATCGCGGCCACGGCAACGTCCATGTCGTCGATCCTGGTGCCGCGCGCCTCCAGGCGCGCCTTCTGATCCCCGAAGATGTCGCTCGCCGGTTCTGTCCAGTCGAGCCACTGCAGCAGCGCCCTCCAGCGCCGGTACTGCGAGCGCAACAGCTCGACGCGTCGTGACCCGGCCCGTAACCGCGCGATGCCGTACCGGATCTCAGCCGCCACCGGCGGGACCAGGAAGAGCTCTCCGGGACTGTGCTCGCGGGCGTGGGCCAGCGCCAGCGAGTCAGCGCGCATCACCCGCGAGAGGGCGCTGGTGTCAAGCACCAGCATCGCTGAACGGAGTGCCGCGCCGGTTCCGACGCGCGCCGCCGATGACTCGCTCCAGCGTTCGGCCGGCCGCGGCGAGCTCCTTGCGGTCCCTCGGTGACAGATGCGCGGACTCGAGGAGGCCGGGGGGCCACTCGCCCAGGTTGTGGCGGACGAGGCGCTCGCAGGCCTCCACCACCAGTCGGTTGCGGCTGGCCTTCTTGCGAGCGGCCAGGGCGTCAAGCGCGCGGAGCAGCTTGGGGGGGAGGTGCACCGTGGTCGTGGGCATCAGGGAGCGCTCCTTTCTCGTGAATAGGATATATTCGCGAGCCAGGGCCACGCCAGCGCCGCGGCGCCGGCCAGCAACAGCGCGAGCGCGATCGGGCGTTCCAGCAGGTAGCCCGGCCGCCCGCGGGCCAGCATCAGCGTCTGGACGAGCGACTGCTCCATGAGCGTGCCGATGACGAAGGGCAGGATCAGCGTGGCCGGGCTGAGGCCGGCCCTGCGCAGCCCGTAGCCGACGACGCCCATGACCACCATCACGAGCAGGTCCAGCACGCTGTTGTTGACGCTGAACACCCCGACGACGGACACGAGGAGGATCAGCGCCAGCAGCACGTCGCGCGGGACCAGGAGCAGGCGTGCGAAGAGTCAGTCCTCCTCGAGCGCGTGGCGCGCGGCCCCCGCGCGGCCTTCGGGACTCCCGGAGGAAGCCCCCTCGCCGTCGCGCGCCAGCTCCACGACGAGCCGGTGGATCGTGCCCGTGAACGTGAAGGGAGGCGTGTACGCCTCGCTCACCGGCGCGCCGCCGTCGCGACCGCAATGGACGCCGCCCGTCGTCCCGTGGATCGGCCACGTCTTCGGGATCTCCGTGGTCCCGGCGAGCTTGCCGTCGACGAAGAGCGCCCCGCGTCCCCGGCGCGACCCGGTCCGCGTGAACTCCCAGCGCAGCTCGACGCGGCCGGTCGGCACGCGCGCCTCGGATCGGATCACGTGGCGCACGGTGGGGGAGTACGCGTATTCCCACACGAATCGACCGTCCCGCACGTAGAGCACGTAGCCGGCGAAGCGCGTGCCCGCCGCCAGGATCACGCCCTCGGCGCCGTCCTCGGGGATCTCGACGTCGGCCGCGACGCTCCACGAGCGATCCGTGATCTCGGGCGCGCTCAGACGGTCGATGCGCGCCATGCCGGGGTAGTACACGTAGCGCGCGCGCGCGCGCGCCCGGACCGCATCGGCGACGCGCTCGTACTCGCGGTCGTCGAGGGGCAGCACCTGGTGCGCGCCGGCCTCGGCCCACCAGCGATCGACCAGCTCGCGGAGCCGCTCCGGGTGCTGATCGGCGAGGTCGTGACACTCGGCGAAGTCCTCGTCGGTGTGATAGAGCTCCCAGCGGTCTCGCTCGAAGTCGGCGCCCTTGTCGTGGCGGGCCACCGCCTTCCATCCGCGATGCCAGAGCGCGCGGTCGCCGAGGATCTCGTAGTGCTGCGTGACCTTGCGCGCCGGGACCTCCGCGCCGTCGAAGGTGTACGCGAGGCTCACGCCGTGGATCGGCAGTTGCGGGACGCCGCGGAAGACCGCCGGCGCCTCGATGCCGGCGACCTCGAGGACCGTCGGCACGATGTCGATCACGTGGTGGTACTGCGTTCGCACCCGCTCGCGGTCGCGGAGGCGCGCGGGCCACTGCACGACGAGCGGCGCGCGGATCCCGCCGCCGTGCGCATCCTTCTTGTACCACTTGAGCGGGGTGTTGCTCACCTGCGCCCAGCCGGTCGGGTAGTGGTTGAACGCGTGCTCCGTCCCGATCAGATCCATGCCGGCGAGCGCCTCCGCGACGGTGTCCGGCTCGTACGCGAGGTGCTTGCGCTCGTTCAGCGCGCCGGTGGCGCCGCCCTCGGGACTGGCGCCGTTGTCGGACAGCAGCACGACGAGCGTGTCGTCGAGCCGGCCGATGCTCCCGAGGGACGCGAGCAGCCGGCCGATCTGGACGTCGGTGTGCTCGAGGAACGCGGCGTACGCTTCCTGGAGCCGCGCGAACACACGCCGCTCGTCCGCCGAGAGCGCGGCCCACGCCGCGACGCCGGGATTGCGTGGAGCCAGCTCCGTGGACGGTGGCACGATCCCGAACGTCTTCTGTCGCGCCAGGCGCGCCTCGCGCACCGCGTCCCAGCCCTCGTCATAGCGGCCCCGGTACTTCTCGAGATACGGCTGCGGCGCGTGATGCGGCCAGTGGCAGGCGCCGAACGCGACGTAGAGGAAGAACGGCCTCTCGGGGGCGACGGACTGCTGGTCACGGACGAACGCGATGGCACGGTCCACGAGGTCCTGGCTGAGGTGATAGCCCTCGCGCGGGACGTCGATCGCGTGCTGGTCCTCGAACAGCTCCGGGTTCCACTGGTCGGTGAGCGCGCCGTGGAAGCCGTACCAGCGGTCGAAGCCGCGCGCGAGCGGCCAGTCGCCGAACGGTCCGGCGGCCGTGGCCTCGGCCAGCGGTGTGAGGTGCCACTTGCCGACGCCGAGCGTGGCGTAGGCGTGCTCGCGCAGGATCTCCGGGAGCGTCGCCGCCCGCGGCGTGATCCGCCCGCGGTAGCCCGGGAATCCCGTCGACCACTCCGCGATGATCCCCATCCCGACGGCGTGCGCATTCCGTCCCGTGAGCAGGCACGCCCGCGTCGGCGAGCACATCGCCGTGACGTGGAAGTTGTTGTAGCGGAGACCGCCGGCGGCGAGCCGGTCCATGGCCGGTGTGGCGATCTCCGAGCCGTAACAGCCGAGATCGGCGAACCCGACGTCGTCGAGCACGATGACCACGATGTTCGGCGCGCCGGCGGGAGGCCGCACCGGCTCCGGCCACCACGGCGTGGACTCGCGCCAGGTCCGTCCGAGGGCGCCACGGAAGTCGAGGTCGTTGTCCACGGCCGCCTCCTTGCACGGACTGGAGCCGTGCCGGGTCGCTCGGGCGGCCGAAGAATAGCACGTCCGAGACGGGCCGTGACTCAGTTCGAGCCAACAATCGACCGCCCGGCGGTCGATTGTTGCTCGAACTCTCAGGTCATCGCGCCGGGGGGAGCACGTGGCTCTCGGGCAGACGGCCTTGCTGATGGCCTCGCCGTCCGGTCACCACTCGAGTCGACCGGCGGTCAGCTCCCGGCGGGGTCGGGGCGGTTGCGCCCGAGCGACTCGTGGGCCGCGACGAACTCGCCGGAGACGATGGCGGCCACCGCCGACGGTGGCCGCTTCGCAAATGATCCCCGCCCGCGATCTTTATGACGCCGGTCAACGCCTCCCGCCGCGAGTTCCTGAAGGCCGGGCTCACCGCCGGCGTGGCGCTCGGCCTGGCCGATCCCGCGCTCGCGCTCTCGGCGCTCAGACCGACCGTCGAGGTGGGCAATCCGCTGGAGCACTACCCCGCGCGGGACTGGGAGCGGGTCTACCGCGACCAGTACCGGTACGACGGCTCGTTCACGTGGGTCTGCTCGCCGAACTGCACGCACGAGTGCCGCCTGCGCGGCTTCGTGCGCAACGGCGTGTTCCTGCGCAGCGAGCAGAACTACGACTCGCACCGCATCGGCGACCTCCACGGCAACCGGGCGTCGGTGGCGTGGAACCCGCGGGGCTGCCTGAACGGCTTCACGTTCCAGCGTCGCGTCTACGGGCCGTACCGCCTGCGGTACCCGCTGATCCGCAAGGGATGGAAGCGGTGGGCGGACGACGGGTTCCCGGAGCTCACGCCCGAGACGCTGTCCAGGTACAAGTTCGACGCGCGCGGGCAGGACGAGTTGCTCCGGGCGACGTGGGACGAGGCGTACACGTACGCGGCGAAGGGCATGATCGCGATCGCGCAGCTCTTTCGCAGCACCCAGACGATGCTCTTCCGCTACGAGATCAAGGAGGGGCCGAAGGTCCACGAGACCGAGATCAACGGCACGCCGTGGGCGATGTACAACGACACGGTCATCGGCTACGACCGCGCCGGCCGCGAGGCGGTGCGGGTGACGGTCGAGGAACCGATCCACGTGCGGTCGGCGCAGTACGCAAACTCG
The DNA here is from genome assembly GCA_016184125.1 of Candidatus Rokuibacteriota bacterium. Lineage (GTDB taxonomy): Bacteria > Methylomirabilota > Methylomirabilia > Rokubacteriales > CSP1-6 > AR8. Next base: position 3,710 of record JACPDG010000061.1, on the reverse strand, counting down.
ATCTGAGGTCCGCGACGATGACTCCCGCGCGTCCTCGCACCGCCTCCAGCAGCGCCCTCGTCGACGACCGCGCCCAGGCGGCCCGCGCACTCGTGCGCAGCCGCGTCTATCGCGTCGCCGCGCTCGCGTTCCGCTATCCCGACGGCGCGTCCGTGCCGGTGCTCCTACGGCTGAGCGACCCCATCGACGTGGCCGGCTGCATCCCGATGCCCCTGGCCGAGGCGCTCGGCGCGCTGCACGCGGCGCTCGCCGGCACGACGCTGGAGGACCTGCGCGCGGATCACGCTGCCACGTTCGGTCACGTGACGCTGCCCGACTGCCCGCTCTACGAGACGGTCGGCGACAGCGCCGGCGCGTTCCGGCAGTCGCAGGCGCTCGCCGATCTCGCCGGCTTCTACCGCGCGTTCGGGCTCGACCTCGCCGAAGACGCCGGCGAGCGCGCCGATCACGTCTCCGTCGAGCTCGAGTTCATGCACTACCTCACGTATCGCGAAGCCTACGCGCGCGAGCGCCACGGGCCCGACGCCGTGGCCATGCTTCGGGACGCGCAGGCGCGCTTCCTCGCCGAGCACCTGGCCGCCTGGGGCCCCGCGCTCGCCCGCGCGATCGGCCGGCGGACCGACGGGCCGCTCGCCGCCGGGGCCGCCGTCCTCGAGCGATGTCTTGCCGCCGAGCGCGCCGAGCTCGGCCTCACGGACTCCGAAGACCCGGGAGACGAGCCATGAAGCGATCCCTCGTCGTGGGCGCCGTGTCCCTGCTCCTCGCGATCACGCTCGTCGCGGTCGACCTCCCGGCCGCAGCGCCCGGCGACGCCACCCGCGGCGCGACGGTCTACGCGCAGAAGTGCGCGGTCTGTCACGGCGCCACCGGCAAGGGCGACGGCCCGGCCGAGCTCGTGCTGTTCCCGAAGCCGCGCGATCTGACCAGCGGCAAGTTCAAGATCCGCTCGACGCCGACGCTGCCGACCGACGACGACCTCGTTCGTGTCGTCACGCGGGGGATCCCCGGGACGGCGATGCCGGCCTTCAGCGTGCTGACCGAGCAGCAGCGGCGCGACGTCGTGGCGCACGTGAAGACGCTCGCCGCGGTCTGGAAGGAGCAGCCGGCGCCGAAGCCGACTGCGATGCCGCCCGTGCCGAAGCGGACGGCGGCGCTGCTCGAGCTCGGCAAGCAGTTCTACGCCGACGCCGAGTGCCTCAAGTGCCACGGCGCCGGCGGCCGCGGCGACGGCGAATCGGCGGACACGCTGCGCGACGAGTGGGGCTACGCGATCGTGCCGTACGACTTCACCATCCCCGGCCGCATGAAGGCCGGCAACACCGTGCGCGACGTGTACCGCACGCTGCGCAACGGGATCGGTGGCACGCCGATGCCCGCGTACGGCGATTCGCTCTCCGAGGAGGAGACGTGGGCTGTCGCGTACCACGTGCTCTCGCTCGCCGGCAGCCGTCCAGCCACGGCGCCGGTCGAGAACGGGACCGTTCGCGTGCGGCGCGTCCAGGGCGAGATCGCGCTCGACCCGTCGGCCGCGACGTGGCGCCGGGCACGGCTGCAGGCCGTCCCGCTGCGCACGCTCTGGCTGCGCGCGAAGCAGATCCCCGAGGTGCGGGTGGCAGCCGTGCACAACGGCCGAGAGCTCGCGCTCCTCCTCGAGTGGGACGATCCCGCCGGTGACGTGGCCGCGCTCGGCGTCGAGCAGTTCCGCGACGCCGTGGCCGTCCAGTTCCCGACGCGCGCGACGGCGCTGCACGCGCACGGCCACCCCGAGCCGAGCTACGTGATGGGCGACAAGGACAACCCGGTCAACATCTGGCACTGGAAGGCCGACTGGCAGCTCGACGTCGCGCGCTACCGCGACCGCGAGGACCGTTTCGCCGCCGTCGTCGTCGACGATACGCCGTTCGTGCGCGGGGCGCGCTCCTCCTCCGCGGAGGCCGCCGTCGCGGCCGTCGACCGCCACGATCCGGTGTTCCTGACCGGGCTCGCCGCCGGCAACCCGATGTCGCGCGCCCGCCGGTCCGCGGTTGAGAACCTGAACGCGACCGGCGTCGGCACGCTCACCTCGCAGCCGCCTGACGCGCCGGTCGTGCGCGGGGAGGGACGCTGGGCGGACGGCCGGTGGCGCGTCGTCGTCGCCCGCGCCCTCCGCACGCCGAACGCGCGCGATGCCCAGTTCAGCCCGGGCGAGGCGTCGGCCGTCGCGTTCGCGGTGTGGGACGGCGCCGAGCGTGACCGCAACGGCCAGAAGGCCGTCTCGGTCTGGCAGCGCCTCGTGCTGGAGCGCTGAGGAGGCGCGCGCCTGGTCTCCGGACTCGCCCGCCACGAATGGGACCGCACGATGACCGGCTTCCGCGCGAAGCACGTCCTCGAACACGCTCCAGTAACGCTCGTCAGCGAGCCGGAAGGGGCCGGACCAGAACGCCAGGACGACATCGGCCGAACTGACCGGGAGGTGTCGGGGCTGGGCCCGTTCGCGAACAAGGCGACGACGAACCACGGTGATCGGTCGGCTCCTTCGTCCTCCCTGCCCTGGCGAGGCGATGGGCGACCTGGTTCCGGCGTCTTGGGACATACCCGAAGTCGATCCAGGCGAATGCCGCCGCGACCCGCAGAACCTCTCGATGTAAGTCGTCGCCCTCACGATCGAGTCCGGCGCGGTGATGTTCGCGGAGTTGGCGTCGCATCCGGTTCGAGTCAGATCGGACCTTGAGCCGCGTGAACCCACGCTCCTTCGCGATCTGAAGCGCCCGCAAGACCGCGAACTTCTCCCCCGCGCCGGGCGGAATGCCCCCGTGTGCCTCGACTATCTCCTCGACGATGGGTCCGCGCCCGCCAACTCCGACCCGCTCCTGGACGACGATGCCGATGCCCGTCACGCGACGTGATCGGTCATACGAGGCATCAACGGTGAGGGTGTGTCTCCATTCGGGCATCGTTGTCAGTGCGCCCAACGCTGCGTATCAGCCGCGGCGCGCCCGGCGCGCCGTCGGCTGGATACGCTTGTTCGGCGGTTCGTGACCACGTGCGGTGCGGACTCCACTGGCTGATCCCGATCGGGGGCGACGCGCGGGAACACCATGAAGCATCCCTTCGACGCTGATGTCCTCATCGACATCAGGCCAGTGCACTCCCTGGCCTGACCCGATGAGACGAAAGTTCGCGCGTTGCTTTGGCGTCGCCTCCGACAGTCGCCAGGACCAAGCAAGCGGGACGCTGATGACCCGGCCGTCGGCAAGATGCGCGACGATCTCGTCTTCAGTGACCCTCACCTCGTGGATACGCGGATCGTTGCTAGCCGCAGTGTTCATGCCATGCCCCCAGGAGCTTGTCACGCTGCGCCCTGATGATTCGGCGGATCGCGTTCAGTTCGTGGGCGTTGAAACCGTGACTCCGCGCTAACTCGATCGGCTCGAGCCAGAACTTGCAGGTGCTGCTCTCGCGCTCCACGTGCACATGCGCTGGCTCGTTGCAGTCGAAACTCGTGAAGAAGAAGCGGTAAGGCCCCGGGATGCCCTTGATCCTCGGCATTCAGAGACGTCCCTCCTCCTTCCGTGCCCCTTGAGCAATAGTACACGCCGGGCCACGAACCGCTCGCTGGCAGGGACAGCCGCCGAACGCCCGCAGTCAGCGGCCGGAGGGCGAGCATCGCGAGCCCCCCGGTCCGCTGAACTGCGAAGATCGGCGGCTCCGCGATCCATCAGAACAGCGAC
>JACPDG010000012.1 GCA_016184125.1 Candidatus Rokuibacteriota bacterium | reverse complement strand
GGTCCCAAGGGTTGGGCTGTTCGCCCATTAAAGCGGTACGTGAGCTGGGTTTAGAACGTCGTGAGACAGTTCGGTCCCTATCTGTCGCGGGCGGAGGAGAGTTGACGGGAGCTGCCCCTAGTACGAGAGGACCGGGGTGGACGGACCTCTGGTGTGCGAGCTGTCCTGCCAAGGGCACCGCTCGGTAGCTATGTCCGGCAGGGATAAGCGCTGAAGGCATCTAAGCGCGAAACCCGCCTGAAGATGAGCTCTCCCGGACGCAAGTCCCGGAAGGCCCCTGGGAGATGACCAGGTAGATAGGCCGGAGGTGTACGCGCCGAGAGGCGTTGAGCTGACCGGTACTAATCGGCCGAGCGGCTTGGCCACGTACAACCCTCCGCCGTGAGGGAGTGCGAGACGGCTGGCGACAGTCGAGGATCTCCGTAATCGGGGCCACACCCGTTCCCATCCCGAACACGGTCGTTAAGCCCTCCAGGGCCGATGGTACTGCGCTGGCAACGGCGTGGGAGAGTAGGTCGCCGCCGGGGAGTGGACGATCAGCGCCCGGGGCGCGTACGCGACCCGGGCGTTCGTGCGCGTGCGCCCGTCGTTCTCCGGCGGGTCGGCGGCTCAGGGGCGGGCGCTCGCGGAGAGCGCGCGGAGGTAATCCTCGGACGTCGTCACCGTCAGGTACAGGCCGAGGCCTCGCAGCGACGCGAGGTGAAGATCCTCGTCGAAGGCCGCGACGCAATCCTCGAGGATCATCACCGAGAAGTCCCGGATCATCGCATCGCGTGCGGTCGCTTCCACGCCACCGTGGGTGACGATGCCCGTCAGCACCACCGTGTCGATCCCGAGGGAGCGAAGCAGCACCTCGAGCGGCGTGCCGTGGAACGCCGAGAACCGCGGCTTGTCGATCTCGTAGTGCGGCCGCGGCAGCTCCGGGATCAGCTCACGCCCGGGGTCACCGAGGCGGAAGCCCTCCTCGCGGAGGAACGGGCGGGCGCGGACGATGGCTTCGATTCCGAGGGGCGCGCCGCCCGGCGAGACGTAGATGGTGAACTTCGAGGCGAAGACCGGCACGTGCGCCGCCCGGCTCGCCACGGTGACGCGAGCGATCGTGGGGACGATCGAACGCAGGCGCGCGACCGGCAGCCCGTGGCGCGCGTACACGCCGTCGGCGTCCATGAAGTCCCGCTGCAGATCCAGGAGCAGCAACGCGGTGGACCCGCGCTCGAGCGTCATGATCAGCCTCGCGCGCCGGCGGCGCCGCGCTTGACGTACCGTCCGCGCGCGGGACCGACCACCTTGCCGGCCTCGTAGACGAGCGCGCCGCGCAGGAACGTCGCCTGCACCTGGCCGGTGATCTCACAGTCTTCGAACGGCGTGTAGGCCTGCGCCGACGGCGAATCGGCGGCGCGGACCGTGAAGCGTCGTGTCGGATCGAGCAGGACCAGGTCGGCGTCGAAGCCGGGCGCGATGTCGCCCTTGTCCGGGACTCCGAAGCGCCGGGCCGGGTTCCAGCTCGCGAGCTCGGCGATGCGGTGCAGCGCGAGTCCACGACGGCTGCCCTCGCTGAACAGGGCGGGCAGAAGGTACTCGGTGCCGCCGAAACCCGCTTTCGCGAGCCAGAGATCATCCGGCCGTTCGGGGGAGACCTTGAGCTCGCGCGAGCAGCACGCATGGTCGCTCACGATCCAGTCGACCTTGCCGTCCAGTACCGCGCTCCAGAGGTACTCGACGTCCTCGCGCGGCCGGATCGGCGGATTCACCTTCGCCCACAACCCCGGCGTGTCGCAGTCGAGGACGAGGTGACCGATCGTGACCTCCCGGCGAACGTCGACGTGCGGCAGGACCTGCGCGGCGAGCAGCGCGGCATCGAGCGCCTTCCGGGAGCTGAGGTGCAGCAGGTTGATGTTTCGGCACGCCGTCTCGTGCGCGAGGTAGGCGGCGATCCAGACGGCGAGACCTTCGGCGTGCGGTGGCCGGGCGGCGCTGTACGCGCGCAGGCCCGTGAGCGACGCATCTCGTTGCACGATCCGCGTGTACGCGTTCAGGATGTCCGCGATCTCGCAGTGAAGGCTCACGCTCACGACGTCGGCGAGATCGGGACGCCGCTTCCGGATGCGCGCCGCCGAGCGCATGACGAGCTCGAAGTGCGCAAGGTCGTAGCTGTCCTCGTCGCCCAGCATGAGGAAGCGCCGCTGCGCGTCACGGTCGGCGGTGCCGTGGAGCCCGTAGCCGCCGTAGAACATGAAGATCTTGAACGACGGCACGCCGTGCTCCGTGGCAAGCGCGTCCATCTCGTCGAGGTGCGAGGCCTGGATGGGCGCCACGTGGTACCCGTAGTCGCACCAGTACCGTCCCTCGGAACGCCGGAGCACCTCCGGGAAGAAGGTCGCGTACGCACCTCCCCGGTTGAGGTAGTACTGCCCGGTCCGGAAGTAGGTGAGCATGGTCGTGACGCCGCCCGTCACCGCGGCCTGGCTCTCGGTCACGGCGTCCGCCTCGAGCGGCGTGTAGATGCCGACGTGCGTGTGCGCGTCGACGACGCCGGGGAACGCGAGCCACCCGCGCCCGTCGAACGTCTGCGCCGCGTCGGCGACAGGGATGTCCGCTGCGAGGCCTGAGAAGCGGCCGTCCTTGATGCCGACGTCGAGCCGCTCCACTTCGGCGCGGCGCGGCCGGACGACGCGGACGTTCTTGATGACGAGGTCGAGTGGGACGGCGGCGGTTCGTGGCGTCACGTCTCGAACACCTTGATGGGGAAGAGCTCCAGGGGATCGTCGACCTCGACGAGATGATGCACGTTGAACTCGTACACCTCGCCGGCGCGGAGGTCGGACGGCGAGAACGGGAAGGCGAGGTTGCCGGCGATCGCCTTGCGCCCCGGATACGTCGCGTGCAGCGCCGCCGAACGGGCGAGGGCCAGGATCGCGGCCGAGCTCTCCGCGTCGTCGGCGACGACCTCGATGACGACGCCCAGCTCGTGCGCCTGCGTCTGCTTGAGCGGCTCCAGCGGTCCCATGACGCCGTTCCTGCCGTAGACGTGGAACAGGAGCCGGTAGCCCGCGGTCCCGTAGACGTCCTCGACGCGCTCGCGCACGTTCGCGAGCCACGGGTCGAGCTGCGAGACGAGGATCGGATCACGCACGCCAGCGACCGTGATCGTCCGCGCCCCGACGCGCCGGACGCCCTCCAGCTTCAGCGTGCAGCGCTCGGCCGCCACGAACCGGGTGCCCGTCACGCGCACCGCGCGCGGCGTCGCCTGCTCGAAGCGCGTCCGCCGCAGGTCGATCGCGCCCTCGGGCAGGTGGAGCACGTAGGGGTCCGCGCGCTCGTACAGCGAGTGCGCGGCGACTGACGCGACGGTGCACACCTTGTCGGGATTCGGGGGCTCCACCGTGAAGCTCTCGTCGTCCACGGTGCCGAGCAGGCTGTCGGATCCGTGCCGCGGGTACGCGGCGGCCCCGCCGCACTCGAGGATCTTCCCCATGTGGATCACGAGCGCGGGATCGAAGCCCGCGCGGATCGGGACGGCGCCGATGACGGCGGCGTCGCACGCGCGGCCGGCGATGACCACGTCGACGTCGAGCTCGAGCGCGCGCACGAGCGGTGCCAGGCCCATCTGCGCCACGATCCGCACCGAGCGATCCACCTCGTCCGCGGTCAGCGGCGTCGTCAGGTCGAGCGGCCGGACCTTGCCGTCGGCGATCCTGGCCTTGAGCCACGCCGGGTCGACGTCGGCCGGGATGGCGGCCGTCCGTAGACGCCATTTGCGCTCCCGCGCGATCTCGCGATACACGTCGAGCATCCACTCGAGGTGGGGCCGTCCTCCGCTTCCGCCGGCGGAGCCGACGAGCGCCGGGATGCGCCGCTCCACGGCCGCCTCGAGCATCATCGTGAGGTCGCGCTTGACGGCACGGCGGTTGGTGAACGGGACGCCGGCACCGAGGTAATACGGGCCCGGGTCGGTGGAGCCGGCATCCACGGCGAGCGCGGCGGGATCGCGCTTGAGTCCTTCCTCGAGCGAGCGCGCCGGGATGCCGTAGCCGAGCATGCCTTCGGGCGCCAGGATCGTCATGGAGCGCATCGGCCTATGCTCGCCGTCGCGGGGTGTCGGGCGGCGTCACGGTCGGACGCGCGCTCATTTCGAAGGCCAGGGCACCGCGAGCTGCATCAGCGGGACGTGCTGCTGCGCGCCGTACACGTCCGTCTCTCCGACGGCGCCGGACCCCAGCGGCCGGCGGATCGTCACCTTGATCGCGTACGCGGGATCGAACTCGACGACCTTCAGGACGTCATCGGCGGCGATCCCGTACAGGCCTGCGATGACGACCGGGTCGAGCACGCGCAGCGCCTTGAACGCGCGGTACGTGGGCTCGTCGGGGAACACGACGTCGAGCGTGAGCAGGAACGGGCCCGCGTTCTTGCTCGTGACGAAGGCCGCGAGGTCGCCGATCGTCCGCGTGCTCACCGGCGCGATTCTAGACCGGATTATTCCCGAAGCAACAATGCCCGAGGCGGCGGGGTCCGGCCGCCGGGGTGGCCGACCGCCGGCCGCGCTGCGCCACCGCGCTTCGGTGCTTCGCGAATAATCCGGTTCTGGCGCCGCGAGAGCACCGAGCACGAGGATCCGGCCGCTTGGTCCGAGTGAGCGCGCCGACCGCGCCGTCGGCTCCGCGGTCAACCTCACGGGGCGAGACTACACGATGCGAGGCGTTTCGGGGTATGTAATGCCCTATGCGGACTCACGTCGGGCTGCGCGCGCCGCTCTTCGAGATGGCCCGGCGGCATGCCAGCGCCATCGTCGAGCAGCGAAGCGTCCTACACGATCTCGGCCGCCGTGACCAGCTGGCGGCACACTGACCCCGGAGGACACCATGCCGGACACCGACCGGACCGTGAAGGCCCAGGTTGCGGACCTCGCCGCGATCATCGAGCGCACGACCGCCGACCTGTCGCTCGCGGAGGAAGCGGGGAGCTTCCTCGTGGCGCTGGAGCAGGGCGCCGGCGATGAGTGAATGGACGATCAGCGCCCTGGCGGAGGCGATCCGGACACGGCGCATCTCTCCGGTCGAGATCACGCGGGCGTGCCTCGAACGCATCGAGCGCCTCGACCCGCAGCTGAAGGCGTTCATCACGGTGGACGCGGAGGGCGCGATGCGCGCGGCGCGGGCGCGCGAGGCGGACGTCGCGGCCGGAGCCCTGCGCGGCCCGCTCCACGGTGTGCCGCTCGCGTACAAGGACCTCTGTCACGTGCCTGGCCTGCCGACCACGTGCGGCACCCTGACGCGCGAGTACTTCCTCGGCCCTCGGCCGTGCACCGCGGTCAGCCGGCTCACCGCGGCCGGCGCCATCACGCTCGGCAAGCTGAACATGACCGAGCTGGCCCTCGGCCCGTTCGGCGAGAACCTGCACCACGGCGATCCGCAGAACCCGTGGGCCCGTGGCCATGTGTCCGGCGGTTCGTCGAGCGGATCCGGCGTCGCCGTGGCGGCAGGCCTCGCGCTCGGCGCACTCGGAAGCGACACGGGTGGCTCGGTCCGCCTGCCGGCCGCGTGCTGCGGAATCGTCGGGCTCAAGCCGACCTACGGTCGAGTCAGCCGAGCCGGCGTCATGCCGCTTTCCTGGTCGCTCGATCACATCGGTCCGATGGCGCGGACCGTCCGTGACGCCGCGCTGCTCCTCGGGGTCATCGCCGGACACGACCCGGAGGACGCGACGACGAGCCACCGGCCGGTACCGGACTACGTCGCGGGCCTCGACGTCCCTCTCGGCGCCGTGCGCCTCGGCGTGCCGGAGAACTACTACTTCGACCGCCTGGACGGCCAGGTGACGCGGGCCGTGGAGTCTGCGATCCGCGTGCTGGAGGGGCTCGGCGCGAAGGTGACGCCGGTCCACGTCCCCGATCCCGAGATCGTGTCCGGGTGCTCGAACGTGCTCGCGCGGTCCGAGAGCGCGGCGATTCACGTGCGTGTCGCCAAGGACCGGCCGCACGAGCTGCAGGAGACGGTGCGCCTGCGCATCGAGGTCGGCTACCACGTGTCCGCGTACGACTACTTGCAGGCGCAGCGACTGCGCGCGCGGCTCGCGCGTGAGCTCGTCGCCGACGTCTTCGACAAGGTCGACGTGCTGGTGGTCCCGACGATTCCCGAGCCGGCCCCGTCATACGACGCGGCCAAGGCCGGGACAGCACAGGAGCGCGTGCAGCGGATGGGGCGGTTCTCGCGGCTCACGCGGCCCTTCAACGGGCTTGGCCTTCCGGCGCTCTCCGTCCCGTGCGGCTTCTCGTTGGACGGACGACCGCTCGGGCTCCAGATCGTCGGCCGCCCGTTCGCGGAAGCGCGCGCGCTGCGGCTCGGCCACGCGTACGAGCAGGCAGCCGGCTGGACCACTCGCAGGCCTGGAGCGTTATAGGGCAACCGCCGGAGCTCGCCCGGGCGCGCGAGCACCTGGCGCTTCACGGCGTCGACGCATTCACGATCGTCTGCGACGTCCGGGAGCGTGGTGCACGACGCGCGCGGCGCTGCCCGAGATGCGGGCGCGGCAGCGGCCGGATCTCGAACGTCATCTCGCAGCCGCCGTTGTACGATTGACAATCCCGGCCAAGAAATTCAGTTCCCGTCCCGCCCGGAGCGTCGTGTAGAATCGCGGCCTGGAAGTAGGAAACGCTTTTCCTATGTGGGTCCCCAGCTTACCGGCCGATCCCGACTCTGTCGTTCAAGGAGACTCCATTGATTTGGATCGGGCGCAATCTGTTGCGGCATTGCTCGCTCTTCGGAGGCGTCGTCTCGTTTTCGCTGCTGATGATGGTCGGTGGTTGTGGCGCCAGCAGCCAGGGACGCACGGTCCTGCCGATCACGATCGACCCGGCGTCGCTGACGCTGCCGGGTGACGGCGCGAGCCTCACGACGCACGATGCCGCGATTCGCGGTATCGCGAGCATCCTCGTGAAGGACCTCGGTCTGCCGGTTCCCGAACAGGTGACCGTGTACGTGTACGCGAGCCGGCCGGTCTTCGAGCAGGGGCTGATCCAGGACGCACACGTTTCGCCTGTGCGCGCCGCCGAGCTCTCGGATTTCGCGATCGGCATCGGCAAGCGGCGGCTGATGCTGTTCAACGACGAGGCGTACGAGGTCAAGGGCAGGGAGTGGCTGCGCCTGGTCGCGCACGAGCTCTCGCACGTGAGCCAGATCGAGCTCGCGCAGGGCGAGGGTCGCGCGGAGCAGTGGCTGGCCGAGGGCATGGCCGAGTGGGTCGCCTTCACCGTGCTCGAGCGGCTCGGGCTCGACACCATGGATCACCGGCGTGCGCTCGCGCGCGCCGGCATCAAGAGCCATGCGGCGCTGGTGGCCGCACGGCTCGACCTCGACACGCTGGGATCGCCACGCGGCTTCACGGTCCGTCACCTCCGCGAGGGCTCGCTGCCGACGTACCAGCTGGCCTTTCTCATGGCCGACTACGTCATCAAGCGCGACGGCTTCCCGAAGATCGTCCAGTACTTCGCCTCGTTCGCCGAGCGCCAGCACCGGCTGGACAACTTCCGGCGTGCGTTTGGCCAGAGCCTGGCCGAGTTCGAGCGGGAGATCCTCGGGCACCTGAAGAGCATCACGCGCTGATGCCGGCCCCGGTGCGTCCGGGCGCGCGCCGCGCGCTGCTCCTCGTCGCACCGGTCGCGTCGTAACGCTCGCGGCGCCGTGGAACCGGTCAAGCCGTGGGTCGTGTTCCTCACGTACGGCCTCGCGGTGGTCGGCGTCCTCTTGTTCTCGGCACTCGCCGGCATGGTGCTGTTCAATCTCGACCCGGACCTCAAGCCGGACGACCTCGGGCTCCGCGGCGTCATCGCCGGCGCGGTGGCCTCGTCGATGGCGTTCGGCTTCGCGACGGTTGCCGCCACGCGCGGCATGCCCGCGTCCCGGATCCGAGTGCTCCCGGGGCGTGAGCGAGGGCGCGACCTGCTGGCCATGGTGGTCGGCGTGCTCGCGCTCGGGCAGGCGCTCGACTCCGCTGCGACGCTGGCCGGGCTCGGGCGCGAGGGGGCAATGGAGCGTGTTCGCCGAGCGCTCCAGGGCGCGTCGGGCGGCGACCTGTTCGCGGCCGTCATCGTCATCGGCGTCATGGCCGGTGTCGCCGAGGAGCTGTTCTTCCGCGGGTACATGCAATCGCTCCTGCGGGAGCGATGGCGGCCGGGGACCGCCGCCGTCGTCACCAGCCTCTGCTTCAGCGTGCTGCATCCCGATCCCGTGCACGCCACCCTCGCGTTCGTCCTCGCCCTCTACCTCGGCTTCGTCACCGAGATGGCGGGCAGCGCGCTGCCCGCCGCGACCTGCCACGTGGTCAACAACATCGTCTTCACGCTGCTCACCACGCTCGTCGCTCCGATCACGCGCGCCGCCGTGCACCAGGCGTTACTCGCCGTCTGCGTGATCGTCTTCGTCGCGGCCGTGGTCTGGTTGCGGCGGTCGCTCGGTGGCCGCGCGTCGGGCGGGTAGCAGCGGAAGAAGGGTGCCGGCGGAAGAAGGGTTCGCGTGCTTGCGGGCGATCAGCCCCAGGCGGTAGGCTTGAGGCCTTCGGCACCACGAATCCTCGATGGAGGGACGGGCACGATGGCTGAGCTGACGCGGCGGTATGTCGTCATGACGATGGCGACCGAGGCGCCCTTCGACCCGCTGGACCCGGAAGGCGTGTTCGTCCTCAAGCCCTGGAAGGACCCCGCCGCGCTCCGCGCGCTCGCCGCGTACCGGGACAACTGCTACCCCGAGCTCGCACGCGACCTCGACGCCTGGATCCGCAGCATCGAGGCGGGGGCGACCGTGCGCGGCGACGTCGGCCGGCGGAACGAGGCATTCGTCAAGATGGCCGTGACCACCGCGGACGGTGGCGAGGACGGAGGAGCTGGGTCGCAGCGACCCGCCCGGCGCTCGACGAAGCGTCCGCCGAAGCGGCGGGCGGCACGGGCGAAGACGAGCGCGAAGACGAGCGCGAAGACGAGCGCGAAGACGAAGACGAGCGCGAAGACGAAGACGAGCGCGAAGACGAAGAACCGGGTTCGCGCGACCTCGGGGAAGCGGAGGAAGCGCGGGCGGTGATTCGATGACGGACCGCGCAGATGACTGGCAGGGTGAGACGATCTGAGGCGCGACGGCGCGGATCCTGCGGCACTACCTCGACGTGATGGGCGAGCCGCAGTGAGCCTATGAACGAATCGGGTGGTCGAGGAGCGCCGCCGGCTGTGCCGGGGCGCTCCGAGCGTGGGGCCGGGGGAGCACGAGGGGGGCGTGAGCCCCCTTCGTACGAGCGTCGGGGGCATCGATAGTCCCCCCATGAACGTGAGCGCCGGGACGCGTCAGGGCCACCAGACGTAGAGGAAGCGGGGACCGGGGCTGAGCAGCGCCGCCAGGCTTGCGAACGAGATCGGCGCCGCGGGCTCCGGGGTCGCGGCCTGCGCGTAGTACGTGGCGCGGTACTCGCGCGGGCGGTGGTACACGATGACGCGGGCCTGCTCCACGCCGGCGGCGCGCTTGGCGACCTCGATCGCGTCCGGCAGGTATCCGAGGCGGTCGACGAGGCGCTGGGACAGCGCTTGGTCCGCGGTGAAGATGCGGCCGTCGGCCAGCCGCTGCGCCGTCTCGCGCGGAATCCTCCGCCGCTCGACCACTTTCGTCACGAACTGCTGGTGCAGGTCGTCGATGACCGACTGGAAGATCGCGCGCTCCTCTTCGGTGAGGGTCCGGAAGGGGCTGCCCATGTCCTTGCGCGCGCCCGACTTGATCGCCGAGGCCGACACGCCGATCTTCTCCAGCAGCCCCTGGGCGTTCATCGTGATCATGATCACGCCGATCGACCCCGTCACGGTCGTCGGGTGCGCGACGATGGTGTCCGCGGCGAGCGCGACGTAGTAGCCGCCCGACGCCGCGACGTCCATCATGACCGCCACGATCGGCACCCGCCGCTCCTTGCGGAACAGCTCGAGCTCGCGGAACATCACGTCCGACGCGGTCACCGTTCCGCCCGGGCTGTTAATGCGCAGCACGACGGCCCGCACGTCCTCGTCCTTCGCCGCCTTCTTGAGCTCCTCGCGGAAGCGCACCAGGCGTGGCACGCGCGGCGGCGGACTCGCGAACGGCAGCGTCACGCCAGGGGTGTCCTCGCTGAGGAAGCCGGAGACGTCAGTGAGCAGGATCTTCGCCTTGCCGTCCCCCTCGACGGTCTCCTCGCGGAGCGGCCGGACGCGTGGGGAGAGATCGATGGAGATCACGGAGCAGCCGCCGACGAGGACCGCCAGGAACGCGACGACGAGCCGGTGCAGCATGCGGTCAGTATACCGGCGTGATTCGTGCCGCCCGCCAGCCGCCGGTCGGGGCGAGCGGTGGCCCGGCGTCAAGTCAGTGACCACTGTCACGTATGCAAGGGTGAATTCTGATCGTGCGCGCTGCGTGACGTCACGCGTCAGCGGGTGAACACCGGCGAAAAAGCGCGCGATGGGTGCTGGTTAGCGGCCGCGACGATGACAGCCGGCGGACCGCGACGACGCCGGTGGCGCATGGCGCGTGCCTTGCTCCTCCGACGCGCTGGTTGGCGCTGCGGCTGCGCCGATCCTCGAGCGCCCGAGATGCGGGCGTGGCCCTGGATTCGAGGAGACCGATGGCGGCCAGGATCCTCGTGGTGGACGACAACCCCGACATTGCGGGGATGCTCGCCGACCTGCTGACGCTTGCCGGGCACGACACGCAGGTGGCCCCGAACGGCGCGCGTGCGCTGGAGCGGCTCGCAGAACGCGACTTCGACCTGATCATCTCGGACCTGATGATGCCCGAGCTCGACGGCGCCGGCCTCTGGCGCGAGCTGAGCCGCCGGCATCCCGGTTACGCGGCTCGCATGATCTTCATGACGGGTGCCCAGGATCCGTCGGCACTTGCCTTCCTGCGCGGCACGGACGTGCGGGTGCTCAGGAAGCCGTTCACGATGGTCGACGTCGGCCGGGAGGTGCGTCACGCGCTCGAGAGCTCGGCCTCCGCGAGCCTCAGCGCCGATGCAGGACGGGGATGACGTCGCCGTTGAGCCGCGCGAGCTGCTCGAGCATCTGATCCGGCGGGCACATCGGCCGGGCGATGAACTTCGAGCCGCCTTGCGCGACGTACTGCTCGAGCCGTTCGACGAGGAGGTCCGCTGGGCCGAACGCGGTGCACGCGTCGAGCGTCGCGTCGTCGACGCGACCACGCGGCACGTACGGCATCGCGACCGACCGCGCGGCCGCGGTGTCGGGCGCCAGACAGTAGTACACGAGCGTGCCGAAGTGGTCGGCCGGCACCGTCCGGCCGGCCTGCGCCGCGAAGCCGAGGGTGCGCTCGACGCCGGCGCCGAACTCCGCGGGCGTGATGAACGACGGCATCCAGCCGTCACCGGCGCGTCCGGCGCGGCGCATGGCCGCCTCGCTCTTCCCGCCGATCCAGAGCGGGAACGGTCGCTGGACGGGCTTCGGAAGCACCTGCACGCGGTCGAGCTGCCAGAACTCACCCGCGTAGGTGACCTCGTCCTCGGTCCAGCACCGGCGCAGGATCTCGATCGTCTCGTCGGTGCGCCGTCCCCGCTCCCGGAACGGAACGCCCGCGGCGCGAAATTCCCGCTCGAGCTCGACGCCGATGCCGACGGCCGGAAGCGCGCGGCCGTTCGAGAGGTAGTCGAGCATCGCGAGCTCACGCGCCATCAGGACCGGTGACCGGAACGGTGCGACGAGGACGCTCGGACCGAACTTGAGCCGGCGCGTGCGGGCCGCGACCGCGGCCATCGTCGTCATCGGCTCGAGCACCGGGATGGGTGACGACAGGCGTTCGGAGAACCACAGCGAGTCGATCTCCGACGCCTCGCAGTAGTCGATCAGCTTCCACAAGAGCTCCCGGCCGTCGGGGCCGTCGGGCCACGGCCCGGGCATGACGCCGATCCGATACTTGATCTGCATGCGCGCGAACTTTAGCATGGGGGGCCCCGACATGGCCCCCCATACCCCCCCCGCGCTCGGAAGCGGCCCGGACTTCCCACCATTTTGTCAAGCCGGTTGGGCGCACCGCCGCGCGGGGTCGTAGAGCGTGCGAGTGGTGAGCAT
>JACPDG010000003.1 GCA_016184125.1 Candidatus Rokuibacteriota bacterium | reverse complement strand
CGACCTTCTCCATCGCCTCGGCGATCAGGTTGCCGATCGTCTTGTCGTTGTTCGACGCGATCGTCGCGACCTGGGCGATCTCCTTCTTGTCCTTCGTCGACTTCGAGAGCTTCTTGAGCTCCTCGGTCACCGCATCGACCGCGGCCTCGATCCCGCGCTTGAGGCCCATCGGGTTGGCGCCGGCCGTCACGTTCCGGAGACCCTCGCGGAAGATCGCCTGCGCCAGCACCGTCGCGGTCGTGGTGCCGTCACCCGCGATGTCGGAGGTCTTCGACGCGACCTCCTTCAGCATCTGGGCGCCCATGTTCTCGTACTTGTCCTGCAGCTCGATCTCCTTGGCGACGGTGACGCCGTCCTTGGTGATCGTCGGGCTCCCGAACTTCTTGTCGATGACGACGTTCCGGCCCTTGGGCCCCAGCGTGGCCTTCACAGCCTCGGCCATGATGTTCACGCCCTTCAGCAGGGCCGCCCGGGCCTCCTCCTCGAACTTGAGCTGCTTCGGCATGGATCGATGTCCTCCTTGGTGGATATTCGGGAAATGGCTACTCGAGGATCGCCAGGACATCCTCCTCGCGGAGGATCAGGTACTCTTCGCCGTCGATCTTGACCTCGGACCCGGAGTACTTGCCGAAGAGGATGCGATCGCCGACCTTGACGTCGAGCGGCTGGCGCTTGCCGTCCTCGTTGACCTTGCCGGCGCCGGCGGCGACGACCTTGCCGCGCTGCGGCTTTTCCTTGGCGGTGTCAGGGATGATGATCCCGCCCACCTTCTCCTCGGACTCCTCTTCGCGCTTGACCAGGATGCGGTCGTGCAGCGGACGAACCTTCATGGATCCCGTGCCTCCTTCTGGTGTTGTGGTGGTTGACCGCGAGCCGGACTTCGTGACCATCCGAGCCTCGTGTCTGGGGGGGAGTACTAGCACTCCCCAGAAGCGAGTGCTAATATAGCGGCCCGCCGTGGCCCAGAGCAAGCGAAAAAAATGAGGGACCCAGCCATGACGAAAAAGATCTTGATCGCCAACGAGTTACCCGACGAAGCGCGCATGATCGTCCCGTCGGACTACCAGGTCGACTACAACCCCTCCGATGTGCCGATGAGCAAGGCCGACTTCGTCGCTCGGCTCGCCGACAGGGACGGGCTCATCTGCCACATCATCTCCACGGTCGACGACGACGTCATCGCGGCGGCGCCCGGCCTCGAGGTGATCGCCAACGTGGCGGTCGGCTTCAACAACATCGATGTCCCCGCCGCCAGGCGACGGGGCATCGTGGTGACGAACACGCCCGACGTGCTGACGGAGACGACGGCGGACTTCGCGTGGGCGCTCCTCATGGCTGCGGCCCGGCGGATCGTCGAGGCGGACCAGTATGCGCGCTCGGGTCAGTGGAGCGCCTGGAAGTGGAACCTGCTGTGGGGCGCCGACGTCCACGGGAAGACGCTGGGGGTCATCGGCTTCGGACGGATCGGACGCGCGGTCGCGCGCCGGGCGCAAGGCTTCGGGATGCGCGTGCTCTATTACGACACGACGCCCGCGGACCTCCCGACCGAGCGCGACGTCCACGCCAGCCGCGTGGACTTCGACACGCTCCTCCGGGACTCGGACTTCGTCACGCTCCACACGCTGCTCTCCCCCGAGACGCGCCACCTGATCAACGAGACCGCGCTCAGGGAGATGAAGCGGACCGCGATCCTCGTGAACGCCTCCCGCGGGCCGGTGGTCGACGAGGCCGCGCTCGTGCGGGCGTTGACCGAGAGCTGGATCGCCGGGGCCGGGCTCGACGTCTTCGAGGACGAGCCGAAGATCCACCCGGGGCTCCTGCCGCTGAAGAACGTGGTCCTCGCCCCGCACATCGCGAGCGCGTCCCGCGACACGCGGCTCGCCATGGCCACCCTCGCCGTGCGGAACTGCATTGCCGTCCTCGGGGGCAAGCCTCCGATCACCCCCGTGCCGTGAATGGCCTACACTGGGACGAATGACCCAGGGGGAGACGGCTCCCGTCCAGCTGGTGCTCTCGCGCGTCACCCGCCGCTACCGGCCTGACGGCCCGCCGGCCGTCGACGACCTGACCCTCAGCATCGCCCGCGGGCAGATCCTCGCGCTGCTCGGCCCCTCCGGGTGCGGGAAGACGACGACGCTCCGGCTCATCGCGGGGTTCGACCACCCGGACGCGGGACAGATCAAGATCGGCGGCCGCCTCGTCGCATCCGGCGAGAGCGGGTCGATGGTCGCGCCCGAGGAGCGGTCCGTCGGCGTCGTGTTCCAGGACTACGCGCTCTTCCCGCACTTGACGATCGAGGAGAACGTCGCGTTCGGCCTGACGTCGCTGCCGCGCAGCGAGCGACGCGCGCGCGTGCGCGCGGTGCTGGACCTCGTGGGCCTCGCCGACCTCGGGCGGCGATACCCCCACGAGCTCAGCGGCGGGCAGCAGCAGCGCGTCGCGGTCGCGCGGGCCCTCGCGCCGGCGCCGGCCCTCGTCCTGCTGGACGAGCCGTTCTCCAACCTGGACGCCGACCTCCGCATGCAGATGCGCGACGAGGTCGAGAAGATCCTGCGCTCGACGGGCACCACCGCCGTCTTCGTCACCCACGACCAGGAGGAAGCGTTCACGATCGCCGACCAGGTCGGTGTGCTGGAGCGCGGCCGCCTCGCGCAGGTGGCGAGCGCCGAGACCATCTACCATCGCCCGGCCACGCGCTTCGTCGCCGAGTTCGTCGGCGCCGCCGACTTCCTGCCCGGCATCGTCACGACGGAGGGCATCGTGACCGAGATCGGCATCTTCGGGAACACCGAGCAGCGCGAGCCCGGGGAGAAGGTCAACGTGATGATCCGGCCGGACGACGTCACGTTCGTCCCGCGCCCGGACGGCGAGGCGGTCATCCTCCGCCGCTACTTCCGCGGGTCGGAGAACCTGTACTCGCTGGGGCTGCCGTCCGGCACCCGCGTCCACTC
>JACPDG010000060.1 GCA_016184125.1 Candidatus Rokuibacteriota bacterium | reverse complement strand
TTACCCGGTCAGGCGCAAGGAATCCTCGTAGAACGACTGGTGCTCACACTCGCTCAGTGAGCCAGTAGCATATCCAACTGTCAAAGAACCGATCGGTCAACCGCTCGGGCTGACCAAGAGTCGCAAATTTTGATTTTATCCGCCCGGATCGATTTGTCAAGCGCCGCGACGGCGCATCGCGGCGCTTCGCAGCCGACGCACCCGGCGCCTCCATCCCTCTTTACTATACATATGATTGGTTCGATGGCAATCCGCCGAATCCGATCAACACTACATCTGACTAGCTGAACGTCAAGCGCCTCAAGGGGTCAGGGGCGGCGCAGATCGTCACGGTATCGCGAGCGGCCTTCAGTGTCCAGTCGTCGGAGGATCGGACTCCTCCCCTGACGGAAGCGAAGATCGCCTCGACCTGATTGGGCGGAATGCCGACGCCGGTGTCTCCGACCTCGACGACCGCGCTCGAGCTCGTCTCGAACGTACGCACGCCATGAGCGTCGGACCGGGGTAGATCGGCGGGCAGCCGACGCCCGACGCCACGGCGCGTCTCGTGCTCGCGAGAGACGGCGGGTGACAGGAGGACGCTCGATGAGGTCACGAATGCGGCCGAGGAATGGCGACGACGCACGCGCGGGCTGACTCCACGCGACGAGCCGCCGTCAGCGCGCAGCGATCAGGCCCAGACGCCGGTCGTGGCTTTCCGGATCACCTTGCGCGCCCGCATACCGACGTCCATGGCCGTGCTCAGATCGACGTCGGCGGAAGGCGCATTGTTGTTGATGAGCTGGTCGAGAACGCTCAGGTTCAGTCGGAGGACCTCGAGCATCTCGTAGGCGACGGCATGCGTCGGGCAGTACCAGAGCCGGAACTTCCCCTCGTCGCGACCGATACGACAACCACAGGGAAGGCCACTGTCCATTCTGAACGTCGGTCCGGCGATGGTGCTGGGCATTTGTGAACGCCGGGGCAGCAAGCGTGGTGCCGAATCCGGCCCACAAGCCCTGGTCATGTTCATCAAGGGCTTGCGCACGGTGTCGCGCGCGCGTGAAGACGAAACGGTGACACGCTGACGCTCGAATGGTGCCAGACGGACGCGCCGGGCTCCCAGCACGGCACGTCGCGTCGGGCCCGGTCCCCTATCCCGCAGCCTCCGGTGCGAGGACCAGCAGCCGACGCAAGCGCGTGTGTCGGCAAACGGCGTCGACGAGGCGCGCCGGCAAGCCCGATGCCCCGGACAGCCGGGGTCGAAGCGCGACCTGGAGTTCGTCGATCTGCACGGGCTTCCGCAGGAGCACGATCCCGTGCAGCCGCGCGCGCTCGACCACCATGTTCGTGGCCGTCGCGGTGCAGAGCACGATCCGCACGTCAGGATCGATCGCCCGCACGCGCTCGATGACCTCCCACCCGCTGACGTCCGGCATCTGGAGATCGGTGACTACCGCGTCGTGGCGCCCCCGCGCGAACAGCGAGACGGCTTCGTCCCCGGTCGCCGCGAGCTCCGGTTCGTGGCCGAGGAAGCTGATGATGTCGTACAGCGTCTCGCGCACCTGCTCATCGTCGTCGAGCACGAGCACTCGAAGGGCTGTGGTATGCATGGCGTAGCATGCTTACGCAAGACATACGCCATACCCAATAATCACGATGCGATACATATTAGCAGCGTGTTACGGATCTCTAGTATTACGATCGACTATTGCATGTGGCTATAAACTAGCCGGGTCGCAGACCCGGCTGAGAACCGGCGGCCGGCCAGAGTCTGCCCGGTCAGCGCTGGGACCGGTACCACTCGTAGATCTCCTCGCCGGTCGTCATCCACACACCCTTCTTCTTCGCGATGTAGTCGTAGACGGCCTCGAAGTACTTGATCCGGTGCGGCACGCCAGAGATATACGGGTGCACTGCCATCGCCATGACCCGGGGGGTCCTGGTACCTTCCGCATAGAGTCGGTCGAACTGGTCCTTCGCGCGCGTGAACCATTCGCTCGACGCGTGATGCTGGATGACCATCATCGGGATATCGTTGAGCTCGAGCGTGTAGGGCACGCTGACCAGCGTCCCGGCCGCGGTCCTGATCTCGTACGGCTGGTCGTCGTTCACCCAGTCCGACACGTACTCGATCCCTTCCTCGGCGAGCAGGTCGAGCGTCTCCCATGTTTCCGTGAGGCCGGGACCGAGCCAGCCCCTGGACTTGCGCCCCGTGAACTTCCCGAGCATCTCGAGGGCAGTCCGGATCGCTGCTCGCTGGTCCGGCAACAGGTGCATCGCGCCCTGGACGACGCCGTGGCCCATGAACTCCCACCCCGCGTCCAGCATGGCCTCGGCCACCGGCCGGTAGCTCTCGACGACGTGCGCGTTGACCGACGTGGTCGCGCGGATCTTGCGCTTGCGGAGCGCCTCCAGCAGCCGCCAGAAGCCGACGCGCATCCCGTACTCGTGCCACGCCCAGTTCGGGACGTCCGGGATCGTGACCGCGCCCTGCGGGGCCGTGAGGTACTGCCGCGCCATCGGCTTCTCGACGTCCCACTCCTCGACGTTCACGATCGTCCACACGGCGATGCGCGCGCCCTTCGGGAGCGTCCACGGCCGGCGCGTGGTGATCGGCGAGTAGTCGAAGCGTTCGTGCGGTAGTCTCATCGTCGCCTCCCCGGGGTGTCGTGGCCGCCATCGCGCTCACCGAGCGCAAACGTTCTAACGTGTGATCGACGCGGACCAGTAGCAGCTCACGTGACCCATCGCTATAGTACAATTCGCGGCGACAACGCGACGAACCTGCTCGATCGTTCGCCGGCCCCCATGGAGGGGACGCGCATGCGAATCACCGCGAACGGCATCGCGGTCAATGACCAGCTCGACGGGCCGGCCGGCGCGCCGGTCGTCACGCTCGCGCACTCGCTCGCCGCGACCTCCGACCTGTGGGACGCGCAGGTGCGCGCGCTCTCGGGGCGCTACCGCGTCCTGCGCTACGACGCGCGTGGCCATGGCGGGTCGGACGTCCCTCCCGGTCCGTACACGCTCGCGCACATGGCCGAGGATCTCATCGGCCTGCTCGACGCGCTCGGCATTGCGGAGACGCACGCCGTCGGCCTCTCGATGCGCGGGTGCACCGCCATGACGGCCGCGCTCGCCTTCCCGCACCGTATCCGGAGCCTGGTCCTGGCCGACACGACGAGCCGTTACGCGCCGGAGACGGCGCGTATGGGGGCCGACCGCATTCGCGTGGCGGAAACGGCCGGCATGGAACCGATCGTCGAGCCGACGCTGCGCATCTGGTTCACCGAGCGCGCCCTGGTCCCCTTCCTCGACCGCGTCACGTCGGCGGAGGCGGTCCGGTGATGACGCTCGAGTTCTGGATCAGTCAGATCTTCAGTGGCGTCTCCTACGGCGCGCTCCTGTTCCTGCTCGGCGGTGGGCTCTCGCTCATCTTCGGGATGATGCGCATCGTGAACATGACGCACGGCAGCTACTACCTGCTCGGCGGCTACGTGGCGTTGACCGCGATCTGGCGGAGCGGGAACTTCGTCATCGGGCTGCTGTGCGGGGCGCTCGCGATCGCCGTGATCGGCGTGTGCGAGTGGAACGCGTTCCTGAAGCGCCTCGCCGGTCAGGAGCTCGGGCAGGTACTCACGACGATGGGCTTCGCGCTGATCTTCCAGGACCTCGCGCTGATCATCTGGGGCGGCGATCCGTACACGATCCCGGTCCCAGCCGTGCTCTCGGGTTCGATCCAGGCGGGCGAGCTGTTCTTCCCCGTGTACCGGATCTTCATGATCGTAGTGGCGGTGATCGTCGCGGTGGTGGTCTGGCTCGTCCTCGACCGGACCCGTCTCGGCGCCATGATGCGTGCGACCGTCGACGATCCCGAGATGGCCCGGGGTGTCGGCATCAACGTCCACGTGATCTCGATGGGCGTCTTCGCCATGGGCGCGGTGCTGGCATCCATCGCTGGCGTCGTCGCGGGCGGGTTCGTCGGCATCTACCCGGGCGCGGACTTCGAGATCCTGCCGTACGCCTTCGTGGTCGTGATCGTCGGCGGCATGGGCAGCTTGCCGGGCGCGATCGTCGGGAGCCTGATGGTCGGGCTCCTCGACAACTTCGGCAAGGCGTTCTTCTCGGAGCTGTCCTACTTCACGCTCTTCGCGCCGATGGCCGCCATCCTCGCGGTGCGCCCCACGGGGCTCTTCGGGCGCGCGTGATGTCGATCACGCCGGCGCGCGTCGGGATCGCCGCGGTCATGGTGACGATGCTCGTCGCGCCCCCGTTCTTCTCCTCGTTCATGCTCTCGCTGGTCACGCAGGCGCTCATCTACGCGATCCTCGCGATGAGCCTCGACATCCTCCTCGGGTACATCGGGCTCGCGTCGCTCGGGCACGCCGCCTATCTCGGTCTCGGCGCGTACGCGGTCGGCATCCTCACGACCCGTCACGGCGCCAGTTTCTGGACTACGCTGGCGGCGGGCGTGCTGCTCGCCCTCGCCGTGGCCGCGGTGTTCGGGCTCATCGCGCTCCGCGCCACGAGCGTCTACTTCCTGATGATCACGCTCGCCCTCGGCATGGTCGTGTGGGGGCTGGCGCACCGCTGGGTCTCCGTGACCCAGGGCGACAACGGCATCTCGGGCGTCCCGCGTCCGACAGGGCTGTTCGGCCTGTCGTTCGCGGATTCGGCGTCGTTCTACTACCTGGCGTTCGCCGGCTTCCTGCTCGCGCTCGCGGTCCTCGGCGTGATCGTCCGCTCGCCGTTCGGGCTCACGCTCGCGGGCGTTCGCGAGAGCGAGTCGCGGATGCGCACCCTCGGCTACAACGTCTGGCTCCACAAGTACCTGGGGTTCGTCATCGCCGGCGCCGTCGGCGGGTTCGCCGGCGTGCTGTGGGCGTACTACAACGGCTTCGTCAGTCCGGCCGACCTCGAACTGGCCACGTCGGTCGAGATCCTGCTGATGGTGGCGCTCGGCGGCCGGGGCACGCTGCTCGGCCCGGCGCTCGGCGCCGTCATCATCGTGCTGCTCAAGAACCTGGTCTCCGTGTACACGCACCGCTGGCTCCTGATCCTGGGCGCCGTGTACATCCTCACGATCGTGTACGCGCCCGACGGCATCGTCGGTGCGCTCCGGCAGTGGCCACGAGGCCGTCGCGCGCGCGCCCCGGCCGCACGCGACCTCACGGGCGAAGCTCCGAGCGAGGAGGGCGACATGTCGAAGAAAGTCACCGCGATGATGGTCCTGGGCGTGGTGCTGCTCGCCGGCGCGCCTGCGGCGTGGGCGCAGTCCAAGGCGTCCATCAAGATCGGGTTCCTC
This sequence comes from Candidatus Rokuibacteriota bacterium, assembly GCA_016184125.1. Taxonomy (GTDB): domain Bacteria; phylum Methylomirabilota; class Methylomirabilia; order Rokubacteriales; family CSP1-6; genus AR8. The sequence continues at coordinate 37,696 of JACPDG010000060.1, read as the reverse complement.
GCGCCGATGACCGGCGGCGCCGCGCAGGTCGGCAAGGACATGGTCAACGGGCTCAGCATGTGGCTCGAGGAGAACGGGCATCAGATCGCCGGCCGCAAGGTCGAGGTCATCGTCGAGGACACGCAGGGACAGCCGAACATCGCGCTCACCAAGCTGCGCAAGCTCGTGGAGAGCGACAAGGTCCACGTGCTGGCGGGCGGGCTCTTCGCCCACGTCGGCTACGCCCTCGCGCCGAAGGTCGACGAGTACAAGCTGCCGATGCTCTACCCCGTCATGGCGGCCGACGACCTGACGCAGCGCAAGCCGACGAAGTGGGTCGTGCGCAGCGGGTGGAGCTCGAGCCAGCCGTCGCACCCGTTCGGGGAGTACGTGGCGAAGCAGCTCGGCTACAAAAAGGTCGTCACGATCGCGATCGACTACGCGTTCGGCTGGGAAGTCGTGGGCGGCTTCCAGAAGACGTTCGAGGAGAACGGCGGCCAGATCGTCCAGAAGCTGTGGCCGCCGCTCGGGACGACGGACTTCGCGCCGTACCTCTCGCAGATCCGCCGGGACGCCGACGCGGTGTTCGCGTTGATGGTCGCGCAGTCGTCGCTCCGCTTCCCCAGGCAGTACCAGAATGCCGGACTGAAGGCCAGGCTCCCGCTGCTCGGCGGCGGCACCACGTTCGACGAGTTCGTGCTGCCGTCACTCGGCGACGAGGCGATCGGCGGCATCAGCCCGCTCATGTACTCGGCCGCGCTCGACACGCCGGTCAACAAGCGGTTCGTGAAGGAGTACCGGGCGCGGTACAAGAAGGTGCCGTCGTACTACTCCGAGGTCTGCTACACGACCGGGCGGTGGCTCAACGAGGCGGCGAAGACGATCAACGGTGACGTCGAGGACAAGGAGAAGTTCCTCGCCGCGCTCCGGAGGGTCGAGATCCCCGACGCGCCGCGCGGTCCCGTGAAGCTCGACGCGCACGGCAACCCGATCCAGAACATCTACATCCGGAAGGTCGAGAAGAAGGACGGCGAGCTCTGGAACACGGTGATCGAGACCTACACGGGTGTCAGTCAGTTCTGGAAGTACAAGCCCGAGGAGTTCCTCAAGCAGCCCGTGTACGACCGGAACTTCCCGCCGTGCAAGCACTGCTAGCCGCGACAATTCACGAAACTCGTTTACGCGAGGCGCGGCGATCGCTCGTGCCCGGGCGGCATTCGGTGACGCATGACTGAGCGTGTTCACGGAGGCAACGGACCTGTTGCGGCGCTCACGCTCGATCGTGTTGCGAAGTCGTTCGGCGGGCTCCGAGCCGTCGACGGGGTGACGCTCGACGTGCGGCCCGGAGAGCGGCGCGCGCTCATCGGGCCGAACGGCGCGGGCAAGACGACGCTGTTCAGCCTGGTCTCCGGCGAGCAGTCGCCGACGTCGGGGCGGATCACGCTCTTCGGACAGGACGTGACCCGCCTGGCGCCGCATCGGCGCGCCGCGCTCGGGCTGTCTCGCACGTACCAGATCACGAACCTGTTCCCAAAGCTCACCGTCCTCGAGAACGCGCTACTCGCGGTGCACGCGCTCTCGCCGACGAAGCTCCATCTCCACCGCCCGCTCACCGCGTATCAGGACCACCACGCACGAGCACGGCGGGTCCTGGACGCGGTGGGGCTGGGGGCGAAGGCCGGCGAGCCCGTGAGGAACCTTTCGCACGGCGAGCAGCGACAGCTCGAGATCGCCCTGGCGCTCGCCGGCTCGCCGCGCCTGTTGCTGCTCGACGAGCCGACCGCCGGGCTTTCGCCGGCCGAGTCCCAGCTCATGACCGCGCTGCTGGCCCGTCTCGATCCTGCGATCACCATCCTCATGATCGAGCACGACATGGACGTCGCATTCAAGGTCACGGATCGCGTCACGGTGCTGCACTTCGGCCGCGTCGTCGCCGACGGCCTGGCCGACGAGGTGAAGGCGAACGCGCTCGTCCAGGAGATCTACCTGGGAGCGGGAGCTGGCGGGCGATGAAGGCCATGGTGCTGCCCGCCCTCGGCGCACCGCTCGAGCGGCGCGAGGTTCCCCGGCCGAAGATCGGCCCCAGTGACGCCCTGGTCCGCGTGCGGGCCGCGGGCGTCGGCCTGACCGTCGTCATCATGATCGCCGTGCCGGGACGCGTGACGGCCTTCCCGCGCATCCCCGGGCACGAGGTCGCCGGTGAGGTCGTCGAGATCGGGCCGGACGTGACGAACGTCCGCCCCGGCGACCGCGTCACGAGTCACTTCTACCTCACGTGCCATGCCTGCCGGTACTGCCGGAGCGCTCGCGAGACGCTGTGCACGGCGTTCCGGGGGTACGTCGGCATGGCCTTGGACGGCGCCTACGCCGAGTACATGGCGGTCCCCGCGCTCAACCTGGTTCGCATCCCGGACGGCGTCGCCGACGTCGACGCGGCGGTGGCCTCCGACGCGATCGCGACGCCGCTGCACGCGTGCCGAGAAGAGGCGCGAGTCGGCCCCGGAGACGACGTGCTCATCGTCGGCGCCGGCGGCGGCGTCGGCATCCATGCCGTGCAGATGGCGAAGCTCTGCGGGGGCCGCGTGCTCGCCGCCGACCTCGCGGACGCGAAGCTCGAGATGGCGAGGACGGTCGGCGCCGACGAGCTCGTCGACGTCCGGCGCGAGCCGCTCGCGCGTCAGGCGCTCGCCCTCACGGAGGGTCGGGGCGTCGACGCCGCCATCGACTTCGTCGCGTCGCGCGAGACGCTCGAGGCGTGTCTGGCGTCGCTCGCGCCCGCCGGCCGCCTGGTCGTCGTCGGAAGCCGGCCGCGACAGGTCTTCGGTGTCGAGCCCACGTTCTCCGTCGACGCGCAGCTCGTCCTCAACCGGGCGCTCGAGATCCACGGCTCGCGATACGTGACGCTCACCGAGATCGCCCAGACGCTCGAGCTCCTCCGGCAGCGGCGACTCCGTGCCGTCGTCACGCGCACGTTCCCGCTCGACGCGGCCGAAGAGGCGCACCGGCTGGTCCGGGACAACGCCCTCGTGGGTCGCGCCGCGCTCGAGATCGGATGATGCTCGACGTCCAGGACGTCCACACGTACTACGGTGACAGCTACGTGCTGCAGGGTCTCTCGCTCCGGGTCGCGCGCGGCGAGGTCGTCGGCCTCCTCGGACGCAACGGCATGGGCAAGACGACGTTGATCCGCTCCGTGGTCGGCTTCACGCCGCCGCGGCGAGGACGCGTCGTCCTCAAGGACCGGGACGTCACCGGCTGGGCGTCGAACCGGATCGTGGGGCTCGGGCTCGGGCTGGTGCCGCAGGGTCGCCGCGTCTTTCCGTCCCTCACGGTGATGGAGAACCTCACGGTCGCCGCGCGCCGCAACGGCGGCCCGTGGACGCTCGACCGCGTGCTCGACCTCTTTCCGCGGCTCCGCGAGCGCGCGGCGAACCGCGCCGGCAAGCTCTCGGGCGGCGAGCAGCAGATGCTCGCGATCGCGCGAGCGCTCATGGGCAATCCCGAGCTGCTGCTCATGGACGAGCCGACCGAGGGTCTCGCGCCATTACTGGTCCGCGAGGTCGGACGGATCATCGAGAGTCTCAAGCGCGAGGGACTTTCGATCCTGCTGGTCGAGCAGAACCTGCCGCTCGCGCTCGGCGTCGCGGACTACGTCCACGTGCTCTCCCGCGGCCGCATCGTCCACTCGTCGACGCCAGACGACCTCTGGGCGCGGGCCGACGTGAAATCGCAGTACCTCGGAGTGTGAGACGGTGGCGAGCCATACCGGGGACGTCGACGGGCGACCGGCGCGAGAGGCGGCGGGCCGCATGGCCGGAACGGCAGTGAAACGGGTCGCGGTGATCGGGGTCGGCCTGCTCGGGACCGCCGTCGCCGGCCGGCTGCTCGAGGCCCTGGCCGGCCTCGGAGGGTGAGGATGCGATTCGGGACGTTCTTCTTCTTCCAGGCGGCACCGGGCCTCACGCACCAGCAGGTCATCGACCAGGAGCTCGAGCAGATCGAGTGGTCGGAGGAGCTCGGCTTCGACGAGGTCTGGCTGACCGAGCATCACTTCATCGAGTACGGGCTCGCCGTCGATCCGGCGACGCTCGCCGCCGCAGCGGCGTCGCGCACGCGCCGGGTGCGCATCGGGCTCGCCGCCGCGATCCTCCCCTTCCATCACCCGATCCGGCTGGCCGAGCAGCTCGCCCTCGTCGACATCCTGTCGCGCGGACGTCTCGACGTCGGCGTCGGCCGCGGCAACCGGCCCGTCGAGTTCGCGGGATACCGGGTGCCGCAGATCGAGAGCCGGGAGCGCTTCGACGAGACGATCGACCTCATGCTCCGGTTGTGGAGCGAGGACCGCGTCGATCACGCCGGCAAGGTCTACCGGTGCTCCGGCGTGCGGGTGCTCCCGAAGCCGCTCCAGTCCCCCCATCCGCCGATGTACCAGGTCTGCGTCTCGAAGGACGGCATCGAGTCCACGGCGCTCCGCGGCTGGCCGATGCTGAACTCCGTCCTCTACGGGAGCCTCGACCAGCTCGTGCAGAACCGGGATCTCTACGTGGCGACGCTCGAGAAGGCCGGCCGCGCCGAGACCGAGGTCGCCGCGCTCCTGTCGCGGTGGGGCGTCTCGCGCCACATCTACGTCGCGCCGACCGATGCGCAGGCGCTCGCGGACACGCGCGAGGCGGAGATGTGGTATCAGGACTCCTTCCGCCGCTTCGTGATTCCCGAGCGCATCGAGGACGCCCATCCCACGCTGCAGCCGGCGTTCCGCGCCATGGCCGAACGGCTGTCGAGGGTCACGTGGGAAGGCCTCGTCGCCGAGACGCTCGCGTTCGGCTCGCCGGAGACCGTGGCGCGCCACATCGAGCGGATGCGGCAGCTGGGCGTCGGTCAGGTGCTCTGCTGGATGAACTTCGGCGGGCTCCCGCACCGGCTCGTGCGCCGGTCAATGGAGCTCTTCGCGCGCGAGGTCATGCCGCGCTTTCTGTGAGATTTGGGGGGACTATCGATGCCCCCCAAGCCCCCCGATGGCGGCTCGGAAACGGCCCGGGAAACCCGGGCCGCTCCTCGGGTTCACGTGCCCCCCGCTGTCAGCGCGCCGCGCTCGCTTCGGTGATCGCTCCGAGGAGACCGTCGATGGTGAAGGGCTTCGCGACGACGAAGTCGACGGCGCGGCGCTGCTCCTCGGTGCCGAGAGGGCGCAGGCCCCAGCCGGTGATCAGACCGACCGGCATGTCCGGCGATCGCTCCTTGACGATGCGGGCGAGCTCCCAGCCCGTCATTTCCGGCATGCCGAGGTCCGTGAGGATCAGGTCGGCCGCCTGGCCGGCCTCGAGCCGGTCGAGTGCCTCGCGGCCGTTCGAGGCCTCGATCACGGTGTGGCCGTGAGCGGACAGCGAGTCAGCGAGGGCGGCGCGCACCTCCGCCTCGTCGTCCACGAGCAGAATGCGGAGCGGGACAACGATCATGCGGGGGTTGGTCAGCACCGGGCGCACCGTCTCCTCACGCGAGGCGGCAGGCAGGTTGAACGTGACCGTGGTGCCGACCCCGCTCTCGCTCTCGACCGTCATCGCACCGCGATGGCGCTCGATGATCGCGTGCGAGACCGACAGGCCGAGCCCGACCCCCTGAGGCCCTTTCGTGGTGAAGAACGGCTCGAAGATCCTGTGGCGCACGTCCTCCGACATGCCGACCCCGGTGTCGGCGACGGCGCAGTACACGTGGCCGCCGGTCATCCACGTGCGGATCGTCAGGCGTCCGCCCTTCGGCATCGCATCGATGGCGTTGAGCACGAGGTTCATCAGCACCTCGCGCAGCCCGCTCACCTCGCCGGCGACGGGCGCGACGTTCTCGAGCTGGAGCGCCGCCTCGATCGCGACGCCGGCGAGCTGCGCCTGGTCGTGCCATCGCGGCCGCGTGAGCTCGAGCACCTCGCGTACGAGCTGGTTGACGTCGGCGCTGCTCGGGCCGACGACCGGCTGCCGTGCCGTGAACTCGAGCACCCGGCGCACGACCTCGGCGGCATCCTCGGTCGCCTGCTTGGCGATCTCGAGCGGGCGCCGGACCTGGGACTCGCGGATCTGCATGAGGAGCAGCTGGATCCGGCCGGACACGACCGCCAGGAGGTTGTTCAGGTGATGCGCCATGCCGGATGCCATCTGCCCCATCGCGCGCAGCGTCTCGCCTTCCACGAGCCTCGTCTGCGCCGTCTGGAGCTCCGTGAGCGCCTGCTCGAGCCGTGCGGCCGCCTGCCGCGTCTCCTCGAGGAGCCGTGCATTGTCGACCGAGTACGCGATGTGGCTCATGAGCGTCTGGAGGAACTGGAGATCCGTCGGCGTGAATCCGTGCGGCGTGGCGGATCCGTTCTGGCGGGCGAGGTTGACGACGCCGATGATCCGGTCCTCGACGCGGACCGGCAGGCAGAGGAAGCTCCCGCCGGCATACCGCGCATCGCCGGCGAAGCGCGGGTCGCGCGACACGTCGTCGACGACGACCGTCTCCCCGAACTGCGCGACGACGCCAGGCACGCCTTCGCCGAGCGCGTACTCCGCGCCGCCGGCGCCCTCCCTGTTCCCACGCGCGGCGACCACGCGGAGCTTCTGTCGATCGTGGTCCACGAGCATGATGGAGCCGGTCGTCGCACGGACGGTCCGCATGGTACGTTCCAGCACGAGGGCCATCAGCTCCTGGATGTTCGGCACGCGCGCGGCGAGCTCGACCATCTCGCTCAGCGCGCCGAGCTTGAAGACGAGGTCCTCGAGACGCTCAGTCGACATTCGGAGGTCGTCGAGCATGCGGGCGAACGCCGTGCCGATCTGACTGATCTCGGCGACGTCCCCCAGGCCCGATACGCGCGCCCTGGCGATTTCGGCCTTTGCGGTCGGCTCGCCGCCCTCGGCGACGGCGCGCGCCAGGCCGCTGACACGCGCCATGACCTGCTGGAGCATCACGAAGCCGAGGACGGCCAGCAGGAGTGCCAGGAACAGCCCGGCCTGCGCTTCGGGCTCGCTGAGCGCGTCGAGCCGATAGAGGAAGTACAGCAGGACGAGAAACGGCAGGAGCGTGACGAGCGCGAAGATGGTCGACGCCGCTTCCCGGAGTCCCACGGTACGCACGAAGAGACGCTGGAGACCCATCAACCGTGCCCTGGTAGCGAGACATAGCACATCGGGACGCCGCCGGGCAATCATGACGCGCGGCGGATGAGAAAGGACGGACGCATGCCTCAGTACATCGACCTGTCCGTGACCGTGGACGACACCACGATGAGCCCTCCGAGCACGAACATGCGCCTGGAGGTCACCCCGCACCGCCGGGGCCCGGGCTTCTGGCAGGTGTCGAGCGTGCGACAGAGCCTGCACACCGGCGCGCACATCGACTCGCCGCTGCACGTCTTCAAAAACGGCATCACCACCGCGGAGCTCTCGCTCGACCAGGTCATCGGCGAGGCCACGATCGTCGACCTGTCGTGGGTCGGATCGAACCACGAGATCACGATCGACGACCTCCGCCGGGGTGGCGCGGACGACGTGCGCCGGGGAGACATCGTCCTGCTGCGCACCGACTGGACCGACCGGATGTACGGCAAGTGGCCGGACTACTTCACGCAGTCACCGTGGTTCCCGCCGGCCGCCGCGGAGTGGCTCGTGGCGAAGGGACCGAAGAACATCGGGTTCGACTTCTTCGAGGAGTACTGCGCGCGCCTGCCCGAGTTCACGTCGGAGGACTTCCCGATGCACCGAGTGATCCTCGGCGCCGGCGTGGTGATCATGGAGGGGCTGACGAACCTCGGCGCGCTGCCCCGACGGCGAGTCGACTTCTACGGACCGTTCTACAAGATCGCGGGCACCGAGGGGGCGCCTGCCCGCTTCTACGCCGCGGTCTGAAATCATGGGGGGACTATCGAGGCCCCCCAAACCCCCGGGCGCTCGGAGCCGTCCCGGGAAACCCGGGACGGCCCTCGGGGACGGGCTTCGTTCACAACCGCTGAGTTCATGGGGGGACTATCGAGGCCCCCCAAACCCCCCGCGCTCGCACGCGCCCCGGGGGACCCGGGGCGCGGCTCGAGGCCTGGGATTCGTTCACGGGCTCTGACACCGGACAGGAGGCGGACCATGAGCGACATCGTGCGCGAGGCGTGCGCGAAGTTCCGCAGCTGGGGCAAGTGGGGGCCCGACGACCAGCTCGGGACGCTGAACTACATCACGCCCGAGGCGATCGTGCGCGCCACGCGGCTGCCCCGGCGTGGCGTGACGTTCTCCCTCGCGATCCCGTTCGACCGCGAGGGCCCGCAGATCAATCAGCCGAGGCGCTTCAACCCGATCCACCGGATGATCCTCACCGGTCCGGATTTCACGTCCGGCGCGTTCGTGCGCCCGGGCGGCGTCGGCTTCGCGGACGACATGGTCATCATGGCGCTCCAGTGCGGGACCCAGTGGGACGCGCTCGCGCACTGCTTTCTCGACGGGCGCCTCTGGAACGGGTACGACGCGAACCTCGTCGGGAGCGAGGGCGCGAAGAAGAACGGCATCGAGCGGATGGCCCGCCACATCATCGCGCGCGGGGTGCTGCTCGACATCGCCCGCGTCAAGGGCGTGGAGTGGCTCGAGCCCGGGTACGCGATCACCGCCGAGGACCTGGACGCGGCGTGCCGCAGTCACGGTGTGACCGCCGGGACGGGGGATGCCTTGCTCGTCCGCACGGGACAGATGGCCATGTGCCGGCGTCACGGCTGGGGCGACTACGCGGGCGGCGATGCCCCGGGCCTGTCGTTTCACACCGCCGGCTGGCTGTTCGAGAAGCAGGTCGCCGCCATCGCAACCGATACGTGGGGCATGGAGGTGCGGCCCAACGAGATCCCGGACACGTACCAGCCGCTCCACCAGGTCCTCATCCCGACCATGGGGATGCTCGTCGGCGAGATCTTCGACCTCGAGGCGCTCGCGAGCGACTGCGCAGCGGACGGCGTCTACGAGTTCCTGTTCGTCGCGCCGCCGCTCCCGATCACCGGGGCCGTCGGGTCACCGATCAATCCGCTCGCGGTGAAATGAGGCGGCGCAGAGCGGCGGTGCTCGCTGTAGACGGCATGATGGACAGCGGGCATGCCGGGTGGTTCACTCGGGGTGAGGATCGCAGGGTCGCGCGGTCCGGGAGTGTCCCATGAAGAAGCCGTGGTTCCGTCGCCGGCCGAGCCAGCCGCTTTCGTCCCTTCCGCAGGGCTTCGACGTGAAGGTCACCCTCCGCCGAGGCGACAAGGTCGTGCGACGCACGCGGAAGGGTGACGTCGAGATCCTGCAGATCACGACGGACATCGCGCGGCTCGACTTCGACGGCGAGGACCGCGGGGTCGCCTGAAGGCCCCGTCCATTCAGCCACGCGCCGCCGGTCGGCGCTGCCGGGACGTTACCGCCCGTTCACGCGATCGGTGGATTGATCTCCCGGCACCGATACAGGTGATCGAGGAGAGACGGCGTGAGGTCGGCGCGGCACTGCCGGCACGTGTGCGCGCGGTGCTCGGGGAGCCCGGACGTAAGCTCGGTGAGCATGTAGCCCCTCTCGCAGTGAGTGCAGGAGGCGACGAGGTGGTCGAAGCATCGCCGGTAGAGGACGCGCCGCTGGGTCTCGGTGAGCACGCGTGTCATAGCCTGGGTCCTCCTACGTCCCGGGGATGGCACTCCGTCATGGCTATGATCCGCAACAACAGTGCCACGCCTAGGGCGTGGTCGCTACGCTGTCTGGCGTAGAGGCACTAAGCCTGCGGCGCGGCGCCGGCCGCGACACATCGTCGCGCTGGCGACAGCATGTCGCCGGGGACGTCAGCTGCGCGTGAGAGCGTCAGGTGTCAGGCGACCCGACCGAAGATGCGCGACTTGACTTTCGACGGCAACCACACGGACAGGACGCCGGCGACGCGGGCGAGCGTGTCCAGCGACTCGGGCGTTCCCGGCCAGTAGCGCAGCACGACGCGACGGTCCACCCAGTTGAGAATCCCGTCGAGCACGACGGCGGCGATCGCGAGGTCGTCCAGCACCCCGAGGAACGGCAGCAGGTCGGGAACGAGATCCAGCGGGCTGAGCAGGTAGACGACCGCGGCCGCGAGCGCGAGCTTCGCCCCGCGGGGCAGCGTCGGGTCGCGGACGAGCCGTCCCAGCAGGCGCGCGATGTCCGGAAGCGCGCGGACCAGGCGGCTCACCGCACCGCTCCTGCCACCACGGTCACCGCGGCTGGCCGTCCAGCTCCAGGCTGTCGGCGACCAGCTCGCTGATGTCCTTCACGGCGAGCGTGTCCTCGACGCCCGCGACTTTGCGCCCGAGGTCGACCATCGCGAGACAGAACGGGCAGGCCGTGCCGACGACGTCGGGCTTGGCCGCGATCGCCTCCTCGACCCGGATGATGTTGACGCGCTTCCGGGACGGCACTTCCATCCACATGTGCCCGCCGCCGCCGCCGCAGCAGAGGCCGCGCTCGCGGTTGCGCGGCAGCTCGATCAGCTTCAACCCGGGCACCGAGCGCGCGACGTCCCTGGGCGCCTCCATGATGCCGTTGTAGCGGCCGAGGTAGCAGGAGTCGTGGAACGCGATCGTCGCATCCAGCGGCTTCTTGGGCCGGATCCGTCCGGACGCGAGCAGCTCCTTGATGAGCACGGCGTGGTGCACGACCTCGAACGTCCCGCCGAACTGCGTGAACTCGTTCTTGATCGTGTTGAAGCAGTGGGGGCAGTGCGCGAGCACCTTCCGGAAGCGGTACTGCTTGATCGCCTCGATGTTCTCCTGCTGGACCGTCTGGTAGAGGTATTCCTCGCCGAGCCGCCGCGCCACCTCGCCGTGACAGCGCTCCTCGGCCATCACGCCGAACGACACGCCGGCCGCGTTGAGGATCTTCACGAGCGCGCGCGCGATCGACTGGTTGCGCTTGTCGTAGGACGCCGAGCAGCCCACCCAGTAGAGGTACTCGACCTCCTTGCCCTCTTCCATGATGGGGACGCCGAGGCCCTCGGCCCACGCGAGCCGCTCCGCCGGCGCGAGGCCCCACGGGTTGCCGGCGCGCTGGATGTTCTGCAGCGTCTGCGGCGCGGTGGACGGCAGCGCGCCCTCGGACAGCGCCAGGTAGCGCCGGAGGTCGACGATCGTGTCCACGATGTCGATGAACGCGGGGCACTCCTGCACGCACGCCATGCAGGTCGTGCACGCCCAGAGCTCGTCGGCTTTGATCAGCGTGCCGTGGATCGGTCCGGGGAGCTGGCCGTGCATGTGGCGCTTGAGCTTGACGATCACCTGCTTCGGCGACAGCGCGGTGCCCGCCATGGTCGCCGGGCAGGCGTCGTGGCAGCGGCCGCACTCGAGACAGGCGTCGAAGTCGAGCCGCCGCTTCCAGGAGAACTCCTCGAGCGTGGACACGCCGAGCGACTCCGCCTCCTCGATGTTCTCGATCGCCTTGAGCTCGCCGCGCGGCGTGAGCTTCGAGAAGAAGATGTTGAGCGGCGTGGTGACGAGGTGCATGAAGTACGAGCGCGGGACGATGGCGACGAAGGCCAGCGACACGACGGCGTGGAAGAGCCAGACGCCGAGGTGCACACCGCGCAGCGCCGGCTCGGACATGCCCACGCCGAGCATCGCCTGACCGAGGCCGTAGCCGACGGGCGACCACGGCGCCCAGTCCGGCTTCACGACGGCCAGCCGCGCGGCCTCCATGACGAAGCCGGTGACGTTGATGACGAACAGCAGCGTGAGGACGCCGGCGAACCCGGCCGTCGGGTCGATGCGCTCGGGCCGGACCACGAACCGGCGCCACACGGCCATGCCGAGCCCGATCACGAAGAAGAGCCCGAAGAGGTCGAGCACGGTCTCGTACACGAGGTAGAACGTGCCGCGCAGGAGCTTCCAGCCGAAGAGCGGCAGCGTGATGTCGTAGTCGATCGTGGCCAGGACGGTGCCCATGAACAGGGCGAGGAAGCCCCAGAACATCGTCGCGTGCATCACGCCCGGATACGCCTGCGACAGCGTCCTCACCTGCCCCAGCACGTGCTTGACGACGAGCCGGACGCGCTCGGGGACGTGATCGAAGCGGTTCTCCGGACCGCCCGCACGCCAGAGCTGGACCCGCTGCCAGACGCCGTACGCGAAGAGGGCGACCGCGACGGCGCCGCCGATGTACACCGCGACCTGCGCCCAGTACGGAACGTTCCAGAACGTGTCGCGAAACGGCACGGACGGGTTCATGCGCGGAACCTTAGCACGGGAGCCTCCGAGGGTCTGTGCCGCGGTGGCATCAATCGCCCCCGATCAGCGCCAACAGATCGGGGCGGCCGAGGATGCGGTCCACGGCCGAGTACGGGTCGACGCGACCCTCCGCGACCTCGTCGGCGGCCGTGCCGAGATCGCCCGAGCGGAAGTCGCGCTGCACCTTCGCCCTGAAGCGCTCGACGAGCAGCATCTCGAACTCGGCGCGCCGCCGCGCCCGCCGGCGCGCGGCCAGCGCCCCTGCGGCCTCGAGCGCGGCGCGATGGCGGCGGATCTCCCGCAGGAGCTCCGCGATGCCGACGTTGTTCTGCGCCTCGGCCGTCAGCACGGGGATCTCCCAGTCGACGTCGGTGCAGGAGGCGGGGCTCGCGTGGTGCAGATGCACGTTGAACCGGAGCTCGGCGACGAGGGCCGGTGCGCCGGGACGATCGGCCTTGTTCACGACGAAGACGTCCGCGGCCTCCATGAGCCCGGCCTTCATCGTCTGGATCGCGTCGCCCGATTCAGGGACCAGCACGACCACGGTGGTGTCCGCGAGCTTCATGATGTCGAGCTCGGTCTGCCCGACCCCGACCGTCTCCACGAGGACCCAGTCGAATCCGAAGGCGCCGAGGAGCTTGATCACCTCGCTGGTCGCCCGCGAGAGTCCTCCGAGCGACCCGCGCGTCGCCATGCTCCGGATGAACACGCCGGTGTCGAGCGCGTGCGCCTGCATGCGGATCCGGTCGCCGAGGACGGCGCCCCCGGTGAACGGGCTCGACGGATCGACTGCGACGATCCCGACCGTCGCGTTCTCCGCCCGCACGGCGGCGGTCAGCCGATCGACGACCGTGGACTTGCCTGCGCCCGGAGGCCCGGTGATGCCGACGACGTACGCATGGCCTGCCCGGGCATGCATGGCGCGCATGATCGCCGGAACGGCGGCGGTGCGATTCTCGACCTGCGTGATGAGCCGGGCCAGCGCGAGCCGGTCGCCGGCGAGCATCCTGTCGATCAGCGCCGCGATTTTCGGATCGAGGGCGGACAGCGTCGGGGTCGGGTCCGAGACCACGAGAGCCGAGTGTAGCACGCGGGGGCGGCCGGAGCGGCCGCTCCCGCGTGACCGCGGGGCGCTACTGCCGGACGAAGGTGAGGTCGGTCTCGATCCGGATGTCGTTGGCGAGCTTGAGGATCAGCAGTTGCGGGACCTGCATGCCGTGGTCCGTGAACGTCGTGGCGAGCTTCGCGCGGACCTTGATGTTGTCCGTCGTGAACCCGAAGCGCTTCTGCGCCTCCGCCTGCTCCGGCGTGAGCTTGATGTACGTGACCGTTGCGTCGGCCACCCGCGTGAGCGGCTTCTGCTTGACGGTGAGGATCCCGTGGACCTTCGCGGGCACCGTCGCCCCCGGCTGCAAGGGGCCCGCGATCTCGACGCTCTTCACCTCGAACGTGACCCAGCGGTTGGCCTCGACCTCGGTCTCGAGGTACGGCTTCGTCCGCATGTCGGCGTCGCGCTTGTCGATGCCGGTGCGGACGACGTTCATGTCGATCTTCACCGTGCCGCTCGCCGCCTGCGGCTTCGCCGGGTCGACGGTCAGGCCCCCCTGCACCCCGGCGTCCGCCGTGTGGCCGACGACGGTCTCGAGCGGCGCGTCGGTCTTGAATGTCGCGTAGGAATAGCGCGGCAGCAGCTTGAAGCTGATGGGCTCCGCAGCGGCGAACGCCGGGAGCGCCAACCCCAGCCCGACCAGTGAGCAGACGATTGAACGCTTCATTCAGGTCTCCTTGTCAGAGGAATGTCGGCGGACGCCGACGGCGTCGTTCGGGGGGCCTCCAATCGATCGCCGGAGAGGATACCACGAGCCGAGCGGCGCGCGAGGAGGAGGGCCCTCCCCGCGCGCGACCAGCGATGCCGCTCAGCCCTGCTTCGGCGGCGGGACGCGGAACGGCTGGTGGCAGGTTCCGCACGCGTTCTTGCCGAAGCTCTTCATGACGGCCTGCGTCGCGTTCGCGTCCTTGGTCTTCGCGGTGTCGCGCAGCTTCTCGGACTCCATCTTCAGGTTCATGGCGGCCTTCTCGAACTCGGGCCACTTCTGCCAGATCTCGGGCTTCGCCTTGGACTTCTCGGTCATCGTGCCCTCGGGGAACAGCGACGGGATGCGCGGGGCGTTCAGCGCGAGCGCTTCCGCATTCACCGCGATCGCCTCGACGTTCCCGGCCTTGGCCTTGTCCTGGATGTCCTTCCAGAGCGCGCCGTGCAGCTTCATGAGCCGCTGGCGCTCGGCGACGACCTCCTCGGGCTTCCGCGCCGCCATCTGCCCCGTCGCGCAGCCCGCCAGCACCATCGCCGCGAGCCCACCGATCACCACGCCAGTTCCAAGCAGTCGCATCGTCGTTCGCCTCCCTCGAGTGGGGACGTGCAGCCGTCCGGCTACCGTCCGCTTGGGTTCACCGCGCTCACTTTGCCGATCTTGTGCTTGATCGGAGGAATCGACTTCAGGTAGCGCGCGATCGCGAGCAGGTCCTCGCGCGTCATGTCCTTGTAGCCCGCCGTCGTCCCCTCGATCACCTCGGACATCAGCCCGCCCGCGACGTCGCCGTCGGGGCGGTTGCCCGTGCCGAGGTAGTAGGCGATCTCGTCCTCCGTCCACTTGCCGAGCCCGGTCTCCGGGTCCGGCGTGATGTTCGGCACCGCCGACTTCTCCGGCCCGTTCGGATTGCCGGCGAGGAACCGGCTGTTGTCCGTCGCCATGGTCATGGTGCGCGGCGTGTGGCACTCGCCGCAGTGTCCCACCGCGCGCACGAGGTACTCCCCGCGCGCCAGCCCGGAGGTCGGGGCCTTCGGCGGCGGCGTCTCGCGCGGCGCGAACGCCACCAGCCACGCGGGCAGGAACACGCTCTCGAACAGCGGCACCGTGATCCGCTTCGGCTGGTTCTCCCGGTTCACCGGTGGCACCGATCTGAGGTACGCGACGAGCGCGTGGAGATCTTCCTCGGCCATGCCGTTGAACACCGGGAACGGGTGGACCGGCAGGAGCCGCTCGCCGTTCGGACGGCGACCGAGGCGGATCGCGGCGATGATCTGGTCGCCGGTCCAGCTCCCGATGCCGGTCTGGCGGTCGGGCGTGATGTTCGTCGAGTAGACGGTGCCGAACGGCCCGTCATAGCGGCGGCCGCCACTGTGCTTGGGCCTGTCCTTCTCCGTGTGGCACCCGCAGCCCCCGGCCGCCCCGAGGATGTACTTGCCGCGCGCGACCGAGTTGATGGGGGGACTATCGATGCCCCCCAAGCCCCCCGCGCTCGGAGCGCCCCGGCCAAGCCGTGGCGCTCCTCGACCACCCGATTCGGTCACGGGCTGTGTGTCGTGGCTCGCGGCTGCGGCGTCGCGGACACCGAGGCCGAGCCCCGGCGCGCCCGGGAGCGCGACGAGGGCGACCGCGCCGGCCACGAGCCGGCGAAAGAGGGCAGACGAACAGTTCATCAATCTGGCAGGTGACCTCGCGAACCGACGGAAAGGGAACGCGCTACAAGCGCCGCGGGTTCCCGGCGGCCCCACCGGCGTCCTGGAGCGTCAGCTCCATGACCAGCGCGTCCTCGCCGGTGTCGTAGTAGTACCCCTTCCGGCGGCTGACGACGCGGAACCCGAACGCGTCGTAGAGGTTCCGCGCGTCCCCGTTCGAGGGGCGAACCTCGAGGGCGACCACGCGCGCCCCGTGCTGCCGCGCCTCGTCGATGACGCTCGTCAGGAGCGTCCGGCCGATGCCGCGGCGGCGGATGTCGGGATGCACCGCGATGTTGGTGATGTGCACCTCGTCACCGATCTCCCACAGGCAGACGTACCCGACGACCCGGGTCTCGTCCCGCATGACGGAGCAGCGGGCGACGCGGTTCTGCTCCATCTCGTACAGGAAGGCGCCACGGGACCACGGCAGCGTGAACGACAGGCGCTCGATGGCGACGACCTCGTCGAGGTCCTCGGAGCGCATCCGGTCAAGACACAGCGACGCCACGGCGCTTGAGCTCCGCCTCGGAGGGCCGGAGGTAGAGCGGCACGAGATCGGCCGCGGGAACGCATTCACCGCGTCGCAGGCGCTCGAGGCCGAGCTGACCGACGCAGCCGGGAGACGGCGCACGGCGCGCCGGAGGCGCGACTCTCGCCCAGGGGGAGCGGATCGTCGTGGCGGCATCGCCGACGAGGATCGTCGGCGTGTCGATCCGCGCGGCAAGCTCGTCCGGCGCCAGCGCGAGGTAGTCCCACTCCCGCCGCATCCGACTGGCGTCCCATCGGTACCGCGACGCGTACACCTCGCCCTTGCGCGCGTCGATGACCGGGCAGACGGGCAACGCCGCGAACGGCAGCGACGCCGCCATCGCGTCGAGCGTGGGCACGGCGGCGACCGGAACGCCCGTCGCCACGGCGAGGCCCTTCACGGTGCCGAGCCCGATGCGCAGCCCCGTGAACGATCCGGGGCCGACCGCGACGGCGAGCGCCTCGAGGTCGTGAACGGTCCAGCGCGCGTCGCCGAGGACGCGGTCCACGGCGACCATGAGCCGCTCCGAATGCGTGACCCGGACATCGAGGACGTACTCACCGACGAGGCGGTCGCCGTCGAGGAGCGCCACGCCTCCCGCGAGCGTGGAGGTCTCGACCGCGAGCAGCCGCATGGGGTGGAGTCTAGCACGCGGTCGCAGAGGCCCCGGCGGGCCGGCCCGACGGTCCGGCCCGAGCGTGCGATAATACGCCGAAGGAGGGCCCATGACCGCCGCCGCCAGGAAAGACGTCCACGCGCTCGAGACCGAAGTCCGCGAGAAGATCCACCTGGAGATCCTCAAACGCACGGGCGCGTACCACGCCAGCGACCACATCCTCCTCCCCTCCGGGCAGCACACCAGCGAGTACATCGAGAAGACGCTCGTGACGACCGAGCCCTCCTTCACCGAAGGGCTCGGGGCCGTCATCGCGAAGCACTTCGCGCAGTGGCCGGTTGACATCGTGCTGTCCACCGGCCCCGGAGCGCTGATCCTGTCCCACTGCGTCGCCCGCGCGCATCCCTCGCGTCCGGTCGTGGTCTACGGGACGAAGGGCCTGGCGGGGGGCAAGCGCCGCGTCACGCTCCCCATCGAGTTCCAGCGGCTGATCCGGCAACGGACCAAAGTGCTGCTGATCGAGGACCTCGTGTCGACCGGGTTCACGCTGAACTTGCTCATCAAGCTCGTGGAGCACCTCGGCGCGCAGGTGGTCGGCATCGGCTGCCTGTGGAGGCGCACGTCGGTCGAGCTGGACGGGAAACCGGTCTTCAGCCTCGTGAGCAGGGATTTTCCGACGTATGCACCGCAAGACTGTCCGCTGTGCAAGAAGGGCGTTCCCTTGAACGAGGAATTCGTCCGGCGCCGGCACGTGCGGCGCGGCTCCTCGATGGAAGAGCGAAAGCCCGCGTAATCTGCCGTTCGCCGCGGCGTCGGCGCTGCGCCCGGCTGAACGTCGCAGCGGCACCTTTCTTGCTGCCTCCAGTTTTTGTGAGGCTTTCCGTCGCCTTCCTGACCGTGTCGCTCACGGTTGCCGGTTCTCCCGCTTCCTCCCCCGCTGATCCCGTGCCCGTGAAGTACACCGAAGGCGTCACACGCGGCTTCCCGGTCCTGCGCTCCGCGAGCGGCGAGAAGCTCGCCCACGGCGACCTCGTCCAGGTGGCTCGCGGTGACCGCGTGGAGAGCCGCCTCACCTTCCGGTTCCTCGACGGCTCGCGCTACGAGGAGGAGATCGTCTACTCGCAGCGCGACGTCTTCCGGCTGGTCACGTATCGCCTCGTCCAGCGCGGTCCGTCGTTCCCCGAGACGATCGAAGCGCGCGTCGACCGCGAGAGCCGCCGCTACCACGTCCGGTACCGCGGCGACGAGGACAGCCCCGAGGAGACGCTCGACGGCGAGTTCGAGATGCCGGACGACGTCTACAACGGTCTACTGACCACCCTGTTGAAGAATCTGCCCGCCGGCGAGCCGCACCTCGTGCAGATCATGGCGTTCACGCCGAAGCCACGGCTCGTCAAGATGCTGCTCCAGCCCGTCGCCGAGGATCAGGTGCACATCGGCGACGTCTCGGTCCGCGCCACGCGCTTCCTGCTGAAGCCGCAGCTCGGGCTGTTCGCCTCCCTGCTCGTGATCGATCTGCCGGACGTGAAGTGCTGGGTGGTCGGCGGCGAGGCACCGGGTTTTCTCCGCTTCGAGGGCCCGCTCTACTTCATGGGCCCGGTCTGGCGGATCGACCCGAATTAGGAAGCAGGGGCCACAAAGGTGGCCCCTGCCTTCCAAGCTTCAGGAGGGCTTCAGGACCTCCGGCGCGCCCGCAGGGCCTGACGCCGCGGCGCTCACCGCGTCGACCGCCCGCGCGTACGCCTCACGCAGCCGCTCGATCCTGCTGGTGAACATCAGCCCGATCCGAGCGAACCCGTCGAACACGGCCCGATGATCACCGTCCAGGGACAGCGGGATGACGCGGGGCAGCCGTCCGAAGTCGGCGTGGACGCGCTCGTGGAGCTGCTGGACGACCTGGGAGAGGTCCTCGCGTCCCTTGCGGACGGAACCGAGGATCGGCAGCACCACGACGTCCACGCGGTCGCGAATCCGGCTCAGCGCAGCCGTCGCGAATGGCACGACCTCGACGCCGAGCTCGTTCAGGTAGCGGCGCAGGCAGTCGCCCGTCATGTCCGCCAGCACGGCCTCCGGGATCGCGACCGCGCGACGGGCCCGACGGCCGAGACGCGGGACCCATCCGAGCCCCAGGTAGAGCCGTCGCTTCAGCGCCCGCCCGAACTCGCGGCCGACGTCCTCACGCCTGAGCCACGCCGGCGTCGCGGATTCCGAGAACGGCGAGACGGCGGCGACCGTCTCCGGGTCGCCGTGGGTCGCCGTGACGTACTCGTGGAAGTGCTTGTGCGCAACCATGTACCCGATCGCGGTGACGACCTTCTCGAGCGCCGGTCCCGAGGCCGCCGCCTCACGGATCGCGCGCAGGAACACCCGCCGCCGCTCGCCTGACGCCGTGAAGAGGAAGTGCCGGAGCACCTTCGCCAGGATCGCCGGCATCTCAGCGTCGAGCCGGCCGGACCCCATCGGCATGTCCCCGGTGCGCGGCTGGTACTGCCGCAGGCCCCGCACGAGGCGCGCCGCGTAGTTCTCGTACTTGTAGAGCGAGCGGACGAGCCAGTTGTAGCCCTCGCGCAGCTCGTCCATCGTCATGAGCTTCGGCACGAAGTTCAGGTCGGCCGCCCCGTGTCCCAGGGTGCGCGCGCGGTCGAACGGGACGAGCCGTCCTTCCTTCTCGAGACGGGCGTGCAGCGGCGTCTTCTCCAGCGCGGTGAGGACGCCGCACGTCGTGAACGGGATGCCCGCCTCCTGGAGGAAGTCGTACTGCTCCTGGAAGATGCCCACGTCGTCGTGATCGAAGCCGACGATCATGCCCGCGACGACGATGAGGTTGTACGACTGGATGCGACGGATGGTGTCGATGAGCGGCTTGTGGACGTTCTGCCGCTTCTTCGTCTCCAGGAGACTGGCGACGCGCGGCGACTCGATGCCGAGGAAGATGCTCGTGAAGTTCGCGGCGCGCAGCAGCTCGAGCAGCCGCGGCTTCTCCGCGACGGTGATCGTCATCTCGGCGGAGAACGTCAGCGGGAAGCCGCGCTCGCGGCCGAACTGCGCGAGCGCCTCCAGCAGCTCGGCCGCGTACTTCGTGTTCCCGACGAAGTTCGCGTCGGAGAAGCTGACGTACCGGCCGCCGAGCGCCGTGATCGTCTCGATCTCCTTGAGCACCTGCGCCACCGGCTTCGTGCGCGGGACGCGCCCGTCCGTGATGATGATGTCGCAGAACTCGCACTGGAACGGGCAGCCGCGCGTGGTCTGGACGAAGTAGTAGAGGTAGTCGCCGCGCGGGAGCAGGTCGAAGCGGGGAACCGGCGACAGGGCGATGTCGACGTTGCCCACCTGCTGGTAGAGCGGCTTCGGGTGCCCGGCGAGGAGGTCGCGGCAGAACACGGGCCACACGATCTCGGCCTCGCCGACGACCACCGTGTCGAACGTCCTGTCCGTGAACCGTTCAGGACAGAGCGACGGATAGGGACCGCCGACGACGACGCGCTTGCCACGCCGGCGGAACTCGTGCGCCAGCTCGCGCGCGCGCTCGTAGTGGACGTTCCAGCACCCGATCGCCACGACGTCGGCATCGGTGTCGAGGTCGAGCGCGCGGCAGTTCTCGTCGTGGAGCTCGACCTCGATCTCGGGCGGCGTCAGGCCGGCGACGGTGACGAGGCCGAGCGGCGCCTGACCGGAGCGCACGCCGACGATGTCCGCGATCCCTTGGAACCCCCACAGCGACTTCGGGAAGCACGGGTTCACCAAGAGCATCTTCATCAGTGCCGTCCTCCTGGACGTGAGGCGAATGTTCGGTTCGTGTGCGTCACGCGACTGATCTGACGGCCCTCTCTGACGGCCCTCGGGCACGACGATACCGACAACCGCACGTCGTCGCGCATGGACAGGATCTCCGGAGTGTGGCGTGAAGTGGACGAGTGCCAATCACCCTACCACCCGCCCTGAACCGTTGTCAAATCGGCCGAGCCGGCAACCTCAACATTTGGGGGTCTCACGTCGCCGGCTCCACCGTATATGGGATTTTGACCTTGACAGGTTCGGCACGCGTCCCCTAGAGTGCCGGCGGATCGAGCCCACGCACGGAGGGGGGTGAAACGGTGGCGGCCAAGAAGAAGGCAGCGAAGAAGAAGAAGAAGTAAGCGCGCCCGCATGAGGCGCCCGGCCCTGTCGGCGCTCCCGTTCCCGGCAGGGCCGTTCCATCTCTGGTCACCGTGCGGTCACCGTGAACCGCGGGAGCCTACTTGGTCTTGGCGAGTGGCCGGCCCTTGGCGGCGAGCGACGCCTTGGCCTTGTCGTCCTTCAGCAGCCCCTTGAGCTGGTTGACCGTCTCCGAGAACTGGGAGACGTCCTCGAACTGCCGGTAGACGGACGCGAACCTGACGTAGGCGACCTGGTCGAGCGTCTTCAGCCGGTCCATCACCATCTCGCCGAGCTCGTTCCACTTGATCTCCTTCTCGGAGCGTTCGTGGAGCTGCGCCTCGATCTCGGCGACGATGTCGTCGACCTTCTGCACGGCGACGGATCGCTTCTGGCAGGCCTTGAGGATCGAGTTGCGGAGCTTCTGCCGGTCGAACTCCTCGCGCCGGCCGTCGCGCTTCACGACGTGCGGCAGGACGCTCTCGATGTACTCGTACGTCGTGTACCGCCGGTGGCACTCGAGGCACTCGCGGCGGCGGCGGATGAACTCGCCCTCGCGGCCGACGCGCGAGTCGACCACGCGGTCCTCCGTGTGCCCGCAAAACGGACATTTCATCGGCTCGCCCCTCCGCCGGCGGCTCCTCGGCCCGTGCTCACGTCGTCCGCTCGGGATAGAGGGGAAACCGGCTCGTCAGCTCCTGCACCGCGCCGCGCACGGACGCCTCCACCGAGGCATCCCCCAGCTTCGACAGCACCCGGTCGATCAGCCGCGCGATCTCCGCCATCTCGGGCTCGCCCATCCCGCGCGTCGTCACGGCCGGCGTCCCGACCCGGATCCCGCTGGTGACCATCGGGCTCTTGGTCTCGAACGGGATCGTGTTCTTGTTCACCGTGATCCACGCGCGGTCCAGCGCCTCCTGCGCGTCCTTGCCGGTGATGCCCCGCGCGCCGAGGTCGACCAGCACCAGGTGCGTGTCCGTCCCGCCGCTCACGAGCCGGTAGCCGTGCCCCGCGAGCGCCTCCGCGAGCGCCTTCGCATTCGCGACGATCTGCCGCTGGTAGTCCCTGAACGCGGGCTGGAGCGCCTCGCGGAACGCGACCGCCTTGGCCGCGATCACGTGCATGAGGGGCCCGCCCTGCACGCCCGGCATGACGGTCTTGTCGAGGCCCTGCGCCCACTTCGCGGCGCACATCACCATGCCGCCACGCGGGCCGCGCAGCGTTTTGTGGGTGGTCGTCGTCACGAAGTCCGCGATGCCGACGGGCGAGGGATGCAGGCCGGCGGCCACGAGGCCTGCCGGGTGCGCGATGTCCGCCATGAGCATCGCGTCCACCTCGCGCGCGATCTCGCCGAACGGCGCGAAGTCGATCGCTCGCGGGAAGGCGGAGCCGCCGGCGATGATGAGCTTGGGCCGGTGCTTCTTCGCGAGGTCGCGGACCTCGTCGAGGTCGATCCGCTCGGTGTCGCGGCGCACCCCGTACGGCACGATCGCGTAGAACTTCCCGGAGTAGTTGACCGGGCTGCCGGCGGTGAGGTGACCGCCGTGCGAGAGGTTCGGGCCGAGGACCAGGTCGCCCGGCTTCAGCACGGTGAAGTACACGGCCATGTTCGCCTGCGCGCCGGAGTGCGGCTGCACGTTCGCGTGCTCGGCGCCGAACAGCTCCTTCGCGCGCGCGATCGCGAGGTCCTCCGCGACGTCGACGACCTCGCAGCCTCCGTAGTACCGGCGCCCGGGGTAGCCCTCGGCGTACTTGTTCGTCATGACGGAGCCGAGCGCCTCCAGCACGGCCTCGGAGACGAAGTTCTCGGACGCGATCAGCTCGAGGTTCCTGTGCTGCCGCCGCGCCTCTTCGCGCAGCGCCTTGGCGATGTCGGGATCGACCTCAGCGAGCCTCTGCATGGATCACCTCCGGCGCCTCGAACCGCCGCCCGATCCCGGCGATCTTCTCGATCCGGCGCACGTGGCGCCCGCCGTCGAACGCGGTCTCGAGCCACACCTCGAGGATCGACAGCGCGAGCTCGGGCGCGGTGGTGCGGGCGCCCAGGGCGAGCACGTTCGTGTCGTTGTGCTGGCGGCTCACCCGCGCGCTCTCCACATCGGAGCACTGCGCGGCGCGGATGCCGCCGACCTTGTTCGCTGCGATTGCCATGCCGATCCCGGTCCCGCACACGAGGACGCCGCGCGCGGCGTCCCCCGCGGCCACTGTGCCGGCGACGAGCGCCGCGTAGTCGGGGTAGTCGACCGACTCCGTGGAGTGCGTCCCCATGTCCAGCACACGCAGGCCACGCGCAAGGAGCCAGACCTTCACGGTCTCCTTGAGCGGGAACCCCGCGTGATCAGCGCCGATGGCGACAGCAGTCATACGCCGGAACCATACCCCTGGGGGTCGATACGAGTCAAGCCACCTAGATGTCGCGGCCGCCAGGCATCGAGCCGAGCCACGCCTGCGGGCGTGCCACCCCAGGGTCCCCGCCGTGCGCAAATCGAGAACGACATTGCACAGCCTCGCCGTAGATCGCGCGCGTCGGCACCGGCCCGCGGCTGGCTGCGCGTCGGAGAAGCTGGTGACACGACGGATCTCCGACAAGATCCACCGCAGGCGGAGGGTCGCTGGTCCGAGCGCCGGCTTCGCCGGCGCAATCGATCCCGGGGGGAGGTTTCGGAGGGGGGCGAAGCCCGGGGCGAAGCCCCCTCCGAGTCTCTACAGCGCCACCCGCTCCCGATCGCTCGCGACACGAGCCGTCCATCCGAGGTCGCGGTCGATCGTGTCGCGCAGCGCCGCCGCCGCGTCCGGCTCGCCGTGGACCGCGTACGTCATCGAGGGCGGCCGGTGGAACTGGCGCAGCCACCGCACGATGTCGTCGCGGTCCGCGTGCGCCGAGAGCGCGTCCGTCGCCATCGTCGTCGCCCGTACGGCGACGTCCTCGCCGAAGATGCGCAGCCTCTCCGCGCCCTCGCGAAGCAGGCGGCCGCGCGTCCCCGCCGCCTGGTACCCGACGAACAGGACGACGGTCCGCGGGTCGCCCAGGCGCCGCCGCAGGTGGTGAAGGATGCGCCCGCCGGTCTCCACGAGGAACTTCGCCCCGGTCACGGTGCCGGCGGCGCCGAGGAACGTGAGCGCCGCGCTCACGTGCGAACCGCCGGCTGCGCCGTCGCCGGGAACTCGAACGTCTCGGCGACGGCGCCGTCCACGCCCATCGCGACGAGCCGGTCGAGGTCCAGCCGCGCCTCGGCGGCGCGCACCTCCTCGGCCGACATCCGCGTCGCCGGGTGCTTCGGCACGAACAGCGTGCAGCAGTCGGCATCGGGCTCGATCGAGATCTCGAACGTCCCGATCTGCTGCGCCTGGTGCGTGATCTCGAGCTTGTCCATGCCGATCAGGGGACGCAGGATCGGCAGGCCGGCCACCTCGTCGATGCGACCGATGTTCGCGAGCGTCTGCGACGCGACCTGCCCGACGCTCTCCCCCGTCGCGAGCGCCTCCGCCCCGCTCTGGCGCCCGATCGCCTCCGCGATGCGGACCATCATGCGCCGGTAGATCACGACGCGGGCCGGCGCGGGCACCCCGAGCACGATCTCGCGCTGGATCTCGCCGAACGGGACGAGGTGCAGGCGCGAGCGGTACTGCCACGCGGTGAGCCGGTCGACCAGGGCACGGGCCTTCGCCTGCGACGTCGGCGGCAGGTACGGGACGCTGTGGAAGTGCACGAAGACCACCCGGCAGCCGCGCTTCATCATGCGCCACGCCGCGACCGGCGAGTCGATGCCGCCGGACAGGAGCGCGGCGACCGTGCCGCTGGCGCCGACGGGCAATCCCCCGGGACCCGGCTCGCGGTCCAGGTAGACGAACGTCTCCTGGGGCAGCACCTCGACGTGCACGGTGAGCTCCGGCGCGTGGAGATCGACGCGCGCACCCGTCCGCGACTGGACGAACGCGCCGAGCTCACGGTTCAGCTCCACGGAGGTCAGCGGGTACGTCTTGAACGCGCGGCGCGCCGTGATGCGGAACGACGCGAAGCGGCGACCCTCGACGAGCGCGCCCACGGTCGCACGCATCGCCTCGACGGTCGACGGCACCCGGTACGCGAGCGCGCAGTTCGCGACGCCGAAGACGCGGCGCACGCGCTCGCTGACGGTCTCGGGCGCCGGGTGGTCGTCGAGCTCGAGGGCGATGCGACCGGTCAGCTGCCGGAGGCGGACCGGCCCGACGTCCGCGGTCGCGCGTTCCAGGTTGCGCGCGAGATGCCGGAGGAACAGCGGGCGCGTGCCGCCCTTGAGGCTGATCTCGTGGTAGTGGACGATGACCGCCGGACGCAGGCGCGCCACGTCACCCCACCGTCCCGGCGAGCGCGCGGGCGCGATCGAGCTCGTCCGGCGTGTTGACGTTCATGAACACGATCGCGGGATCGCGGAACCGCCGCACGCTCGCTTCCGGGATCTCGACGACGCGGACGTCGTCGAAGAACCCGGTGATCTTCAGCCTTCCCGCGTCGAGTCGTCGCTCGATCGGCGCCAGACACGCCTTCGTGTAGAGCGCGTGGAGCGTCTCCAGCTGATCGTCCACGCGCGGGATGACGACATCCCCCTCCCCGGCCCGCTCGACCACGAGCCGCACGACGTCCGGGTGGAGGAACGGCATGTCGCACGCGACGGTGAACGCCGCGTCGCCCGGCACCGCGCGGAGCCCGGAGTAGATGCCGCCGAGGGACCCGTGGTCGGGATAGACGTCTCCCGTCATCGGCAGCGCGAGATCGGCATAGAGCTCGGGCGTGTTCGTCACGATGAGCACGTCGCCGACGACCGATGCGAGCACGTCGACCACACGGTCGATGATCCGCCTGCCGCCGAGGTCCAGCAAGGCTTTCGGCCGTCCGCCCATCCGCGTGGACCTGCCGCCCGCCTGGATCACGCCGCTGACCCTCATCGTGTCACACGCGAACGGCGCCGGCGCGGATCACGCGGGGCGGCTCCACGGTCACGTCGAGGACCGTCGACGGCGGTCCGCCGGCCGTCGCTCCCCCGTCCAGCACGAGCTCGATGCGGTCGGCGAAGGCGCGCACGACATCGCCGGCCACGGTGGGCGGGCTCGCGCCCGACAGGTTCGCGCTCGGCGCGGTCACCGGCGCACCGAGCGCCGCCACCAGCCCGCGCGCAACCGGATGCGCGCTCACGCGGACGCCGACGGTGCCGGTCGACGCCGTGACCTCGTCGGGAAGCCCCGGCCGCGCAGGGAGCACGAGCGTGAGCGGGCCGGGCCAGTGGCGCGCGATCAGGGAGCGCGCGCGCTCCGGAACATCGGCGATGCGTCGGGCCATCTCGAGCGAGTCGACGAGGACCAGCAGCGGACTCGAGCGCGGCCGGCCCTTGAGCTCGAAGATGCGCCGTGCCGCGCCGGCGTCGAGCGCGGCGGCACCGAGACCGTAGAACGTCTCGGTCGGAAAGCCGACGAGCCCGCCGCTCGCCAGCACCCGGGCCGCCGCCTCGAGCACCGCGCGGTCCGGCGCGGCGGCGTCGATGCGGACGATCTCCGTGATCAACATCCGCGTCCCGGAACGAACGCCACGCGAGTCAGGAGCGAGCGCGCAGCTGCTCCGCGACGAGCCGGGCGCGCTCCTCCACCTCGTCGCCCATCCGCTTGCGGTACGCCGCGAGGCGGTCGCGCAGCTCCAGGTCACCGACCGCGAGGATCTGGGCGGCGAGGATGCCGGCGTTGCGGGCGCCCCACGTCCCGATCGCGACGGTGGCCACGGGCACGCCGGGAGGCATCTGGACGATGGAGAGCAGCGCGTCCATCCCGCCCAGCGGAGTGGCCGCGATCGGCACACCGATCACCGGGAGCGACGTGAGCGCCGCGAGCACGCCCGGCAGCGCGGCCGCGCCGCCGGCGGCGCCGATCAGCACACCGAGGCCGCGCGACGCGGCGGTCGACGCGTACTCCTCCGTCCGCCGTGGAGTCCGGTGCGCCGATGCGACGACGACCTCCGACCCGATGTCGAGCGCGTCGAGCACCTTCACGGTCTCGAGCACGACCTCGAGATCCGAGTCGCTGCCGATCACGATGCCCACCCTCACCGGTCGCTCCAACGTCTTGCCTCCTTAACGGGGACATTGCGGCACGGAGATCCCGAGCTTCGCGATGCCCGGGTTGCCGGGTGCCGCGAAGAGCGCGTCGACCCTCCGGCTGCGCGCCAGCGGCAACGCGAGCGCGTGCTCGCGCCCGCCACCGCCGACCATGAGCAGCCTCATTCGGGCTTGCCCGTCTCGGGCTCGACGACCTCGAGGTGCGTGCGCGCGATGCGCGCCCACGGGCTCGACGCGTCCAGCTCGAGGTACCGCTGCCAGTGGGGCCCAGCCTCGGCGCTGCGGCCGGCGCGTGCGAGCGCGGCAGCGAGGTTGAAGTGCGCGTCCGCGTAGTCCGGCGCGATCGCGAGCGCCAGGCGGTAATGCCGGATCGCGGCGTCGAGGTCGCTCAGATCTTCGCAGAGCGAGCCCAGGTTGTACGCCGCCTCGCAGCAGCGCGCGTCCTGCCGGAGCGCTTCGGCGTACGCGCCGCGCGCCTCCTCGTACCGCCCCATGCGGTGCAGCAGCAGCCCGGTGTTGTTCCAGGCGGCGGCATAGGTCGGATCGAGCGCCACCACGCGCCGGTACGCGTCGATGGCGTCGTCCCACTGCGCCGGATCCGCCTCCCACTCGCTGGCGCGCTCGAACCACGTCTCCGCCTGCTCGGCGGGCGGCGACAGCGGACGCACCAGCCCGGTCACGAGCGTGGCGTCCGCGGCCTTCTCCAGCGCGGCCGCGTCGAGATCCAGCACGGTCTGACCCGTGCGTGGGTCGAACCTCACGCGGTCGGACTGCGCGAGCAGCCGCTGGCCATCGAGCACGAAGCGCACTTCAGCGAGCGGCGACTCGACCGTCTTGTCCAGGTGCGGGAGCGACGTGAGCGCCTGCCGAAGCTGCCGGACCGTCGCGCCCGCGTCGAGCAGCGCGTTGGCGGCACGGAGGGAGAGCAGGTCGCGGAACGTGTAGCCCGCGTCGCCGTGGAGCAGTCCGAGGCGCTTGAGCTGGCCCGTGCGCCTGGGCGTCAGCGCCAGGATGCGCACGATCTCGCGGAGGCCGTAGATGCGCTTCGGCGACCCGTCCACGGCGCCTATCTTAGTGCCTCGCCCCACCCACTCAATGCCGGAAGTGTCGAATGCCGGTCGCGAGCATCGCCATCCCGTGCCCGTCGGCCGCGGCGATGACCTCCTCGTCCCGCAGCGACCCGCCGGGCTGGATGACCGCCGTCGCGCCGGCCTCGGCGACCACGTCCAGGCCGTCGCGGAACGGGAAGAACGCGTCCGACGCGCACACGCTGCCCTCCGTCGGCAGTCCCGCCTCGCGCGCGCGCATGACCGCGAGCCGCGCCGAATCGACCCGGTTCATCTGACCGGCGCCGACGCCGACCACCTGGTCGCGCGCCGTCAGCACGATCGCGTTCGACTTGACGTGCTTGGCCACGCGCCAGGCGAACCTGAGCGCCTCGCGCTCCTGGGACGTCGGCGCGCGCTTCGACACGAGCCTGAGCGCGGCGTCGTCGAGATCGACGAGGTCGGGCGACTGCGCCATCAGGCCACCGAGCACGCTCCGATACTCCACGAGGTCTTCCGCCAGCGACCGCCGGTCGCACGGCACCTCGAACACGCGGCACTTCTTCTTGGTCCGCCGCAGCTCGTCGAGGGCGTCGGGCACGAAGGCGGGGGCGAACAGGATCTCCACGAAGATGCCGGCCAGCGCCCGGACCACGGCCAGGTCGAGTGGCCGGTTCACCCCGATGATCCCGCCGTAGATGGAGACGGGATCCGAGGCCTTGGCCTTCACCATCGCCTCGCCGGCGCTCGCCCCGATGGCCGCGCCACAGGGATTCGTGTGCTTGATGACGACCGCGGCAGGGTCGTCGAATTCCAGCAGCAGCCCGAGCGCTGCCGAAAAGTCCAGCAAGTTGTTGTAGCCGAGCTCCGGCCCATGGAGTTGCTTCGCGGCGCCGATCCCGACCGGAGCCTCGCCGAAGGGGCGGTAGAATGCCGCGCGTTGATGCGGGTTCTCGCCATACCGAAGCTCAGCCGCCCGAGCGAGATCGAGCTGCAGGCGGGTTGGAAACATCTCCGTTCGAGCGCCGGCTTTGCCGGCGCAATCGAGCGGGGGGAGGTTCGGAAGGGGGGCGGAGCCCCCCTCCGAGGTTCGTAGCCCCCCTCCGAGGTAGTTTGCAATGGCCGCGTCGTATGCCGACGTCCGCGCGAACGCCTCGCGCGCGAGCCGCGCCCGCGTCGCGTCGCCGAGCCCGCCCGTCCCGCCGAGCTCCGCGACGACGGCGGCGTACTGCGAGGGATGCGTCACGACGGCGACGGCGCCGTGGTTCTTCGCCGCCGCGCGGATCATCGCCGGGCCCCCGATGTCGATCTGCTCGATCGCTTCCTCGAGCGTCACGCCGGGCCGGGCGACCGTCTCCTCGAACGGGTAGAGCGCGACGACGACGAGATCGATCGGCGGGATCCCGTACCGGTCGAGCGCCTCCAGATGGTCGGCGCGATCGCGCCGCGCCAGGATGCCGCCGTGGATCTTGGGATGGAGGGTCTTGACTCGGCCGTCCATCATCTCGGGAAAGCCGGTCACGTCCGCGACGTCGCGGACGTGCACGCCGGATTCACGCAGCAGCTTCGCGGTGCCGCCCGTCGACAGGAGCTCGGCGCCGAGGTCGGCGAGCACCCGGCACAGGTCGACGACGCCGGTCTTGTCGTGCACGCTGACGAGCGCGCGCCGGATCTTCATGACGCGCGCGCGATCCGCACGCGACGCCCGTCGATCGTCAGGCGCGCGAGCGCGAAGAGACGGATCGCCTCCGGGTACAGACGGTGCTCCTCGACCAGGATGCGGTTCGACAAGGCCTCCTCCGTGTCGTCGTCGAGCACCGGGACGCTCGACTGAAGGATGATCGGTCCGGTGTCGACCCCTTCGTCGACGAAGTGGACCGTCGCACCGGCGATCTTGACGCCGTAGTCCAGCGCCTGCCGCTGCGCGTGGAGTCCTGGAAACGCGGGCAGCAGCGCCGGGTGGATGTTCATGATCCGTCCCTCGAACCGCCGGACGAACGCGCGTCCGAGGAGCCGCATGTAGCCCGCGAGGCACACGAGCCGAGCGCCGGCCGCATCGACGAGGTCCCCGAGGGCGGCGTCGAACGCGGCCCGATCGGGGAAGCCCTTGGGATCGAGGCACACGGCGCGCACGCCCGCGCGCTCGGCGTGCTGCAGGGCGAGGGCGTGGTCGCGATCCGAAACGACCAGCACGACGCGCGCGGGGAAATCGCCCCGGGCGGCATCGAGGATCGCGCGGAGGTTGGAGCCGCGCCCGGACGCGAGCACGGCGACCGCCAGTCGCTCGCCCATGGCGCCGACGATGCGCGTCACGCGACGATCTCGACGCCGCGGGTCCCGATGTCGTCGAGGAAGTCGAGCGGCTCGGCCCCGTGCACGAGCAGGTCGTTCACGCGGGCGAACGCGGCGAACGCACCGATGCCGCCGAGCACCTCGGGGCGCGCGGTGCGTCTCGCGAGCGGCGCGATTCTCCGGACGCTCTCGTCCCCGGCATCGATGTCGACGCCGGCGTCGCGGCAGGTCAGCGGCCGCATCGGTCAGGTAAACAGCGCGAGCTGCGGTGTCGGCTGCGGCTCGAGGCCGACGCGGTACGTGCCGGTGAAGCAGGCGTGGCAGAAGTTCGACGGATCGTTTCCGGTCGACTTCAGCATGCCGTCGAGCGACAGGTAGCCGACGCTGTCGGCGCCGAGGTACCGGCGGATCTCGTCGACGTGGTGGCTGGCACCGATCAGCTCCTTGCGCGTCGGCGTGTCGATCCCGTAGTAGCAGGGCCACTGGATCGGCGGCGACGAGATCCGCATGTGCACCTCGCGCGCGCCCGCGCTCCGGATCATCTTCACGATCTTCCGGCTCGTCGTCCCGCGGACGATCGAGTCGTCGACCACGATGACGCGCCGCCCCGCCAGCGTCTCGCGCATGGGGTTGAGCTTGACCTTCACGCCGAAGTGCCGGATCCCCTGCTTCGGCTCGATGAACGTCCGGCCGACGTAGTGGTTCCGGATGAGCCCCATCTCGTACGGGATACCCGACTCCTCGGAGAGGCCGAGCGCGGCGCTCATCCCCGAGTCCGGCACCGGGATCACGATGTCCGCATCGACCGGATGCTCGCGCGCGAGCTGGCGGCCCATCTCCTTCCTCACGGCGTGCACGCTCCGCCCCCAGAGGACGGAGTCCGGTCGGGCGAAGTAGACGTACTCGAACACGCACTCGAGTCGCTCGCCGGCGGGCGAGATCCGGACCGACGTCACGCCGCTCGCGTCGATCACGACCATCTCGCCCGGCTCCACCTCGCGCTCCGGCGTGGCCTCGATCAGGTCGAGCGCGCACGTCTCGGACGCGACCATCCAGGCGTCGCCGAGACGCCCGAGCGTGAGCGGGCGGAAGCCGTTCGGGTCGCGGATCGCGTAGAGCGCCTCGCGCGTGAGGATGAGGAGCGAGTAGGCGCCCTGCACCTGCCCGAGCGCGAAGCGGATCTGCTCCTCGAGCGAGCCGGCGGGCGCGCGCGCGAGCAGGTGCAGGATGACCTCGGTGTCCGAGCTCGACTGGAAGATCGCGCCCTCGCGCACCATCTCGCGGCGCAGCGCGTCGGCGTTCGTGAGGTTGCCGTTGTGCGCGATCGCGATCGGACCGCGGGCCGTCTTCGCCGTGATCGGCTGGGCGTTCCGGAGATTCGAGCTGCCCGCCGTCGAGTACCGGACGTGTCCGATGGCGCGCGTCCCCGGCAGCCGCTTGAGCCGCTCGGGCCCGAACACGTCCGCCACCCACCCCATCGATTTCTCGACGTGGAAGGTGTCGCCGTCGGTCGCCGCGATGCCGGCGGATTCCTGACCGCGGTGCTGGAGCGCGTAGAGACCGAGGTACGTGACGTTGGCGGCCTCGGGATGCCCGACGATCCCGAAGAGCCCGCACTCGTCGTGGAACCTGTCGTGGTCACGCCAGGTATCGCTCAAAGCCGCTCCTCCACGCGTGTCCGATCCGGTCCAGATCCACGTCGATCACCGTCGTCTCGCCGAGGCCGACACGAAGGCGCGCGCCTCCCGTCGTCCCGATCCATCGCCAGGGGATCGCCGACTCCGCCATGAGCGCCTCGAACTCGCGCGCGCGTCCCGCCTCCACGGTCACCACCACGCGCGACGGCCCCTCGCCGAAGAGCACCTCGTCCGTGCGCCCGGTCGCCTCCAGGGACACATCGCACCCGACCGGCTCGCCGCGTCCCGTCACGCAGCACTCGGCGAGCGCGACCGCGAGGCCGCCATCCGACACGTCGTGCGCAGCGGTCACCAGGTCCGCGCCGATCGCTCCCTGCACGGCCGCCTGGACGCGACGCTCGAGCCCGAGGTCGAGCGGCGCAAGCGCCCCGGCCACGCGGCGAGCCCGGAGCCACAGGTACTCGCTGCCGCCGATGCTCACGGCCCCGGGGCCCAGCAAGGCGATGCGATGCCCCGGCGACTTGAAGGGCTGCGTCGCCAGCCGCTCGGCGTCGTCCAGCACACCGACGACCCCGATGATCGGCGTCGGGAGGATCGCGTGCCCACTGGTCTCATTGTAGAAGGAAACGTTGCCGCCGACGACGGGCATGTCCAGCGCGCGGCACGCCTCCGCGATGCCGTCGATCGCCTCGGCGAACTGCCAGAGGATCTCCGGCCGCTCCGGCGAGCCGAAGTTCATGCAGTCCGTGACCCCGGCCGGCCGCGCTCCCGCGCACGAGACGTTGCGCGCCGCCTCGCACACCGCCATGGCCGCGCCACGCCGGGGATCGAGGAGCACGTGACGGCCGTTGCCGTCCGTGGCGACCGCGATGGCGCGCTGCGTGCCCTTGATGCGGAGGACCGCCGCGTCCGAGCCGGGGAGCACGAGCGTGTTGAGCCCGACCTGCTGATCGTACTGGCGGAACGCCCACGCCTTCGACGCGATCGTCGGCGAGGCCAGGAGATCCACGAGCGTCTGGCCGTAGTCGCTCGGCTCCGGCAGGCTCCGCGGATCCCACGCCCGGAGGGCCGCCAGCGCCTCGGGCTCGCGCGTCGGCTTCTCGTACCGAGGCCCTTCAGCCAGCGCGTCGACCGGCACCCGCGCCACGACCTCGCCGTCGAGCCGCACCGTGAGCAACCGGTCGTCCGTGACCCGGCCGATCTCGACGGCGTCGAGCTCCCACTTGGCGAAGATGCGCTTGATCTCGTCCTCGCGACCGCGCGCGACGACGAGCAGCATCCGCTCCTGAGACTCGGACAGCAGCAGCTCGTAGGGCGTCATGTGCGTCTCGCGTCTCGGCACGCGCGAGAGCTCGACGTCCATCCCGGTCCCCGCGCGCGCGGGCATCTCGGAGGTGCAGCACGCGAGCCCCGCTGCGCCCATGTCCTGGATGCCGACGACGGCCCCCGTCGCCATCGCCTCCAGGCACGCCTCGAGCAACAGCTTCTCGGTGAAGGGATCGCCGACCTGCACGGTCGGGCGGCGCTCCTCCGCGTGCTCGTCGAACGTCGCGGACGCCATCGTCGCGCCGTGGATGCCGTCGCGTCCGGTCTTGTTCCCGACGTAGAACACCGGGTTGCCGACACCCTCGGCGCGCGCGCGGAAGATGCGATCCCCGCGCACCAGACCGACGCACATGACGTTGACGAGCGGATTGCCGGCGTACTCGGGCGCGAACGCGATCTCGCCACCGACGGTCGGGCACCCGAAACAGTTGCCGTACCAGCTGATGCCGGACACGACGCCGTGCACGAGGTGCCGTGTCCTCGGATCGAGGTCGCCGAACCTGAGCGAGTCCAGCAGCGCGATCGGCCTCGCCCCCATCGTGAAGATGTCGCGCAGGATGCCGCCCACCCCGGTGGCGGCGCCCTGGAACGGCTCGAGGAAGGACGGGTGGTTGTGGCTCTCCATCTTGAAGACGACCGCCCACCCGTCGCCCACGTCGATGGCGCCGGCGTTCTCGCCCGGTCCCTGGAGGACGCGCGGCCCGGTCTGCGGCAGCCGCGTCAGGAACACGCGCGAATGCTTGTACGCGCAGTGCTCCGACCAGAGCGCCGAGAAGAGGCCGAGCTCCGGGTACGACGGCTCGCGACCGAGTCGCGCGATGATGAGGTCGTACTCGTCCGCGGTGAGCCCCAGGCTCTTCGCGAGCTCGAGCGTGACCTTCGGCTCGGTCGCGCTCAGGATGGCTACCGCTTGAGGAAGCCGCCGTCCTCGACGAGGCTTCCCGCCAGACTCTGGAGGAGGAGCAGCCCGTCGGTGCCGCCCATCGCTGCTTCCGCGGCGCGCTCGGGATGCGGCATCAGCCCGAGCACGGTCCCCTCCTCGTTCATGATCCCCGCGATGTTGTCCACGGAGCCGTTCGGATTCGCCGCCTTCGTGGCCTGTCCATCGGCGGTGACGTAGCGGAACACGAGCTGCCCGTTGGCCCGGATCCGATCGAGGGTCGCCCGGTCGGCGACGTACTTGCCCTCACCGTGCGAGATCGGCATGGCCAGGATCTGCCCCGGTCGGAGCATCCGCGTGAACGCGGTGTCGACGTTCTCCGTCGAGAGGTACGTCGATTGACACCGGTACTGGAGGCACTCGTTGCGCATCAGCGCACCGGGCAGGAGCCCCGCCTCGCAGAGGATCTGGAAGCCGTTGCAGGAGCCGAGCACGAAACCACCGCGCGCGACGAGCTCCGGCAGCGCCTCGACGACGGGCGAGCGCCCCGCGATCGCGCCTGCCCGCAGGTAGTCGCCGTACGAGAAGCCGCCGGGCAGGATCACGCAGTCCACCGACGAGAGATCCCGGTCGCGGTGCCAGATGTACTTCACCGGCTGGTGCAGGACCTCGGAGATCACGTGATGGAAGTCGCAGTCGCTCCAGGTGCCCGGAAAGACGACGACGCCGAATCTCATGGGATCGGGACTCTCCTCTTGGTCATGGGGGGCCCCGAAATGGCCCCCGACCATCGCACGAAGGGGGCTGACGCCCCCCTCGAACTCCCCCGGCCCCCGCGCTCGGAGGCGGCCCGGGAAACCCGGGCCGCCCCTCGGGTACCACGTCCGTTCACGGGCTGCCGGTGCCGGTCCGACACATCTTACCGTCCGGGTCTCGACCCGGCAAGGTCACCGACCAGCTCGATCGCGTAGTCCTCGAGGATCGGGTTCGTCAGGAGCTTCCGGCACATCTCCTCGACGCGCGCGCGCCCGACCGTCTCGTCGGGCGCCTCGACGTCGACCTCGACCAGCTTGCCGATGCGCAGGTCGTTCACGCCGGCGAAGCCGAGCCCGTCGAGGGCGCGCTTCACCGCCGCGCCCTGCACGTCCAGGATGCCGGGTTTCAGTCGCACGAGGACCCTGAACCGAAGCATCATCGTGGCATCAGCCCCGCCCGCCGGAAGATCGCGTCGACGTTCCGCAGGTACCAGCCCGGATCGAAGCACGTCTTCAGCTCGGCCGGGGAGACCTTGTCCGTCACGGCGGCGTCCCGGGACAGGAGCTCGAGGAACGACCGGCGCTCCCGCCACGCCTGCATCGCGTTGCGCTGAACGATCTCGTACGCGACCTGCCGCGGCAGCCCGGCGTCGGTCAGCTTCAGCAGCACGCGCTGCGAGTAGACGAGCCCGTGGCTCTTCTCGAGGTTCTCCGCCATGCGGGCCGGATCGACCTCGAGGCCCTCGACGATGAACGTCGTCAGGTCGAGCAGGTAGTCGAGGACGATCGTGGAGTCGGGAAGGATCACGCGCTCGACCGACGAGTGGCTGATGTCGCGCTCGTGCCACAGGGCCACGTTCTCGAGCGCCGCCAGCGCGTTCGTGCGCACGAGCCGCGCGAGCCCGCACACGCGCTCCGACAGCTCGGGATTGCGCTTGTGCGGCATGGCGCTCGAGCCCTTCTGCCCTTCGCCGAACGGCTCCTGCGCCTCGAGCACCTCGGTGCGCTGGAGCCCCCGCACCTCGAGCGCGATCTTCTCGAGCGACGCCGCGACGACCGCGAGCGCGGTCATGAACTCCGCGTGCCGATCGCGCTGCACCACCTGCGTCGACACGGGCTCGGACGCGAGCCCGAGCGCCCCGCACACCTCGTCCTCGACGTCCGGATCGAGGTGCGCGAACTGGCCGACCGCGCCCGAGAGCTTGCCGACCGCGACCACCTCGCGCGCCCGGCGCAGCCGCTCGACGTTGCGCCCCGCCTCCACGTACCAGACGGCGACCTTGAGCCCGAACGACGTCGGCTCCGCGTGGACCCCGTGGGTGCGGCCGACGACCAGCGTGTCCTTGTGCCGGAGCGCGAGCGTGCCGAGCGCCCGGCGGAGCCGCTCCTGACCGGCGATGAGCAGGTCGGCCGCGGCGCAGAGCTGCAGCGCGGTCGCGGTGTCCCAGACGTCGTTCGTCGTGAGGCCGATGTGCACGAAGCGCGAGTCGGCCCCGAGCTGCTCCTCGAGGCTCGTGAGCAGCGCGATCATCTCGTGCTTCACGCGCTGCTGGATCTCGAGGATCCGATCGATGTCGACGCGCGCGCGCGCGCGGATGCGCGCCATCGCGTCCGCGGGCACGCGGCCGCGGCGCGCGAGCGCCTCCGAGACCGCGATCTCGACGGAGAGCCAGGCCTCGTACTTGGCGTGCTCGCTCCAGATGCGACCCATCTCGGGCCGCGTGTAGCGCTCGATCATGCCCTCACCTTAGAGCAAAACCCGGCACCGTGGTAGTTGCTGCTTCACGCGCGCCGGTCCGCTGTCGTTCATTCTGCCCTTGCTCGATTCGACCGGTGAAGCGGAAGGACGAGCAGTTGAAGATGCTCCCGCCTGCGGAGTCCGTGACCTCGACCAGCCGCCCCGACAGATCGTAGGTGTAGCTCACGGTCGCATCGATGTACGTCGCCGTGGTGCGCCGGTCCAACGCGTCGTAGCTGAACGTCGCCACCTGCCTCTTGCGGTCCGTGTGGCGCGTGAGGTTGCCGTTGCCGTCGTACTCGGACGTCTCCGTCGCCCCCACCGGGTCCGTCCGGGGTCGCCAGCCGGTCCATCGCGTCGTAGCTGTGCGTCGTCATGTTCCCCCGCGCGTCCGTCACCGCCAGCAGGTTCCCGTTCGGATCGTACCCGAAGCGCGTCACCCCGCCCAACGCGTCGACGATGTGCGTCACGCGGTTCAGCCTGTCGTACACGAACAGCGTCGGCTTCCCCGACGGGTCGCGATGCTGCGTGAGAGATCCACCCGCTCGCCGGGCAGCGCCCCGACGGTGTTCGGATAGTCGATCACCACCGGGCGGCTCGGGAGCCCGCCCCCCACCTTCCCGAACGAGAACAGAAAGACCGTCGGGGCCGTGAGCCCCGCGGGCAGCGGTCGCAAGGGCGAGTGGTCGATCGGCACCGCCGTCACCCCGACCCGCGTGTTCGGCTGGCCGTCCCAGCCGATGATCGGTCACGAACACCCACAGGCACTGCAACCGGCCCCCGACTGTCCACCGGTCTCGTCGGGTGACCACCGGATCCCGAAGAACGTCTGGAAGAGCCGGCTCACCTTGCCGAAGGAGAAGCCCAGCGCCTCGTTGAGATCCGCGGCGAGCGCCAGCGCCCGGGGACCAGCTGCAAGGCGGCCGCGCCCAGCGCGTCGGAGGTCTGGCGCGGATGCCGGCCTTGCACCCGC
>JACPDG010000017.1 GCA_016184125.1 Candidatus Rokuibacteriota bacterium | reverse complement strand
GAGGTGCTCGCGCTGGCCGCGACCCTCGAGCGGCGCTCCGAGCACCCGCTCGCCGGGGGGATCGTCCGGGCGGCCGAGCGCCGGAGCGTCCCGCTGGAGGAGCCGAAGGACTTCGAGGTGCATCCCGGTGAGGGGGTGACCGGGACCGTCAACGGCACCCGTGCCGGCTGCGGGACGGAGAGGCTCCTGGCCCGCGCCGGGATCGTCGTGGGGGAGTCGCTCGGAGGGCGCGTGCAGGAACTCGCCGCCGAGGGGAAGTCATGCTGAACTCCGCGCGGCTGCTCCGGAGCACGCGCGCGGGATCCGGGAAGGGCGCGCCGGGGGTGGGGAAATGCTCCTGAAAACTCACACGCACGTCGTGCCCTACGGACGCCCCGCCCCGAACAGCTCCGCCCGCGAGCTCGAGACTCGCCCCCGCGCTGCCCGCCCCGCGCCCACCTGGACCTGGGCCGCGTTGATGCGCAGGGCGTTCGACCTTGACCTGGCTCGCCTGTCCCCGCTGTGGCGCCGCATGCGCCTGATCGCCACCGTCCACAACACTCGCGTCATTCGGCTGATCCTCGCTCACCTGGGCCTCGCCTGCTCGGGGCAGAGCCCCGGCCCCGCCTCGCCCGAGTCCAGCGCCGCGCCCTGAGCCCGCTGGCACGAGGGGGTGGCAGCCCTCGTGCCGCGCTCCCGGCCCGATGGCGGGACGCAGCGTCAGGTGTTGGTCCGTCTGCCCCTTGACGGGGCCGTTGTCCTTGGCTAGCCCGACTTCCACACCGCGCGCCGCGTCAACGCTGTTTTTCGGGCGCGCGCGCCGCGCAACCCCCTGAAATTTCGTGGGGTGACTCCGGGAATCGCCAAAATAGTCACTAATCAGAGGGGCCCTGGCTACCGCGCGACCGGCGACGAGCCCGCGGGGCTTGAGGCGGTCGCCCACGAGGGCATCTCGCCCTGTGTGGCCGCGGGAATGTCCCGTCGATTTTTCTTGACAGGACGGGGAGGAAGTAACGAAATAGAGTCAGCGTGTTCATCAAGCGCACGAGCCGGCAGGTGGGCGGCAAGACCTACGTCAATCATCTCCTTGTCGAGTCGATCGCCACCCCGGCGGGCCCGCGCCACCGCACGATCTGTTCGCTCGGCTCGCTGGCCCCCGCCCCCGAAGCCCAGTGGCGCGGCCTCGCGCAGAAACTCTCGTCCGCGTTGGGCGGCCAGACGACCTTCCTGCCCGAGCCCGCCGTCGCGGCGGTCGCCGCGCGGGCACGCCCGCCGCGCGGCCGCCCGCGTCCCGCCGCGGCCGTCGGCGCCGACGTGGTGGCCGTGCACACCGAGCAGGTCGAGACCGAAGACCTCCGGGAGGCCGGTCCGGTCCACGTGGGGCATCAGATGTGGCGCGCCCTCGAGCTGGACCGGATCTTGGCGGAGGCCGGCCTCTCGGCCCGGGCGCAGCGGCTCACGGAGCTCATGACGCTGAACCGCCTGGTGCACCCGGCCTCGGAGCACGCCATGCCCGACTGGATCCGGCGCACGGCCCTGGCCGACCTCCTCGGCGCCGACTTCAGCACGCTCAGCGACGAGGCGCTCTATCGCAATCTGGACCGGTTGCATCCCCAGCGCGCTCCGATCGAGCGGGCCCTGGCCGCCCGCGAGCGCACGCTCTTCACCCTGGACGACACCCTCTACCTCTACGACTTGACCTCGACGTACTTCGAAGGGCAGGGCCGGCGCAATCCGCAGGCCACACGCGGGTACTCGCGCGACCACCGCCCGGACTGCAAGCAGGTGGTCGTCGGCTTGGTCTTGGATCGCGACGGCTTTCCGAAAGCGCACGAGGTCTTTGACGGCAATCGCGTCGATCGCACGACGCTCGCGGACATGCTGACGACGCTGGAACAGCGCACGGGCCGCCGGGGTGGGGCCACCGTGGTGGTCGATCGCGGCATGGCCTATGCGGACAATCTCCAAGAGATCACGGACCGGGGTTATCACTATCTCGTGGCCGGCCGCCAGCCGGAGCGCACGCCCCACCTGGACGCGTTCGAGGACGAGACCGGCTGGGCGGAGGTGCTGCGCCAGCCCTCGCCGCGCAATCCGGCGCAGAAGAAATCGCGGGTCGAGATCAAGCGCCAGGTCGTGGGCTCGGAGGTCCACATCCTGTGCCGCAGTGAGGGCCGCACGGAGAAAGATCGCGCAATCCGTGAGAAGCACGAACAGCGCTTCCTCGCGGACCTCCAGAAGCTCCAGGCGCGGGTCCGCACGGGGCGCCTGCGCGTCGAGGCCAAGGGGCATGAAGCGATCGGGCGCCTCAAGGAGCGCTACCCGCGCGTGGCGCGGTACTACGACATCACGTACGACGCCGCGATCCCGGCCGTGACGTGGACGCCGTACGAGGACAAGAAAACCAAGGCCGAGCGGCTCGACGGCGGCTACCTGCTCAAGACCGATCGCCAGGATCTCGGGGACGAGGAGATCTGGCGCCTGTACATCCTCCTCACCCGCGTCGAGGACGCCTTCCGCGACATGAAGAGTCCGCTCATGGAGCGGCCGATCTTCCATCACCTGGAGCATCGGGTCCAGACCCACATCTTCCTCTGCGTGCTCGCCTACCATCTGCTCGTCGCGATCGAGAAGCGCTTCCTGGATCAGGGCGTGCACACCTCGTGGGCGACCCTGCGCGAGCAGCTCTCCACCCACCAGGTCGTCACGGTGGTGCTGCCGGCGACGAACGGCCAGACGTTGCGCATCCGGAAGGGGTCGACGCCGGACGCGGTCCACCGCGAGATCTACCGCACGCTGAAGATCCCGCAGGAGGTCATGAAGCCGGTGAAGACCTGGGCCCCCACCCCGCCGCCATAGTCACTCACAAGCGGTGCAACCTAATGAAATATCAGTACTCCGGTCTCGGGACCGTGGAAGTTGGGCTAGGGAGTGCTCGGCTACCTCGCCTGGCGCAGCCTCCACTCGCTGCTGTTGCTGTGGCTGGTCACGGTGGTGGTCTTCGGACTGCTGCACCTGACGCC
>JACPDG010000100.1 GCA_016184125.1 Candidatus Rokuibacteriota bacterium | reverse complement strand
CATAAGTTAGCGCGCCCGGAGACCCCCCAATTTATTGGGGGGAGGAAGGGCGCCCGGCGGGTCGCCCTCGCGTTCGCAACTTCTGGTCTCGTACGTACCGTGCGACCGTCTCCTCCGAAACGTGCCCCACGGTGCCCACATAGTAACTTGGACTCCATAGGTGTCCGTGTCGGAACATAGTTCGCAGGATTGGGTGCGTCTCGAACAACGTCTTGGCGCTGATCCCTTTCAGCGTCTTGACGATGGAGACAGGGGCGTCCACGGGACGCGCGGCAGCACGTTCGACCTCTCGACCTGCACCGTACAGAACGGCGCGCGCTTCGGCGTGCTGGCGACGAACGGCACGATCGGCTCGGTTGGCGGGTGTCACGTGGCGTACTCGGGGAAGATCGTGGTCAACGACGCGACGCAGTACTTGGGGCAGGGCGTCGTCGGGGCCAGCGAGTCCGCGATCTACCTCACGGACAGCACCGTTGAGCACCACGGCCAGGGCGTCGTCGCCTCGAGGAACTCTCACATCCGTGTCGGCCAGGACATCAACGGCTCGGACGTCGTGAAGCCGGTCACCGTGCGGAACAACACGCAGAACGGCATCACCGTCGGCGATGCGTCAGCCGCCACCGTCGTGGGCAGCACCATCGAGAACAACGGCAACAACGGGATCTTCATCGGCCGGTCAAGCAGCGGCCAGATCGGCGTCGGCTCGCTCGGCCTCATGGCGGGCGTGGTCGTCCAGAACAATACGCGCCACGGGATCGCCGTGGAATCGAGCCAGGCGACGATCCTCGGGTCGACCATCCAGGAGAACCACGTCGACGGGATCGCCGTCTCGAACGCCGGCGGCTCGCGGATCGGCATCGCGGACGGGAACGCGGCCTACGTCGGCAACACGATCAACGCGAACCGCGGCAACGGCATCCGCGTCGTCAGCGGCGCGTCGGCTGGGTCGGCGGCAACACCATCAGCGGGAACGGCACGGATGCCTCCGCCCCTCACGGCCGGAACGGCCTCGCCGTCTACGACGCGGCAGTGCATCTCGCCGGCGAGAACAAGATCCGGGACAATGCCGCCGCCGGGATCGCCGTCTTCCGCAACGGCGCCGCCCTCATCGGCGATCCGGGCTTCGGGCTGCCGGTGACCGGCGCATCCACGAACGAGATCTCCGGCAACGGTCAGGGGGACCCGTCCACGAGGGTCCACGAGGGCTGGCATCAACGTGTTCCAGGGCGGCGCCGTGGACGCCCGCGACGCGCTCATCGCCGGCAACCACGGCGCCGGCGTCCAGGTGTACGAGGACGGGACGGTGGACGTCCGTCGGTCGGAGATCTCCGGCAGCCT
Source organism: Candidatus Rokuibacteriota bacterium (assembly GCA_016184125.1). Lineage (GTDB taxonomy): Bacteria > Methylomirabilota > Methylomirabilia > Rokubacteriales > CSP1-6 > AR8. The sequence continues at coordinate 2,813 of JACPDG010000100.1, read as the reverse complement.
CAGCGTGGGGACGCCGGCCGTGGCCAACTTCAACGGTGGCCACGGCATCGTCGCCGGGTTCCACTCCACGGTCCGCGTGCGCGGGACATCGACGATCACGGGCAATGCCGGCGCAGGCATCCGCATCTTCAACGACAGCGGCGTCGATTTCCGCGCCGAGGGCGGCGCAGTACCGCAGGTCAGCGGTAACGCGCTGTGGGGGTATCCACTTCGCTCTCCTACCAACTACCGCTTGGGGTGACGGTCGTGCTGACCGGCGGCGACGACCTTGCCGTGGGGCACGGGCGCGGCGTGCACCGCCTGGTCCATCAGACGGTGGAAGAGAAGGCCTCGCGCTCTTGCTGACCGACGGTTTGCAGCGTTCACGGGTAGTCGACGCCCCCAATGGGGTGCGGCGGAAGCGGGCGCTCCTCGCTCACCCCCATATCTTGGGGTAAGGAGAGCGAAATGGATACCCCCCACGCGCTGATCTCGCTCGACTGCGGAGACGCCGAGTCGAGCTACAGCGGCGCCACCTCGGGAGTCATCGGCATCAGCGGATCCTGCACCGGGTTCTAGAAGCTCGCGGGCCACTTCCACGGCTGGCACGACGGCGCCGTCGCGGGCGTGAACCCGCCCTACGAGGTGCCGATGTCGGCCGGCGTGCCCGGCGCCACGCTCGACCAGGTCCTGCTCTGCCCGCCGAACGACAGCAAGGCGGTGGAGGTCGCGCTCGAGCGGGGGGACGTCGCCGCGGTGATCCTCGAGCCGGCGGGCGGCCAGGCGGGCACGACGCCGACGGTCCCGGGGTACCTCCAGGAACTGCGCGCGCTGACGGCGCGCCACGGCGTCGTCCTCATCTTCGACGAGGTGATCACGGGGTTCCGCTACTCGCCGGGCGGCGCCCTCTGCGGCAAGCGCGCGCTGATGGGCATGCTCGCGTTCCGCGGCGACCCCGACTGGGACCGGAGCCAGCGCGTGGCCCACGCGGGCACGTTCAACGCCAACCCGCTCTCGGCCGCCGCCGCGATCGCCACGCTCGAGCTGTGCGCGGACGCCTCGCTCCAGGCGCGCGCGAACAAGATGGGCGACGAGCTCCGGCGCGCCCTCGGCGAGGCGATGAAGCGCGCGGGCGTCCCCGGCGCCTGCTACGGCGAGGCGTCCATCTACCACGTGTCGTTCGAGGGCAAGCCCGGCCTCGCGGGCTTCGACCGCCCGCGCAAGGGCCCGCACTACCACCTGCTGCGCTGCGCGCTCCTCAACAACGGCGTGGACTGCTCGGCCAACCACGGCTGGATCTCGGCGCTCCACACGGAGGAGGACCTGGAGCGGACGGTGCAGGGCTACGAGCGCGCGTTCCGCGCCATGGTCGCGGACGGCGCCTTCAAAGGCGCCTGAGCGCGTGCGCTCGGCCCCCGGCGTCCGGCTCGTCGTCCTCGCGGTGGGCCTCGCGGCGCTCGCGGGCTGCGTCCGCTACCCCACGGTCCTGGACGTCGGCGGGGTCCGCCTCCGCGCCACGACATCGTCGACGTCGACCACCGCCGTTTCACGTTCCACGCGGCGGACCGTATCGATCGACACGCTGGCCGCCTCAGCAACCGCGCGCTGGCTGTGACCAGCCTCCCGGAGCACTTGGATCGCGTGGCGTTTCAGCATTGGAACCATCCCTTCCCTCGCTTCCGGCGCGTCGCAGCGCCCGAAGCAAGTTTCTTGGTTCCCAACGCGGACCTAGCAGAATTCTCGGAACGGGCCCTAGCAGGATTTCCGGAACCCGCAACCGGCCTGGGCTTCAGACCCCGTGCTCCCGTCGAGCCGCTGGCCTTCGCAGACCCCGCCACCCCGCAAACCCCATGCGCGAGGTCGACCTCTTCGTGGAGCACCTGATCGCCTTCGACGAGCTGTGGAACCGCTCGGAAATCATCAACCTCAGCCACACCACGGTTCGCATCGCCTCCATTCGGGACCTGATCGAGATGGCCTCGATCCGGGCCTGCGACAGCAGGCTGACCCGACGGGTCGGCAGCGCCTTCGGGATCGTCGTGATATCGGCGCCAGCCATGAGCCGAAGAACGCGACGATGCGTGCCCGGCGCGGTCGACGTCCCCATTGCCGCGAGACCATGATGGTCTCATAATGTGGCCATGAAGACCATCAACGTGACCGAGCTCAAGGCCCACCTCAGCAAGTATCTCCGGATGGCCTCGCGCGGGTCACGGATCGTCGTGAAGGACCGGGACGAGCCGATTGCGCAGCTTGGTCCACCGCAGGCCGAGGCGCTGTCGTGGCGCGAGCGACTGGCGCAGGATGGCCGGCTGCGGCTCGGCACGCAAGACTGGCGGAAGCTCGAGATCGTGAGGCTCGATCGACGCGTCGACATCCAGGCGTCGCTTCGCGCGGTGCGCGAGGATCCGAGTGAAGTACGTCGACGCTAGCGCCGTGCTCCGAATCCTCTTTTCGGAGTCGGGATCGAAGGTGCCACTTGCCGGCAACGACCGCGTCGTCTCCTCGCAACTCGTCGAGATCGAGGCGTTCCGCGCCGTAGACCGGGAGCGGCTGCTCGGCAACCTCGACGACGCGGAGACGGCGAGCAAACGGAAGGAGCTCGCCGACCTCCTCGCCATGCTGGATCTGGCCGCGATCGATGCCGAGATCGTCGGTCGCGCGAAGAGCCCCTTTGCGGTGAACGTCCGTGCGCTCGACGCGATTCACGTCGCAACCGCCGAGATCCTGGCCGCTGAAGCGGAGGGCGAGCCGCTGGAATTCTGGACGCACGACGATCGCCAGGCCACCGCCGCGCTCTCGCGCGGGCTCACCGTGCGCGGAACGTGAGCATC
>JACPDG010000059.1 GCA_016184125.1 Candidatus Rokuibacteriota bacterium | reverse complement strand
TACGTCTACGGCATGCTGTACGGCGAGGTGTGGCGCGCGCTCGTCAAGGCGGGGCTCGACCCGTACTTCGGCGTCATGCACGGGTCCGAGCGGGATCAGGGCAGCCTGGTCTTCGACCTCATCGAGGAGTTCCGAGCATGCGGTGGTGAGCGATGCCGCGGCGCGGCGCGTGTCGATGACGTCGCGTCGATAGTGAAGTCGTTGCTCATTGACGCGATTCGATACGCAGCCCCGCGATCAGGGCGAAGTGGCGACGGTTGTTCGTCAGGAGCGTGAGATCGTGACGAACGGCGGTGACGCCGATCAGAAGGTCGAAGTCTCCAATGAGCGTACCGGCGGCGCGCAGCCGGCCACGCTCTTGTCCGAACATGTCGCACGTCTCCCGGTCGACGCCGATCAGGGTAACGTCGCCCAGGAACTGGGAGAGTTGACGTCCGGCGTGAGCCGGCTCACGTGAATAGTGGACGCCCTCGTAGAGCTCGGCAAGCGATACCACGGAGATCGCCAAGCCCTCGCCCCGTATCTCGCGAAGCCGACGCCCGACGCCAGGATGGCCGCTGAACCAGTCGATGATCCAGTCGGTGTCCAGCAGGTACGCCAGGCTGGTCACAAGCGAGGAACAGGCCGAGTGGAGACCGCACGGCTCTGGCGGATGTTCTCGATCAACGCCTCGGTGTCGACGATACCCTTCCAGCCACCGAAGGAGCTCTCGAAGCCATCGATGTTGGATTCAGCGGGGGTATCGAGAATCGTGATCAGGACTTCCGCACCCTCCGGCAGATCGAGCCGCTCGAGCGGTTCCAGGATCCCGCCTCGAACTCGCGCCCGTATCGTCCCCCCCATCGCTCGTCTCCCGTCTCTCTGATGACTATCGTCAGCTTAACTCCGGGCCGGCGGTCGGAACTCCTGCTCGAGCATCCCGAAGACCACGCTGTCCCGCCACTCGCCCTTCTGCCAGAGGTGCTCGCGCAGGTGCGCCTCGCGCCGCATCCCGATCTTCTCGAGCACCCGGGCGGACGCGGCGTTGCGCGGGTCGCACGTCGCGGAGACGCGATGCAGGCGGAGCTCGGTGAAGCCGATCGCCAGCAGCGCCGCGCCGACCTCCGTCGCGTACCCGTGGCCCCAGGCGTCGCGCCTCAGGCAGTAGCCGATCCAGCCCTCACGGTGTTCCGGCGCGGACACGTAGACCCCGCAGCCGCCGATGAGCTGCTCGTCCGCCTTCCGGACGATCGCGAGGCCCCAGTGGCGCCGGTTCTTGTCGAGCTGCCGGCCGATCGCGTGCTGGACGAACGTCCGGCTGTCCCGCTCCGTGTTCGGGCCCCAGGCGAGATACCGGACCACCTCTGGATCGCTCCCGTAGACGTGGACCGCCTCCCAGTCGTGACGCTCGAACTCCCGCAGGACGAGACGGTCGAGCGTGACGATCATGCGCAGCTGCGCGGCGCCGGCGTCCGTGCCGGCGGCACCGGATGCATCATCCGTCGCCTCGGTCGCCTCGGTCGTCGTCCTGGACGCCGGTCGTCTCGCGGATCACGCGGGACACGACCGATGCCGGGAACCCGCGTCTCATCAGATGGTCGCGAAGCCGCGCCGCCACGCGTCTGGCCGGCGCGCGCGAGAGCGCCGGCAGCCGCCGCCGCGCCGCAGCACGCGCGGCCTCGGTGACCGTCTCGCCGCCGAGCTCGGCGAGCGCCGCCTCGACGAGCGAGGGCGCGACGCCACGCGCCCGGAGCTCGTTCCGCAGGCGCGCGGCGCCGTAGCCTCGCGACGCGCGCTGCTCGACCCATCGGCGCGCGAACGCCCCGTCGTCGAGGTAGCCGCGGGCGGTCAGATCGCGCACGACGGTCGCCGCGACCTCGCCCGGCGCCCCGCGGCGACGCAGACGCGTAGTGAGCTCCGCGCACGTCCACGGGCGGCGGGCGAGCAACTCCACCGCGACGGCCCGGGCGGCCGTCACGTCGAGGACCCGCCGCGGAGCCGCGCGCCCGAACGCGATGTCAGCCCGCCCGGCGCGCTAGCGCAGCACCGCCGCCCGGAGCCCCAGACTCTCGCGGATCTTCGCCTCGAGGTCGGCGAGCACCGCCGGGTTCTCCTGGAGCCACCGCTTCGCGTTCTCGCGTCCCTGACCGATCCGCTCGTTCTTGAACGTGTACCAGGTGCCGGACTTCTCGATGAGCCCCTGGTCGACGCCCGAGTCGAGCACGGTCGCAGCCTTCGAGATGCCCTCGCCGAAGATCATGTCGAACTCGGCGTCCCGGAACGGCGGCGCGAGCTTGTTCTTGACCACCTTGACCTTCGTGCGGACGCCGACCGACTCGGTGCCCTGCTTGATCGTGTCGGTGCGCCGCACGTCCATGCGGATCGAGGCGTAGAACTTGAGCGCGCGCCCGCCCGTCGTGGTCTCCGGGGAGTTGTGCACGATCACGCCGTCGGCGAGGTAGGTGTGATGGCCTTCCACTTCGAGATCGAAGCGGTGCCTTCCGCCCGTCGCCGGTTTCACGTAGCGCTTGAGCACGCGTACCGGCACCGCACGCATCTGGCGTCGACTCGCGAGATCGTCCGTCACTGGCGCCGGGTGCCAAGCGAATCGCCCCCGAAGCTTGACGTGGAGTTTGTAATCGACCGAGGGGTGCAAGTACGGCGCGATCAATTCGTGCAATCGTGCCGTCTGCTCGGAGGTGAACCTGAAGCGGCGGTCTTCGTCGATGGGCCGTCCAATTCCCAGCCGCTCCATGGTTTCGATCACCCTCGAACGCGCGTCCCCCCGCAAACACTTGTTATTCAGAATCGCTTTCCCGTTTCCCCAACGCGCGTGGGAGCCGTCGAAGGAACCGTCATCGCCGTACCACACCGCGAGTCCGCGGGCATCCAAGCGGTCGAGGATGTCTTGGCTAGCAATTCGATGCCCTGTGGCGTCGTACAGTTCACGGCGCAGGTCAACAAGTGACGGTATCGCGAGGGTGCTGAAGCCGACGCCGTTCGCCACTTTGCCGACCGGTCGGCTGAACGGCCCGAGCATCGCGTGCTTCCATTCGAGATAGTCCTTCTGGCGTGGCGCGTGTGCGACCCGGAAATACGCGGAGTGCCGACCAGCCATCCTCAACGAGCCGTCGCCGAGCGTGCCACCCAAGAGTAGCTGGTACTGATCGGCAGTCAGAGCATAGTCCGGCATCCCGAAGAGCACTTCGCCGCCGACGCTCAGGTTGCCGGCGGGCACCTGACCCGAGGGGGTGAGGACTACGTGATTCGGTGTCGCGGCAAAGAACCCTCGACGCGATGGACCGCCGTCGACGACGAACTGCAAGAAACTATCCGCCGGCCCGTTGTCGAACCACGACACAATTCGTCGCCGCTCGATTCGTCCCGTGGCAGGGTCGTAGGAAAGCACGTCGACGGGCATCCGATGCCGCACGATCCGGCCGATTCTCTCCGTCGAGCCGTCAGCCAGCACGACGCGAGTGTTGAAATCGAAGCACCCGAACATTACGCCTATCTTCTCGCGGATCTGGTTGATGAAGATCATCACCGTGCCCGAGCGCGAGATCGCGGCGGTCAGCTTCCGGAGCGCCTGCGACATGAGGCGGGCCTGGAGGCCCGGCAGTGAATCGCCCATGTCGCCGTCGAGCTCGGCGCGCGGCACGAGCGCCGCGACCGAGTCGACCACGATCACGTCGACGGCGTTCGATCGCACGAGCGCCTCGGCGATCTCGAGCGCCTGCTCGCCGGTGTCCGGCTGGGCGATGAGGAGGTCATCGGTGTTGACGCCGAGCTTCTTCGCGTAGATCGGGTCGAGCGCGTGCTCCGCGTCGATGAACGCCGCGGTGCCGCCGAGACGCTGGGCCTCCGCGACGACGTGCAGCGCCAGCGTCGTCTTGCCCGTCGATTCCGGTCCGTAGATCTCGGTGACCCGTCCGCGGGGGAGCCCGCCGATGCCGAGCGCGACGTCGAGCGAGATCGCGCCCGACGGGATGACGGCGACCTCCTCGAGCGGTCCGCTGGCCCCCAGGCGCATGACCGCGCCCTTCCCGAACTGCCGCTCGATCTGCGCGATCGCCAGGTCCAGGGCCTGCTTCCGGTCGCTCTTGCCCTCCGCCATGCGCGCCTCCTTCTCCTTCGCCATCGCCTCTCCCGTGTCGACGTGCGACGTCGCGTGTCGACGACTCTAGGACGGCGCGCCTGCGCCGATCAATGTGCCGGAACCGGGACAGCCCGAACCGTGACAGTGCCTGAACAGGAACACCCGAGAGGACGTCACCAGGGGGAACACCACGGTGTCCAACTATAACAACGCGTGGGGGCACGTCAAGGCCAGAACGCCTAGATGTAGGGGAGTGAGCACTCAGAGCCCGTGAACGAAGCCCGGTGGTCGAGCCGGGCCCGGGTTCACCCCGGGCCCGGCGAGCGCTGGGGGGCCATGTCGGGGCCCCCGTGAACGAATCGCGTCATCGAGGGCCGTCCCGGGTTTCCCGGGTGCGTCCGCACACCCCCCGGGACGGCTCCGAGCGCGGGGGGTATGGGGGGCCATGTCGGGGCCGATGTCGGGCCCCCGTGAACGAATCGCGTCATCGAGGGCCGTCCCGGGTTTCCCGGGTGCGTCCGCGCACCCCCCGGGACGGCTCCGAGCGCTGGGGGGTATGGGGGGCCATGTCGGGGCCCGCGAACGAATCGCGTCATCGAGGGCCGTCCCGGGTTTCCCGGGACGGCTCCGAGCGCGGGGGGGTATGGGGGGCCATGTCGGGGCCCCCCATGAGGTGGTGCGACGAGAGCTCGGTGTAGCGCGCGCCGCGCGGCGAGAGATCGCTGCGCATCAACGAGACGCGGTCCACGCGGACGGTCCCGAAGCGCTCGCCGGCGCCCTTCTCGATCGCTGCGGTCAGTCCTGGGTGGCGGCGTGGCTCGCGGGCGCGGCCGAGCGTGACGTGGGCCGAGTACGCTCGCGCCTCACGCTCGAACCCGACGCCCGCGAGCTCGGCGTCGACCCGGGCCGCGAGCTCACCGAGTGCGCGGCCCCCGTCTGCCACGCCGGCCCAGATGACGCGCGGCCGGGTCGTCGTCGGGAATGCGCCCAGACCTTCGATACGGAGCTCGAACGGGGCGGCGCCGGCGACCGCCCGGTCGAGCGCGGCTCGGATCTCGCCGAGACGCGCCTCGTCGACCCGACCGAGGAACTTCAGCGTCAGGTGCAGGTTCTCGGCCGCGATCCAGCCGACGCCGCCCGCGACGCGCCCGAGCGTGTCGATGCGCCGGCCGAGCGCGCCGCGCACGGCGTCGTCGAGCAAGACCGCGACGAACGAGCGAACCGATGCTATCGGGCGCCTTCCACGTCGCGGAGCAGGCGCTCGATCACGGCCCGCCGCCGGGCATCGGGCTCCTTCACCGCGGCCTCGCGGAGATCACGGATCGCGCCATGACGATCGCCATCCAGCTCGCGGCTGATCGCGCGCAGCGTCAGCACGCGAGCGTCGACGGATTCCGGCGTCGCGGCCGGCTCGCGGAGCGCCGGCAGCGCGGACGGCACGTCGGTCCGCGAGGTCGGGGCCGAGCCCGGCGACCCCGCCAGGCTCGAACCGGCGCCGGCGGGGCCGAGCCCGGCCGTGCGGATCATCGTGGCTTGCACTGCCGGATCCGCCTCCATCGCGATCGCGTACCGCCAGTCAGCCTCGGCGCCGGCGAAGTCACCTGCGCGCACCCGGGCGACGCCGCGATTGAAGTACGCCTTCGCGTAGCCGGGTGCCAGCGCCACGGCTCGGTTGAAGTCCTGGACGGCATAGTCGTGGTTGCCGAGCGCCATGTAGACGTTGCCGCGATTGAAGTTCAGCTCCGGGTCCGCGGGGGAGAGCTCGATGGCCTTCGTCAGGTCGGCGAGCGCCCCCGTGGTCTGTCCCATCCGCAGACGAGCGAGCGCCCGGTTGTTCCAGGTCGAGGCCTCGCGAGGCGCGAGGCGCACCGCCTCGTCGAAGGCCTGCAGCGCGGCCTCGTACTGGCCGCCCCGGTAGTACGCGATGCCACGATCGAGTGGACCGACGCGGCCCGCGCACGCGGTGATGAGCGGAAGGGCGAGCACGAGGACGACGCGGGTGAGCTTCGGCGGCATGATCAGTCTCCTCCGAGGCGCCGGCGTAGCATATCGAGTGCCATCGAGCTCGATTGCCACTTGATCGCGTTCCGGTCGCCCGAGAAGAGAAATCGTCGCGCCGTGGCCTCGCCGTCGAACGCGAGCCCGATGAACACCGTGCCGACGGGCTTCGCCGGTGTCCCGCCCTCCGGTCCCGCGATGCCCGTGATCGACAGCCCGCACGGTGTGCGTGCCATTGCACACACGCCGCGCGCCATCGCCTCCGCCGCCGGCCCGCTCACGGCGCCGTGCGCGCGCAGGACGGACTCGGGAACGCCGAGCAACTCCATCTTGGCGTCGTTCGAGTACACGATGACGCCGCGCTCGAAGTACGCGGAGGAGCCGGCGACGCTGGTGAGACGGTGGCCGAGCAGACCCCCGGTGCACGACTCCGCGACCGCGAGCGTCAGACCGCGCGCTCTGAGCCGCGTGCCGACCACGCGTTCCAGGGTGTCCGCGTCACGCCCGTAGCAGTCGTCTCCGAGGACCGCGAGGACCTCGGCCTCGGCGGCGGCGAGGCCGTCCGACGCCTCGGCCGGCGTGGCGCCCCGCGCGCGCAGCCGCACCCAGACCTCCGCCTCCGCCGGCACGACGAGCAGGCTCACGTCGCCGTCGCGCGCGAGGAAGTCGACGAGGCGATCCTCGACGTCGGACACGGACGCGTCGGCGGTCTTCAGCGTGCGGACCATGACCGCGCCGCGCGACAGCCGGGCCCGCGCGAGCGGCAGGACCTGCTGCTCGATCAGCGCCTCGATCCCGGCGTGCGCGCCGCGCGGCAGCACGACGAAGGCGGCGCGCGCGGTGTCGAGGATCCACGCCGGCTCGCCGCCGGCCATCGGGCAGAGCACCGCACCCTGGGGGAGCAGCGCGAGGCGCTCCGCACGCCGCGGCAGGGGACGGTCGCGGTGCTGGTAGAACTCCTCCAGCGCCGCCAGCATGCGCTCGCTGAGCGCCAGACGGACGCCCGCCGCGCGCGCGATGGCGCGCCGGACGATGTCGCCGGCCGACCCACCCGCGCCCGCGACGATCACCGTGAGCCCGCCGTCGCTCGCGAGCGAATGCTCGAGGGCGGCATCGTCCTCCTCGATGAACACCCGCGCCGCGACCGGCACCCCCGCGCTGGCGAGCGCCGCGACCACCGCGCCGCCCTCCGTGTCACCGGCGGCGAATGGGCCGACACCGACGGACACGACGTGCACGGAGGCGGTCACGGCATGCCGAGCAGCGCCCGGCTCACCGCGAGGACCCCGAGCGCGTACGCGCCGGCGATCAGGTCGTCGACCATGACGCCGACGCCGCCCTTGATCCGTTGACTCTGCTGCGCGGGCGGTGGCTTCACCACGTCGAACACGCGGAACAGCAGGAAGCCGACCGCGATGACCGCGGGCGTCAGCGGGAACGCGATGACCGACAGGATCATGCCGGCGACCTCGTCCACCACGATGGCTCCCGGGTCCTTGCCGCCGATCACCCGTTCCGCGTGGTGCGCGGCCCACGTCCCGAGGATCACGACCGCGGCGAGGACCAGAACCAGCCCGGGGCGCGAGAGCGGGACGAGCCAGAGCGCGAGCGCGGTGACCGCGCTGCCGGCGGTGCCCGGCGCGACCGGCGCGTAGCCGGCGCCGAAGACGGTGGCGAGCGCCACGGCCACGCGGTCGCGAGCGCTCATGCGGCGAGCGACGGCGCCGGAATTGGTTGGTCGAGCCGCGCCCCGGGTTTCCCGGGGCGCGTGCGAGCGCGGGGGGCTTGGGGGACTTCGATAGTCCCCCCATTTCGATAATCCCCCCATGATGTCAGGCGCGCTCGCCGACCAGCTCGTACCCCTGCACCTCGATGATGCGGGTGCGCGCGAACGTGCCGGGCGTGAAGCGCCCGCGGAGGTACACGACCCCGTCGATCTCCGGCGCCTGGCCGGCCGTCCGTCCCTCGCAGCTGAACGCCGGATCCTGGCTGCGTCCGTCGACGAGCACCTCCTGCACCGTGCCGGCGAGCGCCTGCTGCCGGTCCCACACGAGGCGTTCCTGGAGGTCCTCGACCGCCTGCGCGCGCTCGCGTGCCGCCTCGGCCGGCACCTGGTCGGGCAGCGCCAGCGATGACGTCCCGTCCTCGGGGGAGTACGTGAAGACGCCGAGCCGGTCGAAGCCGACGTCCTCGACGAAGCCGAGCAGGTTCTCGAACGCCTGCTCCGACTCGCCCGGGAAGCCGACGAGCACCGTCGTGCGGACGGTGACGCCGGGGATGGCCGCGCGGAACCGAGCGATGACCTCCTTCATGCGACGCACGGTCACCGCGCGGCGCATCGCGCGCAGGACGCCGTCATCGCCGTGCTGCACGGGCATGTCGACGTACGGGACGACACGGGCGCGCGCCCACCGCTCGATGAGCCGTTCGTTCACGTGCGCGGGATGGAGGTACATCGGGCGGATCCAGGGTATCCGCGTGTCGGAAAGTGCCAGCAGAAGGTCGGCGATGTCCCCGTTGCCGGGCAGGTCCCTGCCGTACGCGAGCGTGTCCTGCGAGACGAGGATCGCCTCCAGCACCCCGCGCTTGGACAGCGCCTCGACCTCGCGCACGATGTCCCCGATCGGGCGGCTGCGATGCCGGCCGCGGAACTGGGGGATCGCGCAGAACGTGCAGCCCATGTCGCAGCCCTCGGCGATCTTCACGTAGGCGTACGGCACGCGACCCGTGAGGAGCCGCGGCGTCGTCGCGTCGTAGAGATAGCCGGGAGGCGCGCCCGTCGCCCAGTCCTGCCGGCCGGCCGCCTGCGTCACGAGGTCGACGACGCGCTCGAGCTCGGAGGTTCCGAGGATCCCGTCCACCTCGGGCAGCTCGCGCAGGATCTCCTTGCCGTACCGCTGCGTCAGACAGCCGGTCACGATGAGGGTGCGGCAGCTCCCGCGCTCCTTGAGCTCGGCGAGCTCGAGGATCGTGTCGATCGATTCCTGGCGCGCGCGGTCGATGAACGCGCAGGTGTTGACGATGAGGCACTCGGCGTCGTCGGGCCGCTCCGCGAGCGGGAATCCCGCCTGCGCGAGCATGCCGAGCATCAACTCCGAGTCGACCTGGTTCTTGGGACAGCCGAGCGTCGTCAGGTGCACCTTCATGCGAGATGCCAGTATACCGGACGGTCGAGGCGCGCCCCGGGTTCCCGCGTCCCTCGGTCAGCGGTAATTCGTGAACTGCACCGCGATGCCGAGGTCCTTGTCGCGGAGCAGCGCGATGATCTTCTGGAGGTCGTCCTTGTTCTTGCCGGACACGCGCACCTGGTCGTCCTGGATCGCGGCCTGGATCCTGAGCTTGGTGTCCTTGATGAGCCGAACGATCTCGCGCGCCTTGTCGGTCGGGATGCCCTGCTGGAGCGTGATCTTCTGGCGGAGCGCGCCCCCCGCCGCCTCCTCGACCTTGCCGTACGCGAGCGCCTTGAGCGGCACGTCCCGCTTGTGGAGCTTCGACTGGAGGATGTCGACGACGGCCTTCAGCTTCATGTCGTCCGCCGCCACCACCGTGATGTCGTTCTTTTCGAGCGTCACCTCGTTCTTCGTGCCCTTCAGGTCGTAGCGCGTCTGGATCTCGCGCCGCGCCTGGTCGAGCGCGTTCGTGACCTCCTGCAGGTCCACCTTGCACACGATGTCGAACGAGCTCTCGCCTGCCACGGTCAGCTCCATTTCATGGGGGGACTATCGATGCCCCCCATGCCCCCCCGCGCTCGGAAGCGCCCCGGGGCACCCGAGGCGCTCCTCGACCACCGTTTGGTTCACGGGCTCCTCATTTGAACGGCACGGTGGCCGCGCCCTTCGGCGGCACGAACGTGAAGAGCCGGTCGGGCAGGCCGCCGTTCACCGTCACCTTCGTGAACCGCATCGTCACGGTGTTCTCGAACTGGTCGTACACGACCGCCTTCCGGACCAGGAGCTCGCGCGGCTCGAGGGCCAGGATCAGCCGGGCCAGCGTCGGCAGCGGCTGCTTCGGCCGGAGGTCCAGCAACCAGTTGCCGTCGCCGTCCTTCGGCTGCGCGGGGTTCAGGAAGCGGACCTCGAAGTGCTCGCGAAGCTTGCCGAGCCCCGCGAGGAAACTGCCGGCCGGCCCCGCGAGCGCTTCCGGCGCCGTGCTGGTGTTGACCTGGTTCAGCTGCGGGGTGTAGACCCACAGCGTCTTGCCGTCCGAGACGATCTCCTGTGCGGTCGGCGCCGTGTACTCCCAGCGGAGCTTGCCGCCCTTCTTCAGGTAGACGACGCCCTCGGCCTGGATGGTCTGCCCCAGGCTCTTGTTGAACGAGGACTGTGAGAATTCGGCCTTGAGGTCGTTGAGACGGCCGTACGCCGCCTCCACGTCGCGGATGACGGCGTCGAGGTTCTGCGCGGACGCGCCCGAGACCAGCACCAGCAGCGCGATCACCACGAGGGACGTCCGGGCCATGCCTCTCACTCTACACGAGCGCGCCGGGCCGGCGAGCCGCGCGGCAGGGCGAGCTGTCTCGGCGGAAGGGGTTCGAGCCGTCGGATCGAGGCGAACGGCGGTATCGTGAGCGGCGGAGGAATACCGTGAGAGCCCGTGAACGAATCGGATCATCGAGGGCCGTCCCGGGTTTCGCAGGTGCGTCCGCGCACCACGGGTGCGTCCGCGCACCCCTCCCGGGACGGCTCCGAGCGCCGGGGGGCTTGGGGGGCATCGATAGTCCCCCCATGATCAAGAGATGACGGTGCTGTCGTCGCGACGGGCACGACTCGGCGCGACCGTCGTCGCGATCGCGGTCGTGATCGGCGCCGTCGGCGCATCGTCGGATCACGACGGGATGGCGACGCTGGCCAGGATCGCGCGGTGACACCGATGGAGAGCACGTCCGTCCAGCGCGCCGGCGCGGCGGCCTCGGGCAAGACGCTGCAGTACGTCACGATCGGCTGGAACACCGCGGAGGGTGTCATCGCGATCGCGGCAGGCGTCGCCGCCGGCAGCATCGCCCTCGTCGGGTTCGGGCTCGACTCCGCGATCGAGGTGAGCGCCAGCCTCGCGGCGCTGTGGCGACTGCACCGTGACCACGACGAGGAGGCGCGCGAGGCCGCGGAGGGTCGTGCGCTCCGCCTCATCGGTCTCTCCTTCCTGGCACTGGCCGCGTACGTCCTGTGGGAGGCCGCGAGCACGCTCCTCGAGCGGCAGCCGCCCGAGCACTCGATCGTCGGCATCGTCCTCGCGTCGCTGTCGCTCGTCGTCATGCCGGTGCTCGCGCACGTGAAACGACGCATCGCCACCCGGCTCGAGAGCGGCGCCCTCGAGGCCGAGACGCGCCAGACCGAGATCTGCGCGTGGCTGTCGCTGATCCTGCTCGTCGGCCTCGCGCTGAACGCGTCGCTGGGCTGGTGGTGGGCGGATCCGGTCGCCGGCATCGTCATGGTCCCGCTCATCGCGCGGGAAGGGATCGAGGCGGTTCGGGGCAAGACCTGCTGCTGCGGAGGGGAAGGGCGACAGTAGCGCGGAGGCGACCACAATTGCGGGGGCGGACGCGCGGCGTCAGCCGCGCGCGTCCGGCACCTCGGCGACCGTGTGATCAGCGCACGCCTTCAGCGCGCTCGCCAGCCTCCCACGCGCGTCCTCGCGATCGACGGCCGCGACGGCGATCTCGCTCGCGATCTCGCATCGCGCTTCGACCCCCGTCGTGCCGGCGATCGTCACGCGATACATCCCGTCGCGCTCGTCGACCTGCACGACGGTCGCGTTCCGCGTCACCTCGGGCACGAGCCGCTCGATGAGATCTCGCGTCTCCATGACGAGGACGCGGATGCAACGTCCGTGCCCGAACAACGGTCTCGGCGTCATCGTCGTTTCGACAACGCGCGACGCCGTTTCTACATCTTTGGCGTCCCGCACCGGGGTGTCGCGATGCTGACGCACGAGATCGTTCCGCTGTGAAGCCGACTTAGCATCTGGCGCGTCGTGTTCCCGTCTGGCGACCTGCTTGCACGCCGTCCCGCGCCGTCGCGCAGCCGCGGGGGTTGCCCGAAAACGAATGATCGGGAGGGTGGGATGGACCAGATGACCCGCCTCGATGAAATGCGTCATCACGGCCGGATGCGATGGCTCGGTGACGAGCAGGGCTGGATTGCGAGGCCGCAGGAGGTCGTCGAGGCGCTCGCCGGTGACGGCTTCCAGGAGTACAAGCGCGAGGAAGCCCGGAGCCGGCGCGATCGCGAGCCGCACGGCGGCATGTGGCAAGGCATCAACACGACGACGGGCGCGGTCGCGTCGGCGATCTGGGTGAAGTCCGAAGGCGGCCGCGAGCCGATCGTGTTCATCGACATCGACGGCGAACCGCTGCGTGGAGCATGAGCGTGCCGATCGACGACCACGACGAGTGGTGGAACGACATCGACGAGGCGATCCTCGGCTGCCTGGCAAAGCACGGGACGATGTCGCCCGGTGAGCTCGCGCGGTACGTCGACGTGCCGGAATCCGCGGTGACGTCGCTCCTCTGCCTGCTCGCGTCGACGGGGCGCGTGCGGATCTGCCTCGTCGAGCACGTCCAGAGCGGCGCGCGCAACGGCTGGGAGCGCGTCGCGTGAGGGACGCTCCTCTGTTCTGTGCACGCCTTCGCGGGATGCGAGGACCGCGCTATGGTGGGGACCGATGCGCGATCGTCTCCTGCGGTCACGCGGCGTCCCCGGATGCCCTGCATCGGGCTGAGCGGCGTCCGGATCCACGTGCGCGTGCAGAGCGCGCGAGCCGTCGACGCGCCCACCGTCGTGCTCCTGCACGGCCTGGGCTCGTCCTCGGCGGACTGGACACCACAGCTCGCGGCGTTCAGCCGGCGCTTCAAGGTCCTCGCGGTCGATCTGCCCGGTCACGGCCGCTCCACGCGCGGCCGCGGCCCGTTCCGCGTCCCGCGCCTGGCGCGCGACGTGTCGCAAGCGCTCGACACCCTCGGCGCGCCGGCCGTGCACGTGGTCGGGCTCTCGCTCGGCGGCTGCGTGGGCCTCGAGCTCGCGCTCCGTGAGCCGGCGCGGGTCAGGTCGCTCACGCTTGTGAACGCGTTCGCGAAGCTGACGCCGTCCGGGGCGCGCGGTGTCGCGCGGATGCTGCACCGCCTGGCTCTCGCCTGCGTGGCGCCGATGCCGGTCCTCGCCGGTCACGTGGCGCGCGGCCTCTTTCCCCGGCCGGAGCAGCGTGAGCTGTACCGCGCGGCCGTCGCGAGCCTCGGCGCCGGCTCGCGCCGGACGTACCTCGCGTCCCTCCGCGCGCTCGCGACCTTCGATGCGCGCACCAGGCTCTCGTCGATTCGCTGTCCGACGCTCGTGGTCGTCGGCGAGGGCGACGCCACCGTGCCCCGAGCGGCGGGCGAGCGCCTGGCGCACGCGATCCCCGGCGCCCGACTCGTCGTCATCCCCGCCTCCGGCCACGCGACACCGCACGACCAGCCGGACCGCTTCAACACCGTGGTGATGGAGTTCCTGTCCCGGCTCGGATGACACGGTGAGACAAGTCAGCATCTCATCCTCCCCGCGGGCATCCTGTTTGCTCCCCTCTCCCCGGGCTTCTGCCCGGATAGGGAGGTCATGCATGAAGAGCCGCTTTCCTTCGGCACGTTCGGCCTTGCTGCTGCTTGGCGTGGTGTTTGCCGTGATCGGCTGCGCCACGACCCGCTCCGTGAACTCGGCGAGCGAGCGGGACAGCGATGTGCCGGCCGCGTCGCCAGGACCTGCCAGGAGTTTCCCGTCTGATCCCGTGCAAGCGCCGTAGCTGACTGACGCGCGACACTTGCCGTAACTCGCCCCCTGTCTGCGGGCAGACGTCCGCTCGAACGCGGATGGTCTGCCCACAGACAGTGCCGGCGAGCCGGCCCCCGGGAACTTCCCCGCTGGTGCATCGGTCCAACCCTCAGATGCAACGGTTGTGTAACGGTGCGCTGTTTCTGTGGCTCGCGCTCGGGGGAGGCGTCGAAGCCTACGGCGGTGTCTCGACGCATGCGCGGTATGGTCTAACGGTGCGTGAGACCTCGCGCGACCCGGCCGGGCTCGTCGAGCGCCTTCGCGCCGGCGAACCGCGGGCGTTCGAGGAGCTGGTCCGTGCATACCAGCATCGCGTCTTCGGCATCGCGGTCCGGATGCTCGGCTCGCGCGCCGAGGCGGAGGAGATCGCTCAGGAGGTGTTCGTGCGGGTTCACCGGTCCGTGGCTCGCTTCCGTGGCGACGCCGCGCTGTCCACGTGGCTCTACGCCATCACGTCTCGGGTGTGCCTCGACCGGCTCGGCGCCGCCGAGCGCAAGGTCGCGCGCGAGGGTGACGACGCCCTGCTTGCGCTCCGCGACGATCAGCCGGACCCACCGGCGACGCTCGAGCGCAAGGAGCTCGAGCGCGCACTCCACCAGGCGATCGCCGGGCTGCCGGACGAGCGCCGGCTGGTGGTCGTGCTCCGCGATCTCGAGGGGCTGTCCTATGACGAGATCGCGGCCGCGCTCGACATCGAGGTCGGCACCGTCAAGTCACGGCTGCACCGCGCCCGGATGGAGCTGAAGGACCGGCTCGAGAAGTGGCTGCCATGACCTGCGCGGACGTTCGCGAGACGTTCCTCGATCTCCAGGACGGCACGCTCGCGCCGGACGAGCATCGCGCCGTCGACGAGCACCTCTCGACGTGCGCGGCCTGCCGCAGGGAGCTCGACCGGTACCGCGCGACCGTGTCGCTGCTCGGCCGTGTCGACCGAGCCCGGGCACCGGTCGGATTCGCCGACCGCGTGGTCGGCGCTGCGCGACCGGTGCCGTGGCACCGGCGTGTGACGCGCCAGCTCCTCTTTCCGCTTCCGGTGAAGCTGCCCGCCGAGGCCGCGGCCATCGTCCTCGTGGCGATCGGTGTCGTGTACGTCTTCCAGAAGACGCCCGAGCTTCAGCACGCGGCGCGGATCGAGACGCTGCGGCCGGAGCGCGAGGTGCTCACGCCATCCATCGCAACGGCGCCGGTGACCCGGTCCGCCGACGCTCCGGGGCCGCCGCCGGCGCCCGCAGCACCTCCGACGTCCAGCTCATCGGCGCCGGTCCGGAGCGCCCCGCCGGCAGCTCCGCCATCCGCCGTGCCGCCGCCGACGACGGGAGCGGCGCCGTCCGCAGAGGCGCCACTCCGCCCGCCGGCCGAGAGCCCCGGCACGTCGGCCGGGAAGGTCGACACGGCGCCGGCGCAGAAGCCCGCGAAGTCGGAGACGAGCGCGGCGCGCGAACGGCGCGAACCGGAGTCGGCGACGCACGACGACCTCTCGGGCGCGGCTTCGCGACAGCAGGCGGTCGCACCTGCGGACGTTCCTCCACGTCCGGACACGGCGCCGCCGGCGCGGCGTGCGGAGCCACCGGCCGCCGAGCCGTCTCGAGCGCCGGGCCCCGACCTTGCGAAGGACGCGCGCGAACAGCGCGCGCCGCGATCGGGCGCGCCGCCGGACGAGGAGCTCACGCGACGTCGCGGGGACTTGTCGGCCCCGCCGAGCGAGGCCGTCCAGGGTGTGGCGCCGCCGGCACCGTCCCGGCTCGCCGCGAAGGCTCCTGCGCCCGACGTGACCGGCCGGCTCTCGGCGCGGGATCCGCGCGAAGCCGAGCGCGCGATCCGGCCGCTCGCCAGCCGGCACGGCGGCGCGGTCGTGGCACGCCACATCGAAGGCGGAACCGTCGTGATCGAGCTCACGCTGCCGCGCAACACCTATCGCCGGTTCATCGCCGATCTCGCGAGCGTGGGGAGCTGGAGACCCGAGCACGAGCGCGGCGACCTCCCCGACCAGATCCGCCTGGCCATCCGCGTGGAGTGATCGAGGGCGGCCCGACGGCCCCCGTCCCGGAACTTCTCCGGCATGCTGCCGTCTAACCGACCAGATGCAGGCACTCCACCGAGGGAAGTGGGGGCCCCGAAATGGCCCCCACGCCCCCCGCGCTCGGAGCGCCCCGGGGGACCCGGGGCGCTCCTCGACAACGCGATTCCCTCACAGACCCTGAGGAGGACCGCAATGCTCCAGCGACTCAGTTCATGGGGGGGCTATCGATGCCCCCCAAGCCCCCAGCGCTCGGAGCGCCCCGGGCGGTGCGCGGACGCACCGGTCACAGCCGTGGCGCTCCTCGACCACCGGATCCGTTCACGGGCCCTGATCGCGCTCGCCGCCGCCCTCGTGCTCGCCGTCGCGGACCTGGCCGCGGCCGCCACACCGCTCGTCATCACGCGCGAGGACCAGCGCGACGTGATGGTGACCATCTACAACGGCAGCCTCGGACTCGTGAAGGACGTGCGCGAGGCGCGCCTGCCCGCGGCGACCCGCGAGGTCGAGTTCCGGGACGTCGCGGCGCAGATCGACCCGACGACCGTCCACCTCCGCTCGCTCACCGCCGCCGCCGGGTTGAAGATCCTCGAGCAGAACTACGAGTACGACCTGCTGTCGAGCCAGAAGCTCATGGAGAAGTACGTCGGCCGCAAGGTCCGGCTCTACGCGAGCGACGGCACGTATCACGAGGCGACGCTGCTCAGCGCCAACGGCCCGGTGTACGAGATCAACGGGCAGATCCACCTCGGTCACCACGGGCGGCTCGTCCTGCCGTCGCTGCCCGAGAACCTCGTGTCGCGGCCCACGCTCGTCTGGTTGCTGCGCAACGGCGCCGCGCAGCCGCAGCGTCTGGAGGCCTCCTATCTCACGGGCGGCATCACCTGGCGCGCCGACTACGTGATGGTGCTCGACGCGAGCGACGCGCGCGCGGACCTGACCGGCTGGGTGACGGTGGACAACAAGAGCGGCGCCACGTATCCGAACGCGGCGCTGAAGCTCGTCGCGGGCGACGTCAACCGCGCGCGGGACGGACGGCGCGCCGCGCGCATGATGGAGCTCGCGGCGAAGGCGCCGGCGCCCGCCGACGCGAGCCGCGACTTCGCCGCGGAGGGGTTCTTCGAGTACCACCTCTACACGCTCGACGGGCGCACCACGATCAAGGACAAGCAGACGAAGCAGCTCACGCTGCTCGCGGCCACGGACGTGCCCGTGCGCAAGGAGCTCCTCTACTACGGCGCGCAGGAGTACTACCGCAACCGCTACGGCATGCCGGTCTCGGCGCAGAAGGTCCAGGTCCTGATGGAGATCAAGAATGCGAAGGAGCACCGGCTCGGCATCGCGCTGCCGAAGGGCAAGGTCCGCGTCTACAAGGCCGACCGTTCGGGCAGCCAGCAGTTCATCGGCGAGGACTGGATCGATCACACGCCGAAGGACGAGCGGGCGAAGATCAAGCTCGGACATGCGTTCGACGTGGTCGCCGAGCGGACGCAGAAGGAGTGGAAGAAGCTCGGCGGGAACCTCTACGAGGTCGAGTGGGAAATCGCGCTGAGAAACCACAAGGACGCCGCGCAGACGGTCACGGTCATCGAGCCGGTGCCCGGCGACTGGCAGGTCGTGGCCTCGACGCACAAGTGGGAGAAGCCCGAGAGCCACACGCTGCGCTTCCTGGTACCGGTGAAGAAGGAATCCGCCGAGAAGGTGACCTACCGGGTGCGCGTGCGGTTCTGAGCGCTCGCCTGCCCTCGGTCCTGTGCAGGGCGCCGCCGGCGCGTGGCATCCCCTGTCGGCGGCGCCTCGTATGTAGCCGTCCGCCCGCTCCTCCGCCCGGGCGCCGTCCTTGCCGCGTCCAACAGGGATGGACGGCCGGCCAGCCGTCCGGGGGAGGTCATGATGTGGAGACACCGTCTTCGAGCCGGCCTCGTCATCGTCGTGATGGTCTTCCAGTCCCACGTGGCGAGCGCCGCGCGCACGACGGCGCCGTCACCCGCGAATGTCACGCTGGAGCCGCCCGCCGGGCTCACCGTGGTGCGCTACAAGCCGCACGTCGTCATCGCGTGGACGCACGCCGCACGGCTCGCCACGGGGTACGAGATCGAGCGGGCGATCGGTGCGGGCGCGTTCCGGCGCATCGGCACGGCAGGACGCGACGCCAGGACCTTCCGCGATCGCACGTCGTCGCCGGGCACGACGTACGTGTACCGCGTGCGCGCGGTCGGGACCGGTGTCGTCTCGCCGTACAAGGCCGTGATCGTCATCGTCGAGCCGGACTCGCGGGGACGTGCACGCTCCCGGTGAGCGGCGATCCATCGCGGTGAATGCCGGGGGAAAGCCCCGAGCGCGGTGACCGCCGGGCCGCCGGCACGCGCATTGCGACGCGCGGTACCGGCGACCCAAGGAGGGTGGCATGGCCAAGAGAAAGGTCGACACGAACCCCGACCTGGACAGGGAACAGGCCGAGGGTGACCGGGAGACCGTGGATCAGACCCTGCACAGGACCGAGCGCACGGGCGCGACCCCGCGGCCCGACATCCCGGGCCACAAGCAGCAGGGCGTGACCAACCGTTCCCTCGAGGAGGAGCGCGAGCAGCAGTCGAAGCTCCCGCCGCGTGGCGAGGCGAAGAAGCCGACGCCGGGCGGTCACGCGTGATTGACCGAGTGGGGGGCCCCGAAATGGCCCCCCAACCCCCCAGACGTTCGGGAGCGCCCCGGGCGGTGCGCGGACGCACCGGTGGAACCCGGGGCGCTCCTCTATCAGCCGCTCACAGCTTGCCCCGCTTGGCGAGGTACTCCGGGCCGACGAGCACCTCGCGCGGCTTCGACCCATCGCCCGGGCCGATGATGCGGTCCTGCTCCATCATGTCGATGAAGCGCGCGGCCTTCGGGTAGCCCAGACGCATCCGCCGCTGGAGGAACGAGATCGACGCCTGGCGCTGGCCGACGACGAGGTGCACGGCGTCCCAGTAGAGATCGTCGCGCTCGGCCTCCGGTCCTCCCGGCGCGTCGGCGTCGTCGAGGGGGAGGACCACTTCCTCGTACACGGCGGTCGCCTGCTTGCGCAGGAAGTCGCACACCCCCTTCACCTCGTCGTCGGCCACCCACGCCCCGTGCACGCGCATGGCGCGCGCGGCGCCCGGCGGCACGAAGATCATGTCGCCGCGGCCGAGCAGCTGCTCGGCGCCGTTCTGGTCGAGCACCGTCCGCGAGTCGACCTTCGACGCCATCTGGAACGCGATGCGCGTCGGGAAGTTGGCCTTGATGAGCCCGGTGACCACGTCGACCGACGGCCGCTGCGTCGCGATGAGGAGGTGGATGCCGACCGCGCGCGCGATCTGCGCGAGGCGCACGAGGGACGTCTGGACCTCGCCGGCCGAGACCATCATCAGGTCGGCGAGCTCGTCCACGACGACCACCCAGTACGGCAGGCGCGCCTCGGGCTCGACGGCGCGGTTGTACCCGTCGATGCTCCGGACCTGCTTGAGCTGGAGCTGCTTGTAGCGCTCGTCCATCTTGCCGACGATCCATCGCAGGCGCGCGGCCGCTTCCTTCGCATCGGTGACGACGGGCGCCAGCAGGTGCGGGATCCCCTCGTAGATCGACAGCTCGAGGCGCTTCGGGTCGATCATGAGGAAGCGCACCTCGGCGGGCGTCATCTTGTAGAGGATCGAGCAGATCATCGCGTTGAGGCCGACCGACTTGCCGCTGCCCGTCGCGCCCGCGACGAGCAGGTGCGGCATCGCGGCGAGGTCCGCGACGACCGGCATGCCGGTGACGTCCTTGCCGAGCGCCAGCGGGAGCTTGCCCTTCGATTCGGCGAACTCCGGCGAGACGAAGATCTCGCGCAGGTAGACGGTCGCCATCTCGTCGTTCGGGACCTCGACGGCGACCGTGCCGCGCCCCGCGAGCGGCCCGACGATGCGCACGGCCGCCGCCTTGAGCGCGAGCGCGAGGTCGTCGGAGAGGTTCACGACCTGGCTCACCTTGATGCCCGGCGCCGGCTCGAACTCGTACGACGTGATGACCGGCCCGGGACTGACCTGCACGATGCGGCCCTCGACCTCGAAGTCGGCGAGCTTCCTCCGGAGCACCTCGGCGTTGTCCTGGAGCTCCTCGCGCGTCCGCCTGAGCTCGGATTGCGGCGGCGGCTTGAGCAGGCCGACGGGTGGCAGCTGGAAGCTCTCCGCCCCGCCCTTGCCGAAGTCGAACGTCTCCTGCCACGCGAGCCCCTGGTCCACGAGCGTCCGCGGGCGCGCGGGCTCGACGACCACCGGGGGATCGAGTGCCGGCTCGAACGGGTCTGCGAGCGCGACGCCTGGCGCCGCCATCGCGGGCGCGCTCGCCGGTCGCTCACGCTTCGTGCGGCGCAGCGTCTTCAGCCGCGTGACGAGCAGTCGTGACAGCGCCGCGTACGACGTCTCCGTCACGAACAGGAGGCCGACGGGAAGGCCGGCCGACGGCAGCATCCACGCGCCGACGCTGCCGAGCGTGAGCCTGAGCGACTCGCCCGCGAGCCATCCGATGAAGCCGCCCTGGCGGATCCCGGTCGGCGTCACCGGACCCGACAGCTGATCGAGCAGCGCGGTCACGCTCACGATCACGAGGACCAGGCCGCCGACGGGTCCCCAGCGGAGCGAGGCCATCGGCCGCACGAAGGCGGCCGCGCCCCAGCACGCGAGCAGCGTGGGGACGAGCAACCCGGCGTGACCGAGCGCGTGGAAGAGGAGCCAGCCGAGCGACGCGCCGACACGCCCCACGGGCGCCGACTGCTCGGCGAGCGGGACCGAGGGATCGAACGTCGCGACGGCCACCAGCGACAGCGCCGCGGCGGCGAGCGCCAGGATCGCCTTCACCTCGCGGCGCCACCGGTGCTGGTGCGCACGCTTCTTCCGCCGGCGCGGGCGGTCCGGCGCGAGCGCCGAGGTGATCGCCTCGTCGCGGCTCACGGGCTTGCTCATGCGCCGCCCAGCACCAGCACCAGCGGCAGCACCACCGGCTTCCGCTCTCGTCGGAGGGGGCCTCGACGGCCCCCTCCGAAGCCTCCCCCAGGATTCGATTGCGCCGGCAAAGCCGGCGCTCGGAACGCCGACACCACGCGCTCGACGAGCTCGGCGTTCACCGGTCTTCTCCACCTTTCACGACCAGCACCAGCGGCAGCACCACCGGCTTCCGCTGGAAACGCTGGTTGATGAGCTTGCGGATGGCCGTCCGCACGATGGCGGCGAGCGCCTCGCGATCGGCCGGGCCCGGGGGCGTCCGCGCGCCGAGCGCGGCGACCACCGCGCCCTTCAGCTCGTCGAGCAGCGCCTCGTTCTCCCGCACGTACACGAAGCCGCGGCTCGAGATCTCGGGGCCGGCGACAAGCCGCCCGCCGGCATCGACCGTGATCGAGACGGCGAGCACGCCGTCCTCGGCGAGGATCTGGCGGTCCCGCAGGACGACGGCGCCGATGTCGCCGACGCCCTTGCCGTCGACGAGCACGCGGCCGGTCGGGTACCCGGTCACCACGCGCGCCGCCGACTTGGTCGCCTCGAGGCCCATGCCGTCCTCGAGCAGGAAGACGCGCTCGTCCGGGATGCCGGCACCCGTCGCGAGCCGCGCGTGTCCCAGCAGGTGCCGGTACTCGCCGTGCACCGGCATGAAGTAGCGCGGCCGGGTCAGCTCGATCATCCGCCGGAGATCCTCCTGACTCGCGTGTCCCGAGACGTGGACGAACGCGTTGTCCTCCCACAGGATTTCGGCGCCCAGGCGGTAGATCGCGTTGATGACGCGCCCGATCGTGCGCTCGTTGCCCGGAATGACGCGCGACGACAGGATCACGAGATCGCCGCGCTCGATCTGGATCGCCTTGTGCTCGCCCGCGGCCATGAGCGCGAGCGCCGAGTTCGGCTCACCCTGGCTGCCCGTCGAGAGCACCACCTGCCGCGAGGGCGGAAGCGCCGCGAGATCCTCGAGCGGGAGGACGACGCCGGCCGGGATCTCGAGGTACCCGAGCTCGGCGGCGACCCGGACGTTCTTCTGCATCGACATGCCGAGGATGGCGACGCGGCGGCCGCAGCGGGCCGCCAGCCGCAGCACCTGCTGGATCCGGTGGACGTGCGACGCGAACGTCGCCAGGATGATGCGGCCCGGCGCACGCTCGAACCGCTCGGCGAGCGCCTCGCCGACCTCGGCTTCCGAGGGCGTGTGCCCCGGCCGGTTGACGTTCGTCGAGTCCGAGCACAGCACGAGCACGCCCTGCTCGCCGAGCTCGGCGAACCGCTCGACGTCGGGCGGCTCGCCGTCGAGCGGCCGCGGATCGAGCTTGAAGTCCCCCGTGTGGACGACCGTCCCGACGGGTGTGTCGATCGCCAGGCCGATGCCGTCGGCGATGGAGTGCGTCACGCGGATCGGCTCCACGGCGAACGGCCCGATCTCGATGCGCTGGCGCGGCCGGATCGGTCTCAGGTCCGCCGTCTCGGCGAGCCCGTGCTCGCGCAGCTTCTCGGCGACGAGGGCGAGCGTGAGCGGCGTCCCGTACACGGGCACCGGCGCCTCGCGCAGCAGGTACGGCAGCGCCCCGATGTGGTCCTCGTGCCCGTGCGTGAACACCACGGCCCGGAAGCCCTGCCGCTTGGCGAGCGCATAGGAGAAGTCCGGGATCACGTAGTCGATGCCCGGCATCTCGTCGTCCGGAAACATGAGCCCGCAGTCGACCGCGATCAGCTCGTCGCCGAGCTCGACGAGCATCATGTTGAGGCCGATCTCACCCAGCCCGCCGAGGGGAATCAGACGGACGGCAGGCTCGGACGCGGGGTGCCCAGAGTCCACGGAACTCCTTTCGTGACGGTCGGTTCATCGTAGCATCCGGCACGGCGGCCCCCGAAGTTTCGGGCCGCGGAGCGACCGAGAGCAAGGCGCGGCTCACGTCGTCTCCCAGAGGGCGCGCACCGCCACGGCGAAGAGCCCGTCGCCGAAAGTGGCGGTGATCTCTCCGTCATACAGCACGATGCCGGCGGTGAAGCGAACGTTTGCCGCCTCGCGTAGCTTGCGTAGCCCACGGAAATCAGCCGGCGTCACCGTTGCCGCCGCCTTCACTTCAATCCCTGCTATCTGGGTCCCTCGCTCGAGCACAAGATCTACTTCGAAACCGTCGCGGTCGCGAAAGTGGTGGAAGGAGACCGGAACATCGCCCCAGCTGGCCTGACGCTTCAACTCCTGATACACGAAGGTCTCGAGCATCGGTCCCAGCGTTGCGCGGTCGCGGTACAACTGCGCGGCGTCCAGTCCGAGCAGCGCGCACGCGACGCCCGTGTCGCCGACGTGGACCTTCGGCGTCTTCACCAGCCGGCTCAGCCGGTTGGTGTGCCATGGCGGCAGGCGCTCGATCAGAAACACGCGCTCCAGCAGGATCACATAGTCGTACACCGTCTGGCGGGCGAGTTGAAACGGCGCGGCGAGGTCGGTGACGTTGATGAGCCGGGCCGTGTAGCCCGCCGCCAGCGCGAGCAGCCGAGGAACCGCTTCGAGCGCGCGGATCTGGGCGAGGTCACGCACGTCGCGCTGCACCTGCGTCTCCACGTAGTCGAGGTACCACGCCCTCCGGCGCCGGGCGGTCTGGCGGGAGAGTGCCGCAGGATAGCCGCCTGCCACGATTCGCTCGGCGAGTTCCGGTCCCAACCGATCCGACGTGGCGGTCGGGAAGCCAGCGGCGAAGAGCGTGTCCAGAAAGTGCGGGACCTTACCGGCGAGTTCGCTCTGCGCCAGGGGATGCAGGCGTAAGATCGCCATCCGCCCCGCAAGCGAATCTGCCAGCCTGGGCACGAAGAGCACGTTCGCCGATCCGGTGAGCAGGAAGCGTCCCGGCACACGGTCCCGATCGACGGCACGCTTGAGCCCGAAGAACAACGCGGGGACGCGCTGAACTTCGTCGAGAATCGCCCGGCGCGGTAACTCCGCGACGAACCCGGCCGGGTCCGTCTCAGCGGCGCTGCGCGCCACGTCGTCATCGAACGAGTAGTAGCGGTAACCGCGCGGCTCGCCCACTGAACGAGCGAGCGTCGTCTTGCCGCTCTGACGCGGGCCGTGAATGAGCACGACCGGCGTATCCGCCAGCGACTCCCGCAGGCGGGGCGCGATGAACCGGGGAAACTTCCTCGCGCGGGCCATGGCGCATGGTAGCCGGACGATCCGGCTGATTGCAAGGTTGACCGTCGGCTGATCGCCATGTTAGACGTCGGCTGATCGCTAGCTCAGGAAACGGCTGATCGCCAGGCCTCGGTCGCGCCGCCTTCGACACCGTCCTGCAATCGAAGCCCCAAGCGGTAGCCGCCTGAGCTCCGGCATCACGTCCCGGCGGCGCTGAACGGACCACGGAGTGAAGCGGAGTAGTTCGCAGGAAAGAGAGCGTCCTTGGGGAGCCGCGCGCTTTCGATCACGAGGACAGACCGTTTTCTCGATTCAGCGTTCAACACGAGGTAGAAATGGTAGTTCGGCAGCGAACGGCTCTGCCTCCATTCATTCGCTGTCACGAAGAACGAGAGTCGTCCTCCCGACTGCGCAGCTGCCTTCACTTCGATGTGGCGCGGAGTACTTCTTCCTTGTAGCCCTCCCACTTCTTGGGCAGCCCTTCGTGGAAAGACGTAAACGGCTGCCCGCTGGAACGCCGCACCTCTTGGGCAAAACGCCGGAATTGGCAGTGGAAGGTCAGGCGCGACAGGGCCATGTGTCAGGCACCACTGGCGACGGGGGCGTGGGGCCGTTCAAGCCGCCGGCGCCAATGCGCTTTCTTTGGCGCGAGCTCGCCCGAGATGAGCTTGGGTAGCAGGGTGTCGCGCAGGGCGGCGAGAGTGGGAGACCCGTGCGCGGAGGCGCTGGCCAGAGCAAAGAGCGGCCGGATCAACGCGAATCTCAGAAGGGAGCTTCGTCCTCCAGCCGGCGGGCGAGGTCGCGGGCGTGCGCGAGGAACTCGGCGCGCTCGGACGCCGGGAT
Organism: Candidatus Rokuibacteriota bacterium; assembly: GCA_016184125.1. Taxonomy (GTDB): domain Bacteria; phylum Methylomirabilota; class Methylomirabilia; order Rokubacteriales; family CSP1-6; genus AR8. The sequence goes on along the minus strand of JACPDG010000059.1, from coordinate 19,290 downwards.
CGGCTCCCCGGGGAGGAACTTCTCGGACAGCGGGTTCACGAAGCGGCCGCCCTTCGCCACGCGGTAGTCGAGGTGCGGGCCGGTGGACAGCCCCGTGGACCCGACGTAGCCGATCACCTGCCGCTGCGTGACCCGCGCGCCTCGGCGCACGCCCGGCGCCAGCCGCGACAGGTGGTTGTACATCGTCTCGTACCCCGCGCGGTGCTTGAGCCGGACCGAGATGCCGTTGCCCCCGTTCCATCCCGCGGCGATGACGCGACCGTCCGCGACCGCGCGCACCGGCGTGCCGGGCGGCGCCGCGTAGTCGATCGCGAGGTGCGGGCGCGTGCCGCCGAGGATCGGATGCGGGCGCGCGTACGTGAACCCGGAGGTGATCCGCGTGAACTCGAGCGGCGACTTCAGGAACGACTTCTTGAGCGACCGGCCGTCGCGGTCGTAGAAGCGCCAGGCCCCGGACCGCTCGAATCCGATGCCGGTCAGCGCCTGGCCGTCGCTCACGTACTGGGCGACGAGGATCTGGCCGTAGTCGACGAACGTGTCACCGGCATACCGCTTCTCCACGAGGAGCCGGAAGCGGTCGCCCGCGCGCGTGTCGGCGGTGAAGTCGAACTCCGAGGCGAAGATCTCCGCGAGATCGAAGGCGAGCTGGGGCATGGCCCCGCTCGCCTCGACGGCCTCGAAGAGCGAGCGCCGCACCTCGCCGGCGACCACCTCGACGCGCACGTCGGGCCGCGTCTCCGCACGGCGCACCTCCCAGCCTCCATCGGTCGCCATCGCGACGTAGCCGAGCCACGGGCTCGGCACGTAGTGCACCGCGATCGGCTCGCCGTCGAGGCTCCACGTGACCTCGAGCGTGTGGCTCGGGCGGATCCGCCTGAGGTTGGCGCCGCTTCCGCGCAGCGCGTCGGCGATGCTCAGGCCGACGCGGTGCTCGACGCCCTCGCGCGCGAGCGCGCGCAGCAGGGTGTCGCCGCGACGCACCGCGATCGCCTGCACGCGCGGCTCCGGCCGCTTCTCGGCGGCGGGTGGCGCGACGTTCGACGCGCCCGGTGCACCATCCGGGCTGGACGGATTCGGCGTCTCCGATGGCGCGGGGGGCGGCTCGGGTGGCCGCGAGACGAGCCACGCGCGGATCGCGTCGATCGAGACCCATCGCGGGAGAACCGTCGCGGCGCCGGCCAGCGACAGCAGCTCGGCGCACAGCACGACGAGGAGGAGACGGCGGCCCAGCTTCCAGCGATGCGTCATCCGGTTTACCAGCGTGAGGGCCCCATCATAACCGGGAACCCCGCCGATCACGCCAGATCGATTTTCATGGGGGGCCTCGAAGGGCCCCCCATGCCCCCCGGCGCTCGGACACGGCCCGGGAAACCCGGGCCGCGCCTCGGGCTCGCGCTCGGCCCGGGGCCTCGAAGGGCCCCGCGGCGCTCCTCGACCACCCGGTTCGTTCACGCGCGCCGGGCCCGCACCTCGGCCAGGCTCCGGGCCAGGGCTGCGAACTCCTCGATCGTCAGCGTTTCCGCACGCCGAGCGGGGTCGATGCCGACGGCCTCCGCCGCCCGGCGCACGAGATCGACGGGGAGCGCGAGACCGCCCGCGACGGCGTTGCCGAGCATCTTCCGTCGCTGCGAGAACGCGGCCCGCACGACCGCATGGAAGCGCGCCTCGTCGCCGACGAGAACGCGGGGAGCCCGGAGGGGCGTGAGATGGACGACCGCGGAGTCGACCTTCGGCGGCGGTTTGAATGCGCCGGGCGGAACCCGGAACGCGACGCGAGCCTCGCAGTGGAGCTGCGTGAGCACCGAAAGGCTCCCGTACACCTTGCCGCCCGGCGGCGCGGCCAGGCGCTCGGCCACCTCGAGCTGCAGCATGAGCGCCATGTCGTCGACGACCTCGCGGGCCGCGACGAGCGCCATGAGGATCGGTTTCGAGACGCTGTACGGCAGGTTGCCGACGACGAGCACGCGGCCCCCGGACGGGCGCTCGAGCAGGCCGTAGTCCCAGGTCCTCGCGTCCGCCTCGAGGACCTCGACGGTCGGAACGGCCGAGAAGCGCTCACGGAGCCGGACGGCAAGCGCGCGATCGACCTCCAGGGCGATGAGGCGTCCGGCCCGGCCGGCGAGGTCTGCCGTGAGCGCGCCTTCACCGGGACCGATCTCGACGACGAGGTCGCCGGACGCCGGGGCGACGAGATCGACGATCGCACGCGCGACGGCTCGATCGCGCAGGAAGTGCTGGCCGAGCGCGCGCCGCTTGTCGCTCACCGGCGACACCGGTCTCGAGAGCCGCGCGGGCCCGGATCGGCCAGCGCAGCATCGAGGTCGGCCAGCAGATCGCGCCGCCGATGGAAGCCGCGGGCGACCACCAGCGCGAGCGCGTCCCGGGCGAGGGCGATGGCTTCGGCATCGGCCGTGGCGAGAAGCGCGACGAGGTCGGCAACGTCCTGCGGTCTCGTGCGATCGTCGCGCGCGAGGACCTTGAGGGCGATCAGGTGGCCGAGCTGCGCGACGGGGATCACAACGCCGGGCAGGATCTCCACGCTCTCGGCAGCCGCAACGATCTCCGGCTCGATGCCAGATGACGCGAACAGGAGATCGACGACAACGCCGTGGTCGACCTCTGCATCCGACGACAACCGGACCGCTCCAAGTCGCGCTGTCGCCTCCTGCTCGACGGCGGCCAGTACTCGCCAACTCCGCGCCTGGAGCGATCGAACGAGCGTCGCGGCGTCGCGGTCGTCGTTCACGAGAACCGCGAGGTCGGCGTCGCGAGTGAAGCGTGGCTCCGTCCGGGCTGAAACGGCGAGGCCGCCGACGAGCGCAGTCCAGCGGCCGAGGTCACCGAGGTCCCGGCCGATGCGCCGCAGCGCGGCCTCGACCCGGCTCACGGGCCGGTCAGGGGCCACGGGGCGGGGCGCCCCACCGAGTCGCCGAACTCGGCACCTGGGCGTTCCTGCAGCCATGCGAGGATCCGCGCTTCGATCTCGGCGTCGTCGGCGTCGGGATGTTCACGCCGCAGTGTTTGCCGCATCATCGCCTCGCCGACGCCATGCAACTCGAGCGCGAGTCGAAGCCGTTCGGCGACCGCCTCCGGGCCCTGGCTCGTCGCGCTCCTCGATCCCGGGGAAGGTGGAACAGTCAACCGGTGACCGAGCTCGAGCTCCGCGTTCAGAGCCGCGTGGACACGCGTGACCTGCTCGTCTGTCTGCGTCAGCTCACCGTCGTTCCAGATGACGTAGTCCGCCAGCTTCACCTTCTCGGCGATCGGCATCTGGCTCCGGATACGCTGCATCCCGGCCTCGCGGTCGATGCCGTCCCGCGCCATCAGCCGCGCCAGCTGCGTCTCCTCGTTCGCGGCCACGACGACGAGGCGGTCCATGGTCTTGTCGTTGCCGCTCTCGATGATGACGGGCGCGTCGAAAAGCGCGATGCCGCGGAAGCGCTCGGCCGTGAGCTCGGCCACGCGTCGCGCGAACCGCTCGCGGATGGCAGGGTGCGTGATCTCCTCGAGCCGCTTGCGCTTGGCCGCGTCCCCGAAGACCATCGCCCCGACCTTCTTTCGGTCGAGCCGCCCATCGGGCTGGAGCACGTCGCGGCCGAACGCCTCGACGATCTGCGCGAGCGCCGGCTCGCCGGGCTCGACGACCTCGCGCGCGAGCACGTCGGCGTCGATGACGACGCATCCGTGCCGCCGGAACATCTCGGAGACCGTGCTCTTTCCCGTCGCGATCCCCCCCGTGAGTCCGACGAGCAGAAATACCCGCATGCTAAGCCTCGCGGCTCGGAGGGGGACGAAGTCCCCCTTCGACGGTCATATCTCCGACCAGTCCTTCCCGGACTTCACGTCCACCACGATCGGGACGCGCAGCGGCAACGCGCTCACCATGACCTCCCGCGCGAGCCGCTCGATCTCGGCCACCTCCCCGGGCGGCGCCTCGAACAGGAGCTCGTCGTGGACCTGGAGCAGCATCCGCGCCGCGAGGGCGCGCTCGGCGAGCGCCCGGTGCATCCGCACCATCGCGATCTTGATCATGTCGCTCGCCGTCCCCTGCACCGGCGCGTTCATGGCCATCCGCTCCGCGGCGTTCCGCGCGACGGGGTTGCCGCTGCGCAGGTCCGGGAGATACCGGCGGCGCCCGAGCAGCGTCGACACGTACCCGCGCTCGCGCCCCTCGGCGAGCGTCGTGTCGATGAACTCGCGCACCTTCGGATGCGTGCGGAAGTAGGCCTCGATGTACCGCTGCGCCTCCTTCTGGTCGATCTTCGTCGCCTGGGACAGCCCGAAGGCGGACACCCCGTAGAGGATCGCGTAGTTGGCGCTCTTCGCGATCGTGCGCTGGAGCGACGTCACCTGCTCCGGGAGCATCTTGAAGACCTCGCAGGCGGTCCGCGTGTGGATGTCCTCGCCACGCTGGAACGCCTCGATGATCGCCTCCTCTCCGGAGAGGTGCGCCAGGATCCGGAGCTCGATCTGCGAGTAGTCCGCGGCGACGAAGCGCCACCCCTCCTCCGGGATGAACGCGGCCCGGATGCGCCGGCCGAGCTCGGTCCGGATCGGGATGTTCATGAGATTGGGGTCCTGCGAGGAGAGCCGGCCGGTCGCGGCGACGAGCTGGTTGAACGTCGTGTGGATGCGCCCCGTCGACGGGTTCACGAGCACCGGCAGCGCGTCGGCGTACGTGCCCTTGAGCTTCGACAGCGCGCGGTGCTCGAGCACCTTCGCGGGCAGCTCGTGGCGGGTGGCCAGCTCGGTGAGGACGTCCGCGTCGGTCGAGTAGCCCGTCTTCGTCTTCCGGATCGCGGGCAGCCCGAGCGTCTCGAACAGCACGTGCGCGAGCTGCTTCGGCGAGGCGATCGTGAACGGTCCGCCCGCGAGCTCGTAGATCTCGCGCGTGAGGTTGTCGAGCGTGCGCTCGAGCTCCTTCGCGAACCCCTCGAGACGGCCGGGATCGACGCGGATGCCGTGCCGCTCCATCACGGCGAGGATCTCCACGAGCGGCAGCTCCATGTCGTCGTAGATCGCGCGGAGCCCGCGCTCGTCGAGGTCGGCGCCCGCGTGCTCCCAGAATCTCCACACCCACCGTGCGCGTTCCCCGAGCACCGTCTCGAGGTCCCCGCCGGAGCCCGCCGCCGGGAGCGCGGGCGGGCACTCGCCGAACGCTTCCATGCAGATCTCGTCCAGCCGGTACGTCTGCCGGGCGGGGTTGAGCAGGTACGCGGCCAGCGCGCTGTCCTCGACGGCCGGCACGCGGAGCCCGCGCGCCAGGCACCACGCCACCACGGGCTTGGCGTCGTGGATCAGGAGCTCATGTCCGGATTCGATGACCGGCGCGGCCACCTCGGGCGCGAGCGACGCCGCATCGCCGTCCGGATGGTAGACGGCGAGCCCGGCGAGACGCGGCCGCGGCGGCCTGGCCTCGCCCGCCCAGTCGAGCGCGATCGGCGCTCCGGGCGGCACGCGAGCGAGCCACGCCCGGACCTCGGCCTCGTCGGCGAGCGTCTCCACGGGCCCGGCGCTCGGCGCGACCGTGATCGCCGGCAGCTCCTTGAGCAGCCGCGTGAACTCCATCTCCATCCACAGCGCCCGCAGCTTCACCCAGTCCGGCTCGACGCGGCGGAACGCTCCCAGCTCGAAGTCGAGGGGCACGTCATGGTTCAGCACCGTGAGCTCCCGCGACAGCAGCGCGTCCTTGCGGCCGGCCGCGAGCGTCTCGCGCAGCTTGCCGCCGACGAGCGAGAGGTTCTCGTACAGCCGTTCGACGCTCCCGAACTGGGTGACGAGCTTCACCGCGGTCTTCTCGCCGACGCCCCGCACGCCGGGGATGTTGTCGATCGCATCGCCCATGAGCGCGAGGACGTCGGGGATCTGGGCGGGCTCGACGCCCCAGCGCTCCCTGACCTTCGCCTCGTCGTACACGACGCGCTCGCCGGTGCGCCCGAGCACGCTCAGGACGCGCACGCGCGGGCCGACGAGCTGGAGCATGTCCTTGTCCCCGGTGACGATCACGACGTCGAGATCGTCGTGCGCGAGCGCCCGGGCGACGATCGTCGCGAGCACGTCGTCCGCCTCGTACCCCGACACCTCGACGACCGGCGTGTGCAGCGCCTCGAAGAGCCGGCGGACGTACGGAAGCTGGCGGACGAGGTCGTCGGGCATGCCGGTGCGGGTCGCCTTGTACTCCGCGAACATCGCGTCGCGGAACGTGGGGCCGGGCGGGTCGGACGCGATGCCGAGGAAGTCGGGTCGCTCCTCGCGCACGAGCTTCCAGAGCATCGTCGAGAGGATGAGCACGGCGTGACTCGGCACGCCCTTCGACGTCGACAGGTAGCCGACCGCGTGGTACGCCCGAAACAGGTGCGAGTGCCCGTCCACGATGTACAGCGTGCGACTCACGCGAGCACCTCCCGGTACGCCGCGCGCACCGCGTCGGTGCGGCGTCGGTAGTCCTCCAGGAATTCCTTGCGGGACGCCTGTCCGAGCGCCGTGGCCAGCCGCGCGGGCATCGGTCCGTGAAGCTCGATGACGTCGGCGGGGCGGGCGCCGAGCAGGCGCGTGGCCGCGGATACGCGGCGCAGGAACCGCCAGTGGTCGGCGAGCACTTCGACGCGCTTGGGATCGAGGACGCCGGCGCGTCCGAGGGCGCGCAGACCCGCGAGCGTGCCGGCCCGCCGGACGGCGGGCCGCTCGGCGCCGTGCACGAGCTGGAGGGTCTGGACGAGGAACTCGATGTCGACGAGACCGCCGCGGCCGTACTTCACGTGCAGGCGGCCGGGCGTCTCCTTGCCGAGCTCGACCTCCATCCGCCGCCGCACGGTCGTGATCTCCTTCACCGACGCGTGGGGCAGCGCCGCGCCGTACACGAGCTGGCGCAGGGCGCGGATCACGGCGCGCGCCAGACGCGGGTCACCGGCCACGACCCGGGCCCGCGTCAACGTCTGCCGCTCCCACAGATCGCCCCACTCCTCGTAGTACCGCTCGAGCGCGCCGAGGCCCGACGCGAAGCCGCTGCCCTTGCTGCCGGGCCGGAGCCTCAGGTCCACCGGGAACGCGACGCCGGCCGCCGTGATCTCGCCCAGCGTGCCCGCCAGCCGTTCCACGGCGGTGTCGTAGAACGTGTGGGCGTCGATGGGGTGCTCGCCGTCGGTCTCGCCGTCGCGACCGAAGGTCACGAACACGTCGAGGTCGGACCCGGTCGTCAGCTCGCGGCCGCCGAGCTTGCCCATGGCCACGATCACCGCCGGCACGAACGCGCCGTGCGCATCGCGTGGCACCCCGTGACGCTCGACGAGCGGCGCCAGCGTCAGGAGCCAGCCGGCGGCGAGCGTCGCCTCGGCGAGCGCGGTCATCTCGCGCGAGTACGCCTCGATCGTCGTGAGACCGAGCAGGTAACGCCAGACGATCGCGAGCTCCTCCGCCTGCTTGCTCCGTCGCAGCGTGTCGCGCTGCTCGCCGGCCGTGAGGCCGGGCGACAGCGCCGGGGCGAGCGCGGCGCGGAAGCCCACTTCGCGCTTCGGCCGCGCGATCGACGCCGGGTCCGCGAGCCGGGACAGCAGCTCCGGCTGCGCGATCAGCAGCTGCGTGAGCAGGTCGCCGCCCGCGCAGAGTCTCACGAGGCCTGCCAGCGTGTCGGGCTCGCTCGCGAGCGTCTCGATCAGCCCCGCGCGCGGTCCGACGGCGGAGAGGAAGCGCTCGAACTGGTTCAGCGCCTCGTCGGGATCCGGGCTCTTCCAGAGCGCGTCGAGCAGCATCGGCACGAGCCGCGCCAGCGCGCCGCGCATCGCGGCGGCGTACGGCACGAGCGGGCGCCCCTCCGCCACGAGCCGGAGGTTCGCGAGGGCACGTTCGGGATCCCGGAAGCCCGTGGCCTTGAGCGCCATCGTGCTCGGCAGCTTCGTGCGCACCGGTGCGCCGCGCGGGCGCTCCCGGAAGAACTCGCGGAACGCCCGGTGGACGTCGTCGGTGACCTGCCGGTGATGCGCGCGGAAGGCGCGCGCCGCCTCGCCGACCGTGCCGGGAAACCTCAGACGCCGGCCGAGACGGCCGAGCTCGCCGGGATCGGCGGGGAGCGTGTGCGTCTGGAGCTCGTGCAGGATCTGGAGCCGGTGCTCGACGGTGCGCAGGTACACGTACGCGTGGGACAGCCGCCGCCCGAGGGCCGGCGCCAGGTACCCGCGCTCCGCCAGCCGGAAGATCGCCTTCAGCGTGTTGCGCTCCCGCAGCCACGGGTCGTCGCCGCCGTAGAGGAGCTGCATCGCCTGGACGAGGAACTCGATCTCGCGGATCCCGCCGCGCCCGAGCTTGACGTTGTCGCGCTCGGAGCCCCTGGCCCTCTGCTGGCGGTCGATCTCGCGCTTCATGTCCCGGACGGCCCCCACGATGCGCTCGTCGACCCCCGCGCGGTAGACCACGTCACGCACCAGGCGGGCGAACGCCACCGCCACCCGCGCGTCGCCCGCGCAGACGCGCGCCTTGAGGAGCGCCTGGCGCTCCCACGGCTCGGCGCGCTCGGCGTGATAGGCACGATAGCCGTCGAGGGAGAGCACCATCTGGCCGACGCGTCCCTCCGGCCGGAGTCTCAGGTCGACCCGGAACACCGAGCCCTCGTCGGTGGCGGTGTCGATCATCGAGACGATGTCCCGGCACACGCGATCGAAGTACTCGGCGTTGTCGATGCGCCCCGCCTCCCCGCCCGCGGTCCGGCCGTCGGCGCCGTAGACGAACACGAGGTCGATGTCCGACGAGTAGTTCAGCTCCTCGCCGCCGAGCTTTCCCATGCCCACGACCGCCATGCCGGTCTCGGCACCGGCCTCGTCGAGCGGTGCGCCGTACTGCGCGCGCGCGGCCGCTTCGGCCGCCCGCCACGCCGCGGCGAGACCGGCGTCGGCCATGTGCGAGAGCTCCTCGGTGGTGACGGTGAGGTCGGCGTCCCCGAGCAGGTCGCGAACGCCGATGCGGAGCACGTGCCGGTACTTGAAGCGGCGGATCGCATTCATGCGACCCTCCCGCGTCGTCCGCCGGCCCGCGGACTGCTCCAGGTCATCGGCGAGCTCCTCGGGCAGCCACTGGCGCATCGTCCGCGGCTCGAGCAGCCACGCGAACGTGTTCGGCCAGCGGCGGAGCACGTCCGCGAGGAACTGGCTCGACCCGCCGAGCCGTGCGAGCAGGTGCGCGGCCCCGGGGTGGGTCGCGAGCGTGCTGAACAGCGTCGGGCGATCGAGGACCTCGGCCAGACGCTCGAGATTGTTGAGCGCCATGTCCGGGTCGGGCGCGGCAGCGAGCTCCGCGAGCACGCGTGGCCATGCCACGGCGAGCAGCTCGGCGTCCCGCGGCGCCGGCGTGAGCGCCGCGATGTTCCTGCCCGCGCGCATGGTGTCAGCGAAGCCGAGGCGCCGGAGCGACCGGCGCAGCCCCGCGACGGTGTCGGTGAGGCGGGGTAGAGCCGGGGCGTGGGGGTCCATGTCGGGGCCCGGCCAAGCGCGATCCCGAGCACCGGCCCGGGTCCCCCGGGCCGGTTGCGAGCGCTGGGGGGCGTGGGGGGCCATCTCGGGGCCCCCCACACCGTTAAACGGCGGCCTCTCCGGTCTCCCCCGTCCGGATGCGGATCGACTCGTCGATCGGCAGGACGAAGACCTTGCCGTCGCCGATCGAGCCGGTCTTGGCCGCCCCGACGATCGTGGAGACGACCTTGTCGACGAGGTGGTCGGGCACCACGACCTCGATCTTCACCTTCGGGAGGAAGTCCACCGTGTACTCGGAACCGCGGTAGAGCTCGGTGTGCCCCTTCTGCCGCCCGAACCCGCGCACCTCGGTGACGGTCATGCCGATGACGCCGATCTCCGTGAGGGCCTCCTTCACGTCGTCGAGCTTGAACGGCTTGATGATGGCCTCGATCTTCTTCATGGGATCAAACCTCCTCGAGGATCGGGAACACGAGCGCGGAGACGTGCGAGCTGATGCGCTTGAGGTTCGTGAGGATGTCGAGGTGGATCTCGGACGTCTCGAGCGACTCGGCGAGGCCCTGGCGCAGGCGCTCGAGGTGCGACTCGCGCAGCTCGCGCTCGCGCTGCCGCATCGCCGGGCGCTGGTCGAGCACCTCCTGCGCGAGCGCGCGGTCGTTCGCGGCGAACGCGGCGATCGCGCGTTCCAGGTTCTTCGAGACCATCCCGTGGAACTCGAGGATCTCGGCCCACCCGGCGTCCGAGAACCGGCGGCCGTGATAGAGCTTCTTGCGCCCCAGCTCCATGAGGTTCTTGTCGATGATGTCGCCGATGTTCTCGAGGTTCCCGATGACCGAGATGAGCCCGATCTCCTTGCGCGCGAGCTCCGCGCCCATCGCGGACCGGTCGAGCCGCGCGAGGAACAGCTTGATCTCGCGCTCGAGGAAGTCGACCTGGTCGTCGCGCCGCTCGACCTCCTCGAGCAGCTCCTGGTTGTCCTTCGCGAACACCGGGACGACGTCGCGGAGCATCCCCTGGACGACGTCGGCCATCCGCAGCGCTTCGCGCGTGGCCTGGCCGAGCGCGAGCGCCGGCTGGTCCAGCGCGCGCTCGTCGAGGTAGCGCGTGCGGAAGGGGTTGTCGCCCGTCTGGTCCTCGGGCACGAGCGCCTCGATCGTCCGCGCCGCCCACGGCGTGAACGGCAGGAACGCGAGACTGATCCCGAAGTTGAAGAGCGTGTGCGCGTTCGCGATCTGGCGCGCGGGGTCGGCGGCCGTCGTCGCGACGAGCGCCGTGAACGGGTCGATGAACGGGAACACGATCGCCGCGCCGAGCACCTTGAACGCGATGTGGGCGACGGCGACGCGCTTGGCCTCGGCGGACGCGCCGGTCGCGGCCATGAGCGCGGTCACGCACGTGCCGATGTTCGCGCCGAGCACGATCGCGACGGCCCCGTCGAGGGCGAGCAGCCCCTGCGAGGCGAGCGCGAGCGCGAGCCCGATCGTCGCGGCCGAAGAGTGCACGAGCGCGGTGAAGATGGCCGCGGCGAGAACCGCCATGATGGGGCTGTCGGCGACGGACGTGATGAGCTGGCTGGCGAGGGGGTTCGCCCTGAGGGGCGCCACGCCGTCGAGCACGAGCTTCAGCCCGAGGAAGATGAGACCGAAGCCGAGGATCGCCTGGCCGAAGTCGCGGACGGAGCGACGGCGACTCGCGAAGATGATCGTGAAGCCGAGGCCGACCAGCAGCAGCGAGTAGTCGGTGATCCGGAACGCGATGAGCTGGACCGTGAACGTCGTGCCGATGTCCGCGCCCAGGATGATGCCGAGGGTCTGGCGGAACGTCATCAGTCCCGCGGCGACGAAGCCGATCAGCATGACGGTGGTCGCCGACGACGACTGGATGATGGCGGTGACCGTCGCCCCGGACGCGACTGCCGTGACCCGGTTGCGCGCGAGCCCGGTGAGCAGCCCGCGCAACCGGCCGCCCGCGGCGCGCTGCAGGCTCTCGCCCGCGAGCTGGATGCCGTACAGCAGGAGCGCCATGCCCCCGAACAGGGCGAGCAGGACCGTCATTCGGCCGCCGTCTCCCGGATGACCTCGACGCGCGGGGGCGCGTTCGAGCGAAGCCCGGCGCCGAGGTGCGACGTGTCGTTGAGCGACACGACCCGCGGCGGCTTCACGACGGTGACCGACGCGTTGTCGACCCGGAGCCGCCACAGCCAGTTGAACGAGCAGCCGAGGAGCCAGCAGGCGTAGACGCTGATGACGCCGCCGTGGGCCACGACGAGGACGTCCTCGCCGTCCGGATGCGCCGCGCCGATCCGCTCGATCGCGCCGCGCACGCGCGCGCAGACCTCGGGCAACGGCTCGCCGCGCGGCGGCGGGCAGTCGAGCGGCGCCCTCACCCACGCGCGGTAGGGATCGCCGTCCCGCGCGCGCACCTCGTCCACCGTGCACCCCTCCCAGTCCCCGAGGCACAGCTCGCGGAGCTCCTCGATCGGGACGATCGGCACGATGGGCACGCCCGCTTCGGCCAGCGCGATCTGGGCCGTCTCCCGCGCCCGACGCATCGGGCTCGCGTACGCCGCGGCGAGCCGTGTGCTCCGGAGCGCGCGACCGAGCGCAGCCGCCTGCGCGCGACCGACGTCCGAGAGCTCGATGTCCGTCGAGCCCTGGAACCGGCGCTCGCTGTTCCAGACCGACTGGCCGTGCCGGGCGAGGAGGAGCCTCATCGTTTTCTTCTGGGGGCCCCGACATGGCCCCCAGACCCCCCGACGCTCGGAAGCGCCCCGGGGGACCCGGGGCGCTCCTCGATCCCCCGCTCGGCCGTGGGCCCCGACATGGCCCCCAGACCCCCGACGCACGCGTCGCGCGCAACGCGGAGACGCGCGAGCGACTCCTCGCGTCCGAGGATGGCGAGCACGTCGAAGATGGGCGGCGACGCCGTCCGTCCGGTCAGCGCGAGCCGGGTGAGCTGCGCGAGGTCGACCAGCTTGACGCCGAGCCGGTCCACGAGCGCGCGGTACACCGGCTCGATCGCGGGTGCCGTGAACGCCTCGAGCGCTGCGAGCCGCTCGATGAGCAGGCCGAGGCGGGAGGCGCCGTCGGCGGTGAAGAATTTCTGCGCCGCCTTCGGCTCGTACGCCCGGGGGCGCTCGAAGTAGAAGCGGCCGGTCTCGACGAGCTCGACCAGCGTGCTCGCGCGCTCGCGCAGCGTCTCGGCCATCCGCGCGAGCTGATCGGGCGGCGGCACCGGCAGGCCCGCGCGCTCCACGAACGGCGCGGCGAGCTCCGCCAGTCGCCGCCCATCCATGGCCTTCATGTACTGGAGCGACAGCCAGGAGAGCTTCTGCCGGTCGAAGATCGCACCCGCGGAGGCCACGTCCTTGATGTCGAAGAGCGCGACGAGCTCGTCGCGCGTGAAGATCTCCTGGTCGCCGTGCGCCCAGCCGAGACGGGCGAGGGAGTTGACCATCGCGTCGGGCAGGATGCCCGCATCGCGGAACGCCTGCACCGACGTGGCGCCGTGGCGCTTGGACAGCCGGCTCCGGTCCGGGCCGAGGATCATCGAGACGTGCGCGAAGGCCGGCACGGGGTAGCCGAGCGCCTCGTAGCAGAGGATCTGCTTCGGCGTGTTCGACAGGTGGTCGTTGCCGCGGATGACGTGCGTGATCCGCATGGTGACGTCATCGACCACGACGCAGAAGTTGTACGTCGGCGTGCCGTCCGAGCGCACGAGGATCCAGTCGTCGAGCTGCGTGCGCTCGAACGTGACCGTCCCGTGCGTCAGGTCGTCGACGACGGTCGCACCCTCGTCGGGGATGCGCAGGCGCAGCGCCCCGGCGGTCAGCCCTCGCTCGCGGCAGCGCCCGGAGTAGCGGAACGTCTCCTTGCGCGCCTCGGCCTGCTTGCGCTCCGCGTCGAGCAGCTCGGGCGGGCAGTCGCAGTAGTACGCGCGGCCGGCGGCGCGAAGCCGCTCGGCGTGCTCGCGGTAGAGATCCATCCGCTCGGTCTGGCGGTACCCGGGCATGGGCGGCCCCTCGTCCCAGTCGAGCCCGAGCCAGCGGAGCGCGTCCACGATCGAGTGGATGTTCTCCTCGGTGGATCGGGAGCGGTCGGTGTCCTCGATGCGGAGGATGAAGGTCCCGCCGTGGTGCCTGGCGTAGAGCCAGTTGAAGAGCGCCGTGCGGGCGCCGCCGACGTGGAGGTGGCCCGTCGGGCTCGGCGCGAAGCGCACGCGGACGGTGCCGTCCCTTGTCGGCGCGGTGTCAGGTGCCATGAAGGTGTATTCTATCGCGGCTTTACCGGCAGACCCGGCGCGCCCCTCCGGCACGTCAGGGCACGATCGTGAATCGGCCGATCTTCGCAGGCCGGTACAGGCTGAAGTCGCGGCGATCGATGGTGAAGATCTCCCGGACCCCTTCGCGCTCGGCGAGCCTCACCAGCGCAGCATCCGCAAGGTCCATCGGCAAGTCCCGGTATGTCGCCATGAGGCGCTTCATACGGAGCGCGTCGGCGTACTCGAGCGGCAGCAGCGCGAGCGTCTCGGAGTCCAGCAGGTCCCAGAGGGCGCGCTGCGCGTCCCAGGAGAATCCCAAGAGGTGCATCGCCTCCGTCAACACCGGCCACGCGCTGACGAGCGGCGCGTCGATCGACCGCAGCGCCTCCCGGCAGCGCTCGTGGTGCCGATCACTGCGGTCGAACAGCGCCACCAGCGGCCCGGCGTCAACGAGAACGGCGCGCACGAGCCTGCTCGCGGAGCCGTGCCGTGAACTTCTCCCCCGTCCGTTCGGACAGGTTCGCACCTCCGCTGTCAGCGATCCCGATCAGGTGCTTCATCGCCTCGTAGGGGGTCTTCGCCCGCTTCTCGGCGCCGTCGCCGTCTTCAGCGAGCCGGGCGATCGCATCCCGGATCACCTGGGACTTCGTGCGGCCGGTCTTCCGCGCGAGGCGGGTCACCAGAATCTCCGTCTTCGCGTCGAGTCGCACGCTCGTCGGCATCGCGACACCTCCTCGTAGTACAAGATTGTACTACGGCGGCCGTGGAGTCTCGGCGCGGCGCCTCGGGACATCAGAGGCTGTGAACGAATCCGATGATCGAGCCGCGCCCCGGGTTCCACGGGTGCGTCCGCGCACCCCCCCGGGGCGTGTGCGAGCGATCGGGAGGCTTGGGGGGCTTCGCTGGTCGCATCGGGTGCTCGAGGGCCGTCCCGGGTCCCCCGGGACGGCTCCGAGCCCGGGGGGTGTGGGGGGCTTCGCTAGTCCCCCCATCTCGATAGTCGTCAGTAGCGGTCGAAGAGCCGGCCCCATGGCGTGTCGCGGAACGCGCGGATGCGACCGCGACCGACCGTCGGGTACCACAGGAAGTCGTGGTAGACGTTCGACGCGAACGGCGCCCACACGACCAGCGGCGAATGCAGCAGCAGGCGCTTGAGCGGGCGCAGCGGACCGCGGCGGATGAGCTGGTCGCCCCAGATGACGAGGCTCCGGCTCGTCTTGAAGCCCATGGTGACGTCGGCGGCCTCCGCATCGCCGACGATCTCGATCTCTCGGGGGTCGGCCACGCCGAGCCCGCGCTCGTGGCACATGCGCAGGTAGGGGATCGCCATGGGATCGAAGCCCATGATCTTGGCCGCGATCGCGTCGATCGCGACCTGATCCGCCGCGGCGAGGATGAGGTTGCCGACGCGCGGCACCATCGTGCGCGGCCCGGCGCCGTCGCCCATGACGGTGCCGTCCATCACGGCGAAGATCCCGGGATGCAGCTCGCGTTGCATGTACATCAGGTCGACGAGCACCTCGTGCATGAACTCGTGCGCGTAGTGCCGGACTTCCTTGAGCAGCCCGCCGAAGCTGTTCTTGATGGCGCCGGTCGTCGTGGAGTGCCCGTGCGTCTTCATCGTGGGTAATTGGAGGATATTCTTCCCCACGTACATCCTCGGGATCTCGATCCCGGCGGGGAAGATCCGGTTCAGCCGGAGCAACGGGCTCGTGAACCGGTAGACGGTCCACTCGACCTCCGGCAGCGGGATGAATGCCACCCCGTGGCGCCGCAGGACCGGGTCCCACCTGTTGTTGCGGCAGCCCTCGACCGGATTCGTGACGACCGTCTTGTTCTCGACCGGCAAGATGCGCGCGCGGTCGTACCCGTCGGCGAGGAGGGTCGTCAGGATCCCGTCCACCTGCCACGGCTGGCTCGAGCACGCCGGGAAGTACTTCGTCCACGACAGGTTCAGCTTGAGGATCAGCTCGTGCTCTCGCGGGACGGCCTGGTCGTACTTCGAAAGCCGCATCAGGCGGCCATAGTCCTCGACCACCGTCTCCGGCTGCGTCCTGAGCACCGCGACCTGGCTTCGAGTCGTCATCGCTCGAACAGTGTCGCGGGTCCGTAGATGACCAGCAGGACCACGGCGATCCACGCGACCGTGTTCCACAGCAGCGCCTTGTCGTTCAGGAACAGCTCGGACGGGTTGCCGCCGAGCTGCCGGTGATAGAGCAGGTACAGGTAGCGGAAGATGCCGTAGAGCACGAACGGCAGCGTCGCCGGCAGCAGGCGCGTGTGGAACTTGGCCACCGTCTCGGGCGACATCGTGTACAGCGCGTAGGCCGTGACGGTCGAGGCCGTCACCACGGCGATCATCTGGTCGAGCAGCGCCGCGCTGTACTCCTCGAGGATCGGCCGGTGCCGCGCGGCCGCGTCGGCGAGGGCGAGCACCTCGTGGCGCCGCTTGCCGAGGGCCAGGAACAGCGCGATCAGGATCGTGCAGATCAGGAGCCAGCCGGAGATCTCGACGGCGATGGCGAGCGCGCCCGCCACCGCCCGGAGCACGAAGCCCATCGAGACGACCAGCACGTCGACGATCACGACGTGCTTGAGCCACGCGGAGTAGAGTCCGAGCAGCACGACGTACGCGAACGCGGTGAGCGCGAAGCCACGGTTGACGGCAAGGCCGGCGCCGAGGGCGGCCGCGGCGAGCACGACGGCGAGCACGACCGCGGCGCCGACGCCCAGGCGTCCGGACGCGATCGGACGGTGGCGCTTCTGCGGATGGCGGCGGTCGCGCTCCCGGTCGGCGACGTCGTTGAGCAGGTAGACCGCCCCGGACAGCGCGCAGAACACGGCGAAGGCGCCGAGCGCCACGGCCGCGGACGGCGTGAACAGGCGCTCGGCGAAGACGAGCCCCGCGAAGACGAACAGGTTCTTGACCCACTGCCGGGGCCGGAGCGACTGCACGACGGCGAGCAGCGTGTCCGAGAGCGGCGGGGCGGCCTCACCCGTGGGACGGGCCGCCGGCCGGAGCGGCTGCGCATGGCTCATGCCGCGCTCACAGCCGGATGATCTTGCCCGGCGCCCCGCAACCCGCCGCGGCGTTGCGCGTGTCGACGACGAGCCGCGACGCCTCCACGATGGCGGGCCAGTCGTACCCCGCGTGCGCGGTGAGGATCAGGACCACGTCGCGCCCGCCGAGGTCGGCCTGCGCCCAGTCGACTGACTCGAGCCGCACCCCGTTCACGGTGATCGCCGGCACGTGCGGGTCGTGGTACTCGACGCGCGCGCCCTTGAGCAGCAGCGCGTCGATGATCTCGAGCGCCGGCGAATCGCGCGTGTCGCCCACGTTGGCCTTGTACGCGACGCCGAGCACGAGGATCGTCGATCCGCGGATCGCGCGCGCGCGGTCGTTGAGCGCGTCCGCCACGAGCCCGAGCACGTAGTGCGGCATGTGGCGGTTGATCTCGTCCGCGAAGGTGATGAACTTCGGCTCGTAGCCCTCGAGCCGCACCTTCCAGGAGAGGTAGTACGGGTCGGACGGCAGGCAGTGGCCGCCGAGGCCCGGACCGGGATAGAAGGGCATGAAGCCGAACGGCTTCGTGGACGCGGCGCGGATCACCTCCCAGACCGAGATGCCGAGCCGGCGGCACATGATCGCGAACTCGTTGACGAGCGCCACGTTCACCGACCGGAAGGTGTTCTCGTAGAGCTTCACCATCTCCGCCGTCTCCGGGCTCGAGACCGGCACGACCTCCTTCGAGACGCGGCCGTAGAGCGCCGCGGCGAGGTCGCGACAGACGGCGGTGAGGCCGCCGACGACCTTCGGGATCTCGCGCAGCGTGTACTGCTGATTGCCGGGGTCGATCCGTTCCGGCGAAAACGCGAGGAAGAAGTCGACGCCCGCCTCGAGCCCGCGCGCCTCGAACCTCGGCAGCAGGACTTCCTGCGTCGTCCCCGGATACGTCGTCGACTCGAGGACGATGAGCTGACCGGGCCGGATCGTCTTCGCCACCGCGTCGGCCGCGCCGACGATGTACGAGATGTCCGGCTCGCGCGACTTCCCGAGCGGCGTCGGCACGCAGATGACGATCGCGTCGGCGCGGCTCAGCAGCGCGCCGTCGTCGGACGCACGCAGTCGCCCGCTCGCCACGACGTCGGACAGCACGCTCGCCGGCACGTCCTCGACGAAGCTCCGTCCCGCCTGGATGGCGCTCACGCGCGCCCCGTCGAGGTCGATGCCGATCACCGACGCCCCCGACTGCGCGAACGCCACCGCGAGCGGCAGCCCGACGTACCCGAGCCCCACCACACCGACGGCGGGCGTGCCCGCCAGTCGTTCCCGAAGCATCTCCGCGGTCCTCGACCATTCCGACTTCATCGACTTCCTTCCTTCTCCTCTCAGCGCAGGCGAGCGCACGCCTCGCGGACGGCCGCAGCGACGCGCTCGACCTCGCCGTCCGTGAGCTCGGCGAAGCACGGCAGCGACAGGACCTCGCGCGCCGCCCGCCAGGCCTCGGGCCACCGCCGCTCGCCGTCGATGCCGAACAGCGGCTGGGCCGGGACGGGAATGGGATAGTGGACCGCCGTGCCGATGCCGAGGTCCGCGAGCATCGTCTGCAGGGCGTCACGCTGCGGATGACGCACGGTGTACAGGTGATACACGTGGCGGGCGGGCGCTCGCTCGACCGCGAGACCGAGAGGAAGGCCCCCGAGTCGCGCGGCGTACACCCCGGCGATCGCGCGCCGCCGGTCGGTCCAGGCGCCGAGGTGCGCGAGCTTCACGTGCAGCAGCGCCGCCTGCATCTCGTCGAGCCGGCTGCACCACCCGAGCTCGGCATGCCGGTACCGACCGGCATCGCCGTGGTGCCGGAGCCGTCGCACGCGCTCGGCGAGATCGTCGCGGTCCGTCACGACCATGCCGCCGTCGCCGCACGCCCCGAGGTTCTTCGTCGGATAGAACGACAGGCACGCGACGTCGCCCCACGAGCCCACCGGGCGGCCGGCGTAGCTCGCGCCGATCGCCTGCGCGGCGTCCTCGACGACCGCGATCCCGCGGGCGCGCGCGAGGTCCACGATCGCGTCCATCGGCGCCGGGTGCCCGTAGAGATGCACGGGCACGACGGCGCGGGTGCGCGGCGTGATCGCGCGCTCGACGGCGGCCGGGTCGAGCGCGTAGGTCGCGGGATCGACGTCGACGAAGACGGGCGTGGCGCCCGTCATCACGATGGTGGTGGTGGAGGCGACGAACGAGAACGCGGGGGTGATGACCTCGTCGCCCGGCCCGACGCGGAGCGCCGCGAGGGCCAGGCGGAGCGCGTCCGTCCCGGACGCCACGCCGATGCCGTGCCGCACCCCCATGACCGCCGCCAGCTCGCGCTCGAGCGCCGCCCCCTGCTCGCCGAGGATGAAGCGGCTGGAGTCGAGGACGCGCTCGAGGCTCTGCATGAGCGCGGGCTTCAGCGCGGCGTGCTGGCGCGCCAGGTCGACGAACGGGATCATCGGGACGCGCCCATCAGGCCGCCCAGGCCGAACGACGTCGACACCGGGCCTCCGACACCCAGCAGCGTCAGCGCGAACCGGA
>JACPDG010000011.1 GCA_016184125.1 Candidatus Rokuibacteriota bacterium | reverse complement strand
GCAGCCGGCGGCGATCGCCCCCTCGGTGAGCGCGTACGTCCCGGCCTCGAGCAGCCGCGTGCCGCGCGTGTAGCGGCGCGCCCAGTCCGCCCACGGCGCGACCATTGAAATGGGGGGACTATCGAAGCCCCCCATGCCCCCCGCGCTCGCACGCGCCCCGGGGAACCCGGGGCGCGGCTCGGGGCCGCAAGTCGTCATCGGCCCGCCGCCGTCGCGAGCGCCTCTTTCACGCTCACGTCGATGCAGAAGTCCGGGCAGATCTGGTAGCAGAGCATGCAGCCGACGCAGTGCTCCTCGTGGGCCACGACCATCGGGAACCAGCCGAGCTTGTTCGGCGTCTTGCGCCACGCGAACACGTCGGTGGGACAGACGTTCAGGCAGAACCCGCACGCCTTGCACATGTCTTCCGCGACGACGACGTCCCAGCGGCCCGCCGGTCCCTTCGGCGGCTTTTTCTCCGGCTTGAACAGCGGCATCTCACGCTCCTCCGGTCGCTGCGCCGCGTGCCGCCCGGCCGTCACGCGGCACAGATCGTCCTCGCGGCCGTGGCGGACACTCGCTCGGTGCCTGGATAGAACCGCGGGAGGCGCACGAAGTCAAGGCGCAGTAGCCGTGCCGTCCTCCGTCACTGCAGTACACTCGGTGCGGAAAAGCGAGAACCTGTCCGAAGTGGTGCCGGGTATGCTCCCGAAAGCGAGGACGGTGGCAAGCGCCAGCGCGCCGAGCGCTCAGCGGCGTCGCCCGGGCGGAAAGAGGATCGGCCGTGAAGAAGACGCGACGACCACACTCTGACCTGCCCCAGTACATCGCTGATGCCATTCGTGAAGCGTGGCCCGAGGGCGTGATCGACCTGCCGGTCGACCCGGACGACGCTCCGTGCCGGGAGGTGTCCCGAAGGGTGAAGGCGGCCTTCTCTCGTATACGGGGAGCCGCTGTCTTCTACGAGCGCGAGCCGGAAGGGGGAGCGAGGTGGGTCGACACCTCCGATCCGGACGAGGACCCGCCGGACTGGGACGAAGAACCGCGCTCGTACTGGCTGTTCTTCGTGTCCTCGACGGATGAGCGGTTGAAGTTCGGGACCGAGACCATCGAACCCGATGAAGAGGGCGTCGATCGGCGCGTTCCGGGCGAGGGCAGGATCGGCTACGCGGTCGCCATCTCCCTGGTTGCCCCGTTTGCCGTGGTGACCCTGAACCAGCTGGAGGTCTTCGAAAGCGGAAGCCAGTCGGAACCCGATGTCGAGCCCCACCTGTTCGACCTGGATGGGCGGAAGCTGGACCTCGAGGATCACTACCGGGAGCTCGTCGGCGAGGCTGCATTCACGCTGCTGAGAACCCTCCGAGCCGAGATCGTCCGCGTGCTCGGAGAATGCCGGGTCGCCGTCATTCCCCAAGAAGACCTGGACCGGCCGGTTCGCCGGTTGCGGGCGAGTGAAGACGTCGTCGCCGGGGTCAGGGGCGAACCCCTCACCGTCCAGGACGCCTTCTTCTTTCGCGGCGTGTAGAGCCCCCGGCCGTTACCCGCCGCCCACTGCGACGCGCGCCGGCCGGCGGCGGCGCGCGGCCGCCGGCGGCTCGACGTACGGCGCCATGGCGCGCTGCACGATGAAGTCGACGAACGGCACGAACGGATCGAAGCCGAGCACCTCGGGGGCGTTCGCGACGAAGTTCGAGGTGGCCCGTGCCAGCCGGATCGCGGCCTCGACCGCCTCCGCGGGCGCGTCGACGCGCGCCACGCTGAGCGCCGGATCCGGTGATCGAGGAGCGCCACGGCTTTGTCGGGTGCGTCCGCGCACCCCCCGGGGCGCGCCGAGCAGGGGGGCTTGGGGGGCCTCGATAGTCCCCCCATGAAGTCGGACCGCCGGCGCCGCATCGACCGGGCAGGCGCTGGCGGTGGTCGGCGGCGGTGTCTGGCAGATGTCCGCGGGGCAGAGGTTGAAGCGGCCGGTGGACCTGACGATGCGGATCGCGTAGAGGGCGCGCCCGTCGAGGACCTCGACGCGGACGATCGCGCCGTCCCGGGGCTCGACGTACTCCTGCACGAGCACCGTGTGATCCGGCCCCAGGTCGAGCGTGGCCAGGCGCGCCTCGAGATCCGCGCGCGACTCGAACCTGACGATGCCGGCACCCGAGCCGCCGACGTTGGGCTTGACGACGACCGGAAACCGCAGCCGCTGCGCGGCCGCGGCGATGCGCGCCGCTCGAACAGCCCGACCTGGAGCGCCTTGGACTTCTCGAACCGGTAGGCCGCGACGGGATTGATGACCGGAATGCCGAGCGACTCGTAGTGCGCGAGCAGCACCTCCGCGTAGAACAGGACCGCCGAGTGGCCGCGCGTGTGCGAGGACGGGCTCGTCCGGTTCGCGATGACGGAGAAGCGGCGGGTTCGGTCTCGGGGGTCGTAGGCGTGGCTCGAGTGGTCGATCTTCTCCCACGGCAGCCCTCGCCGCTCGAGCTCGCAAATAAGCCGCGCGGACCACTCGGGATGCTCGTCAAGGATACCTACTGGGCCAGCGATATCCAGCACTTGCATATTTCACCATTTCCGGTCGATTTTGATTCAGTAGGTACCATGAAACAGGGTCCGGAGCAACGCATCCGCGACGGCACGAGCGCAGAGTCGCGCGCCCTTCTGGGTTCGGCGTCGTCGGTCGCGCGACGATCCAAGAAAATCGTCATACGGCATGAGGATTTTCTTGCTACCGTGAGCCGGTGATCCGGCGGGCGCGACACCTGGAGCAGGTCCGTACTGCGTTCGCACGATCGCCTATCGTGTCGATCCTCGGCCCGCGCCAGGTGGGCAAGACGACGCTCGCACGCGCGTTCGCGGCGACCCAGCCGCGGGTGACCTTCTTCGACTTGGAGAGTCCCGTCGATGCCGCGCGACTTACCGCACCCATGACGACCCTCGAGGCCCTGCGCGGGCTCGTCATCATCGACGAGATCCAGCGGATGCCCAGACTGTTCGAGATCCTCCGGGTGCTCGCTGATCGTCCTCGGAAGCCGGCGCGGTTCCTGATCCTCGGTAGCGCCGATCCGCGCCTCGTGCGCGGTGTTTCCGAGAGCCTCGCCGGACGCGTGAGCCATGTCGACATCGGTGGCTTCGACCTCTCGGAGGTTGGTGCCGACCACGCGCAGCGGCTCTGGTTGCGCGGTGGCTTGCCTCGTGCGTACCTCGCGAAGTCCGATGATGCGAGCCTCGCCTGGCGCCGCGACTACGTGCGCGACTTCCTCCAGCGCGATCTGGCGGACCTCGGCATCACGATCCCTGCAGCGACGCTGGGACGATTCTGGAATATGGTGGCGCACTATCACGGTGGTGTCTGGAACGCCGCCGAGTTTGCCCGTTCTCTGGCAGCGTCCGAGAACACCGCACGCCACTATCTCGACATTCTGTCCGGCGCGTGGGCTGTGCGTCAGCTCCAGCCATGGTTCGAGAACATCGGCAAGCGGCAGGTTCGTTCCCCGAAAGTTTACATCCGGGATCCGGGCCTGCTGCACGCGCTGCTCGATCTGGGCACGTTGGAGCAGCTGCACGGACATCCCAAGCTTGGAGCGTCTTGGGAAGGCTTTGCCATCGAGCAGGTCATCTCGCTCAGCCGGACCCGCGACGCGTACTTCTGGGCCACGCATCAGGGCGCCGAGATCGATCTCATGATCACTCGTGGCGGGAAGCGATACGGGTTCGAGATGAAGATGTCCGACGCACCGACGCTGACCAAGTCGATCCGGATCGCCGTCGAGGATCTGCGCCTCGCGCGAGTCTACGTGATCTATCCCGGACGCGAGTCGTACTCGCTCGACACGAGAACCGAAGCGGTCGCTATCGGCGATCTGCCTTCGCGGCTGGTACGAGGGTGACGTCGCCGCTCGCTCCGTACGCCAAGCGGCCGGTGGACCTGACGATGCGGATCGCGTACGGCGTGCGCCCGTCGAGGACCTCGACGCGGACGATCGCGCCGTCCCCGGGGCTGGACGTACTCCTGCTACTCGTAGCGGCTGATGTGCAGATGCACCCCGTGGCTCGACACCGGTTCGATCGTGACCTCGCCCGTCCCGCGCAGCGCCTGCACGCCCTCGCGATCGAGCGCGCGCTTGAGGTCCTGGAACGCGTCGCTCACGAACGACAGCGCCACCATCCCCTCGGTACCGCCGACCTCCGCGGCCGGCACGATCAGGATCGCCGACCGGCCGATCGCCAGCATCGCCCGCGGTCCCCCGTTGATCTGCGTGGTGCCGAGGCCGAACAGGTCCTGGAACTTCGCCGACGTCTTCGTGACGTCCGTGGAGCCGACGACGAGCCGCTTGAAGCGGAGCGGCGACGCAGGCGCGTCCGCGTGGCCGGCAGGGGGCGTCGCCAGCTCGCAGAGCACGCCGTCGCAGGCGCGCGGGTGCAGGAACGCGATGGTGCCGGCGAGCCCCTGCCGCGGCGTGCGGTCGATCAGCTCCACGCCTCGTGACGCGAGATCGGCGAGCATCCTGGAGACGTCAGGCGTCTCGAAGCAGACGTGGTGCAGGCCCTCGCCGCGCCGTTCCAGGAACCGCGCGACCCCGGTCCCCGGCGCGATCGGCTCCAGCAGCTCGACCTCGGTGTCGCCGGCGGACAGCAGCGCGGCGCGCACGCCCTGATCGCGCACCTCGGCCTCGCGAACGAGCGGCAGCGACAGGACGTCGCGATAGAAGCGGTAGGCGTCGTGCAGACGCTTCACCACGATCCCCGCGTGATGGATGCGGCTGATCACTGGGTGGTCCTCCTTCCCTCGGTCCTCCCTGCTCATCGCACGAACGCCGCCGGGCGGCGGCGGCGCGCGTCGCGGATGCGGACGACGTGGTTCGGCAGGATCGTCGCCGGGAGCCGGCCGGCGGGAACGTACTCGAGCGCGAGCGTCTCGTCGCACGTCGTCAGCGAGCCGCTGCGGACGACGCACTCGAAGCAGACGTTCACGTAGTGCCAGACGTTGCCGTCCGGGTAGCGAACGACCTGGAGGGACGGGTCCGAGTAGACCCCGATCAGACGGCGGGGGACGACCTCGAGTCCGGTCTCCTCGCGAACCTCACGGATGACGGCCCGGGTGACCGATTCACCGATCTCGACCGAGCCGCCGGGCAGGCCCCACTGTCCACCGTCCGAGCGCTGCTGGAGCAGCAGGCGGCCGCGGCGATCGAAGATGACGGCCGACACGCTGGCGCGGAGCGCAATCGCACGATCGACGTCGGGCTCGAGGGTGATGCCGGCAGGGACTGCAGCGTTGCGGCGTCGTTGCGGCGACGCCGGCGCCCTGGCGCGCACTCCGTCATCGGCGGCCGTCGCCGGCCGGCGTCGCACGCCGCGGGGCCTGCTCACGCCTGGCTGAAGAGCCGCTGGAACTCGAACCACGCCAGCGGCGCGACGCGCGCGACGGCGGTGTTCTCGTCCACGTGCGCCAGCGACTTCATCCCGACGAGCGCGGTGCCGATGCCCGGCGTCGACCGTACGAACTGGAGCGCGCGCTGCCCATCCGTCTCGAGCCCGGGCAGGTACTCGGCGACGACGGGCGACAGGTTGCGGGTGAGCTGGCCCTGGTAGACCGACGCGGAGGCCATGATGTAGATGCCCAGGCGACGCGCGGCCTGGAGCATCGTGATCATGTCACCCTCGACGACCTGGTTGGCCCGGGTGAACGCCTCGGTCATGGCGAGGTTGTACGGGAGCTGGACGACCTTGAAGTGATGGCCCTCGCCCGCCACGTCCCGCGCCACGCCGACGAGCTCGGCGAGCGAGAGGTAACCGCGCGTGCCCGGGTCCTGGCGGTAGCCGTTCCACGTCGCGGTTCCGTACCGCACGATCTTGCCGTCGGCGACCGCCTTCTCCAGCGCCGCGAACGCCTCGCGGATGCGTCGCAGGAACACGTCGCGGTCCACGCCCTCGAGCTGTGTCTCGGGGTTGTGGACGTAGTACACGTCGATGGTGTCGATGCCGAGGTTCAGGCGGCTCCGGTCGATCTGGTCCTCGAGGTAGCGCGGCGCCATGCAGTGCACGCCGCCCACGACCTCGTCGGGCTGGACGATGCCGGAGGCGAGGTACGTCTCGGTGAAGTACGTCTTGGGATCGCGCGGATCCGCGGCGTCGAGGGGAATGAAGCCGCCCTTCGTCGCGATGATGAGCTCGTCGCGCGACGCCAGCTTCCGGACCGCGAGGTCGGCGAGCGCCGCGGCAATGACCCGCTCGCTGCGCTGCTGGCGGTAGTTCACCGCGGTATCGATGACGTTGATGCCACGCTCGACGGCGCGGCGGATCGCCCGGCGGTACTGCGCGTCCGTGGCCGCGTCCTCGTCGCCGAGATAGGTGCCGATGCCGATCGTCGACGCCTGGACGCCCGGAACGAGCTCGTGAAAGTGCCCTGGCGCGGCGCGCTCGCTCATCCGGTCCGCGTAGCGCCGCGTTGCCGTCTCGGTGGCGTGGTCAGTCATACGCCGCCCATTATCGCCCGGCGCTCAAGCCGCCGGCGCGCCTTATCCCTCACGGTAGACGAGCGCCAAGAGGCCGACGCCGGTGAGACACGCGGTCCAGGCCCAGCCGGAGACACGCGACGAGGACGGCACCCGCAGCTCGAGCCAGCGCCCCCAGCCCGCGAAGACGCCGAGGATGCCGAGCGGCGCATGCGTCACCTCCGCCAGGAACTCCTCCTTGAGGTTGAACATCGCGTGGGAGTGCGTGAGCAGGAGGCCCCCGGCGACCGCGCAGAGCAGCGGGAAGACATACGCCCACGGGCGTCGCGGCAGGCGCTCGGCGCGCACCATCCACTCGAACACGCCGAAGGCGAGGACGAGCAGGGTGAACAGGCGATGCTGGAGCACGTCGGGCAGCGTGAGGCTCTCCCAGAATCCCGTCGGTCCGAGCGGCCACGCGCGCGGATCGTTGCGCACGAACATGAACACGGCGAGGCCGAGGAACGCGAGCGGCCAGTGCCGGGCCCAGCGCACGCCGAGACGCTCGATCGCGGCGCCGAGCCCCATGAGCAGGACGAAGAACCCCGACCAGTGATGGTTGTACTCGGACCAGGCACGCTCGATCGGCTTGCGCTCACCCGGCGGCGCCATGAGCGGGTCCGCCGAGCGCACGAGCTCGGCGTGCGGCGGGCTCACGAGCCGGGGGAGCCGCGGCTCGAAGCGAGCCGCGACCTCGGCGATGGTCGCCCGGTCCGCGACGACGTCCACCGCGGGCGGCAGCGACGTGAGCGAGGCGGCCGCGAAGAGCAGCGTGAGCCCGAGCCCGAGCTCCACTTCCACGAAGCGGTAGAGCGTGATCTCCGTCGACGCCCGCCGGACGGCGAAGAAGTTCGCGGCCGCCAGCCCGAGCGCCGCGAGCAGCAGGACGACCTTCGACACGATCATGACGCCGTACGCCGTCCCGACGAACGCGCCGGCATCGCCGACGTAGAAACCGGTGAGCGCCGCGCCCGCGAGGGCGATCGTGACCATCGCCGCAAACGCCAGGCGCGAGAACCGCGACACGAGGTCCCGCTGCGGCGGACCCGCATCGGCACGCCGCCGGATCGCGTGGATCGTGAGATGCGCGAGCCCCCCCACCCACACCGCGGCGGCGAGCTGGTGCGCCGCGTCGAGCACGAGCAGGACGCCGCGGTCCTCGACGCGCGCGACGGCGTGGCTGACGAGCGCGGAGGAGGCGACGAGTGCCCCGCTCGTGACGCCGAGCGCGAGCCAGGCGACACCGCCCGCGCCACGACGGGCGACGAGCGCAGCGATCACCGCGACGGCGACGGCGAGCACCACGCGCACGCTCGCGGCCCTGGCGAACATCGTGTCGAGGAAGAGACCGGCCGGCCAGCCGCCCACAGCGTCCGCGAGACCCCCGAGCGCCACGAGCGCGACGGCGAGCTGCACGGCGGCGGCGAGGGCGGCGGCGAGGGCGACGACGTGCAGTGAGCGTCTCGTCGCGTCGTCGGGCTTCACGCCCGGTCCGGCGCGAAGCACGAGCCCGAGCCACGCGACGCCACCCGCGGCGATGCTCGCGAGCGCGAGCAGCAGACCGCGCAGCACGACGTCGAGGAACCCGGCCATGGATCAGGGCGCGATGCGAAACGGATACCGGCCGTTCACGCTGTGGCCGTCGGCGGACAGCACCTGCCACTCGACGCGGTAGGCGCCGGGAGGGAGCGCCGGTGCCGGCGCCGCGAGGCGGTCGGGCGCGGCGTCGCGGGCCAGCGACAGCTCGTGTCGCGTGCCGCGCGCGTCGACGATCGCCAGGCGCGAGAGCGCGCGCTCGACGCGGTTGTTGAACCTCAGACGCACCTCGGCCGGAGCGGGCACCGTCGCGTGGGGAGCCGGAGAGGCGTCGAGGAGCAGCGAGTGGGCGTGGAGCGGAAACGCACCCGCCAGCGCGAGCGCGCCGGCGAGCCCCACCAGACGGCGGCGCGTCAGCGCCAGTCGTCGAGGACCAAGTGCATCGGGTCCTCGTAATCCTCCTGTCGGCCGCGCTGCATGCGCACCATGCTGGAGTCGACCTGGTAGCCGCACGCGACCAGCGTACTGTATGCCTGCCAGTAACGCAGGTACACGGGCATGATCACGCGTGAGAGTCCCAGGTCGAGGGCGAGGTCCTCGATCGCGCGGACGAGGTGCTGGAAGTGCTCGACGCGCTTCTGCGCGGGATCGATCGCCAGGAACTTGACGTAGAGCGTGCCCTGCGGCGCTTCGCTGACGCCGGGCGTGTGGTACACGGCGAACCCGAGGACGTCGCGCCCGCGCTCGAGCAGGACCGTGTCACCGAGCGCGAGACCGTCCACGATCTCGATCTCCTTCGACAGATCGAGCCCGCGGCAGATCGCGTTCGTCATCCGGTGGAGGCGGGCGAGGATGGCCTTCTTCTTCGCCTCCTCGAGCGAGGAGTACCGCCGGGTCACGAGTGGCGCCTTCGGCGCCTTGCCGTTGTCCGAAGGAACGATCGGCCGGCGCTCGGTCGCCCGGCTCATCACGAGCTGGAGACTCTTCGGCTTGTAGCCGAGCCTGTGATAGAGGTACAGGTGCTTGGGGCTCGTCGGGTACGTCACGACGCCCTGGAGCGCCGTGCGGTTCTCCGCGAAGAACTCGTCGACGGCACGGATCAGCTGCTGGCCGACCGACTGGTTCTGGTAGTTCGTGAGGACGGCGACGGGCCCCACCAGGCCGACGGTCCCCCACGTCGCCGCCAGTGCGGCGCCGACGATCTTGCTGCCGTCCTCCTCGGCGACGAAGCAGCCCCACGGCTCCATCAGCCACCGGTGGTGCACGTACTGGGCGCCGCCGAACACCTGCCGCGGTCGGGTCCCCATGTGCCGCTCGAAGAAGTCGCCGAAGGCGTGCTCGACGACCTCCCGGACCTTGGCGAGGTCACCCTTCTTGATACGGCGGATCTGGACCTTCGACAGTCGCCCGTGCGAATCCGTGCCGGCGCGGTCGACGAGCGCCCTCACTCGCCGAGGCCCGCGAGCTCTTCGAGGATCGTGATGACGGCCGAGTGGTCCAGGCCCCCCCGCCCCTTGATGCGCAGGGCACTGAAGAGCTCCTGCACCACGGCCGTGGCGGGGAGCGGCACGCCGAGCTCCCGCGCCGCCTCCATGATCAGGCCCAGGTCCTTGTAGTGCAGGTCGATCTTGAAGCCCGGGTGATAGGTGCCGGCGAGGTAGTTGGACCGCTTCTGCTCGAGGCACTTCGAGCCGGCGAGCCCGCCCGCCAGCGCCGTGAGCGTGAGCTCGCGGTCGAGTCCGGCCTTCTTCGCGAGCGCCAGCGCCTCGCCGAGCGCGGTCAGGTTGCCGGCCACGATGATCTGGTTCGCGAGCTTCGTGAACCCACCGGCGCCGAGAGGTCCCAGGTGCGTGATCGTCTTGCCCATCACCTGGAAGATCGGCAGCACCTGATCGAACACGTCCCTGTCGCCGCCGACCATGATGGACAGGACGGCGTCGATCGCGCCCTTCTCGCCTCCCGACACGGGCGCGTCCAGCATCCGCACGCCCTTCGCGGCGAGCGCGGCGCCGACCTTCTTCGAGACGATCGGCGAGATCGTCGACATGTCGGCGTAGATCAGCCCCGACCTGGCGCCCTCGATCACGCCGTCCCTCCCGAGCGCAACGAGCTCAACATCCGGCGAGTTCGGGAGCATGGTGATCAGCACGTCGCACCGGCCGGCCACTTCCCTGGGCGACGCCGCAGCCTTGGCCCCTGCGGCCACCAGCTCATCGACGGCTGGCTGATTCAGGCTGTGGACAACCAGTTGATAACCGGTCTTCAGGAGGTTGTGCGCCATGGGCCGGCCCATGATCCCTAGACCAATAAACCCGATAACTTGACTCATATCTTCCCCGGTGGAGACAAGGGCGGGTGACTGCCCGACGGCGACTGTTAACACATGGGGATATCCGGGGTCAAGGAAGATCGTTTCACTGGCACGGGTTTTGGCCCTGCCAGCCGCTCAGGCCGGGTAGACCCGAAGGCCGGAGACCCAGGTCTGGAGGACGTTCAGATCGAGCAGCTCGGTCGCCGGGACGTCGCCGGGGTGGGCCGAGAGCACGATCAGATCGGCGCGCTTGCCGGGGGTCAGGCTCCCGCAGTCGTCCTCCAGGCCCATCACGCGCGCCGCCTCGATCGTCGACGCCTCCAGCGCTTCATGGACCCCGAGCGCCTCGTCCGGTGACTCGACCTCGCCGGATCGGCTCCGTCGGGTCACGGCGGCATGGATCCCGACCAGCGGCGACAGCGAGCCGCACGGGAAGTCCGACGAGAAGGCCTGGCGGATCCCGGCCCGACGCACGGTCCTGAACGGCCGCACGTCGACGCCGGGAGGCGGGCGCATCCCGCCCACGTCGTACAGGAACGACGGCTGCTCGACGAGGGGAACGCCGAGGCCGGCGATCCGCCGGACGAGCTCGCCGGTCAGGAAGATCGCGTGATCGATCCGCACGCGGCCGCGACCGCCGGGCACCCGGGCGAGCGCATCGCCGATCGCGTCCACCGCCCGCTCGACGCCGAGGTTGCCGATCGCATGGCAGGTGACGCGGCGGCCGGCGGCAAGGGCGCCTGCCACGACGTCCGCGAGCTCGGAGCGGTCGTAGAAGAGGAAGCCGCTCGTCCGCTCCTGGCCGTCGCGGGTGACCCGCATCGCGCAGCGATAGCCGCCGTCCACGAAGAGCTTGAGCGTCCGGCCCGGCGCGGCGTCGCCGGGACGCTCGAACCAGCCGTCCGAGCCGACCATCATCTCCTCGACGTGGATCGCGAGCGCGTGGCGCTCGCGCGCCTCGGCGTAGCGGCGGGCCATCGCCGGCGTGACCGCGGCGTCCTCGATGGTGGTGAGCCCGTGGGCGGCGTACGCGAGGCTCGCCCTGCGCGCCACCTCGACGAACCGGTCTTCCCAGCCCTCGCGGGACCTCGACTCGACACCGCTCATCGCGCGCTCGAAGAGCAGCCCCGTCGGCTCACCGGTCCTGTCGCGCGCGATCTCGCCGCCGGCCGGATCGCGCGTCGCCCTGGTGATCCCGGCCGCAGCGAGCGCCCGCGAGCTCGCGACGCCCTGGTGGTGCGAGTAGTGAAGCAGCAACGCCGGCCGGTCGGGGACCGCCTCGTCGAGGTCGTGGCGCGTCGGATGGCGGCGTTCCGCGAGCGCGTGATGGTCGTAGCCGAGCCCGCGCACCCACTCGCCGTCCGGCGTGCGCCGGGCGGCCTCCGCCAGGCGCTGCTGGATCTCGGGGATGCTCCGCGCGCCGCGGCAGTCGGCCCAGAAGCTCTCGAGCGCGCCGATCGCGAAGTGGTTGTGCGGATCGATGAAGCCGGGCAGGACGCTCTTGCCGCCGAGGTCGATGACGTCGCTCTCGCGATCGCGGTACCGCTCGACCTCTTCCCGGGAGCCGACCGCGGCGATGCGGCCGTCGCGGATGGCGAGCGCCTCGGCGCGCGGGCGCCGATCGTCCATGGTGAGCACGCGCGCGTTGACGAGGAGCGTGGTCATCCGGTGCCCCGGTGGACCATATCACGCGCGCGGGCTCGCCGGCTTTTCGTCCTTTTCCGCTACCCTACGGGCGGTGATGCGGGCCGGTCACACGGACGGCGTCACCTGCGTCTATTCCGACGATCGGCGAGGTCGACCGCGCGGTCGCGCTGTTCCGCAGCCATCCCGACTACGCGGCGCCGGAATCGCTCGCGCGCGGCCTTCGCACGGCGATCGAGGCCGCCGGGATCTGAATTCAGCGCACTCCCCCAGCTCCCCCCGGCCTTCCCAGCGGGCAATCATCCGGTGATGTGGTGAGGAGCCGCGAAAACAGCGGCGCCTCACCACTTGTGAAGCGGCACGACGCAGACAGAACCGGAGTGGTGAGACCCCGCATGAACAGCGGCGCCTCACCACATCACCGGATGAACGGCCGGAACGAACGGGGGCCGCCTGAGCGGCGCCCCCCCGGCGCTTGCAGCCATCCACCGGCAGGAACCGGTGCGGCCCCTCGTCGCGCTGGCGTTTCTGGCGAGCGTTCAAGGGCACTTCCCGAGCGTCTCGAACCTGCTGACCAGCCGCCTCATCAGCCGGAACGCCAACCGTGGGACCGTGGCCCTCACCCGGCGAACGGATCCGGGCCACGGTGACCGATGCGATCATCGCCCGCGTGGACCACCCCCGCCGTGTTCACGGCGGCGGCCCGCCCAGTCTCGCCGAGCCCTGACGGGCTCGGGCGCGCCGTCGCACTCGCCGTCTTCCCGAGCACCGCTTCCGGTCGTCGCGGATGGTCGCCGATGGCTGGGGCAAAGTACGGGCGAAGTCGGCGACGCCTCTCACCCGCCCAGCCGGGGCGAGCGGGCTCTCGCACACCCCGCTCGCCGCGCGCGCGAAGGTGGCCGCATCACGCGGAACAGGGAGGCCGGCATGAAGACGCGCGGACTCGGACGGGTGTTCCAGCCGAAGTACAGGGACCGGACCACGGGCGAGAAGAAGGTCTCGGCGGTCTGGTGGGTCGAGTACTACCACCGCGGCCAGAAGCACCGGGAAAGCTCGGGCTCGACGAACCGCGCCGACGCCGTGCGGTTGCTCAAGCGCCGGCTCGGAGAGATCGGCCGCGGGCATCCCATCATCGGCCGCGACGTCGACCGGGTCACCTTCGACGACCTGGCCGCGATGCTCGTGAACGACTACAAGGCGAACGAGCGCCGGTCGCTCAAGCGCATCGGGACCGCGAGCACCCACTTGCGCGGCGTCTTCGCGGGCCGGGCCGTCGACATCACCCCCGACCGCATCACGGCGTACGTCACGGGCCGGCAGACCGAAGGCGCCGCGAACGCCACGATCAACCGCGAACTGGCCGCGCTCAAGCGGATGCTCCGCCTCGGCGAGCGCGCCGGCAAGGTGGTCGCGCGGCCCTACATCGCGATGCTGGAGGAGCGGAACACCCGGACCGGCTTCTTCGAGCCCGATGAATTCCGCGCCATGCTCCGCTACCTTCCCGACGACGTCCGTCCCGTCCTCGAGACGGCGTACATCACGGGATGGCGGGTGACGTCAGAGATCCTCACGCGCCAGTGGGCGCACGTGGATTTCGCGGCGGGGTGGCTCCGTCTGGAGCCCGGCGAGACGAAGAACTGCGAGGGCCGCATGTTCCCGCTGACGCCCGAGTTGCGTGCCGTCCTCGAACGGCAGCGCGAGCGGACGGATGCGTTGCAGCGTTCGAGCGGCCGCATCATTCCGTGGGTCTTTCACCGCACCGGCCAGCCCATCAGGCACTTCCGCCGTTCATGGCTGACTGCCTGCAAGCGTGCAGGGCTCACGGTCACCGTGCAGCGGCACGGCACGAGCGTCGCGGTCGCCACGCGCATCCCGCACGACTTCCGGCGCACGGCCGTGCGCAACCTCGAGCGGGCCAGCGTGCCGCGCTCGGCCGCCATGAAGATGGTCGGGCACAAGACGGAGGCGATCTACCGGCGCTACGCGATCGCCGACGAAGCGCTGCTCCGCGAGAGCGCGCTCAAGCTCTCGGCGCTCCACCAGGCCCAGCAGGTGATGCCGCGGCGCTGATCGCGCCCGCGGAGCCCCAGCGAGAACAGGCAAAGTCCGGGCAAAGTCGGGGCTGCTCGGCTGGTCATCACGGGCGTCACGCGGAGCTGAGGGTGCATAACCGGCTGCCGTGATTGACGAAGAATGGTGGCAGGGCGGGATTGAACCGCCGACACCGGGGCGTTTCAGTCCCCTCCTCATCGGGGAGCATCGTGCGACTCTGCGGCTTCTCGTACTGCGCCATCGGGATGTTCGTTTCAGTCCCCTCCTCATCGGGGAGCATCGTGCGACTTCGAAGCCGACGTGCGCGCCGGGATTGTTGCTGAGTTTCAGTCCCCTCCTCATCGGGGAGCATCGTGCGACACGACCGAGGGCGGTCTGCTCATTACGTTGGCTTAAGGGTTTCAGTCCCCTCCTCATCGGGGAGCATCGTGCGACCGCGCGG
>JACPDG010000010.1 GCA_016184125.1 Candidatus Rokuibacteriota bacterium | reverse complement strand
ACGAACCGATCGTGGAGTACCAGGCCGCGGGGGTCACGGATCGAGAGCGTGCTCTCGAGACGCGCGAACTGCCAGGCCTCGCCGCGCGCCACCCGGCCCGCCGCCCAGGTGTCCACGAGCACGAGCGAGGCGGTGTCGGCGAGCTCGACGTCGATCGCCTGCCGGAGCGACGCGCCGCTGAACGGGATCGTGTGGTCGGGCACCCACTCGACGAGGGCGCCCCGCCCGACCCGAAGCGCGACGTGCTGCTCCGCGGGCGCCCCCGCCGTCCGGTAGACCTTCGTCGCGGACGGTGTCGTCAGGCACGCGTGCGCGCCGGCGCCGACGGTGACGTCGATCGCGAGCCGATCGCCGCCCACGAGTCCGCCCGTCGGATTCAGCATCGAGACGACGGCCGCGGAGTCGTCGAGCGCGACGGGGCCGAGCACCTGGAGCGGCAGCGTGTAGCCGCACCGAACGAGGACGGTCCGCCCCTGCCGGCGCTCGAAGACGAGATCGAGCCGTCCGTCGCGCCCGACGCGGTCCAGGGCGACACCGGCCACCGCCGGGTTCACGCGACTGCGGCGGCGAGCAGGAGGTCCTCCGCGATCCAGCGGAGGATCGCGTCCACCCCCTCGCCCGTGCGCAGGTTCGTGAAGACGGTCGGACGCGTTCCCCGCATGCGGCGCGCGTCGCGCTCCATCACGCCGAGGTCGGCGCCCACGTGGGGCGCGAGGTCGATCTTGTTGATCACGAGCAGGCCGGATCGCGTGATTCCGGGACCGCCCTTGCGCGGGATCTTCTCGCCCTCGGCCACGTCGATCACGTAGATCGTGGCGTCGACGAGCTCCGGGCTGAAGGTGGCGGCGAGGTTGTCCCCCCCGCTCTCGATCAGCAGGAGCTCGAGGCTCGGGAACCGCTCGAGCAGCGCGTGGACCGGGCATCCGCCGGTCTCCACACCCACCACGCGGTCGGCGGGCAACGCGCCGCGGCGGACGAGGAACTCCGCGTCCTCCTTCGTGTAGATGTCGTTGGTGACGACCGCCATGTCGACGCGCTCGCGCAGGCGCAGGCAGAGCGCCTCGGTCAGCGCCGTCTTGCCCGAGCCGACGGGACCGCCGATGCCGATGCGCAGCGGACGCGGCAGATCGGGGCCCGTCGTCATGAGCGGAACAGCCTCGCGTCGAGCGTCGCGTGGCGAATGCCGGCGACGTCGAGTCCGGGAGTGAACGTCCACAGGTCGTCGATCCCGCTCGACGCAGCCTGCGCGGCGAGCCGTGCGATGCTCGGGCGGACCGCGGCGAGCACGCGCTGGCCGTCGGTCTGGCCGAGCGCCAGCAACCGCACGCCGGCACCGGCGAGCAGGGCGGCCGTCGAGTAGAGGTACGCGGCCGCGACGCTCTGCGGCGCGACGGCTTCACGGCCCAGCGCGGCGCCGAACACGATGGCGTGATGCCCGTACGCAAGCCCCTCCGCGAGCGCGCGTTGCAGGCTCGCGAGGAACGCGTCGTCCCGAAGCGCCGCGGCCACGCGGAGCGTCTGGCGGCCCATCTGGCGGCTGGCGGCGCGAAGCTCCGGGACCGGCTTCATCGCGTCGAGGCGCGCGTCGAGCGCCAGGCACCCGGCCAGGTCACCGGCGGTGGCGAGCGTCGACGCGACCGCCGCCGCGACGGCGTCGCCCGGGCCTGCCGCGCCCTCGAGGTGCGCGATGACGAACGCCTCCAGGCCCGCGCGGTCCTGGACCTGACCGTGGTGCACGTACGTCTCCAGCCCGAACGAGTGCGCGAAGCCGCCGGCCGGGAACAGCCCGTCGGCGAGCTGAAGGAGCGCGAGCAACGCCGTATCACTGTTCATGGCGATGGCCAAACCCGACGGGAACGAACGGCGCCTCGACCGGATCGAAAACGATCCCGAGCCGGGCGAGGAGCTGGACCATGGCCGGGTCGTCGGGAACCAGCAGCCGCTCCCCAGCGATCGCAAGCGTGAAGTGCCGGTTGCCGACCTCGAACGCGATCCTGATGGCCTCGTGCGGTGAGCGCGGCGTCACCGCGAGCACGGGCTCCGCCGCCGCCTCGATCCTGACGTACCACGACGGCGCGACGTGCAGCACATCGCCGGGCTCGAGGCGGCTGCCGGTCGGCAGGGCGAGCTGGAGCTCACGTCCGGCACGTGTCCGCACACGCCGCCGCCCCCACCGCCGCTCCTCGGCGGTGAGCACGAGCGCATCGGCTTCGCGCTCGTCGAGCTCGCCGTGGCCAACGTGCACGTGCGTCCCTGTGATGACGATCGTCTCACTCACGACCGGTCGACTGCGGTCGCCATGCGCCGGCTCCTGCTGATTCCGATCCTGGCCGCCCGTCCACCACACGCCGCCGCTCCAGGTCCCACCCAGTGACCCACCCGACTTCGAATGCCGGTCAAAACAGGAAGTACCGCTGCGCCATCGGAAGGATGCGTGCCGGCTGCGAGCGCAGGAGCTCGCCGTCGGCCCGCACCTCGTACGTTTCCGCGTCGACCTCGAGGCGCGGCAGCGCGTCGTTCCGGATCATGTCACGCTTGCCGAGGCCGCGGCACCGGCTCACGGCGACGGCCTTCCTCGCGAGCCCGAGGCGCCGCGGCACATCGGCCGCGAGTGCTGCGGCCGACACGAACGTCAGCGACGTCGACGCGAGCGCGCGCCCGAACGCGCCGAACATCGGGCGATACAGGACGGGTTGAGGGGTCGGGATCGACGCATTCGGATCCCCCATCGCGGCCCACGCGATCAGCCCGCCCTTCACGACGAGCTCGGGCTTCACGCCGAAGAACGCCGGCTTCCAGACGACGAGGTCCGCGAGCTTGCCGGCCTCGACCGAGCCCACGTGCTCGGCGAGCCCGTGCGCGATCGCGGGGTTGATCGTGTACTTGGCGACGTAGCGCTTGACGCGCCCGTTGTCGTCGCCGGGCGCCTCGCCCGGGAGCGGACCGCGCTCGCGCTTCATCTTGTCGGCCGTCTGCCACGTCCGGATGACGACCTCGCCGATCCGCCCCATCGCCTGCGAGTCGGACGACATCATGCTGATCGCCCCGAGGTCGTGCAGCACGTCCTCGGCCGCGATGGTCTCGGCGCGGATGCGCGACTCGGCGAACGCGAGGTCCTCCGGGATCGAGGGATTCAGGTGGTGGCAGACCATCAGCATGTCGAGGTGCTCGTCCATCGTGTTCACGGTGAACGGCATCGTCGGGTTGGTGGACGACGGCAGGCAGTTCGGCTCCCCGCAGACCCGGATGATGTCGGGCGCGTGACCGCCGCCGGCGCCCTCCGTGTGATACGTGTGGATCGTCCGTCCGCGGAACGCGCGGATCGAGTCCTCCACGAAGCCCGCCTCGTTCAGCGTGTCCGTGTGGATCGCGACCTGCACGTCGTACTCGTCGGCGACGGCGAGCGCCTGGTCGATCGCGGCCGGCGTCGTGCCCCAGTCCTCGTGGAGCTTCAGCCCGATCGCGCCGGCCGCGAGCTGCTCGCGCAGAGGGTCCGGCGCCGACGCGTTGCCCTTCGCGAGGAACCCGAGGTTCACGGGGAACGCCTCCGCGGCCTCGAGCATGCGGTGGATGTTCCACTCGCCCGGCGTGCACGTCGTCGCGTTGGTCCCCGTCGCGGGTCCGGTGCCGCCGCCCACGAGCGTCGTGATTCCCGCGCTGATGGCCTCCGCGGCCAGCTGCGCGCAGACGAAGTGGATGTGCACGTCCAGCGCGCCCGCCGTGACGATGCGCCCCTCGCCCGCGATCACCTCGGTGCCCGCGCCCACCACCATGCCGGGCGTGACGCCGGCCATCACGTCCGGATTGCCGGCCTTGCCGATGCCGGCGATGCGGCCGTCGCGGATCCCGATGTCCGCCTTCACGATGCCCCAGTGGTCGACGATGAGCGCGTTCGTGACGACGGTGTCGAGCACGCCATCGGCCCTCGTCGCGCGCGCCGACTGGCCCATTCCGTCGCGGAGGACCTTGCCGCCGCCGAACTTCGCCTCCTCGCCGGGCACGGTGAGATCGCGCTCGACGCGGATCAGCAGGTCGGTGTCGGCGAGGCGAACGCGATCACCGACCGTCGGACCGTAGAGGTCTGCGTACTGCCGGCGCGTCATGCGCAGCGTCATCGAGACCGCTCCCACTCGGCGAGCCGTACCAGCGCCTGCTCGCGCGAGCCGCCGTCCGTGAGCGCGTTCAACCCGTGGACCCGGCGCAGCCCGGCGATCTCGACGAGCGTCACGCGTTTCTCGTCACCGGGCTCGAAGCGCACCGCCGTCCCCGCCGGCACGTTCAGCCGCATGCCGAACGCCTGCGCGCGGTCGAACCGCAAGGCCCGGTTGGCCTCGAAGAAGTGGAAGTGCGAGCCGACCTGGATGGGCCGGTCGCCGACGTTCGCGACGGTCAGCTCCACGGTGCGCCGCCCCGCGTTCGCGACGATGTCGCCGTCGGCCAGCAGGTACTCGCCGGGGATCATCGGATCGGATGGTGCACGGTGACGAGCTTCGTGCCGTCGGGAAACGTGCCCTCGACCTGCACCTCGCCGATCATCTCGGGGACGCCCTCCATCACGTCCGCGCGCGCGAGGATCGACTGGCCGGCTTCCATGAGCTCCGACACGCTGCGGCCGTCGCGGACGCCCTCGAGGATCTCCGCGGTGATCAGCGCCACCGCCTCCGGATGGTTCAGCTTGAGGCCGCGGGCGCGCCGCCGTCGCGCGAGCTCCGCGGCGGTGAAGATGAGGAGTTTCTCCTGCTCCCTGGGCGTCAGGTGCATCGTTGCGTCCTTTCATTCATCATGGGGGGCCCCGACATGGCCCCCCATACCCCCCAGCGCTCGCAAGCGCCCCGGGGGACCCGGGGCGCTGCTCGGGTTCGCGCTCGGTTCTGGTGCCGGGCCATCGCGCGCTACACGGACAGGTGACGGCGGACGGTGTCCGGCGGGAGGTCCTGCGGGGGCCCGGCCGCGACGACGGCCCCCTTCGCCATGATCACGAACGCGTCCGCCAGCCGCTCGGCGAACGCGAGGTACTGCTCGACGAGCAGGACGGCCACGCCGAGCTCTCGCTTGATGCGCCGGATCGCGTCCTCGATCTCCGTGACGATGGACGGCTGGATGCCCTCGGTCGGCTCGTCGAGGATCAGGAGCTTCGGCCGCGTCAGCAGCGCCCGGCCGATCGCGAGCATCTGCTGCTCGCCGCCGGACAGCACGCCGCCCTTGCGGCCGAGCAGGCGCTCGAGCGCGGGAAACACGTCGAGCGCGGGGCGAACGTCGGCCGAGCGGCGCGTGCCGATCAGCGCCATCCGGAGATTCTCCGCGACGGTGAGGTGCGGGAAGATCTCGCGGCCCTGCGGGACGTACCCGATCCCCGCTCTCGCGCGCCGGTCCGCCGGCCACCGCGTGATGTCGGCGCCCTCGAAGCGCACGTGGCCCCCGCGCGCGCGCACGACGCCCATGACGCTCTTCAGCAGCGTCGTCTTCCCGACGCCATTGCGCCCCATGAGGCAGACCACCTGTCCCGGCGGGACGGCGAGGTCGACGCCCCACAGCACCTGGGACTCGCCGTAGGCGACATCGAGCGCCTCAACGGCCAGCATGGGCGCTCTCGCGGGCGGGTCCGAGGTACACCTCCAGGACCCGCGCATCCTGCTGCACCCTGGCCACGGGTCCCTCGCACAGCACCGTGCCCTGGTGGAGCACGGTGACGGTGCGGGCGATCTGCCGGACGAACTCCATGTCGTGCTCGATGACGAGCACCGAGCGGTCGGCCGCGATGGACAGCAGGAGCTCGCCGGTGCGCGCCGTCTCGCCGTCCGTCATGCCCGCGACGGGCTCGTCGACCAGCATGAGCTCGGGGTCCTGCGCGATCACCATCGCGATCTCCAGCCACTGCTTCTCGCCGTGCGAGAGGATGCCGGCGAGCACCTCGGCCTTGTCCTCGAGCCCCACGGTCTCGAGCGCCTGCTCGACCCGCTCGCGGTCGTCCCTGCCATCGCCGGCCAGGAGGCTCGCGAACACGCCCTTGCTCGGCCGGGCCAGGGACAGCGCGATGTTGTCGCGGACCGTCAGGCTCGGGAACACCGACGGCGTCTGGAACTTCCGTCCGATCCCGAGCGCGGCGATCCGGTCCGGCGAGAGCGTGGTGAGGTCGGTGTGATGCCCGAAGATGACCCGGCCGTGCGCGGGCTTCACGCGGCCGGAGATGACGTCGAGCAGCGTCGTCTTGCCCGCGCCGTTCGGGCCGATGACGACGCGGAGCTCCTTGCGGTCCATGTAGAAGCTCAGGTGGTGGAGCGCCTTGAAGCCGTCGTAGTCGACGGTCACGTCCTCGAGGTACACGATCGCGCCGGCGGTCATGGCTCACGCGCCATGCGCGACCCCGGCGCGCCGGGCGCCGCCAGCGCTCGCGTTCCGCCCGTGCCGGCGGCTCTGCGCACCGCATCGGCCGCCATCGTCGCTCCACGGGACGCCGCGCCGACCACGCCGTCGGGCATGAAGAGCACGACGGCCATGAACAGCGCTCCGAGGAACAGCAGCCACAGGTCCGGGTAGCTCGTGGTCAGCCAGCTCTGCATCCAGTTGACGCCGACGGCCCCGGCCACGGCGCCGACGAGCGTGCCGCGGCCACCGGCCGCGACCCAGACGACCATCTCGATCGACGGCACCACGCCGATCTTCGCCGGCGTGATGATGCCGACCTGCGGCACGTAGAGCGCCCCGGCGACACCGGCGAGCACGGCGGAGACCACGAAGACGAAGAGCTTGTAGCTCGCCGGGGAGTATCCGGAGAACAGGACGCGCGTCTCGCTGTCCCGGATCGCGACGAGCACCTTCCCGACCCTCGAGCCCACGATGAAGCGGCACAGCAGCCAGGCCGCCACCAGCGCGACCGCGGTCGCCACGTACAGGCCCCGCTGCGTCGCGGGCTCGCTGAGCCGGAAGCCGAAGATGGTCTTGAAGCCCGCCAGGCCGTTGGTGCCGCCCAGGTTCAGCTCGTTGCGGTTGAACACGAGCCAGGCGGTGAGCGCGAGCGCCTGCGTGATGATCGAGAAGTAGACGCCGCGGATGCGGCTGCGGAAGGTCAGGAAGCCGAACACGAGCGCCGCGAGCCCGGGGACGAGCACGACGGCCGCCAGCGTGAACAGCGCGCTCTTGAACGGCCGCCAGAAGAGGGGCAGCTCGGTCACCTGGTTCCAGACCATGAAGTCCGGGAGCGCGGACCGGTACACACCCTGCGCGCCGATCTCCAGCATCAGGTGCATGCCCATCGCGTAGGCGCCGAGCCCGAAGAACACGCCGTGCCCGAGCGACAGGACGCCGGCGTAGCCCCACAGGAGGTCGAGCGCGAGCGCGAGGATCGCGTACGCGAGGAACTTCCCGAAGAGGTTCAGCGTGAAGTTCGACACGTGGAGCGGTGCGCCGTCGGGGAGCGCGTTCAGCGCCGGGAGCACCACGACGAGCCCGAGCGCCACCAGTGCAGCCGCGAGCGCCTCACGCTTCCGCATGACGCCCTCGCGCCGCGAAGAGCCCCGCGGGCCGGCGTTGCAGGAACACGATGACGGCGACCAGGATCAGGACCTTGGCGAACACGGCGCCGAGCGCCGGCTCGATGCCCTTGTTCAGGCCGCCGATCCCCGCCGCGGCGAGGATGGTCCCGGCGAGCTTCCCGACGCCGCCGGTCACCACCACCATGAACGAGTCGACGATGTAGTGCTGCCCGAGCGACGGGCCGACGTTGCCGATCTGCGTGAGCGCCGCGCCGGCGAGCCCCGCGAGTCCCGCGCCGAGGGCGAACGTGGTGGCGTCCACGACGCCGGCGCGCACGCCGAGGCACGCGCTCATCTGCCGGTTCTGGGTCACGGCGCGGATCGCCAGGCCCGTGGACGTGCGGAAGAGCAGCCAGTACATGCCGCCGAGCGCGAGCGCGGCGAGCCCGATGATGAACGTCCGGTTCCACGGAAGCTGGAGCCCGACCATGACCGGCAGGCCTCCGGAGAGCCACCGCGGGGACGCGACGTCGACGTTCGCCGCGCCGAACCAGAGCCTGAGCGCCTGCTGGATGATGAGCGAGGCGCCCCACGTGAGCAGCAACGTCTCGAGCGGCCGGCCGTAGAGACGGCGGATCACGCCGCGCTCGAGCACGAGGCCGGCCGCGCCCGCGACCGTGAACGCGAGCGGAAGCGCGACCAGGAAGTAGAGGTCGAACCGCTCGGGCCACACGTCGCGGAACCAGTTCTGCACGACGAAGGTCGTGTACGCGCCGAGCGCCATGAGCTCGCCGTGCGCCATGTTGATCACGCCCATGAGCCCGAACACGACCGCGAGGCCGAGCGCCATGAGGAGGAGGATCGAGGCGAGCGAGGCGCCCTGGAACGCGGTCTCCAGCGTCGTCGCGAGCATCGTCCACCGCTCGATGCGCCGGACCGCGGCGGCCGCCGCGTCCCGCTCGGCGGCCGACGCCGCGCCGGTCGCGAGCCTGCGCAGGGCGGGCAGAGCCGACGTCGCATGGAGCCCGCCGAGCGCCTGCGCCGCCTCCACGCGCGCGGCGGCGTCTCCGTGCGCGAGGCCGATCAGCGCGCGCGCCTCTGCGAGCGCGTGGCGCGTCCACCGGTCGGTCTCGCGCGCGAGCGCCTCTTCGACGAGCGGGAGCGCTCCGGGGTCCGCCTGGTGGCCCAGTTTCACCGCAGCGCCCCGGCGCACGGCGGGGTCCGCATCCGCGAGCTGCAGGCGCGTCTCGCTGGCGTCGAGGAACGGCTTGATCGCGAGGCGCAGCCGCCGGTCCGCCGCCACCTCGGTCAGCTCGGCCACCGGCACCACGCCGAGCGGGGTGCGGTCGTACGCGCGGACGATCTCGACGACCTCCTGGTCGCCGCGCGCGGACTTCGCGCCGCCCACGACGAGCTCGACCCGGTGGCCGCGTTTGTGCGCGTACACGCTCCCGTCACGAAGTGCCGAGAGGAAGGCGAGCCACTTCGGGTCGCCGGTCCGTCCCAGGGCGGCGACTGCCGCCTCGCGGCGTTCGCCGTCGTCGGACGCGAGCGCGCTCGACACCTGCTCGGGCGTGAGCGCGGCGGCGTGGCCCGCCGAGGCGAGCCACGCGAACACGGCGAGGAGGAGCAGGCGACGCATCACGCCTTCTTCTGGTACGTCCCCTGGTGCTTGATCCAGTCGCAGCCCTTGTCCGCGCTCGTGTACTTCGACCACGGCTCGGGCTCGACCAGCCCCTTCGTGCGCGAGACGATCCTGAACTGACCGTCCTTGAGGATCTCGCCGATGAGCACCGGCTTGTACGTGTGGTGGTTCGACCCGTGCATCTTGATCTTGCCGCCCGGCGCCTGGAACTCCTGCCCGTAGACGGCCTTGCGGACCGCATCGACGCCGGTCGACTTCGCCTTCTCGACGGCCTGCTTCCAGATGTGCACGCCGAAGTACGCGGCCTCGATCGGGTCGTCCGTCACGCGCTTGTCGCCGCCGGGCAGGTTGCTCTTCTTCGCGTACGCCTTGAACGCCTGGACGAACTTCCTGTTCTGCGCGGTCTCCACGGACTGGAAGTAATTCCAGGCGGCGAGGTGTCCGACGAGCGCGGACGTGTCCATGCCGCGCAGCTCGTCCTCGGCCACGCTGAACGCCATGATCGGCGCGTTCTCCGACCGCAATCCCTGGTTCGCGAACTCCTTGTAGAAGGGCACGTTGGAGTCGCCGTTGATCGTGGACAGCACGGCGGCGTTCCCGCCGGCGCTGAACCGTCTGATCTTGCCGACGATCGTCTGGTAGTCCTGGTGATTGAAGGGCGTGTACTCCTCCTCGATGCCCGACGCGGGCACGCCCTTCGCCAGCAGGAACGCGCGGAGGATCTTGTTCGCCGTGCGCGGGAACACGTAGTCCGTCCCGAGCAGGTAGAACTTCTTGAACCCGCCGCCCTCCTTCGACATCAGGTACTCCGCGGCCGGGATCAGCTGCTGGTTCGGCGTCGCGCCCGTGTAGAACACGTTGCGCGAGCACTCCTCGCCCTCGTACTGGACGGGGTAGAACAGGAGCCCGTTGTTGTTCTCGAACACGGGCAGCACCGACTTGCGGCTCACCGAGGTCCAGCAGCCGAAGACCGCCGCGACCTTCTCCTGCAGCAGCAGCTGCTTGGCCTTCTCCGCGAAGAGATCCCAGTTCGACGCCGGGTCGACGACCACCGGCTGGATGGGCCGGCCCAGCACACCGCCCTTGGCGTTGATCTCCGCGACGGCCATGAGGACGACGTCGCGCAGCGACACCTCGCTGATCGCCATCGTTCCCGAGAGCGAGTGGAGCACGCCGACCTTGATCGGCGACTTCGCCTGCGCGGTGAGCACGTGGGGGAAGCCGAGGCCGGCAGCGACGCCGACGCCTGCGACGAGGGAGCCCTGGAGAAAGCTCCGGCGCGTGAGTGCGGACATCGTCGTGTCTCCTTTTTCGAGTCTTCGGTCCTTCGGTGGACGCTCGAACGATCGCGGCGTCGCTGCCGCATTCACCGCGGACCGCGCTGTCCGCAACTGCGCGATCCGTGAGAGCAAGGAGCGTTCCCGAGCCCGAGCACGCAAATTCGCGCGGATCGGCGGCACACGCCGGTCGTGCGGTGCCCGATTGGCGGGCAGACACGGCGCCGCTGATCGCGCGGTGGGCACCGTCGCCGGTCGGAGACGTCACTCGACATTCCGCTGCCCGGTGCGCAACCACGTGCCCGGCGGACGAGCAGCCTCGCCGGCGCGCCGGCCCCTCGGCGTCCGTGCGGGCCGACACTTGCGGCGCACGCCTGCCCGGCACACGAGTTGCGTGAGTCCCGGGCGGCCATCGCACGGCCGAGGGAGGTTCACGGATGCAGCACCTGGCCCTCGTCGCCCACGACCACAAGAAGGCCGACATGGTCGCGTGGGCGACGTTCAACCGCACGACGCTGTCGGGATTCCGGCTCGTCGGGACCC
This sequence comes from Candidatus Rokuibacteriota bacterium, assembly GCA_016184125.1. GTDB lineage: Bacteria > Methylomirabilota > Methylomirabilia > Rokubacteriales > CSP1-6 > AR8. Next base: position 5,633 of record JACPDG010000010.1, on the reverse strand, counting down.
GTCACACCGCGCGCCTGCTGCGGGACAAGGTCGGTCTCGAGGTCGACGAGGTCCTGAGCGGCGCGGAAGGCGGCGACGCGCAGATCGCCTCCCTCGTCGCGACGCGAGCCGTCCAGTCCGTCTTCTTCTTCGTGGACCCGTCCACGACGCAGCCGCACGACCCGGACATCCGCGCGCTGCTGCGCGTCTGCAACGTCCACAACGTCCCGCTCGCGACGAACGTCGCGACCGCCGATCTCGTGATCGCGGCGCTGTCGGGCACGCCCGTCGAGCGCCTGGGACCGGCGGCATCGCCGGCCGCGCCGGCGCCGCCAGCGTCGTAGGCGGACGTTCGAAGTCAGGCGGGGCGCGCCCGGCGCCCTTTCGTCACACGGTCAGGAGGAGTCGGATGGACGAATCGACGGCGGCCAGCGAACGGATCGAGCGCAACGCTGGCGACAGCTGGTGGGGCGACCTGGATCGCGACGTCCTCGCGTGCCTGGACGAAGGCGCGCGGTCGCCGCAGGAGCTCGGACAGCGCCTCGGCGTGTCCGAATCGGCGCTGACGTCCGTGCTGCTCATGCTCGCGGCGGAGGGGAGAGTCCGGATCAGCCGCGTCGAGATCGCCCGCTGATGCGGCGAGCCTCGCCGCCGCGCTGGATCGAATCCCGGGATCCCGGGGCGAAGGCGAATGCCGAGAAGGCGTCGAGGAGCAGCGTCACGCTCGCCGGCCGCGCGCCGCCGAGAGCGACCGACGTGACGAGCTTGGCGCCGAAGGAGTAACCGACCAGGCAGAGCCGCGGCGCGAACTCCACAGGGCGCGACGCACTCGCGTCCGGACCGCTCCCCGACCTCGCCGGTTCGCCACTTCATCACCCAGAAGCTCACCGCGTGGAACGGCGAGATCGGCAGCGAGCCGCGGGCCAAGCAGCCACCCATCACCATCGGCCGCACCGGACGGCCCTCCTCTTCGTCGCGCGCCGCGCGATTCGCGCACGTCCCTTCGCCACCGCAGGCGATGCACCCGCATCTCCTTCAGCTTGTCCTGCTCGAAGGGCTGCCACTCATCCTGCACCAGCAGGGTGAGGACGTTCGCCGGCGCTCTACAGCGCCGTCTCGAGATCGGGAACGCCGACGCCGCAGCACCGAAGAAGAGGGCCGACATCGGCTCGCCGCCTCGTTGGCGCGAATCGTTCCCACATCGCGGGGGTCCAGTCGGCCGAATGGACGAGCAACGCCCGAACGGTCTCGGGCGAGAGGTCCGGGTACGCGGCGTGGATCAGCGCGGCGAGCCGAGCCACCTGCGACCGTCGCGGCGCTCGTGTCCCCGGTGACGACGAGCGAACGTGTCAGGAGATCGGGCGACGTCGTCAGCAGCTGGAGGGCGTCCGCATAGTCGATTCGATCGCCCGCGATCCCCGGTCCCGTCTCGAACCCGCGGAACGTCGGGCGCGGTGGGCGGCGTGGGGCAAGCGTCTGCAGGTACGCCTCAAGGATCCCAGGCCGCCGGTGTAGCCCCGCTCCCGCAGTTCGCGGAGGATGCGCGGCGAGCGCAGGCGCCTCCAGGCGCTCCTTGGCCAGCGCCTGTCCTGTTCCTCGGGAGTCACCATGGGCAGTTCCCTCCTGGCCGTGCGGGCGAGCCGGACGACCTGCGCGGTCAGGCGCCGCTGGCAGGCGTCCAGAACCCGACGGTGGGGATCGGCGTCGAGGAGCAGCAGGTCCGCGAGCGCGCTCGGTCCGATCTCCTTTCCCTCACCGGCCGTGACAGCGGCGGCCGGAGTGCGCGCTGTACCGCCTTCCCTCCCGTGACCTCGACGGCGGCGAGCCTGCCGCACGCGACGCTCGGCCCGGGCGGCGCGCACTTCCCGTCGTGGACCCGGCGGCGGGCCGGTGCCGTCGCCGTGCCGAGCTCTACCGGGCTGGCGCGGCCGCGACCTGAGCGCCGCCGTCTCACCGCTGCCCTATCTGCGCGCTCTCCGCTCCTCCACTGTCTCCGTCCGAAGACAGCACGACGTCGCTTGCACGTCGTCGAGCGCCGGGGCTCTGTTCGATCACAGTTCGACGGGGAAGACACGTTTCAGCCATGGCGACGTCCCGGCCATCGGCGATCAAGCCCAGCGCGAGCGCGATGCGCGTGCGCCTGCACCTCAAGCCGGGCCAGAAGGGCACCAGGCGACTGCTCGCCCAGTACGGCGACCGTCTCGTCTGCGTTCGTTATCGCTACGACCCCGAGCGCGGCAAGCGATTCAAGACGATCGAGCTGCTGGTCGGCGAATGCGACTGGACCCCGCCCCGCTCCGCGCCCCCCGCCGACCGTGCCGCTGCGCGTCGCGTTCGCCGAGGTCGCCACGCGCCAGCAGGTGAAGCAGGCCGGGGCGACGTGGAATCCCGACCGAAAGGTGTGGGAATTGCGGTACGATCGCGCAATCGCGCTCGGCCTGCAGGACCGGATCGTCCCGGACGCCGGGTCCGAGCGCGACTCGAGCATCTGACGCTCCGAGCATCTACCCGCAGATGCTGGCGGGCATCCAGATGTAGATGCTGGCATCCACGGGTGGATGCCAGCATCTGACGGTGGAGGCAGGCCGTTACAGCCGAATTATAGTTAGGCGCCAGAGTAGGAGGTGAACACCGTGGAGATCTTCGAGGACGACGACGAGGGCTACCTACGATGGCTGCGGTTACATCCGAATGGGTACGTGCTTAACTACAAGCGACCACCGGAAGTGAACGTTCTCAAGCTTCACCACTCCACTTGCGGCGACATCACTGGTACGCCGCATCGTGGCGATCTCTGGACGGTTGCCTACGGCAAGGCCTGCAGCGACGACCGTCGCGGGCTTGAGCGCTACGCGCGCCAGCTTGGCGGCTCTGCACTTGAGTGTGGAAATTGCTTCCGGTGAGCCCGTCCACCGGTACGTTCCGACAGCCGCGGGTCCGCAATTCTTCGCCTTTCAATCGTGGCGTCCGCGAGGCGAACGGACTGCTGACGGAGGAGACATGTTCACTTGGCTCTGGCGGGTCATACGCTGGCTGAAGAGCTTCTTCGACGCGCTCACCCCAGCCACGAAAGATAAGATCATTACGGCAGCATTGTCAGTGCTCGAGGAGTTGTTCCGCTCATACTACCGCGCTGCGAAACACGAGCCGTAGTCGCGAGGAGGACCCCGCGTATGGAGAGCTTCAAGGAGTTTGTACGCCGGACAGTTGGCGCTAGGCTCGCTATCCCGGCGGGGACAACGGCCGGGGCCCTGGCCACTACGGGGTTCTCGCTTGTCCGACGCGATGCGGAAGCGGTCGACCGGGCGGTAAGCGATATCCTAAACGATGACGCGTTCCTCACCCACCTGAGCGACCAGCTCCCTGTCCCGTCAGACCAGCTATCGGAAGAGGACTTCGTCACGATGGCCAGACAGGTTGCGCGACGTCTGTTGATCGATAGGCTGAGGCTCGCGGACAGCGAGAATGAAGTCGCCTAACAACAGGCTCGAGCGGCCCGGCTCGACGCCGGCCGCTCAGCCTGAGCGTTAGGCAGCGAAGACCGTGAAAGGGGGCAGCCGAATGTATTTCCGGCGGATCGTGCCTCTCCTCCTGTTCGCCCTTGGCGCTGTACCGCCGCTGTCGACATGGAGTTCTTCTCCCGCTGCCGCTCAGGCGGCTCGCAGGTACGCAGTGATGTCAGCTGAGGAGGCAAGGCGTCATGTGGAAACAGTCGTTCGTGATGGCCTGGCACCATCACCGGACGCCGCCTCGCAATGGGCACTACCTGAAATCGCCGTGTACGCGCGAGGGTTCACGATCGATGCGGCGGATCGCATCGTCTTTGGCGCCACCGAGCCGAGTAGGATGCTGGTTCCAGCACGGGCGGCGCCGGGACTAGGCGACGAGGCTGAGTTGGCGCGGAGAGCTTTCTTCCTTAACGGCCTGCTCTTCTCCACGGTTGACTTCGAGGTCGTGAAAGGAGGCGTGTACTCGGCAGGCGCATCCGGCTGGGTCCGTGCGAGCCCGACGATTCGAAAGGGCGGATACAAGTGGTATCTGGGGTCTGGAGGTATTTATTTGCTAGACGCACGGGGAAACGGCACTCTGATTTCGTTCGAGAAGCCGCTTGAGAAGGCGCCCTCTGATGCGCGGAACGACGTCGAACTGTCGGCGTCGTCTGGGCGTGACGCGAGGGTACTCATACTGGTTGCCGGCTCCGTGATTGCCATCAGGTGATACGACCATTGCGAAGCCCGGCCTTTGAGTGCCTGCCTAACAACGGCGTCGAGCGGGCGCGGTTCACGGTGGCCGGCCTGGCTCTGCTCGGAGGCCGCGCCGCTCACGCCGAGCGTTAGGCAGCGAAAGCGCATTCGCAAGGGACGAGCGAGCATGAGGTCATGGCGGAGGTTCGGGACGGCGCGACTACTGCTGGCTCTTGGGTTATCTCTCGTCCTATTTGGAATTGCCCCGGCAACGACGTCCGCGAACGACACCAGCTGGAGGCTGTGGATTGCGTTTCTGGGAACCGTAACCCGCTGGGCGCCACTCTCAACCCACGAGACAGAGATTCAGTGCCGACGACGCCTCGACATGATGTATGAGATCTCCGCCAGGGACTGGCTCAAGGCAAAGGCGAAGGGGTCGCTGGAGGAGTTCGCGTTTCATATCTACCGGTGCTTTCCCGGTGGCTCCCCTCCTGGCCCGGCGATTGACCAGTGATGGAGCGACGATGGCACCGTCAGGGGCATGTCCTCAGATACAGCCGGCAATGAGCGAATCGACACACAAGTTCACTTTCAGCTTGACCCACTGCTACCTGGAGATGGCTCGGGCGGCGGCCGGCCCTCTGTCGTTTCATCACCCGACCGGGGACCTTCGTCAGGTTGTTGATACGTACGGTCACAATCCGATCGCGAGCGCAATCCTGGCCGTCGTCTCCGTTGTCGTGGTCTACAGCTACCTGGCGATCGAATCATTCATCAACTATCAGCTCTACCGGGTCTGGGAGACCAGGGCTGACGCGACCGTCGAATCTGAGCGGTTCCTTCGTCTGCTTGGAGACGCGCCATCATTCGACCGTTACCGGACCCATTCGCGGGTACGCGACTTGGGCGAACGAATCAAGGTGCTGTGCGAGATCAAGGGTTACCGTAAGCCCCACGAAGCAATCCCCACGCAGTGGCAGCAGTTCAAAGAGCTGGCCGAAGCGTCTCGGCACTTTCTGGTTCATCCAGTGCCCGAGCCCGGGCATTTCCAGCGCGTCATGAAGCGAGTTCTCCATGAGTCCTCGACTGGTCGCTACCCTGGCCTCGCTGTTGCATTGATCGGGTTCTTCTACGACCATGCCCGGACGGAGAGGCCAGAATGGCTTTCACGGAATACACTGATCCGCTTGCGTGGGATCGACGTGCTACCAACAGATGCTGAGACAAACCCTGCCTAACAACAGGCTTGAGCGGGCCGGCTCGACGCCGGCCGCTCAGCCTGACCGTTGAACGTGCCCCGTCGGGGAGTAAGAAGCGAGAACGAAGCCGGTGAGGGCGGTGTCAGGAAAATGCGACGCTGCGGAGGAGCAAGGGTTCGTGCTAAGCAAGGCGGAGCTGAGCGAGCCCCATGGTCATACGGCTGGCCGACATCTTCGCCGCTGCTGGCAGTCAGTTCCTGGCCGGACG
>JACPDG010000058.1 GCA_016184125.1 Candidatus Rokuibacteriota bacterium | reverse complement strand
CCTCACCACTCCAGATCCCAGTGTCGCTGGACCTTACCGGAGTGGTGAGGCGCCGCTGTTCATGCGGGTCCTCACCACATCACCGGATGAATCCCGGTACGGAGCCTGTGGAGTGCAGCGGAGTCGTTCTCACGGGGCTGCCGCCCGTGCGCCCCTACGTCACCCGCTTCGACGCCGCCACCGGCCGGTGCCGCCCCTGCCGCCGGCGGGTGCCAGGCCGGCATCCGCGCCAGACCTCCGACGCGCTGGGCGCGGCCGCCTCGCAGCTGGGGCCCCGGGCGCTGGCGCTCGCCGCGGATCTCAACAAGGCGCTGGGCCTCTCCTTCGGCAAGGTGAGCCGGCTCTTCCAAGAGTTCTTCGGGATCGCGGTCAGCCGCGCCGGCCTGTGCCGCGCCCTCGATTCCGTGGCGCGCGTCGCCGCGCCCACCTACGACGCCCTCGCCGGGTGGATGCGGCACAGCGCGCCGGTGGCCACCCCCGACAATTGAAAAAAGCGCACGTGTAGGACTTGCACGACATTTGCCCTTGCGGCCGGCCGAATGATCATGTGAATCTACGCCGCCCCCATGAACGCATCAGGCCGCGAGCCGCGAGTCATTCTTCGTCATCACGGGAGGACCAGCGCCGCAACCGCCGAGAGGAGTGCGACATGGGCCTACCGATCCGTGTGCTGATCGTCGAGGACTCGGAAGACCACGCGCTGCTGATCCTGCGACAACTCGCCGGCAACGGCTACGCGCCCGTGTCGGCGCGCGTGGAGACCGCCGAAGCCATGCGTGCGGCGCTGGACTCGCAGCCGTGGGACATCGTGATCGCGGACCACACGCTGCCGAGCTTCGATTCCCTGGCCGCGCTCGCGCTGCTCGAGCAGCGGGGCCTGGACGTGCCCTTCATCATCGTCTCGGGCACGATCGGCGAGGAGACCGCCGTCGCGGCCATGAAGGCCGGGGCGCACGACTACATCGTCAAGAGCGCCCGCGGGCGGCTCGTCGCGGCCATCGAGCGCGAGCTCCACGAGTCGGCGCGCCGGCGCGAGATGCGGGAGGTGGCGCGCCGGCGCGAGCGGGAAGCCGAGGCGCTCGCGTTGATCGCCCTGGAAACCGCGGAGAACCTCGCGCTTCCCGTGCTCACGCAGTGCATCGCGGAACGGATCCTGGTGCTGTTCGACGCCACGTCCGCCTGCGTGCGGCTCAAGGACGACGACGACCGGCTGGTCGCCGTGGCGCTCGCCGGCGCCGCGGCCTCCGCGCTCGATCCGGGTCACGCGCTCCCCTGGGGCACCGGGCTCGTCGGACGAGCGGCCGCCGGCTGCCGGATGGTCTGGACGCCTGATATCCTCCACGAGCCCGACGTCGGCGCATTCGCGGACGACTTGCGCCTGCACCGCGAGACGCTCGGTCTGCGCGCCGTGCTCGCCGCTCCGCTTCGCGCGGGTGACGTGGCGTTCGGGACCCTCGCGATCGGCGATCGACGGTCTCGGCACTTCACCGAGGCGGAGCTGAGCTTCTTCCAGGCCCTCGCGGATCAATCCGCGCTGGCGGTGAGGAACGGTCAGCTGCTGGCGCGCGAGCAGGCGGCGCGCGCCGCCGCCGATGCGGCGAACCGGGCGAAGGACGAGTTCCTCGCGATGCTCGGACACGAGCTCCGCAACCCGCTCGCGGTCATCGGCAGCGCCATGGCGGTGCTGGACCGCATTGGCAGCCGGGAGGAGGCGGCCGCGCGCGCCCGGCGCGCGGTGACGGGCCAGACCCGACATCTCGGCCGCCTCGTGGATGATCTCCTCGACGTGGCGCGCGTGACGGCGGGGAAGATCACGCTCGCGCGCCAACCCATCGGCGCTCCGAGCATCGGAGAGCGCGGGGTCGCCGCCCTGGACTCTACCGCCGCCGGCGACGCGTGGGGCCGGACCCCTCGTCGCCCGGCGCCGCGGCCGACGGCTCCAGGCCGGCGATCTCGCCGAGCCCGGCGGTCTTCAGCGGCAGGTTGATCCGGTCGCGGATCCACTTCGCATCCCACCACTCGACCGGCGTGACGGAGATCCCGTGCACGAGCGTCTCGTAGTGCAGGTGGTCGCCGATCGCGAGACCGGTCGTGCCGGTCCTGCCGAGCTCCTGGCCCTTCGCCACCTGGTCGCCGACCTTCACGTCGATCGACGACATGTGCGCGTACAGCGTCTGGAGGCCCAGACCGTGGTCGACGACGACGGTGTTGCCGTAGATGGTGAGCGGTCCGGTGAACACGACGACGCCCTTGTTCGCCGCGGGCGCCGGCGCCTGCTTCGTCGACGCGAGGTCGTACCCGAAGTGGACCTGCGTGTCGATCTCGCGTCCCTGGTAGAGATAGGTCCGGGTCTCCGCGAAGTTCGCGAACACCTTGGTGTTGCGCGGCTGGACGAACGCGCCCTCCCAGAGGGGCTTGTCGGCGGTCTTGGCGCCGATCCTGCGCTTCTCCTCCTCGGCCTGCTTGCGCTGATCGCGATTGACGACGAGGAAGCCGTCGATCAGGGGCGCCGCCGGCGGATGCTGCGGCAGCAGCTCGGGGACCTTCGCCTGGAGGAACGCGTCCGTGACGTTGATGACGTCCCGCGGGAACCTGCGCGGCTTCATCTCGAACGGGATGCCGCGCGAGGCGACGTTGCCGGCGTCGTCGCGCGCCCGCACCGCGGCCGGCGCGGTGGCCGGCATGTCCCACGGCAGGGGGACGAGCGCGACCCGGGCGCCGCGCTCCGGCGGCCCCATCGGGAAGCTCGGGAACACGGCGGGACCGACCGCGACCTCGATCGCGGTCGCGCCGTCGACGCGGAACGCGACGAGCGCGACGCCGCCGTTCGACACGTACTGCGTCGCGGAGAGGACCTCGACCTTCGGCGGTGTGAGGTCGAGCGTCAACGGGAACGTCGCGGCTGCGCGCGGGTCGAGCCTGAGCGGGCGCCAGAAGTCGTCGGGCGCGCGCACCTCGAGGGTCGCCTCGCCCTCCCGCAGCTTCTGCGCGGCCGCTTCGATGGTGACCGGGATCTCGGCGCGTCGGCCGAGCGGACCGTCCGCCTTGGCCACGACCGTGGAGCGGCCACCCTGCACCACCGCGATCTCGACGCCGAGCACGTGGCCGCGCCGCGCTTCGATCGTGATCGGGAACGTCGCCTTGTGCCCGACGAGGCGCGGCGGCGCATTCACGACCACCGGCCCTGACACCGACTGCCGCCAGCCGACATACGAGACGCTGCCGACCACCGCGAGGAGGAGAAGCAGGATGACGAGCACGCCGAGTTTCCTGCGGGACTGCCGAGGCACGACCGCGATCATAGCACGCGAGCGACGCGCGCGAAGCGATCGTGATGGCGCGTGTGTCGACCACGTCACGAGATGGTCAAAATGAGCTATTCGCGACGGCTCGTTGTTGACACCCCTGTGACCGCTTCGCTAGAGTGACCCGGTGTCAACGTCGGTCTGGCTGATCCCCGCGTTCCCGCTCGCCGGCGCCCTCCTCAACATGGTGTTCGGGCGCTTCACCGGTCACCGGGCCCACTGGATCGCGGTGCCGGCCGTCGGCGCCTCGTTCGTCACCGCCTGCACCGTGTTCGCGCGCGTCGCGCGCGGCGAGACGTTCACCGGCCCGCTGTTCTCGTGGATCGTCGCGGGCGACTTCGAGGCGCCGGCGACGGTGCACGTCGACGCGCTCTCCGCCGTGATGCTGCTCGCCGTCACCGGCGTCGGGTTCCTGATCCACCTCTACTCCGCCGGCTACATGCACGGCGACCCGGGGTTCGCGCGGTACTTCGCGTACCTGAACCTCTTCCTGTTCTCGATGACGATGCTGGTGCTCGCCGGCAACTTCTTGGTGCTCTACGTCTTCTGGGAAGCCGTCGGGCTCTGCTCGTACCTGCTCATCGGCTTCTGGTACACGCGCAAGAGCGCCTCGGACGCCGGCAAGAAGGCGTTCATCGTGAACCGGGTCGGCGACTTCGGTTTCGGGCTGGGCGTGATGTGGCTCTGGACAGCGCTCGGCACGCTCGAGTACCGCGAGGTGTTCGCGTCGGTGGGGAACCTCGCGCCTCCGACGGCGACGGCGATCGCCCTGCTGCTCTTCATGGGCGCGTGCGGCAAGTCGGCGCAGCTGCCGCTGCACACCTGGCTCCCGGACGCGATGGAGGGTCCGACGCCGGTGTCCGCGCTCATCCACGCGGCGACGATGGTCACGGCCGGCGTCTACATGGTCGCGCGCAGCCACGCGCTCTTCGAGCGGTCGGGGACGGCGCTCGAGGTGGTCGCCTGGGTGGGCGTGGCGACGGCCGTCTTCGCCGCGACCGTCGGCCTGATCCAGCCCGACATCAAGCGGGTGCTCGCGTACTCGACCGTGAGCCAGCTCGGCTACATGTTCGCGGCCGTCGGGCTCGGCGCGTACGCGGCCGGCATCTTCCACCTGGTGACGCACGCCTTCTTCAAGGCCCTCCTCTTCCTCGGCGCCGGCAGCGTCATCCACGGCATGCAGGGCGAGCAGGACCTCCGGAAGATGGGCGGCCTCGCGCCGCGGATGATGACGACCACGATCACGATGACGATCGGCGGCATCGGCCTCGCCGGCGTGCCGTGGATCACGGCCGGGTTCTTCTCGAAGGAAGAGATCCTGTCGGCCGCCCTCGGCGGCCGTCGCTACGTCATCCTCGCGCTGCTGCTGCTCGGCGCCGCGCTCACGACCTTCTACACGTTCCGGCTCCTCTTCCTCGCCTTCTTCACCGATCCGCGGATGTCGAGGGAGGTCGCGCGGCACGTGCACGAGTCGCCCGCGGTCATGACGGTCCCGCTCGTCGCGCTGGCGGTCCTCACGCTCGTCACCGGCTGGGTGGTCGGCATCCCGTCGGACAAGGGCACGACCGTCTTCGCGCGGTTCCTGGCCCCGGTGTTCCCCGTCCACGAGGGGCATCACGGCGGCGCGCTGCTGCTCGTGCTCTCGTTCCTCGTCGTCGGCATCGGGATCGCGGCGGCCGTCTCGCTCTACAAGCTCGGACCCGTGCGGGCGGACGCGGTGTCGCAGCCGCGAACGCCGCTGCACGCGCTCCTGCTGAACGCCTGGTACTTCGACAAGCTCTACGACCGCGTGATCGTGCGGCCGCTCTACGCGTTGAGCGTGTTCTCGGCGCAGGCGATCGACCTCGGCGTGATCGACGGCATCGTCAACGGCCTGGGCCGCGCCGTCGTCGCGTGGGCCGGCGCCTTCCGGCATCTGCAGACCGGCTACATCGTGAACTACGCGCTCACCATGCTGGCGGGCGCCGTCGTCATCGTCGGCTTCCTGCTGGCGCGATGAGGACCTGCCCGTGATCGGTCTCGTCAGCCTCGTCGTCTTCCTGCCCGCGGCCGGCGCGCTGGCGCTCGCCTTCGTCCCCCGGCGCGCCGAGGGGGTGCAGCGGTGGGGCGCGCTCGGCGCCGCGCTGCTCGCCTTCGTCGCCTCGCTCGCGCTCTGGTTCGGCTTCGACGGCGCCACGGCCGACTACCAGTTCGAGGAGATCGTCGGGTGGATGCCGACGTTCGGCATCTCGTACCACGTCGGCGTCGACGGGATCAGCATCCTCCTCGTCCTGCTGACGACGTTCCTGTCGCCGATCGCGCTCGGGTCGGCCTGGCGCGCGATCGAGGAGCGGACGAAGGAGTTCGTCATCGCCATGCTCGTGCTCGAGACGGGCATGCTCGGCGTGTTCGTGAGCCTCGACCTCTTCCTCTTCTTCGTGTTCTGGGAGGCGATGCTCGTCCCGATGTACTTCATCATCGGCGTGTGGGGCGGCGCGCAGCGGATCTACGCGGCGATCAAGTTCGTGCTCTACACGATGGTGGGCTCGGCCCTCATGCTGGTCGCGATCCTGGCCCTCTACTACCAGCACGGCGCCTCGACCGGGACGTTCACCTTCGACGTGCCGACGATCGCGCGGTGGGTGATGCCGCCGGGCACCGCGCAGATGCTCATGTTCCTGGCGTTCGCGCTGGCCTTCGCGATCAAGGTCCCGCTGTTCCCGTTCCACACCTGGCTGCCCGACGCGCACGTCGAGGCCCCGACGGCCGGGAGCGTCATCCTGGCCGGCGTGCTCCTGAAGATGGGCACGTACGGCTTCCTCCGCTTCTGTCTGCCGCTCTTCCCGGACGCGAGCGTCAGCGCGGCCGGACTCGTGTTCGCGCTGGCGATCGTCGGGATCGTCTACGGCGCGTGGGTGTCGACCGTGCAGCCCGATCTCAAGAAGCTGGTCGCCTACTCGAGCGTCAGCCACCTCGGCTTCGTCATGCTCGGTCTGTTCACCTTCACGCCGCAGGGCCTCGCCGGCGGCGTGATCCAGATGATCAACCACGGGCTGTCGACCGGCGCGCTCTTCCTCATGGTCGGCATGATCTACGAGCGCCGGCACACGCGGCTGATCGACGACTTCGGCGGGCTGTGGCAGGTCATCCCGGCGTTCTCGGCGCTCTTCCTGATCGTCTCGCTCTCGTCCCTCGGGCTGCCGGGCCTGAACGGCTTCGTGGGCGAGTTCCTGATCCTCGTGGGGGCGTTCCAGGTGAGCGGCTGGCTCGCCGCGATCGCGACGACCGGGATCATCTTCGCGGCCGTGTACCTCCTGTGGATGTACCAGCGGGTCGTCTTCGGCGAGGTCCGCCACGAGGCGAACCGCGGGCTCGTCGATCTCACGCCGCGCGAGTGGGCGGTGCTGGTGCCCGTCCTCGTCTTCATCGTGTGGATCGGCGTCTATCCCACGACGTTCACCGGCAAGACGCAGGCCTCGATCGACGCGCTGATCGCGCAGGTCCAGTCGAAGGCGAGCGTCGCGCTCGCACGATGACGCGATGACGCCGATTCCCGCGCCGCCCGTCCTGCTCTCCGCGCTGACGCCCGTGCTGGTCATCCTCGCGGCCGGCGCCCTCGTCCTGCTCCTCGATCTGGTCCCGCCGCGCGACACGAAGCAGCACCTCGGCGGGCTCGCGCTCGGCGGGTTCGTGGCGTCGCTGCTCGCCAGCGTGTGGTTCTGGGACGCCGACCTGCGCGCGTTCCGCGACATGATCGCGCTCGACAACTTCGCCCTCTTCTTCAACCTCGTGATCGGGTACGCCGGGGCGCTGGTCGTGCTGCTGTCGATGGACTACGTGCGGCGGACGGGCGCCGAGACGGGCGAGTACTACGCCCTCGTCCTGTTCGCGGGCAGCGGGATGATGCTGCTCGGATCCGCGACCGACCTCATCGTCGTGTTCCTGTCGCTCGAGCTCATGTCGCTCTCGCTCTACGTGCTCGCCGGCCTCTTCAAGACCCGGCTCGATTCGGGCGAGGCGTCGATGAAGTACTTCCTGCTCGGCGCCTTCGCGTCGTCGTTCCTGCTCTACGGGATCGCGCTCGTCTACGGCGCGACGGGCAGCACGAACTTCGACAAGGTCGCCGCCGCCCTCGCCGGCAAGGCGCCCGACGGGCTCGTGGTCGTCGGTCTCGGCCTCATGCTGGTGGGCTTCGGCTTCAAGCTCTCGTCGGTGCCGTTCCACATGTGGGCGCCCGACGTCTACCAGGGCGCGCCGACGACCGTGACCGCGTTCATCGCCACCGGCTCGAAGGCGGCCGCCTTCGCCGCGGTCATCCGGCTGCTGTTCTCGGCCCTCCGCTCCATGCAGCCGGACTGGACGGTGCTGCTGTGGGGCGTCGCCGCGCTCACGATGACCGTCGGCAACGTGGTCGCGATCGCGCAGTCGAACCTCAAGCGCATGCTCGCGTACTCGTCGGTGGCCCACGTCGGCTACATGCTCGTCGGCCTCGTCGCGGGCGGCGCCAGCGGCGCGGGGGCGGTGCTGTTCTACCTGCTCGCCTACACGTTCACGACCGCGGGCACCTTCGGGGTCATCTCGCTGTGCGGGCGCACGAGCGGCGACGAGTCCGTGGACGTCCGCGACTACGCGGGGCTCGCGCGACGTCACCCGCTGCTGGCGTTCGTGCTCTCGCTCTTCCTGCTGTCGCTGATCGGCATCCCCCCGCTCGCGGGCTTCGTCGGCAAGTTCTACCTCTTCGGCGCGGCCGTGCGCGGCGGCTACCTCTGGCTGGTGGTGATCGGCGTCCTGAACTCGGCGATCGCCGCCTACTACTACCTCCGCGTGATCGTCTACATGTACATGCGCGAGCCGGAGGAAGCCATCCCCGCGGGGCTGGTGCCCTCGTTCGCCGGCGGCCTCGCGCTGGCGATCTCGATCGTCGGCATCGTCCTCCTCGGTGTCATGCCGGCGCCGTTCGCCAACCTGGCCGTCGCCGCGGTCGCGCCGCTCCTCAAGTAGCCGGATGGCGGACGGCTCCTTCCGCGGCCGTCGCCCACCGGCACCTCGAGCCGATCGACGCGCATCGCGCGCGCGGGCGCCTCGGCGACCGCTCGCCGGCTACCGCGTGGTCGAGATGGCGCATCACCTCGCGGCCCCGCTCGCCGCCATGCACCTCGGCGACTTCGGCGCGGACGTCGTGAAGGTCGAGTCGCTCGAGGGCGAGGACTGGCGGCGCTGGGGCCGGCCGTCGCCGTCGGGCGACAGCCAGCTCTACCTCGCCATCAACCGCAACAAGCGGAGCCTCTCCGTGGACGTCGGCACGCGCGAGGGCCGGGCCGTCCTCGATCGCCTGCTCGGCAGCGCGGACGTCTTCCTCACGAATTACGCGCCGGCGGTGCTCCGGGAGCTGAAGCTGGATGCCGCGAGCCTGCGTCGCCGGTACCCGCGGCTCATCGCGTGTGCACTGTCCGCCTTCGGCACGCGCGGGCCTGACGTGGACCGCCGCGCGTTCGACATGATCGTGAGCGGAGAGACGGGCCTGCTGCTGAAGCCCGAAGGCGTACCGGCGCCGCTCGTGAACGGGGCGCCCATCGCCGACACGATGTCGGCCCAGATGCTCGCGTACGGCGTGGCGCTCGCCCTGCTCCATCGCGAGCGGACGGGACGCGCGCAGGCCGTCGAGACGGCGCTCATCAATGCCACCATCGCGCTCCAGGCGCACCGGTTCATCTGGCTCGACGGTGACCCGGAGCCCGACCTCTCGCCTCCGCGCAACTCGATCCTCTACCGCGCCTACGCGACGGCGGACGGCTTCGTCACCGTCGCGGTGATCTCCCGGCGGTTGTTCCAGCGACTCTGCCGGGCCGTCGGGTTCGACGACGTGCTGGCCGATCCGCGCCACGCGGACTGGTCGAAGGTCTCGGTGTGGCAGGCGGACCTCGCGGAGCGCTTCGAGCAGCGCTTCCGCGAGAAGACCACGGACGAGTGGCTGCAGATCCTGGGCGACGCGGGTGTCCCGTCCGGCCGCGTGCAGGCGGGCGCCGCGGTCTTCGAGCATCCCCAGCTCGTCGCGAACGAGGTGGTCCTGCACACGCGCCACCCGCGCGCCGGTGGCTATCGAGCGATCGGGTTCCCGCTCAAGCTGTCGAGCACGCCGGGCCGGATCCGTCGCCATGCGCCCGCACTGGGCGCGGACACCCGCGCGGTACTGGCGGACCTCGGGTATTCGGGCGCGGCGATCAGGACGTTGATCGCCGGGCGCGTCGTGCGGGATTAGTTTCATGGGGGGACTATCGAAGCCCCCCAAACCCCCCGAGCGCTCGCACGCGCCCCGGGGGACCCGGGGCGCGGCTCGGGCATCGGATTCGTTCCCGGGGACTATCGAAGCCCCCCAAAACCCCCGCGCTCGGAGCGCCCCGGGGGGTGCGCGGACGCACCCGCGGGACCCGGGGCGCGGCTCGAGACCGGATTCGTTCACAGGCACTCACGTGCGCGCGGCGCCGCGCACCGCCGAGCGGTGACGACGGTCCGGCTCCCGCAGCGCGGCTGGCTGTTCGACCTCGACGGCACCGTCTACCTCGGCGAGGCCCTGATCCCGGGCGCCGCGGACACCATCGGCGCGCTGCGCGCCACCGGCCGGCGCGTCGCGTTCCTCTCCAACAAGCCGCTCTACACGCGGGCCGACTACGCCGCGAAGCTCACGCGCCTCGGGATCCCCGCGACGCCGGACGACGTGGTGAACTCGTCGATCGTGCTCGCGCGGCATCTCGCGACGCTGGATCCCGGCGCCCCGGTGTTCGTCATCGGCGAGCCGCCGCTCATCGGCGAGCTCGAGGCGCACGGCTTCGAGGTGCGGCGCGACCCTCACGTGCGGTGGGTCGTCATCGCGTTCGACCGCACGTTCGACTACGCGAAGCTCAACACCGCGCTGCAGGCGGTGCGCCGCGGCGCGCGCCTGATCGCGACCAACCCCGACCGGACCTGTCCCACGGACGAGGGCGAGATCCCGGACTGCGCCGGCATGATCGCGGCGGTGGAGGCGGTCAGCGGCGCGCACGTCGAGACGATCGTCGGCAAGCCGTCGCCGATCATCCTCGAGGTCGCGCTGGCGACGCTCGGCGTGCCGGTGAGCGACGCGGTGATCGTCGGGGACCGCATCGAGACCGACATCGTGATGGGCAAGCGGCTCGGGCTCGCGACGGTCCTCGTGCTGTCCGGCATCACGCGGCCAGGCGATCCGCGGATCGCGGAGCTCCGTCCCGACCTCGTCGTCGACTCGATCGCCGACCTGGTCTGAGGGAATGGGGGGCCCCGACATGGCCCCCCAAACCCCCCAGCACTCGCAAGCGCCGCGGGGAACCTGCGGCGCTGCTCGAGAATCCGCTCGGCCTGGGGCCCCGACATGGCCCCCCATACCCCCCAACGCTCGCAAGCGCCGCGGGGAACCCGCGGCGCTGCTCGAGAACCCGCTCGGCCTGGGGCCCCGACATGGCCCCCCAAACCCCCCAGCACTCGCAAGCGCCGCGGGGAACCTGCGGCGCTGCTCGAGAACCCGCTCGGCCGCGGGGCGCGACATCGCCTCTCCATCAGTCATGGGACGCCGCGACGGTCGCCCCGGCGATGCGGCGTGCTACGATCGCTCGTGGAGCCTCGATGACGTCCACCACCCGCTCGGTCTCGACCCGACAGCTCGAGGACGGTGACTACGACGTCGTCGTCGTGGGCGGCGGCATCGCGGGCGCCGGCGTGGCCCGGGACCTCGCGCTCCGCGGCATCGCGGTCGCGCTCGTCGAGAAGGCCGACTTCGCGTACGGGACGACGTCGCGCTCGTCGAAGCTGATCCACGGCGGGCTGCGGTACCTCGAGTTCTTCGACTTCGGGCTGGTGCGCGAATCGCTCCGGGAGCGAGAGACGCTGCGGCGGCTCGCCCCGCACGTCGTGAAGCCGCTGCCGTTCCTCGTCCCGATCTACCGGGAATCGTCGCGCGGGCTCATCAAGGTGCGCATCGGGCTCGCGATCTACGACCTGCTCACGCCCGGCCGCGACCGGGAGCGCTACCGTGTCCTCAAGCCGATCGACGTGCTGAGCCTCGAGCCGGCGATTCGCGCCGAGGGCCTGCGCGGTGCGGGCTACTACTTCGACGACCTGCTCGTGCTGCCCGAGCGGTTCTGCCTGGAGAACGTGCTCTCCGCGGTCCGCCATGGGGCCCGGTGCTTCAACTACGCCGAGGTGGAAGAGGTCGGCCGTGACGGCCGCGGGCGCATCGCCGGCGTGCGCGTTCGCGACCTGCTCACGAACCACGTCGTCGGGCTCGGCGCGCGGATCGTCGTCAATGCGACGGGCCCCTGGGTCGATCAGCTGCGCGCGCGCGCGGGCGTGTCCGAGCGCGGCCCGCACATCGTGCGGACCACGAAGGGGATCCACTGCCTCCTGCCGCGGTTCACCGACCGGGCGGTCTACCACTCGACCGGCGACGGCCGGATGATCTTCGTGATCCCGTGGCGGCAGTTCTCGCTCGTCGGCACGACGGACACCGACTTCGACGGCGATCTCGACCGCGTGCACGCGACGTCCGCGGAGGTCGCGTACCTGCTCGAGGAGGCGTGCAAGGCCGTGCCGGATCGCCGCTTGACCGCCGAGCACGTCGCGTACACGTACGCGGGTGTGAGGCCGCTGACGTACGAGGAGGGTGCGCGCGCGTCGGACGTCTCGCGGGCGCACAAGGTCATCGCCGAGGAGCATGGCCGCTTCCTGTCGATCACCGGGACGAAGCTCACGTGCTACCGCAGCCTCGCGGCGAGCGTGGGCGATCGCGTGGCTCGCGTGCTCGGGTGCGCCCGCCCGGGCCGCACCGATCGGCTGACCCTCGACGGGCTCGACGAGGACGTGACGGCGGTCGAGGCACGCGCGTGGCTGGACGTGTCGGCGGAGATGGCCGCGTCCGGACTGCCGCGCGAGACGCTCGAGATGCTCGTCGAGACCTACGGACGCGGATATCGGCGCGTCGTGGAGCTGGCGGGCAAGGTGCCCGCGGGGGCCGAGCCCCTGTGCCCGGGGAACCCGGAGATCGTCGCGCAGCTCCACGTGGCCCTGGACGACGAGATGGCCGTGTCGCTCCAGGACGTGCTGCTCCGGCGCACCGGCATCGGCACGAGCCCGTGTCTCGGCCTCGACTGCGCCGAGTCGATCGCCGGTCGCATGGGCGAGCTGCTCGGCTGGTCGCCGCGGCGGGCCGCGGCCGAGCTCGACGCGTACCACGCGCAGGTCGCCCGCTCGCGGCGGTTCCGTGCGTGAGCGCATGCTCCGTGTCCGGCTGATGCAGCCCACCGTGCCGTGTCTCGGCGCGCTCCGCCGCGAAACGCCACGCGCGGTTCGCGGACTTCGGGCCACGCGGCCCCACGAGAGGGAGATCTCATGACGACTCGAACGTGTCGGCGTCTCGCAGTCATCGTCCTGGGCCTCGGGATCACGCTCGCCGCCGTTCCGGCAGCCGCGCAGCAGGTCAAGATCACGCTGTGGCACGCGATGGGCGGCGCGCGCTACGACGCGATCACGAAGGAGATCGCGGCCGGGTTCAAGATGCTCGTCGCGACGGACGCGCAGGCGGAGTGGAACGTCATCATGGCCGGCGTCGTGGTGGCCATGCTCCCGCCCCTCGTCGTGCTGCTCGTGCTGCAGAAGAGCTTTGTCCGGTCCATCGCGCTCGGCGCGGAGAAGTGAGAGTTCGCGCGACGGCCGACCGCCGCGGCGGTCGGCCGTCGCGCGAACTGCCGTCGCCGCCGCCGGGGCCGCGGCGACCGGGTCGCAGAGCCGTGCTATAGATAGTCGGTGGCGCGTCGCCAGCGAGGCGGCGCGCGCGACTCGATCGACTGGCCGCTCCTGATCACGACGACCGAGGACATGCGCACCGTTGTCATCGGCCTCGAGCGGCTGATCCCCCGCTCGGGCACCGAGTTGCCGACGTGGAACCTGATCATGGCGGGCGCCATGATGGCGCTCCTGCCGCCCGTCGCCGTGATCGTCTTCATGCAGCGCTGGTTCGTGCGCGGGCTCATCGAGAGCGAGAAGTAGATGGGGTGCCCCCGCTTCGCAGCGCACCGCGGCGGGGCCGCGCTCTGGCCCGAGAACAGCCTGCTCGCGATGCGGCAGGCGCTCGGGCTCGGCGCACCACTCCTGGAGCTCGACGTGCACCTCGCGTCCGATGGCGGCCTGGCGGTGATCCACGACGCCACGCTCGAGCGGACCACCGACGGCGCGGGCCGGGTCGCCGACCGCACCACGGCGGAGCTGCGTCGGGCCCGGCTCAGGGGGCCGGACGGGAGGCTCACCGATGAGCGCGTGCCGATGCTCGACGACGTGCTCGCGCTGCTGAGCCCGTCGCCCGCCGATCTCCTCCTCGAGATCAAGGGGCCGAGGGTCCCCGCCCTCTACGAGCGCGGGCCCGACGGCAGTGTCCGAGCGATCACGGGGCCCCGCTACGAGGGGCTCGAGGAGCGCGTGCTCACGGCGCTCGAGGCGCACGGGATGGTCGCGCGCACGAACGTCCTCGCGTTCAACCCCGCCGTGCTGGACCGCGTGCGCTCGCTCGCGCCGCGGGTCCCCACGACGCTGGTGATCGCCAGGAAGCAGGTCGAGCTGGCGCAGGGACGGCCGGAGGAGACGGTCGACTGGGCGTGCGCGGCGGGCGCGACCGATGTCGGGCTGCAGCACACATTGATCGACGACGCGGTCGTCGCCGCCGCGCGCCGAGGCGGCCTCCGAGTCGGAGCCTGGACGGTGAACGAGGAGGACGAGATGCGCCGGCTTGCGACACTCGGTATCGACATCATCACGACGGATCGGCCCGACCTCGCCGCCCGGGTGCTGTCCCGATCATGACCGGCCTGCCGGACACCTCCGGTCAGCCGCTCGGCCATCCATCGACACGGGGCCGCGTACCGGCGGCGGTGTCGACGGGAACGCGGCGCTCTCGCGACGGGGAGCGTTGCGCTGGCTCTCCGGCGCGGGCGCATTCGCGGTCGTGGCCGGGATGCCGGGTGCGCCGGCAGCGACGGCCGCTGCCGACGGCCGGGTGCGCGTCGCCGCGCATCGTGGCGGCGCGGCGCTCTGGCCGGAGAACAGCCTGCTGGCGCACCGCAACGCGCTCGGCCTCGGCGTCGACTTCCTCGAGACGGACGTTCACCTGACGTCCGACGGTGAAGTGGTGGTGTTGCACGATGCGACGCTCGACCGCACCACGACGGGGCGCGGTCCCGTCGGAGCGGTGACCCTCGCCGATCTCGCGGGCGTGAAGCTTCGCGGCGCAGACGGCGCGCCGACCGACGAGCGCCTTCCGCGTCTCGCCGAGCTCCTCGACCTGGTGCGCCCGTCGCGGGCCCAGCTGTTGCTCGAGATCAAGGTCGATGCCGCGCGGCGCCGCTACGCGGGAATCGAGGAGAAGGTGCTCGCGCTCGTGAAGGACAGGGGGCTGCTCGGGCGCACGCCGTTCATGGGGTTCCAGGCCGACACCGTCCGGCGTGTCCGGGAGCTGGAGCCCGGGGCGGCGACCGTTCTCCTGGTCGCGCGTTCACGGCTGGAGCGCCAGCGGGTCGAGCCGAGGGAGGCGGTGCGCTGGACGGCCGAGGCCGGCGCCGGGACGCTCGGCATCCAGCACACGGCGCTCGACACGGGCGTGATCGACGCCGCGCGGAAGGCGGGCGTCGCGGTCGCCGCGTGGACGGTCAACGAGGAACAGGACATGCGTCGCGTGATCGGTCTCGGCGCCGACATCCTGATCAGCGACCGGCCGGACGTGGCGCTCCGGGTCCTCGGCCGCTAGGCGAGCGCCACGTCCCGGGCCGCGGCGTGCCTTGACTCGGCGCCGCGCGGCGATGTATGTACATCGCATATGGTGAGAACCCAGCTGTACCTCGAGGAGGCCATACACCGGCGGCTTCGCGATCTTGCTCGCCGGCGTCGCCGGACCGTCTCCGATCTCGTGCGCGACGCGATCGTCAGGACGTACGGGCCGGCGGACGTGGACGAGCGCGAACGGACCCTGAACGCCATCGTGGGGCTATGGCGCGATCGCGACGACATTCCGGACTCGACCGAGTACGTGAGGCGGTTGCGCAGGGGTACCCGGCTGCGCCGCCTGCTCGGGACGTAGCCGGCGTCCTGCTGGACTCCGACGTCGTCATCGACGCGCTGCGAGGCCGTGCCCCGACGGTGAGCGAACTGCGGGCGCTGGAGGCGGCGGGAGTCAGCACGTACTGCTGCGCTGTCTCGTGGGCGGAGGTGTTCGCGGGGCTCCGGGCCGGAGAGGAGCCTGCGACCGAGGCGTTCTTCGAGGCGCGGGGCGACGTGGCCCTGACCGCCCACGTCGGGCGCCGCGCGGGCATGTACCTGGCCCGTTACGCGAAGTCCCACGGCGTCGACGTCCCCGACGCGCTGATCGCCGCCGCCGCGACGACCGCCGGGCTGAGGCTGTGGACGATGAATCGCCGACACTATCCGATAGAAGGCGTCCGGTTCCACGACCCGGGAGCTCGCTGAGTTGGCGTCGCCCCGGTGCGTCCTCGCCCTCGATCAGGGCACGTCCGGCTCCACCGCGCTGGTCATCGATGCCGAGGGCCGCGTGCTCGCACGCGGCTACGCGGAGCTGCCCCAGCACTACCCGGAGCCGGGGTGGGTCGAGCACGACCCGGAGGAGATCTGGGCGACCGTCGAGACGGCGGCGCGCAACGCGCTCGAGACGGCGCGCGTGAGCGGCCGTGACATCGCCGCCGTCGGCATCACGAACCAGCGCGAGACGACGATCGTGTGGGAGCGCGCCACCGGCACACCGATCCGTCCCGCGATCGTCTGGCAATGCCGGCGCACGGCGCCGATGTGCGAGCGGCTGCGCTCGGACGGGCTCGAGCCCATCGTGCGGGAGCGCACCGGGCTCGTGCTCGACGCCTACTTCTCGGGCACGAAGATCGCGTGGCTGCTCGACGCGGTCCCGGGCGCGCGCCGACGTGCCGAGCGCGGCGAGCTCGCGTTCGGCACCGTCGACTCCTGGCTGGTCTGGAAGCTCACACGCGGTCGGGTGCACGCGACCGATGTCACGAACGCCTCGCGCACGCTCTGCCTGAACCTCCGCACGGTCGACTGGGACGGCGAGATGCTGCGCGTCCTCGGCGTCCCGAACGCCGTCTTGCCGGCGCTCCGCCCCTCGTCGGGCGTCATCGCCGAGACGGCGGACCTCGGGTGGCTGCCCGCCGGCGTCCCGGTGGCCGGCATCGCAGGTGATCAGCACGCCGCGCTGTTCGGGCAGGCCTGCTACACGCCTGGCACGGCGAAGAACACGTACGGCACGGGCTGCTTCGTGCTCCTGAACACGGGCACCGCGCCGGTCGCATCGACCCGCGGCCTCCTCACGACGATCGCATGGCAGATCGGCGCAGAGACGGTCTACGCGCTCGAGGGGAGCGTGTTCATCGCCGGCGCTGCGCTCCAGTGGCTGCGCGACGGGCTCGAGATCATCCGGAGCGCGGCGGACAGTCAGGCGCTCGCCGAATCGGTCCCGGACACCGGTGGCGTCTACTTCGTCCCGGCGTTCGTCGGCCTCGGCGCTCCGCACTGGGACATGTATGCGCGGGGCACCGTGACCGGCCTGACGCGCGGAACCACCCGGGCGCACCTGGCGCGCGCCGCCCTCGAGGCGATCGCGTACCAGAGCCGCGACGTGCTCGAGGCGATGACCGCGGATGCCGGGCTGTCGACACGCTCGCTGCGCGTCGACGGGGGCGGCGCGGCCAACGACTTCCTCTGCCAGTTCCAGGCCGACATCCTCGACGTCGCCGTGGAGCGACCGGCGAGCGTCGAGACGACGGCCCTCGGTGCCGGCTACCTGGCCGGGCTGGGGGTCGGTCTGTGGAGATCGCTCGATGCGCTCGCGGACCGCTGTCCCATCGAGCGGACCTTCACCCCTCGCATGGAGGCGGCCGTTCGGGAGCGGCACTATGCGGGCTGGCGGCGGGCGGTCGACCGCGCTCGAGGGTGGATCGAGGCGGGTTGACGCTGGCGGCGTGGTCGGTCCCTTGTACCGCACCGACGCTTCGACCGATCGGTAAACTCCCATCTTCTCGATAGCTTGTCTCGCCTTGTCGGCCGCCCATCGATGTGCTAGTGTTCTCCTTCACATGGCACAGGACGAGGAGCCTTCGTCCTGGAAAGCCCTGGCTGAGCTGTCCACCGTCGGTATCACACTCGTCCTGGCGACCGTCATCGGACTGGCCGCGGGGTACTATGCGGACCGGTGGCTGGGCACGAGCCCCTGGCTGACGATGATCGGTCTCGGGTTCGGGATCGTCGCGGGGTTCGTGAGCCTCTTCCGCTCGGTCAAGGCCTCTGAACGAAGGATGAAATGACCCCGACCGCGTTCGTGACTCGTGTGACCGTCGAGGCGGCGCTGGGGCTCGCGATCCTGGCGTGTCTCGCCGGTTGGCTCGCTGGTCCGAGCGTCGGGATCGGTGTCGTCGCGGGCGGCGCGCTCGCCCTCGGCAACCTCTGGTGGCTCGCGGGCTGTGTGCTCTCCGCCTCCGTCGCCACGCCCGGTGCCGCGCGCTGGTCCATCGGCGCCGTCATCCGCCTCGCGGTCACGGGGGCGGCGCTCGCCATCGTCTTCGGCACGTCGCTCGCGCATCCGCTCGGCATCGTCGCCGGGCTCACCGTGCTGCCGTTCGCGCTGATCGCGCGTGGCCTTGCCCTCGGGCGCGGCCGCGCGCCCCTCGGGCGGGAGGCATAGCGGATGGAGATCATCGAGCATCCACCGATCCTGCAGCTCCCCGGCATCCCGAACCACGTGACGTACACGTGGCTCGTGATGATCTTCCTGACCGCGCTGGCCTTCGCGGCGTCCCGGCGAGTGGCGCTCGTGCCGCGCGGAGCGCAGAACTTCCTCGAGGTCGTGCTCGAGCAGTTCTTCGGCATGATCGACGACGTGCTCGGCCACGAGGGCCGGCCGTACCTGCCGCTGATCGCCACGCTCGGCCTCTACATCCTGGTCGGCAACCTCATGGGACTCGTGCCCGGGATGGTGGGGCCCACGACGAACCTCAACACGACCGCGTCGTGCGCGATCGTCGCCTTCTTCGCGTACCACTGGATCGGGATCCGCAGGCAGGGGCTGGGGACCTACCTCAAGCACTTCATGGGGCCCGTCCCGGCGCTGGCGCCGCTCATGGTCCCGATCGAGCTCATCAGCCACCTCGCGCGGCCGCTCTCCCTGACGCTGCGTCTGTTCGGCAACATGACGGGCGGCCACATCCTGCTCGCCATCATCTTCTTCCTGATGGGGCTCCAGGGCCTGATCGGGTGGGCGCTGTCCGGGAGCCTCGCCGGCATCATCGTCGGCGGCATCGGCGGGATCGTCATGATCGTGTTCACCGTCGGCTTCCTGTACCCGCTGAAGATCCTCGTGTCGTTCCTCCAGGCCTTCATCTTCGTCATGCTGACGATGCTGTACATCTCGGCCGCCCTCGAGGAGGGCGAGCATCACCACCACGCCGAGGCCGGCCACCACTAAATGGGGGGACTATCGATGCCCCCGATACTCGTACGAAGGGGGCTCACGCCCCCCTCGTACTCCCCCGGCCCCGCGCTCGGAGCGCCCCGGGGGGTGCGCGGACGCACCCGCCAAAGCCGGGGCGCTCCTCGGCCACCCGATTCGTCCACGGACCTAGCGGCGCGGCGCGCACCGAGCGAAAGCGCGAGACACCCGAACACAAGGAGGAGCACCGTCGTGCGACGTTCACTTGTTCCGGCAGCGATGGCGGCAGTTCTGGCAGTGCCCGGAGTCGCGTTCGCCCAGGCCCCCGAGGGCAGCACGGGCGGCTGGGTCGGGCCCTTCGCGGTCCTCGTGGCCGGCTTCGCGATGGCGTTCGCTGCGGGGCTGTGCGCGCTCGGTCAGGGACGGGCGATCGCGTCCGCCGTCGACGCGATGGCCCGTCAGCCCGGCGCCGCGGCGCGCATCCAGACCGCGATGATCATCGGTCTGGCGCTCATCGAGTCGCTCGCGATCTACGTCCTGGTCGTGGCGATGATTCTGCTGTTCGTGCAGCCGATCAAGTAACGAACGCGCAGGGACCCGCTCGGTCGCTGGCGGGGTCGGTCCGGCCCCGCCGGCCGCATTCCAGGAATGGCCCGTTCCAGCTACCGCCTGCCGAAGATCCCGGAGATGACGATCCGGCGTCTCTCCGTGTACACACGCTGTCTCCTGCAGCTCGAGGAGGACGGCGTGAAGACGATCTCGTCGCAGGACCTCGCGGAGCGCTTCAACCTGAACTCCGCGCAGGTGCGGAAGGACCTCGCCTACTTCGGCCAGTTCGGCGTGCGCGGCATCGGGTACTACGTGTCGGGGCTGAAGGCCGAGCTCCAGAAGATCCTCGGCCTCGACCGCGAGTGGTCAGTGGCGCTCGTCGGGTTCGGCAACCTGGGCTCCGCGCTCTTCCACTACAAGGGCTTCGGGCGCCAGGGGTTCAAGATCGTCGCGATCTTCGACGAGGACCCGTCGAAGGCGGGCGCCGTCGACGGGACGCCGATCCTCTCGACGCGCGACCTGGCGCGCGAGGTGCGTGCCCGGGGCATCCAGATCGCGATCCTCGCCGTGCCACCCGAGGCCGCACAACCGGTCACCGATCTCCTGGTCGGCGCCGGGATCCGCGCCGTGCTGAACTTCGCGCCGGCGCGCCTCCGCGTGCCGCGCGAGGTCCGCCTGAAGAACGTCGACCTCTCGATCGAGCTCGAGACGCTGTCGTTCTACCTCGCCCGATCCGGACGCTAATTTCCTCGGAGGGGGGCTTCGCCCCCCTTCCGACGGGCGGAGCGGGCCTTGCGGCCCGCTCTCGCCCTGCCTCCCCCCTCGATTGCGGCGGCAAAGCCGCCGCTCGAACGCGGCGCATCGTGTCGTCGGCGTCGAAAGGCGGCGGCCCGCGCCGGCTTTGACGGTCCGAGGAACGCGAATCGAGGAGCGCCCCGGGTTCCCCGGGGCGCTTCCGAGCGCGGGGGGTGTGGGGGCCATGTCGGGGCCCCCACTTCCCTCGGACGGCCGTGATACCGTGAGACGGTCCGGATGCTGAAGGGCTGGCGACCGTTCGAAGACCTGGCGAAACGCTTCGCCGAGGGCGAGGTTCGCCTGCGTGTCGCCGGTCTCACAGGCGCCGCGCGGGCGCTCGTTGTCGCGAGCCTGCACGCCACGCATCCGCGCGCGATCCTGGTGGTCGCTGCCGGGCTCCCCGAAGCGCACCGGTGGACGCAGGACCTCCGGTTCTTCGGCGCGCCCGTGGTGGAGTTCCCGGAGCCCGAGCCGCGGCTGTGGCGCGGCGGGCATCACCGCGAGGCGGATGCCGAGCGAGCCGCGATCTGCCGGCGGCTGCTCGCCGGCGAGCCCATCGTCGTCGTGGCCACGCCGGCGGGCCTCGACCTGTCGCTGCCGCGGCCGGCCGAGTTCTCGGCGAACGTGCTCAGGATCGCCGTCGGCGACAGCCTCGACCGCGAGCTGCTGATGGATGCGCTCGGGGAGGGCGGGTACGAGCGCGTGGACACCGTCGTCGAGGTGGGCCAGTGGAGTGTGCGGGGCGGCATCGTGGACGTGTTCTCCCCGGCGCACACGAGCCCGGTCAGGCTCGAGTTCTTCGGGGACGACGTCGACTCCATCCGGCTCTTCGATCCGACCACCCAGCGCTCCGTCGGGCCGATCGACGAACTGCTGCTCCTGCCCCTCACGGGCGGCGAGGGGTCACAGACGACGCTCCTCGAGTACCTGCCGGCGTCGGCCCCGGCGGTGGTGGAGAGACTGACGCTGCTCGATCGCCCGCGCGAGGAGGCGCCCGACGCGAAGCCGCTCGCCGGCCGTCTTGGCGGGCGCCAGCTCGTGATCCTCACGCTCGTCGCCGGGACGGCCGACGGACCGGACACGGCGCGGCCGGGGGAGATCCTTCTCGACACGCGGTCCGTTCCGAGATCGACCGGGGCGTTCACGCAGGTGGCGACGGCGCTCGCCGAGTGGCGGCACGAAGGCTTCACGGTGCGGCTCGTCGCCGGCGACGAGCGGCAGGCCGAGCACGTGCGCGAGATCCTGCGGGAGCACGGTCTCGAGGCGCTTGCCGTCGGCACGCTCGTCGGCGACGAGCCGCTCGGCGTCATGGTCGGCGAGTGCGGGAGCGGCTTCTCGATCCCCGAGCTCGGGCTCATCGTCCTCACCGAGCAGGAGCTCTTCGGCGCCCGCCGCCGGTCGCTGAGGCGGCCCAAGTACCAGCGCGGCGCGGCGATCACCTCGTTCACCGACCTCGAGGTCGGCGACCTCGTGGTCCACGAGGACCATGGGATCGGTCGCTACCTGGGGCTCCGGACGATGAAGATCGGAGACCGAGACGGCGACTTCCTGCTGCTCGAGTACGCGGAGGGTAACCAGCTCTACCTGCCGGTGGTGCGCCTCGACCTCATCTCGAAGTACCTCGGGGGCGACACCACCGCCGGCAGCCGGCTCGACCGCCTCGGCGGCACGTCGTGGCAGCGCGTGAAGGAGTCGGTGCGCGCGGCGCTGCGCGAGATGGCGGAGGAGCTCCTGAAGCTCTACGCGCGGCGAAGCGTCACGGGCGGCCACGCGTTCTCGCCGGACGCGCCGTGGCAGCGCGAGTTCGAGGCCGCGTTCCGCTTCGAGGAGACGCCCGACCAGCTCCGGACCATCGACGAGACCAGGCGCGACATGGAGCGCACGCAGCCGATGGATCGGCTGATCGCCGGCGACGTCGGGTACGGCAAGACCGAGGTCGCGCTGCGCGCGGCCTTCAAGGCCGTCGCCGACGGATTCCAGGCGGCGGTGCTCGTGCCGACGACGGTGCTCGCGCACCAGCACTGGACGACCTTCTCCGAGCGGTTCGCGCCGTTCCCGGCGAAGGTCGAGCTGCTCTCGCGGTTCCGCTCGCCGAAGGAGCAGAAGACGGTCGTCCAGGGGCTCGCGAACGGCACCGTCGACGTCGTGATCGGCACGCACCGGCTGTTCTCGAAGGACGTGCAGTTCAAGAACCTGGGCCTGCTCGTCGTCGACGAGGAGCACCGGTTCGGCGTCGGGCACAAGGAGCGCATCAAGCAGATGCGCACGTCCGTGGACGTGCTCTCGATGACGGCGACGCCGATCCCGCGCACGCTCTACATGGCGCTGTCCGGCGTGCGGGACATGTCGGTCATCGAGACGCCGCCGCTCGACCGGCTGCCCGTCGAGACGTTCGTCCGCCGCTTCAACCCGAAGACGATCCGGGACGCGATCACGCACGAGCTCGAGCGCGGCGGCCAGGTGTTCTTCGTGCACAACCGGGTGCAGTCGCTCGTGTCGATGGTCCGGTTCCTCCAGGACCTCGTGCCCGGCGCCCGGATCGTCATGGCGCACGGCCAGATGGGCGAGCGGGAGCTCGAGGCCGCGATGGTGAAGTTCATCACGGGGCAGGCGGACGTGCTCGTCTCGACCGCGATCGTGGAGTCGGGGCTCGACATCCCCGCCTCCAACACGATCATCGTGAACCGGGCGGATCGGTTCGGCCTGGCCCAGCTCTACCAGCTCCGCGGGCGCGTCGGGCGCGAGCGCCAGCAGGCGTACGCGTACTTGTTCGTGCCCGCGGACGGACGGGTGGACGACCAGGCCCAGCGGAGGCTGCGGGCGCTCCAGGAGCTGACCGAGCTCGGCTCGGGCTTCAAGCTGGCGCTCCGGGATCTCGAGATCCGGGGGGCCGGGAACCTCCTGGGCCCCGAGCAGCACGGGCACATCGCCGCGGTCGGCTTCGATCTTTACTCGAAGCTTCTGACCGAGGCTGTGCGAGAATTGGGCGGCCAAGAAGCGGCTCCCGCCGTGGAGCCGGTGGTCAGCGTGGATGTCGAAGGGTACCTGCCCGAAGACTACGTTCCCGAGGTCAACCAGCGTCTGGCGCTCTACAAGCGGCTCACCGCCGTCACGAGCGAGCCTGAGCTCGCCGAGCTGTCTCTGGAGCTCACGGACCGGTTCGGCCCGATGCCGCCGCCGGCGGCCCAGCTCATCGATATCGTGCAGGTCCGCGCGGCCGCCCGCCGGCTCGGCATCGAGAAGATCGAGGCGGGGCGAGGCAAGGCGCTCGTGACGTTCACTCCCGGGACCACGGTCGATCCCGGCCGGCTCGTGCGGCTGATGCACGCGAGCCGCGGGCGGCTCAGGATGAAGCGGGAGTTCACGCTCGAGGCGGCGATCGCCGCCGGCCAGTGGCCGGCCGTGCGCGACTCGATCCTCGCGCTGCTGGGAGAGCTCGGTCGCCCATGACGTCACGTCTCGGGCTGGCCGTCGTGCTCGTCCCGCTCTTGGTTTCGGGGTGCGCCGTCCCGCGGTGGGTTCCGTTCCTCGGCAAGTCGGCGGAGCGCACACCGGCCGCCCGCGCGCCGATCGGTGCGGCAGCCGGGGACCCGGCCCGCGTCGAGCGGCCGCCCGACCGCCGCGAGCCACCGGTCGCCGACGGGTTGATCGCCGACCGGATCGTCGCGGTCGTGAACAACGACGCGATCACCTGGGGCGAGCTGCTCGAGGCGATTGCCGTCTACCGGCAGGAGAACCGCCAGCGGCCCGGACCCGGCGACGACGAGCTCGCGCGGCAGTTCCTGAACCGCATGATCGACACGCGGCTCCAGCTCCAGGAGGCGAAGGACATCGTGGTGGACGATGCCGAGGTCGCCGAGGAGCTCGCGGACATCATGAAGAGGGTCGGCGTGCACAGCGAGGAGGAGCTGCACGCGATGCTCCGGGCCCAGGGCTTCTCGATGGATGCCCTCCGCAAGCGGACGCGCGAGCGGATCCGCGTCGCGAAGGTGGTGCGGCGCAAGGTCACCATGCGCATCTCCGTCATGGAGGCGGAGATCGACCGCTATCTCGAGCAGAACCGAGCGAAGCTCGAGACCGGGCTCACGTACCATGCGCGGCACCTCCTGGTCCTGCCCGAGGGCGCGTCCGATGCCGCCTGGGAGCGCGCCCGGGAGCGCGCCGAAGCGCTGTACGGCGAGCTCGTGCGCGGCGCGGACTTCGCGGAGCTCGCCCGCAAGCACTCGGGCGATGCCACGGCGAAGGACGGCGGCGACCTCGGCACCCTCAAGCGCGGCGAGCTCGCGCAGGACGTCGAGGCGCAGATCGTGGCGCTCGGCCGCGGGGAGGTGTCGCGTCCGTATCGCTCGCCCCTCGGCTGGCACATCTTCCGCCTCGAGGAGAAGGAGGCGCTCGAGGGCGATGCGCTCCAGCGCGTGCGCCAGCAGATCCGCGAGATTCTCATGCGGGACAAGTACGAGGCACGACTGGACGCGTGGCTGAAGGAGCTCAAGCAGAGAGCGATCATCGAAGTCCGCTTGTGACCCGGCGTCCGGCGGCGCCGGGCACTCCGTCCGGGAACGGATGAAAGCGTTGACAAGTCCGCGACGGAATGGGAGTATGACCGCTGGCAGTAGTTCGCCGCCCTCGTAGACAACAGCCCCGAGCGTAACCGAGCGACCACTTCATTCGTGCGACGCCCCGTCGTCGCGCCCGGAGCCGCCCAATGAGCGCCCGCCGAGAACGCGTCCAGCCCAGTGCCGCCGAGACGTCGCCGCAGGCGACGCCCGGCATGAGCCTCAGCGAGCTGAAGCAGAAATCGATCACCGAGCTGAACGGGATCGCGCGCGAGCTGAACGCCGCGCACACGAGTGGGCTCCGCAAGCAGGAGCTGATCTTCAAGATCCTCCAGGCGCAGGCGGAGAAGGACGGGCTCATCTACGCGGAGGGCGTGCTCGAGGTCCTGCCCGACGGCTTCGGGTTCCTGCGCGCGCCGGACTACAACTACCTCCCGGGGCCGGACGACATCTACGTGTCGCCCTCCCAGATCCGCCGTTTCGACCTCCGCACGGGCGACACGATCTCGGGGCAGGTCCGGCCACCCAAGGACACCGAGCGCTACTTCGCGCTGCTCAAGGTCGAGGCGATCAACTACGAGACGCCGGAGCAGGCGCGGGAGAAGATCTTCTTCGACAACCTGACCCCGCTCTACCCGATGGAGCGGCTCCGGCTGGAGCACGACGCCGAGGACCTCACCACGCGCGTGATGGACCTGCTCAGCCCGATCGGCAAGGGGCAGCGCGGCATGATCGTGGCGGCGCCGCGCACGGGCAAGACGATGATGCTGCAGTCGATCGCGCACGCGATCGCGCACAACCACCCCGAGGTGTACCTCATCGTGCTGCTCATCGACGAGCGGCCCGAGGAGGTGACGGACATGCAGCGGACGGTGAAGGGCGAGGTCATCTCGTCGACCTTCGACGAGCCGCCGCAGCGTCACATCCAGGTGGCCGACATGGTCATCGAGAAGGCCAAGCGCCTCGTCGAGCACAAGCGGGACGTGGTCATCCTGCTCGACTCGCTCACGCGCTTCGCGCGGGCCCACAACGCGATCATCCCGTCGTCGGGCAAGGTCCTCTCCGGCGGCCTCGACGCCAACGCGCTCCAGCGGCCGCGGCGGTTCTTCGCGACGGCGCGGAACATCGAGGAGGGCGGGTCGCTCACGATCATGGCGACCGCGATCGTCGACACCGGCAGCCGCATGGACGACGTGATCTTCGAGGAGTTCAAGGGCACCGGCAACATGGAGGTCCACCTGGACCGGCGCCTGATGGACAAGCGGATCTTCCCGACGATCAACATCGAGCAGTCGGGCACGCGCAAGGAAGAGCTGCTCCTCGAGAAGGACGAGCTCCAGAAGGTCTGGCTGCTCCGGAAGGCGCTCTCGCAGCTCAACCCGGTCGAGGCGATGGAGCTGCTGCTCGACAAGCTGAAGCAGACGCGGACCAACAAGGAATTCCTGGCCGCGATGCACTCGATGGGATAGGCGCGCCGCGCCCTCGGGCGCGCCCCGCGAACCCCCGCAACCCCGCGGGGGTTTTGCGTTTTCTCCACGCGGCTGGTATTGTGAGTGCTTCCGGGAGGTGGGCCGTGAAGGCTGGCATTCATCCTGACTACATCGAGACGACGATCACCTGCGCCTGCGGCGAGGTCATCCCGACGCGGTCGACCCGCCCCGCCATCCACGTCGAGGTCTGCTCGAAGTGCCATCCGTTCTTCACGGGACGGCAGAAGCTCATGGACACGGCCGGGCGCATCGAGCGGTTCCAGCGCAAGTACAAGCGCGAGACCCCGACGGCGGGATAGCGCCGCCATCCGGTGGGCCTCGCCCGCCGGATCCCGCCCGCCGGCGTCGCGAGACGTCGGCCCGTCCGGCCCCTCGGCCGGACGCCGTTCCTCGTCCCGGTGGCCGCACGCGCGCACCATCCGTGTCGGGCCCGACGCGCATGCACCGGTGACCCACGACACCCGAGCGCCCGAGGGGAGGCCCTGACCCACGATGCTGTTCGACACGCTGCGCCAGATCGAGGAGCGCTCGGAGGAGATCGCCCGGGCGCTCGCCGACCCGGCCATCTACTCGCAGCCGGCAGAGTACGCCCGGCTGCGCAAGGAGCACGCCGAGACCGTCGAGATCGTCGACCGGTTCCGCGAATACCGGAAGGTGTTCGAGCGGCTCGGCGAGGCCCGGCACATCCTGGCCGAGGACGGTGACCGCGAGCTCGTCGAGCTTGCACGGGCCGAGGCGGACGAGCTCGACGCGCGGCGGCTCGCCCTCGAGGAGGAGCTCAAGCGGCTGCTCCTGCCCAAGGACCCGAACGACGACAAGAACGTCTTCGTGGAGATCCGCGCGGGCGCGGGCGGAGACGAGGCGGCCCTGTTCGCGGGCGAGCTCATGCGGATGTACACGAAGTGCGCCGAGCGCCAGCGCTGGAAGGCCGAGGTCATGGACGTGAGCATGACCGGCGTGGGGGGGGTGAAGGAGGTCATCCTCTTCGTGCAGGGCCGCGGCGCGTGGAGCCGCCTGAAGTTCGAGCGTGGCGTGCACCGCGTGCAGCGCGTCCCGGTCACCGAGTCGGCCGGACGGATCCACACGTCGACGGTGACGGTGGCGGTCCTGCCCGAGGCCGAGGACGTCGACGTGAAGGTCGACGAGAGGGACATTCGCGTGGACGTGTATCGCGCCTCGGGGCCCGGCGGGCAGGGGGTGAACACGACGGACTCCGCGGTCCGCATCACGCACATCCCGACCGGACTCGTCGTGACGTGCCAGGACGAGCGTTCCCAGATCAAGAACCGGGCGAAGGCCATGCGCGTCCTGCGTGCCCGGCTCCTCGAGCGCGCGCAGGACGAGCAGCAGGCCGCGATCGCCGCAGACCGCCGGAGCCAGGTGGGCACCGGGGAGCGCAGCGAACGGATCCGCACGTACAACTTCCCGCAGGCGCGCGTGACCGACCACCGGATCGGCCTGACGCTTCACCGGCTGCCGTCGGTGCTCGAGGGCGATCTCGACGAGCTGATCGAGGCCCTGGCCACGGCCGAGCAGGCCGAGCGGCTCGAGCGCGTGGAGAGCGGCCGGTGACGTCCGGCGTCCCCGGCGTCGCGGCCCTCCTGACGGCGGCGAGTGCCGAGCTCGAGGCCGCGGGCGTGGCGACGGCCCGAAACGACGCGGAGTGGCTCCTGGCCTCCGTGCTGGGCGTCGGTCGGTTCGAGATCTACCTCGGAGCGCACGGCGCGCCGGTCCCGGACGTCGTGGAGCGCTACGAAGGGCTCGTGCGCCGGCGCGCGGCCGGTGAGCCGCTCCAGCAGCTCGTCGGCTGGGAGGCGTTTCGCGGCGTTCGCGTTCGGGTGACGCGCGACGTCCTCGTGCCTCGTCCGGAGACCGAGGCGCTGGTGGAGTGGGCACTCGCGCTGGTCGGCGGAGATGCGCGCCTCGTCGTCGACGTCGGCACGGGCTCGGGCTGCATCGCGTGCGCGATGGCCGCCGAGCGCCCGGAGATCCGCGTGCTGGCGGTGGATGTGTCGCCCGCCGCGGCAGTCGTCGCCCGTGGTAATGCCGCCTCGCTCGGACTCGGCGACCGTATC
Source organism: Candidatus Rokuibacteriota bacterium (assembly GCA_016184125.1). Lineage (GTDB taxonomy): Bacteria > Methylomirabilota > Methylomirabilia > Rokubacteriales > CSP1-6 > AR8. The sequence goes on along the minus strand of JACPDG010000058.1, from coordinate 17,753 downwards.
GCCGTGGTGACCGCGGACCTGCTCGGTCCCGTCCGTGACGCCAGCGTCGACATGGTGGTCGCCAACCCCCCGTACCTGCCGGCGCCGCTGCTTCCGTCGCTTCAACGCGAGGTCCGCGACTGGGATCCCCACCTCGCCCTGGCAGCCGGCGACGACGGCCTGAGCGTCCTCCGCCCGTTGATCGCGGACGCGCGCCGAGTCCTGAAACCCGGCGCCCCACTGGTGGTGGAGACGGCCGGCGGAAGCCAAGCCGATGTCGCCGCGACTCTCCTCAGTGATTCGGGATATGAAGACGTCGACCAGCGGGCGGATCTGACGGGCACGGTGAGGTTCGTCGCCGCGCGTTGGCCGGCCGCTCCGAGCGCCGGCTTTGCCGGAGCAATCGAACGGGGGAGGCTCGGCGGGGGCGAAGCCCCCGTCGATGGGAACGCCGGCGTTGCCGGCGCCACGAGCGCTTCAGGCCGTCATGACATCATCCCGGGTCCTGGCGTTGGGAACGCGTTGAGTCAGTCGTGATATCGCCACGTCGAGCAACGGATAGACCGGACGCCCACCGTCACAAATGTCTCAACGGGCTGGCCAGGCGCTCCGAGCGCCGGCTTTGCCGGCGCAACCGAAGGCGGGCGGCTCGGAGCGGCGGAACCCTGTCCCACACATACGCGGACGGTGCCGGCGCGACGCGTCCTGGGGGGAGGCTCGGAAGGGGGGCGAAGCCCCCCTTCGAGAGGAATTGATGCCGCCACGACTCGTCATCGATGGTGGCGTCCCGCTCAAGGGCGTCGTGTCGGTCAGCGCGGCCAAGAATTCGGCGCTCCCGGCGATGGCGGCCAGCCTGCTCACCGCCGAGCCGCTCGCGCTCACGAACGTGCCCTCGCTGAACGACGTCCGCACGATGGTCCGGCTGCTCCAGCAACTCGGCACGACGGTCACCGGCGACCACGATCGCCTCCGGATGCAGACGGCGGGCCTGACGAGTGACGTCGCGCCTTACGAGCTGGTCTCCACGATGCGCGCGTCGGTCCTGGTGCTCGGGCCGCTCGTCGCGCGGCACGGCTCTGCGCGCGTCGCGCTGCCCGGCGGCTGCGCCATCGGTGTGAGGCCGATCGATCAGCACCTCAAGGGCCTCGCAACGCTGGGCGCCGAGATCGAGCTCGAGAACGGCTACGTCGTCGCGCGCGCGCGCCGCCTCAAGGCGGCGAAGATCGCGACCGACCTGGTGACCGTGACCGGCACCGAGAACCTCGTGATGGCCGCGGCGCTGGCGGACGGCACGACCGTCATCGAGAACGCCGCGCGCGAGCCGGAGGTCGTCGACCTCGCCGACCTGCTCACGGCGATGGGCGCTCGCATTCGCGGCGCCGGGAGCGCGCGGATCGAGATCGACGGCGTGCCCGAGCTCGGCGGCACGACGCACACCATCATCCCGGACCGCATCGAGGCCGGGACGCTGATCGTGGCCGGCGCGATCACGCGTGGCGACGTCACCGTGTCGAACGTCGTCCCGGATCACCTCTCGGCGCTGCTCGCCAAGCTCGAGGAGTGCGGCGTGGGCCTCGAGGTCGGACCGACCTGGGTGCGCGTGCGCGCGAACGGGCGCCCGCGAGCTGCGGACGTGATCACGAGCCCGTTCCCGGGCTTTCCCACCGACATGCAGGCGCAGGTGATGAGCCTGCTCGGCGTGGCCGACGGCCAGTCGCGCGTGACCGAGACGATCTTCGAGAACCGCTTCATGCACGCGGCCGAGCTCGTCCGCATGGCGGCCAGGATCGAGACGGAAGGGTCGACCGCCATCATTCGCGGAGTCGAGCGCTACCAGGGCGCGCCGGTGATGGCCTCGGATCTCCGCGCGTCGGCCGCGCTCGTCCTCGCCGGGCTCGCCGCGCGCGGCACGACCACGATCTCGCGAATCTACCACCTGGAACGGGGCTACGAGCGTCTGGACCTGAAGCTCCAGGGCCTCGGCGCGCGGGTGACGAGGAAGACGTGAGAGACCGGCTGACGCTCGCGTTGCCGAAGGGGCGCCTTCTCGACGCGGCGCTCGACCTGCTCCACGACCTGGGCGTCGAGGGCGTCGACGCCGAGTCGCGCCGGCTCATCTTCGACGACGACCGGCGGGGTCTCAGGCTGCTCTTCCTCAAGCCGGCGGACGTTCCCGCGTACGTCGCCTATGGCGCCGCGCAGCTGGGCATCGCCGGCAAGGACATCCTGATGGAGCAGGAGCCGGACGTGTACGAGCCGCTCGACCTCGGCTTCGGCGTCTGCCGGCTGGTGGTCGCCGAGCCGCGGGAGCTGTGGGAGCGGGACGACCCGGCGCGATGGTCGTGGGTGCGCGTGGCGACGAAGTACCCGAGGCTCGCCGAGCAGTATTTCTCGGCCCGCGGCGTCCAGGTCGAGCTCGTGCGGCTCGACGGATCGATCGAGCTCGCGCCGCTCGTCGGTCTCGCCGACCGCATCGTCGACCTGGTGCAGTCCGGCGAGACGCTTCGCGCGAACGGTCTCGTCGAGGTGGCGGAGATCCTGAGATCGACGGCCCGGCTCATCGTGAACCGCGCCTCGATGAAGACGCAGTACGCCGCGATCACCGGCCTCATCGACGAGATGCGCGCCTGCGTCGGGACGAAGGTCGGGCCGTGATCCGCACGTTCCAGACCGCACGGCTCGGCATCGAGGCGGTCGTCGCCGCGCTCGAGCGCGCCCCCGCGCACGTGCCCGAGGAGATCCACGGCGCCGTGGACCGGATCGTCGGCGCCGTCCGGGAGGGCGGCGACGACGCGTTGATCGAGCTCACGGCACGGTTCGATCGGTTCCAGGCCGCTTCGGCGCAGCATCTCGCCATCACCGAGGAGGAGCTCACGAGAGCCGAGCGCGGGCTGCCGGCGGACGTCACGGCGGCCCTCCGCTACGCCGCCGACCGTATCCGGCGATATCACGAGACCGCGCGGCCCGCGTCGTGGCGGATCACCGACGAGCACGGGTCCGTCCTCGGCCAGGACGTCCGCCCCCTCGACCGCGTCGGGATCTACGTGCCCGGTGGCCGCGCCGCATATCCATCGACGGTGCTCATGACCGCGATTCCAGCCCGCGTCGCCGGCGTCCCGGAGATCGTCCTGGTCACGCCACCCGATCCGACCGGCGCGGTGATGCCGGCGGTGCTGGCGGCGGCGAGTGTCGCGGGCGTCACCGAAGGCTACCGTGTCGGCGGTGCGCAGGCCGTCGCGGCGCTCGCGTACGGCACCAAGACCATCCGGCGCGTGGACAAGATCGTGGGCCCCGGCAACATCTACGTGGCGCTCGCCAAGCGGCGCGTCTTCGGCGACGTCGGCATCGACATGGTCGCCGGACCGAGCGAGATCGTCGTGGTCGCGGATACGTGGGCTCACGGCGGCTGGGTCGCGGCGGACCTCCTGGCCCAGGCCGAGCACGACCCGATGGCGCGCGCCGTGCTGATCACGGACGACGCGTCGCTGCTCGAGCGGACGCGGGATGCGCTCCGCCGGCAGCTCGCGACGTTGCCACGCCGGGCGATCGCGGAAGCCGCGCTCGAAGCGAACGGCGCGCTCGTCCTCGTGCGCGACCTGACCGAGGCCGTGGAGCTCTCGAACCGGCTGGCGCCGGAACACCTGGAGCTCTTCGTGCGCGAGCCCGACGCGCTCCTTGCCCGCGTCCGCCACGCCGGCGCCGTCTTCCTCGGCGGCCACACCCCCGAGGTCGTCGGCGACTACGTCGCGGGCCCGAACCACGTGCTGCCGACAGGCGGGACGGCGCGGTTCGCGTCGCCGCTCGGCACCGAGGATTTCGTCAAGCGCTCGAGCGTGATCGCCTACTCGCCGGCGGGGCTGGCGGCGGCTGCGCGTCACCTCGACGCGCTCGCGACGATCGAGGGGCTCGCCGGGCACGCGGCGGCGGCGCGCGCCAGGAACGCGGGCACGGGAGGCCGGACATGAGCTTGGACACACCCCGGCAGGCACGGGTGGAACGGAAGACGAAGGAGACCGACGTGACGGTCTCCCTCAACGTGGACGGCACGGGCGCCGCGAAGGTGAGCACGCCGATCCCGTTCTTCAGCCACATGCTGGAGGCGTGCGCGAAGCACGGGCTGCTGGACCTCGCGGTCGACGCGCACGGCGACGTGGAGGTCGACATCCACCACACCGTCGAGGACACCGGCATCGTGCTCGGGCAGGCGCTGCGCCAGGCGCTCGCCGACAAGCGGGGGATCACCCGCTTCGGCAACGCCTTCGTGCCCATGGACGAGGCGCTCGTCTTCGCGGCGGTCGACCTCTCGGGACGCCCCTTCCTCGTCTTCGACGTGCCCGTCGCGCGGCTGCGCGTCTCGAACTTCGATCTCGACATGCTGCAGGAGTTCTTTCGCGCGTTCGCGTTCGCCGCGGAGATCACGCTCCACGTCAAGCTCCACTACGGGCACAACCTCCATCACATCGCCGAGGCGGTGTTCAAGGCCGTCGGCCGGGCCCTCGCGCAGGCGACCCGTCCCGATCCGCGCATCGCGGGCCTCCTGCCTTCCACGAAGGGCACGCTGTGATCGCGGTCGTCGACTACGGGCGCGGCAACCTCGGCAGCGTCGAGAAGGCGTTTGCCCGTGTCGGGATGCCTGCGGTGGTGACCCAGGATGCGCGGGTCGTGGACGACGCCGACGCGGTCGTGCTCCCCGGCGACGGCGCGTTTCACGACGCGATGACGAATCTCGAGCAGCTCGGACTGCTCGACGCGGTCCGCCGGGCCCTCGACGGGACACGCCCGTTCCTCGGGATCTGCCTCGGCTACCAGCTGCTGTTCTCGTGGAGCGAGGAGTTCGGCGAGGGGCGGGGACTGGACATCGTCCCCGGGACCGTGCGGCGCTTCCCGCCGGGGCGCAAGGTGCCGCACATGGGCTGGAACCGGGTGCACGACGCCGCCGGGATGCGAGTCTTCGACGGCATCCCGGACGGCGCGCACTTCTATTTCGTGCACTCTTACTACCCGGTGCTCGCCGCGGCGACCACTGACGTGAAGGTCGCGTGGTGCGAGTACGGGGTGCGGTTCGCGGCGGCCATCGAGCGCGGGTCCATCCACGCGACGCAGTTTCATCCCGAGAAGAGCCAGCGGTGGGGGATCCGCCTGCTGGAGAACTTCGCGGCGGTCGTGAAGGAGCATGGCCGGTGATCGTGATTCCGGCCGTGGACCTGCGCGGGGGTCGCTGCGTGCGCCTCAGAGCGGGGCGTGCCGACGCCGAGACCGTGTTCTCCGACGACCCGGTCGCGATGGCCCGTCGGTGGGTCACCGAAGGCGCCACGCGACTCCACGTCGTCGACCTCGACGGAGCCTTCGCCGGCGAGCCGCGCCAGGCGGACCTCGTCGCCGAGATCGCGCGTGCGGTCGCGCCCGTGCCCGTCGAAGCCGGCGGCGGCCTGCGCGATCTCGCCGCGGTGGACCGCGTGCTGGCGACAGGGGCGCGCTGGGCGGTGCTCGGGACGCGCGCTGCGCTCGACGCGTGCTTCCTGAAGGACGTGTGCGCCGCACAGCCGGGCCGTGTGATCGTCGCGGTCGACGCCCGGGGAACGCGGGTCGCCGTGCGGGGCTGGACGGAGACGACCGACGAGGCGGTCGTCGACGTGGGGCGTCGCGCCGTCGATGCCGGCGCCGCGGCGCTGCTCTACACGGACATCAGCCGCGACGGTACGGAACTGGGCCCGAACGTCGAGGACACCGCCGCGCTGGCCCGCGCGCTCCCGATCCCGGTGCTCGCGTCGGGCGGCGTCGCGAGCGTCGCGGACCTGGTCACGCTGTCGAGGATCGACGGTGTGCACGGGACGGTGGTCGGCCGGGCGCTCTACACGGGCGCGATCCGTCTGTCGGACGCTCTCGCGGCTCTCGCGGGCGCGGTCACGGTCCGATCGCGATGATGTCTCGTCACGCTTGGTTCATTGCCGCTTCGAGCGCCGGCTTTGCCGGCGCAACCGACGGGGGATGCTCGAAGGGGGCCGTCGAGGCCCCCTTCGATGAGAACGCCGGCTTTGCCGGCGCAACCGAGGATGCGCCGGCGATCAGCGGGGCGGTGCCTTCGTCTCGGACGCAGCGGTTCCGGGCGGGCGCTGTGCGGACCGGTGGGGGGGCTTGGGGGAGGAGCGGCGGTTCGCTCCCCCCCATGATGAATTAGTTGCTGGCGAAGCGGATCATTCCCTGCCTCGACGTGAAGGACGGACGGGTGGTGAAGGGCGTCCGCTTCGTCGACCTCCGGGACGCCGGTGACCCGGTGGAAGCCGCGCTCGCCTACGACGCGCAGGGCGCGGACGAGCTCGTGTTCCTGGACATCACGGCATCCCACGAAGACCGCGCGATCATGCTCGACGTCGTGCGCCGGACGGCCGAGGGCATCTACATGCCGCTCACGGTCGGCGGCGGTCTTCGCTCCGTGGAGGACGTGCGGCTCCTCCTGCGCGCCGGCGCCGACAAGGTCTCGCTCAACACCGCGGCGATCGCCCGCCCCGACGTCATTCGCGAGGCGGCGGAGCGATTCGGGAGCCAGTGCATCGTGGTCGCGATCGACGCGCGTCGCGAATCAGGCGCCGGGGAGCGGCCGCGCTGGGGCGTGTACACCCACGGGGGGCGACGGCCGACGGGACTCGACGCGATCGAGTGGGCGCAGCACGCCGCCGCGCTCGGTGCGGGCGAGATCCTGCTGACGAGCATGGATCGCGACGGCACGAAGGACGGCTACGACCTGGAGCTGACACGCGCCATCGCGGACGCCGTGACCGTTCCGGTGATCGCGTCCGGCGGCGCGGGCACGCTCCCGCACCTGTGGGAAGGGCTGGTCGAGGGCCACGCGGATGCCGCGCTGGCCGCCTCCATCTTTCACTTCGGGCAGCACACGATCGCGGAGGCGAAAGCCTACCTCGCGGACCGCGATGTGCCGGTGAGGCTGGCACCGTGATCCCGGACGGCGTCGTGTTCGATGCCCAGGGCCTGGTCCCGGCCGTCGTGCAGGAAGTCGACACGGGCGAGGTCCTGATGGTCGCGTGGATGAGCCGCGAGGCGCTCGACCGCACGCTCGCCACCGGTCTGGCGCACTTCTGGTCACGCTCACGCGGGCGCCTCTGGCAGAAGGGCGAGACGTCCGGGCACGTGCAGCACGTCGACAGGGTCTACGTCGACTGCGACGGCGACAGCCTCCTGGTCCAGGTCCACCAGGCTGGGGTCGCGTGTCACACGGGGCAGCGGACCTGCTTCTTCCGCGCGCTCGACGGCGCCGACGGCATCACACCGGCTTCGCCGTCAGCGACGATGCTCGAGCGCCTCGAGCGCACGGTCGCCGCCCGCCAGGCCTCGCCGCCGCCCGGCTCCTACGTCGGGTCCCTGCTCGCCAGGGGTGAAGCGGTGATCTGCCGGAAGATCGGCGAAGAAGCGGTCGAGGTCGTCACCGCCGCGCTCGGAGGCGAGGGCGACCGCCGCGTCGTCGAGGAGGTCGCGGACCTCTGGTTCCACACGATCGTGCTGCTCGGTGCGCGCGGCATCGCGCTCGCCGACGTGCTGAGCGAGCTGGCCCGGCGTCACGCCGAGCGCGGCGGGCGGACGGCCGGAACGAGGCCCGGGGAAGGGGCGTGATCCCGGCGCGATGGATGGCGCTCGGGAGCGTCGTGGCCGCGACCGTCACGCTGGCGGGGTGCGCGGGGGCGCGCATCGTGGACGGCGTGTACCAGTCGCCGAAGGGCTACCAGGTTGCCGTCCCTTCCGGCGACTGGACGATCACCACGCGGGGCCGTGCCGACGTCGAGCTCCGGCATCGGACCGAACCGGTCGGGATGTTGGTGCACGCGACCTGCGGTGACGTTCCTTCACGGGCCACGCTCGACGTGCTGGCGCGGCACTTGCTGATAGGCCTGCGAGACCGTGCCGTCGTCTCCGCGGAGGAGATCTCGCTGAACGGCAAGGTCGCGCGGCATGCGGTCGTCGATGGACGCCTCGGCGATGCCGAAGCCGTCCGTGTCGAGCTCTACGTCGTCCGCGGCACGCGCTGCGTGTACGATCTGCTGTACGCGGCGTCACGACCCTCGTTCGACGACTGGCGGCCCGGCTTCCAGCGGCTCGTCGAAACCTTCCAGACGGAGTAGAGGCTGATGGACGCGTACCTGCGGCGGACCGCGATGTGGTACGGCGGCGTGGGGCTCCTCACCGCGAGCGTCTTCCGGAACGTCGTGCTGCCCCGTCGCGACCTCGGCCTGGTCGTTGCCGAGATCGAGACGATGGGCGTGCAGTCGCTTGGCGTCGCCCTGATCGCGGCGATCTTCACGGGCATGGTCTTCGCGCTCCAGAGCGCCGTGAACATGGCGCGGTTCGGCGCCGAGTCCTACGTCGGTCCGGTCGTCGCCTTCGCGATCTTCCGCGAGCTCGGCCCCGTGCTGACGGCGATCCTCGTCGGCGGGAAGGTCGCCTCCGGCATCACCGCCGAGCTCGGCTCGATGAAGGTGACGGAGCAGATCGACGCGCTCCGGTCGCTCGGCGTGAACTACGTCCGGCGGCTCATCGTCCCGCGCCTGCTCGCCGCGCTGGTCGTGTTCCCGCTCCTGACGTCGCTCGCGGACCTGGTCGGCATCCTCGGGGGGATGGCGATCATGTTCTTCGAGCGCGGCGCCGACATGTGGGCGTACTGGAACACAACGACGTACTGGGTGGTGCCGAAGGACTTCCTGACCGGCATCGGCAAGAGCGTCTTCTTCGGCGCGATCGTCACGCTGATCGGGTGCTACAACGGGCTGTCGACGGAGGGCGGCACGGAGGGACTCGGGCGCGCGACGACCGCGACGGTCGTCCACGTCACGATGGGCGTCATCATCTCGGACTTCTTCCTGACCAAGCTGTTCCTGATGCTGTTCTACTGAGCGACGATGAGCGACGCGATCGTCGAGGTCATCGATCTCTGGAAGTCGTTCGACGCGAACGACGTTCTCCGCGGGCTCACCTTCTCGGTCGCACGCGGCGAGACGCTCGTGATCATGGGCGGAAGCGGCTCGGGGAAGACGGTGCTGCTGCGCCATGTCGCCGGGCTGCTCCAGCAGGACCGGGGACAGGTGCGGACCTTTGGGATCAACATCGAGCATCTCGGCGAGGAGGAGCTGCTGCCGATCCGCCGGCGGATGGGGTACGTCTTCCAGGGCGGCGCGCTGTTCGACTCGCTGTCCACGTACGAGAACGTCGCGTACCCGCTCCGGGAGCACACGAGCCTCCGCGAGGACGAGATCCGTGACCGGGTCGTGCGGCACCTTGGTCTCGTCGGCCTCGGACCGGACATTCTGCCGCTGCTGCCGGCCGAGCTCTCCGGTGGCATGCGCAAGCGCGTCGGCATCGCGCGTGCCCTCACCGTCGAGCCGGAGATCCTGCTCTTCGACGAGCCGACGGCGGGGCTCGATCCGACGAACTCGCGGATGGTCGCTGACCTCATCGGCCAGCTGCGGACCGGCGTCTGCGACACCGCGATCGTCGTCACCCATGACCTCGATCTCACCCGGGCGGTCGCGGACCGCGTCGCGATCCTCATCGAGGGCCAGTTCGCCGCGCTGGGCGCCCTCGATGCGGTGCTCGCGAGCGACGATGCCGCGGTGCAGGCGTTCCTCTCGGGAGACATGGGTTCATCGGGGGCCTCGAGGGGCCCCCGACACTCATACGAAGGGGGCTCACGCCCCCCTCGTACTCCCCCGGCCCCGGCGCTCGGAGCGCCCCGGGCGGGGTGCGCGGACGCACCCGTGGGGTGCGCGGACGCACCCGTGGGGTGCGGACGCACCGGCCAAAGCCGTGGCGCTCCTCGTCCACCCGATTCGTCCACGGGATCGAGGTGACGCGATGAACCGCGAGCAGCAGGAACGCGTGCGGAAGCTCCGGGTCGGTGTCTTCGTCCTCGTCGCGCTCGGCGCCTTCCTCGGGCTCATCTACATGCTCGGCGCGCGCGCGCGGCTGTTCGAGGCGCGGTACACGATCCACGCGGACTTCACCGAGGTGGGTGGGCTCGCCGAGGGCGCGACCGTGCGGCTGGCCGGCGTCCAGATCGGCCGCGTCACCGGCGTGCACCTGCCCGCAGAGCCCGGCGGCAAGGTCCGCATCGACATGTCGATCGCGAAGCAGTTCTCGGATCGCATCCGGAAGAACTCCGCGGCGCGCATCGAGACGCAGGGGCTGCTCGGCGACAAGATCATCGAGATCACGGTCGGCGCTCGGGATGCCGCGCCGGTCGCCGCGGGCGAGGTGATCGCGGCGCGCGATCCCACCGACATCGGGCAGGTGCTGACCGAGGGCGCGGAGACGGTGAAGAACGTCGCCCAGCTCGCCGAGAGCCTCCGGGCGATGACGGAGACCATCCAGCGCACGCGCATCGTGGAGGACGCTGCCGAGACCGTCGCCTCGGCACGGCAGGCGGCCGAGGACTTCAAGCGGACCGCGGGCCAGATCGGCCGGGCCGCCGACGTCGTCGCGCGCGACGCCGGCGCGGTGCTGGGGGAGGCCAGGCGGATCACCGAGCAGCTGGGCGGGATCATCGACGAGGTCGAGAAGGGCAAGGGCTGGGCCCACGTCCTGCTCTACGAGGAGCCGGTCGCGCTCCAGCGCCTGAACGATCTGATCGCGTCGACGCAGGCCGTGCTGGATCGCGTCGACCGCGGCGAAGGCGCCCTCGGCGTGCTCACGTCCGAGGAGAGCAGCGCGGCCGCGAAGCGGCTCGTCGCCGCGATGGACCGTTTCGGCGCCGCCGTGGATTCGCCGGAGGACTCGGGGCTGCTCCCGGGACTGCTCTTCGATCCGCAGTACAGGGCCGTGCTCGACGATCTGCGTGTCGCGTCGAGGAATCTCCGCGACATCTCGGACCGGATCGCCGGCGGTCGTGGCACGCTCGGCGGTCTCGTGCGCGACGAGCCGGGCGACGGAGGCATCCGGCAGGCCTCGCGCGACCTGCAGGACGCGGTCGCGAACCTGAAGGAGATCACCGAAAAGCTCAACGAGGGCGAGGGCACGCTGGGCGCGCTGATCGCCGACCCGACGATCTACGAGCGCCTCGTCTCGATCCTCGAAGGCGCCCAGCGCAGCTTCCTGCTCCGCGGCTTGCTCCGTGGGCTCGGTGCCGGTCGTGGCCGGCCTCGAGACGGCGAGTCGCCGTCGCCCGCCCGCGACGGCGCGCCGCAGGATGACGAGGGCGGGTCGCGCGGCCGCGACGGAGCGTCGCAACGCCGCGACGGTGCAAAGAGCGGCGCGACGGACCGGGCACCGGAGCGCCCGCGATGAAGCCGCGTCCCACGGTCTGGCGCTGCCAGGAATGTGGCTTCGTGAGCCCGAAGCCCGGCACGTGTCCCGACTGCAAGCGGGCCAGCGGGGCGCTGATGCCGCTCGTGGAGGAGCGGCAGGCGACCGATCGTGCGCCGCACCGGCCGGACACGCTCCGGACGCGGCCCGCACCGCTCAGGGACATCACCGTCGAGCAGGGCGACCGCGTCACGACGCGGATCGGGGAGCTCGACCGGGTCCTCGGCGGCGGCGTCGTTCGCGGCTCGCTGGTCCTCATCGGCGGCGATCCGGGAATCGGCAAGTCGACCCTTCTGCTCCAGGCGGCTCGCGCGCTCGCCGAGGCCGCGCCACCCGTGCTCTACGTGACGGCCGAGGAGTCGACCGCTCAGGTGAAGCTCCGTGCCGATCGCCTCGGCGTGGCGACCGACGGGCTCCTGCTCTGGGTGGAGACGGACCTCGCCGCGGTCGAAGCGGAGATCGACACGGTGAAGCCGCGGGCCCTGGTCGTCGACTCCATCCAGACGGTCTTCCTGCCGGGACTCGAGTCGGCGCCGGGGAGCGTGACGCAGGTGCGCGAGTGTGCCGCGCGGCTCATGACGATCGCGAAGGGGCGCGGCATCGCCACGTTCCTCGTCGGCCACGTCACGAAGGACGGCGCGATCGCCGGGCCGCGGGTGCTCGAGCACCTCGTCGACACCGTGCTGTACTTCGAGGGGGACGCGCACCAGGGGTACCGGATCCTGCGCGCGGTGAAGAACCGGTTCGGGTCGACGAACGAGATCGGCGTGTTCCAGATGAGCACCGCGGGGCTCCACGAGGTCACGAACCCCTCCGGGCTGTTCCTCGCCGAGCGGTCGCACGACGCACCGGGCTCGGTCATCGTGTCGAGCCTCGAGGGCACCCGGCCGGTCCTCCTCGAGCTCCAGGCGCTCGTCACGCGCGCGTCGTTCGGCACGGTGCGCCGGACGGTGCTGGGAGCGGACTACAACCGTGTCTGTCTGCTGCTCGCCGTGCTCGAGAAGCGCGCCGGCCTGCCGCTCGGCATGCAGGACGTGTTCGTCAACGTCGCGGGCGGCGCCAGGATCACCGAGCCCGCTGCGGACCTTGGCGTCGTGCTCGCCGCCGCGTCGAGCTTCACGGACCGGGCCGTGCCGGGCGACCTCCTCGTCGTCGGCGAGGTTGGGCTGACCGGTGAGGTGCGCGCCGTGACCGCCCTCGACGCCCGCCTCAAGGAGGCTGCGGCACTCGGCTTCCGCCGCGCGATCGTGCCGGCCGGAAACGTCGCCGAGTCGAGGGCGCTTCCACTCCCGACGAAGGGCGTCGCCACGATCCACGAGGCGATGCGCCTCGTGTTCGACTGACATCGTGCTGCACGAGCTCCAGCAGATCGCCGACTCGACCGATCCGCTCAAGCGCAACCGCGGCAAGCGCGGCTTCGACGTGCTGCAGCGGCTCCGGCGCATCGACAAGGTGAAGGTCGAGATCACCGACGTCGATTTCCCGCAGCTCGGCGAGGTCGACCGGAAGCTGATGGAGCTCGCCAAGACGCTCGGCGGCAAGATCGTGACGAACGACTACAACCTGAACAAGCTCGCCGAGCTCTCCGGCGTGCCCGTGCTCAACCTGAACGAGCTGGCCAACGGCTTGAGGCCGGTCGTCCTGCCGGGCGAGGCCATGCGCGTGCACGTGCTCCGCGACGGCAGGGAGGCCGGCCAGGGCGTCGCGTACCTGGAAGACGGGACGATGGTCGTCGTCGAGCACGGCAAGCGGTACCTCGGCCAGACGGTGGAGGTCACCGTCACGAGCGTCCTCCAGACGTCCGCAGGGCGGATGATCTTCTCGCGGCTCAAGGAGGAGGAGCACGGCTCGGGAGGGCGCGGTGCGTAGCGTCGCGAGCGTGATCCCGGCCGGCGGTGTCGGCAGGCGGCTCGGACGCGCGACGCCGAAGCAGTTCCTCGCGATCGGCGGCGTACCGATCCTCGTCCGGACCGTACGGTGCTTCACGCGTCACCCGCGAGTCGGGCTGGTCGTCGTCGCGGCGCCTGCGGCACTCGTCGGCCGCACGGCGCGCCTGCTGGGCCGTTACCTGCCTGCCGTGCGCGTGTCCTCGCTCGACGGCTCGCCGGCGGCCGGCCCGGCGCTCGGCGCCCGGGGCCGAAACGTCGGCGGCTCGGTGGCGGGGGCGCGCGGAGCCGTCGCATCGTCGAGGCATGGCGCGTCGGTGCCCGTCCCCGTGCTCGTGGTTCCCGGCGGCGCCGAGCGCCAGGATTCGGTCGTCCGCGGTCTCGAGGCGGTGCCCGCGTCGTTCGATCTCGTGCTCGTTCACGACGCGGTGCGGCCGTTCGTGAGCGGGGCCCTCATCGACCGTGTGATCGACGCTGCGCGCGAGACGGGCGCGGCGATCTGCGCGCTGCCGATCGCGGAGACCGTCAAGCGCGTCCGGGACGGCGCCGTCGACACGACGGTCGACCGGACCGGGCTCTGGGTGGTGCAGACGCCGCAGGGCTTCCGGACGGCAGTGCTGCGGGAGGCGCACGACAAGGCGCGGCGGGATGGTGTGGTCGGCACCGACGACGCGATGCTGGTCGAGCGGCTCGGCCATCCCGTCCGCGTGGTATTGGGGCTCGTGGAGAACATCAAGATCACCACGCCCGCCGACCTCGGCCGCGCCCGGCGGTGGACCGCGCGATGACCCGCGTCGGCTTCGGGTTCGATCTCCATCCCCTTGCGCGCGGGCGTCCCCTGGTCCTCGGTGGCGTCGAGGTACCGTCGGAGGTCGGGCTCGACGGGCATTCGGACGCCGACGTGCTGTCGCACGCGATCGGCGAGGCGCTGCTCGGGTCGCTCGCGCTCGGGGATCTCGGGCGCCACTTCCCGGACACGGATCCGCGGTACCGCGGTATCTCGAGCCTGGAGCTCCTGCGCAGCGTCGTCGCTCTCGTCGGCGAGCGCGGCGGCCGGCTGGTGAACGTGGACGCGACGATCCTGGCCCAGGCCCCTCGCTTGTCGCCGTATCTCGAGGAGATGCAGAAGCGCCTCGCCGCGACCCTGGACCTCCCGGTGGACCGGGTGAGCGTCAAAGCGAAGAGCCCGGAGGGCCTCGGCCTCGTGGGCCGCAAAGAGGGCATGGCAGCGATGGCACTCGTCAGCGTGGAGACTACCGAATGACATGGCCGCGTTCGAGCGCCGGCTTTGCCGGCGCAACCGACCGGGGGATGCTCGAAGGGGGCCGTCGAGGCCCCCTTCGAAAGGGGATGGGGGGCGGAGCCCCCCTCCGAGCGTGATGAGGATCTACACCACGCGCAGCCGCACCACCGAGGAGTTCGTGCCGCTCTCACCGGGCGAGGTCCGCATGTACGTGTGCGGCGTGACGGTCTACGACCTCTGCCACATCGGCCACGCGAGGAGCGCGATCGTCTTCGACGTCCTCCAGCGGTACCTGCGCGCCAAAGGCTATCGCGTCACGTTCGTGAAGAACTTCACCGATATCGACGACAAGATCATCAACCGCGCGGAGGCCGAGGGCCAGGCGCCCCACGAGATCTCCGAGCGCTACATCGCCGAGTTCCGGGCCGACATGGCCGCCATCGGCGTCGCGGTCCCCGATATCGAGCCGAAGGCGACAGAGCACATCCCTGAGATGATCAGGCTGATCGAGCGGCTCGTCGTCGACGGCTTCGCGTACGTGGTGGACGGCGACGTGTACTTCGAGGTCCGGCGCTTCCCGGAGTACGGGAGGCTCTCCGGCAAGAACCTCGACGACCTGCTGGCGGGCGCCCGGGTCGACGTCGACGAGCGCAAGCGAGACCCACGGGACTTCGCGCTCTGGAAGTCCTCGAAGCCCGGTGAGCCCGCGTGGCCGAGCCCCTGGGGGTCCGGGCGGCCGGGCTGGCACATCGAGTGCTCCGCGATGGCGATGCGCTACCTGGGCGAGTCGTTCGATCTCCACGGCGGCGGCGAGGACCTCGTCTTTCCGCATCACGAGTGCGAGATCGCCCAGTCCGAAGCGGCGACCGGGAAGGCCTTCGTCCGGACGTGGGTGCACAACGGATTCGTCAACTTCGCCTCCGAGAAGATGTCGAAGTCGCTCGGGAACGTCCTGACCATCAAGGACATCGCGAGGAAGTATCCGGCAGACGCGCTGCGACTGTGGTTCTTGAACACGCACTATCGGCACCCGATCGAGTACTCCGAGGAGCGGCTCGCGGAGAACGCGAGGGCGCTCGAGCGATTCCAGGTGCTGATCACCGACGTCCTCGGGATCGAGTCGCGGGCGTTCTTCGACGTACCGCTCCCCGCCAAGTTCGGCGATTCGCCGCCGTGGGTGACCGCGCTCATGGCGCTGGGCAACCGGGAACCGGTACGGACGTATGTCGCGGTCGCCGCCCGGCGGTTCGAGGAGGCGATGGACGATGATCTCTCGACCCCGGAAGCGAGGGCGGCGCTGTTCGGCCTGGCGCGCGAGCTCGATGCGTACCGCCGAGACGGCGGAGACGCCAGGGCATTCGCGAGCGGTGTCCGCGCGCTGGTTGCGCTCGGACGCGCGCTCGGTCTCTTCACCGAGCTCCCGGAGCAGGCCGGGCCGTCACCCGAGGTCGAGCGACTCGTTGCGGAGCGCGGCGAGGCGCGGAAACGTCGCGACTTCAAGCGCTCGGACGAGCTCCGCGCGCAAATCCAGGGGCTCGGCTGGACGGTGGAGGATACGCCAGCCGGCCCGCGTCTGACCCGACGGACGCGGTAGTGCGTGGCACTGCACGGCGCATGATCGGCCGCGGGCCGGAGCGCATCGGCCAGACGGGGGGTCTCGCGTCCGAGCGCCGGCTTCGCCCGCGAACCCTGACCGGACGCGAGCTGTGGGAGGAGGCTGGGGCGCGCCTCCTGGAGAGTCAATGAGTGACAGTGATCGGAAGCGATTGCCCGGGCCGCGATATCCCGCGTTCGACCGCCGGCTGCGCCAGCGCAATCCGGTGCCGGGGGAGTCTTCGGAGTGGCGCGCGGTCGCCCCCGTCGGGGCGCGCGAGGCGACCTCCGACAGGATTTACGGGCGAAACCCTGTCCTGGAGCTGCTGCGGCAGGGGGGGCGGCAGGTGGACGAGATCGCGGTCCTGGCCGGGGCTCGTGGACCTCTGTCCGAGATCGTCGCACTCGCCCGGCGTCGCGGCGTGAAGATTTCGTACCGGACGCGAGACCAGCTCACCGCCATCGCCGGCACCGACCACCACCAGGGAGTGGTGGCACGGGTGGCCACGCAGGCGTATCTTGACTTGGACGCGCTTTTGAGCCTGCCGTCCAGTCGGGGCGGGACGGCCTTCTTTCTGGTCCTCGATCAGGTTCAGGACCCGCGGAACCTCGGGGCTCTCCTGAGGACCGCGGCCACGTTCGGCATCCACGGAGTCGTGATCCCGAAACACCATGCGGTCGGGCTGACAGACGCCGTCGCCAGAACCGCGATGGGCGCGGTGGAGCACGTGCCGGTCGCCCGTGAGCCGAACCTGGTGAACGTGCTCGAGACGCTGAAGGAGTCGGGCGTGTGGGTCTACGGGCTGTCCGTCGATCAGGGCGTGCCGTTGTGGCAGGCGGACCTGACCGGGCCTCTCTGCCTGGTCCTCGGCGGCGAGGCTGAGGGACTCCGGCCTCTCGTCGCTCGGACCTGCGACGTGCTGCTCACCATCCCGATGGCCGGCGGGGTCGGCTCGCTGAACGTCGCGGCAGCCGGCGCCATCGCCTGTTACGAGGTGGCCCGGCAGCGGGCAGCCAGGGATGCCGCGAGCATGGCCCCGCACGACGAGACAAACAAATCGCCTTGACATGGCATGGCGCCGACAATAAAGTGAAGTTTTGTCTGTGCTGGCGTAGCTCAGGGGCCAGAGCAACTGCCTTGTAAGCAGTGGGTCGGGGGTTCAAATCCTCCCGCCAGCGCCAGGGTTTTCGAGGAGTTCTCAGCGCATGCCGCGAGGTTCGGGGAGGTACCCAAGTGGCCAAAGGGGGCAGACTGTAAATCTGCTGGCAGACGCCTTCGGGGGTTCAAATCCTCCCCTCCCCACCATGATCGAGGAGCGCCACGGCTTGGCCGGGGCGCGACGAGCGCTGGGGGTTTGGGGGCCATGTCGGGGCCCCCATGAAGTTGTCCGCGGGAATAGCTCAGCGGTAGAGCGCCAGCCTTCCAAGCTGGGGGTCGCGGGTTCGAATCCCGTTTCCCGCTCCATGACGACAGAGGCCCATGTAGCTCAGTCGGCAGAGCGCGTCCTTGGTAAGGACGAGGTCTCCGGTTCAATCCCGGACATGGGCTCCAGATTCGACGTGGCCTCCGGCGACCACGAGGACGGTGACCGCGGGCGTCACGCGGCGATCCCCTAAGCGAGGTGGAGTGAGGACATGGCGAAGGCGAAGTACGAGCGGACGAAGCCGCACGTGAACATCGGGACGATTGGGCACATCGACCACGGGAAGACGACGCTGACGGCGGCGATCACGAAGGTCCTGCACAC
>JACPDG010000009.1 GCA_016184125.1 Candidatus Rokuibacteriota bacterium | reverse complement strand
CAGGTGCTGGCTGCGCACAGGGGGACCCTGGCGCTCTCCCTGAGGGGGCCGCATCGCGACGCTCGGAATGGTACAGGGGGACCCGGGCCGCGCCTCGGGTTCGCGCTCGGCGGGGTGCCCGACGGGGCCTCCCAAACCCCCTAGCCTAGCGCGCGGAGCGCCACGGCAAAGCCGGGGCGCTCCTCGACCACCCGATTCGTTCACGGGTTTCACGTCGTCGCGCGGGGCTCGCCCCGCCGGTCAGGCGGGGCGCCAGCGCACGACGACGTCGTCGCCGTCACGGCGCACGTCGAGCGCCGTGAGCGAGTCTCCGAGGCACGGGCCCGCGAGGCATCGTCCGTCGGCCGGGTCGAACACCGCGCCGTGGGTGGAGCACACGAGCGCACGGCCGTCCTCGCTGAAGAACTCGTTGGGCCAGAGGTCGAGGGGCGTGCCCACGTGCGGGCAGCGGTTGACGTAAGCGCAGTACCGGCCCGCCCACTCCACCACGAAGGCTTCGACGACGCGTCCCGCTCGCGTGATGCGGAGCTTCGCGCTCCGGGACGGGCCGAGCGCTGCAGCCGCGCAACGCCAGTCGCCGGGGTCGGTTCGAGCAACAATCGACTGCCGGGGCGGTCGGTTGTTGCTCGGACTCTCGGTCATGAGGCGGATGGTACCATCGACTCATGCTGGCGATCGACGCCCGCGAGGTCGAAAAGACGTTTCGCGGCGGGTGGATGCGCCGGCGGCAGACACCCGCGCTGCGCGGCGTGTCACTCCAGGTCGAGCCGGGAGCCATCGTCGGCCTGCTCGGTCCCAACGGCGCGGGCAAGACCACGCTGCTCTCGATCCTCGCGACGCTGCTGCTGCCCGACCGCGGCGACGTCAAGGTGCTCGGCGTGGACGTGTGTCGCAACCCGACGGCCGTCCGCCGCCGGATCAACATGGCGAGCGGCAATGCCTCGTTCCTCTGGAGTCTCAGGCCGCCGGAGATCCTCGCGTTCTACGGGCGCCTCTACGGCGTGTCGGGCCGTGACCTCAGGCGCCGCGTCGACGAGCTCATCGGGACGTTCGAGCTCGAGGCGCACCGCCGGACGCCGTACAACGAGCTCTCCACGGGGCTCAAGCAGCGGCTCGCCCTCGCGAAGTCGCTCCTGAACGACCCCGCGCTCCTCTTCCTCGACGAGCCGACGCTCGGCCTCGATCCCGACGTCAGCGTGCGGATTCGCCGCGTGATCGCCGAGCTCAGACGCACGCGCGGCATGACGATCGTGCTGACGACGCACTACATGCGCGAGGCGGAGGACCTCTGCGACGAGATCGCCTTCATCAAGGGCGGCCGGATCCTGGCGCGGGGCACCGCGGACGCGCTCAAGCGCCAGATCCGGATCGGCGACATCATCGCGGTCCGGACGGACCCGCCGGTCCCCGCGATGCTCGCCGACGCCCAGGGCGTGCTCCGGTGCGTCGCGTCGGACGGGTGGGTGGAGTGCACCGTCGACGCCGCCGAGAAGCGACTCCCCGAGCTCCTGCGCACGCTCCACATGGAGGGCGTCGTCGTCCGCGGCATCGAGGTCCGCGAGCCGGACCTGGAGGACGTGTTCGTTGAGCTGGCCCGCTGAACGTTCGAGCGACGATCGACCGCCGCGGTGGTCGATCGTCGCTCGAACCGAGCTCACCGCCATCTGGGCGTTCGCGCTCAGGAACATCCTCATGGGCACGCGCAACGTCTTCTTCATGTTCGAGCTGCTGTTCTGGCCCGTCGTCGGCGTGCTCACGATCGGGCTCATGACGCGCTTCCTCGACGTCACGCAGGAGCAGCGGTCCTTCGTGCTGATCGGCCAGATGGCCTTTTCCGTCGTCGGCACGTGCCAGCTCGACGTCGCGTACGCGGTGCTCTACGACTTCTGGTCGAAGTCGATGAAACACCAGTTCCTCGCGCCGATCGGCGTGCGCCACCTCACCATCGGTTCGTGGCTCGTCGGGATGCTGCGCGGCTCCCTGGTCTTCGCCCTGACGGGCATCCTCGCGTGGTGGGCGTTCCGGTTCGATCCTCTCGCGGCCGGACTCCCGGCGACCCTGGCGCTGCTCGCGGGCTGCTTCCTGACCGCGTGGATCGTCGGCGTGCTCGTGTGCACGCTGATCGTGCTCTTCGGCGGGCGCGCCGAGACCGCGGCGTGGGCGTCCATCAACCTCGTGCTCGCGCTGGCCGGGATCTACTACCCGGTGTCGGTCCTGCCACCGCCGGCGGCCGCCGTCGCCAGCGGCGTGCCGCTCACGTACTTCCTCGACGCCTACCGCGCGCAGTTCGGGTTCCCGGCCGTCTACTCGAACGCCATTCCGACGGGGCTCGCCCTCGCGGTGCTGTACGTGGCGCTGAGCCACCTGGCGCTGGTCGCCGCCGTGCGCCGCGCGCGGCGGACCGGGCAGCTGCTGAAGATGTCGGAGTAGCGTCTCGGCCCGTCGCTCATGAACGTGACGCTCGCCATCGGCCTCGGCGCCACGCCCATCTACATCCGGGGCAGACGGGCTGGAGGTTCTGCCGGAGCAAGTGAACCGATTGCGGCGAGACTGATGAGGGGTGAGGAATCCGAGACGGCGGTCATTGACGCGGCGGTTTCTTGCGCCTCCCTTTCCACCGGCCGGCAAGTTCCTTGGCCGCACGTACTTCGTGAGCCAGTTCCTCGCCGCCGTAGTCAAACGCCCGGACGTGATGCTTGGCCATGAGGTCGACCAGTTGGTAGCGGCTCACGCCCAAGAGTTCGGCCGCCTTCCCCTGGGATACGCGATGCTCACGAACGAGAGTCATGACCAGGGCTTCCTTGGCCTTGGCCGACAAGTCTTCGCTTTCGAACGTCTTGAGCACGTCCTCTGGCAGACTTACTTCTATCGAGCGAGCCATGCGTTGTCCCCCCTGGGCCCAGCGTGCCAGGCCAACCCACCGGCTGGGCGGGCACCGTTTGCGCCGCGAGAGCCATTATCTCATCTCACGATCCGGTTGCCCGTCGGGGGATGGGTGCTCGCGTTCGCCTCCGGCCTTGCATGGCTCGGGTCCAGGCAGCGATCGTCTCCGGCCGACCGCTCGGGCAGGCGCTCATCTTCGACACGCTCGGCGGCCGTCCTCTTCGGCACCGAGTTCGGACGGGTATGGCAGGTCCGTCTCGCTCTCGCCGCGGTCGTGGGGGCGCTCCTCCTGCTCCGGGGTCGAGAGCGGGACGGCCGCGACTGGCTGGCGCTCAGAGTCGGACTTCTGGCGCTCGATCGTCTTCGGGCTGTGGTACGCCGCGCGCCTTGTGTAGAGACGCTCAGCGGCCGAGGACTTCGCGAACGCTCCGCGCGATCCCGGCGGGATCGAGGCCGTGCTTGGCGTAGAGGCCGTGCGGGTCGCCGGATTCGCCGAAGCCCGTCACGCCGAGCCGGCGAACCGGCGTGGGCAGCACCTCGGAGAGCAGCTCGGCGACGCCGCCGCCGAGCCCGCCGGCGATCGAGTGATCCTCCACGGTCACGACGCGGCCGGTCTTGCCCGCGGACCGGAGCAGGAGCTCCTCGTCGAGCGGCTTCACGGTCGCGGCGTTGATGACCTCCGCCGAGATGCCCTGCGCCTCGAGCTCGCCCGCGGCCTGGAGCGCATTCCAGACGGGGCCGCCACTCGCGACGACGGTGACGTCATGGCCAGGGCGGAGGACGAGCCAGCGTCCGAACCGGAACCGGTAGTCCAGCGGGCAGACGGGCTCGAGGTTCTGCCGGGTGAGGCGCAGGTACACCGGCCCGTCGTGCTCGACCGCGTAGGCCACCGCCTGCTTGGTCTCGAGCTCGTCGGCGGGCTGGAGGATGGCGACGTTGGGCAGCGCGCGCAGCATCGCCACGTCCTCGAGCCCCATCTGGCTGTAGCCGTCCTCGCCGATCGCGATGCCGGCATGCGTGCCGACGAGCTTGACGTTCGCGTTCGTGTACGCGACCGAGATCCGGATCGTCTCGAAGCGCCCGACCAGGAAGCACGCGAACGAGCACACGAACGGGATACGGCCGGCGAGCGCGAGCCCGGCCCCGATCCCGATCATGTTCGATTCCGCGATGCCCACGTTGAACGCGCGCTCCGGGTACTTCTTCGCGAAGGCGGCCGTCATCGTGGACTTGGAGAGGTCCGCGTCCACCGTCACGATCCGCTCGTCGCGCGCGCCGAGCTCGACCAGGGCCTCACCGAACGCCGCGCGGCTCGCCTTGCCCGCCATCCCGCTAACCCTCCACATGGGGGGCCCCGGATGGCCCCCCATACCCCCCCACGCTCGGAGCGCCGCGGCGAAGCCGTGGCGCTCCTCGATAACCTGACATGCTCCTAACCTCCCAGCCCGACGAGCTCGGCCACGAGCGCGCGCGTGGGGGCGTCGGCTGCGAGGTGCGCGTCCCAGGCCGAGGGGGCGACGCCCAGGATCTCGCGGATCGCCTGGACGGCCTCCGCGGGCTTCGGCGCCTTGCCGTGCCAGGCGGGATCGTTCTCCATGAAGGAGACGCCCTTGCCCTTCACGGTATGCGCGACGACGACGGTCGGCCTGCCCCGGATGGCTTCCGCCTGGTCGAGCGCCTTGGCAATCTGGTCGAAGTCGTGGCCGTCGATCTCGACGACCGCCCACCCGAACGCCTTCCACTTCTCCACGAGCGGCTCCAGGTCGAGCACCCTCGCGACGAAGTCGTCGAGCTGGATCTTGTTGTAGTCGACGATCACGCACAGGTTGTCGAGGGGGTGCGCGGGTTGCCCGAGCTTCGGGGCCGACATCGCGGCCTCCCACACCTGGCCCTCCTGGCTCTCGCCGTCGCCGACGACGCAGTAGACCCGCGCGCTCGAGCCGGCGAGCCTGAGCCCGAGCGCCTCGCCGATCGCGATCGAGAGCCCCTGCCCGAGCGAGCCCGTCGCCGCCTCGATGCCCGGGAGCGCCGTGCGATCGGGATGGCCCTGGAGCGGGCTGCCGAGCTTGCGCAGGCTCGGCAGGCGGGCCTCGTCGAAGTAGCGGGCCTTCGCCATGACGGCGTAGAGCGCGGGCACCCCGTGTCCCTTCGACAGCACGACGCGATCGCGATCCGCCCACGCGGGACGCGCCGGATCGTGTCGCAGGCGCGCGAAGAAGAGGCTGACCAGCACGTCGATCACCGAGAGCGACCCGCCGGGATGCCCGGAGCCCGCGTGCGTCAGCATGCGGATGATCTGCACCCGGCACTCGCGCGCGATCGTGGCCAGACGCGCGTCCGCCATCAGTCGAGTCCCTCCATGAACGCGGCGATCGCTTCGACGGGAACGCCCTCGACCGCGATCGAGGGGGCGTACACGACCTCGTCGGCAGCCCAGAGCGCGACGCCGCGCGTGTCCGTCCCGATGTCGACGAGGTGCTCGAGCAAGCGCGTGATGTTGTCGTTGATGCGGATCGCGTTCGCCGTGAGCGGCGCGACGATCCGGCCGTCGCGGATGATATACGAATCACCGACGACGGTACAGGTGAAATCGCCGGCCGCGAGGCCGTTGATCGCGTAGCAGTACCAGATGCGACCGACGAGGAGCCCGTGGCGCACGCGCTCGACGAGATGGTCCACCGCCACCGGATCGCGCCCGCTCACGACGATGTTCGAGGCCGCGGTCGAGGGCGTCGTGTCGAACTGCCGGCCGCCGCGGCCGAAGCGGAAGCCGTTGCGAGGGACGAGCGCGCGTTCGGCCCGAGCGCCGCCGGCGCCGAGCTTCGCGGACAGATCGCGATCACGCAGGAGCCGCTGCGTCTCGTACCAGCTCGCCAGACAGCCCTCGAGCACGCCGTCGGCAATCAGGACTGTTCGTCCCGTCGGCAAGCCCTCGCACGTGACGCCCTTCGAGCCCATGCGTCCCGGGACCGCCCCGTCGTCGACGATCGTGAGCCGAGGCGCGGCGACCCGCTGCCCGAGCTTGCCGAGGAACGGCGTACTGGACGCGTAGAACGCGCTCGCGGTGCACGCCGGTGTCACGAGGTTCGACACGAGCTCGGCGACGGGCTGAGGTCCGAAGACGACCGTGTACAGCCCCGAGGGGACACGCCGGCCCGAGAGGGCCCCGATCGCCCGCTCCGCGGCCTCCACGCCCGCCTCGTCGGTGAAGTCCTCGAGTCGGGTCCCCGTCGACCAGCCGGAGCCTTTCGCATCCGCCGCTTCGACCATCGCGGTGATCGAGGCGGTGATGAGCGTGGACTCGTCGGTCTCCACGCGCGGCAGGTGCGTCGAGGCGAGCGCCATGCGCTCCTGCAGCACCGTCACGTCGCCGCCGACGATGAGTCCGAGCTTCGGGAGCGCCCCCTCGCCTCCCGCCATGGCGGCGAGCGCGCTCGAGGCCCGGAATGTCCTCAGCGCACCCCGGATGACCGTCCAGCCCGCCTCCACGAGCGCGTCGTCGTCGATCGCCATGAGCGCGGGGTCGTGATACGCCCAGAGCGTCCTGCGCTCGGAGCCGATGAACGAATCCGATGTTCGAGCCGCGCCCCGGGTTTCCCGGGGCGTGTGCGAGCGTTCGGGGGGATTGGGGGGCCCTTCGAGGCCCCCCATGATCTCGACCGGCCGGGGGAGCGAGACGAACTCGGGATCGCAGACCGCGGCGCGACGGGCCTTGGCGAACGCGCGCGCGATCCCGTCCGGGGTGAGGTCTCCCGGCTCGCTGCCGAAGCCGACGAGTCGTCGGCCGCCGGCGTGGAGCACCACGTGGATCCCGACGCCGTGCCCCTCGCTGGACTTCGGCTCCTCGACGCCGTTCGAGGGAATGTGCGAGGTGTAGCACAGCCGGCAGAGGAGGGTGGCGTTCGCGGAGACGAAGACCTCGGCTTCGCTCACCTCGCGCTGGGTCGCGGCCCACGCGAGCGCCTCGCGCGCGGCACGCGCGAGCGCCTGGATGTCGGTCACGACGCTCGTGAGGGAGACGCGCTATCCACCGGCCAGCCTCGCCCGGCTCCGCATCGTCGGGCCTCCATTGCCCAGGCGCTTCGACTGCATGGGCTGACCCTTTCCGCAGTTCGCGATCGGGTACAGGCGGAAGTCGTCGCCGACCGCGTCGACGTTCATCAGGTAGTCGCGGCTGTCTGCCGCGATACCGCCGTCTCGGTAGAGCCGTCCGATCTCGCCATTCTCAATCTCCCAGACGCGGCGCGCCGAGATGCGGAAATTCTCGCGGCTCTCGGCGATCGACGGGACGCGGTGGCCCGCGAGGTAAAAGCCGCGGTCGACCTCCTTCACGATGTCGGCGGCCGGTCGCGTGCCGCCCGCGAAGACGGTGTTCGACATGCGGATCAGCGGCACCAGCGACGCCTCGGTGGCCTTCCAGTGGCCGTTGGGATCACCGCCGAAGATCGCGGCAGTCTGCCGGCTGGACATGAAGCCCGTGAAGATCCCGCGGTCGACGTGAACGACGCGACGCGCCTTCACGCCTTCGTGGTCGTAGGTGTACTGCCCGTACCCCGGCAGCGACGGGTCGGAGAACGCGGTCACCAGCGGTGACGCGACGCGCTTGCCGAGCTGGTGGTGTCCGAGGTCACGGAGGAGCCAGGAGCGTCCCGCGTACGCCGTCTCCATCTTGAGCGCGCGATCCAGCTCCGTCGGGTGCCCGATGATCTCGTGCGAGACGAGCGTGTTGTAGTGCGGGTCGGTGACCACGATCGCCTCGCGGCTCGACGTCGGCAGCGGCGGCGCCTGGCTGAGCTCGACCGCCTCGCGGCCGAGCGCGATCGCGAAGTCGCGGAACGGCGGGAACGCGAGCAGGGGGTCGGTCACGCCGCGCTCGACGATCTCCCAGCCGCGCAGGTGCCCTGCGACGTCCCGGAGCTCCTGGGTGGTCGTGTCCGACACGGCGACGACCGCGGCCGCGCCCTGGGTGAGCGCGAACGACTGGTCGATCGCCGCGCCTTCGCTCGACAGGAACAGCTCGCGCGAGAGCTGGGTGAGGGCGCCGACGTGCGTGTACTTGAGCCGGGTATCGAGCGCCGTCAGCGCACGCGAGACGTCCGTCGTGTAGCGCACCATCGCGCCCAGGTCGACGGTGCGCGGATCGACCGCGAAGACGGCCGGCACGGTGTCCTCGTGGACGCTCACGGGGTGGAGCCGCGTGTCGGCGAGGCTCTGACCGAGCGCGCCGAACTTCTCGCGCGTGTCGGCCTTCAGCTCGGCGTTGACGGACGCCCGGCGCCACGCCCGCTCGATGGCCTCGCGCACGATCCGCACGACGTCCCCGACGTCGGGCGCTCCGAGGGCAAGGCCGACGTACCCGGGCGCCACGACGCGGTCGCCGGCGAGCACGCGGACACCGAGCGCGAGCGAGACGTCATCGCTGGTGAGCTTGTCGTGCCCGTTCTCGGACGCGGCGCTCCGCGCCTCCACCACCTCCAGACGCACGTCGGCGTAACGCAGGGAGGGCAGGCGGCGCGCACCGCGCACGACCTCGCGCAGGTCCTGCTTGACGCGGTCGACGACCTCGACGCCGACCGGATGCCTCACGGCCGCGGCACTGCGTGCGTCGGGACATCGAGGAGCGCCACGGGTTCCCCGGGGCGCTCCGAGCGTTGGGGGGTGTGGGGGGCCATTTCGGGGCCCCCCACTTCCTAGAACGGCTCCACGAGGACGCTCTCGCCGGCGGCCACGTCGCCGCGGTCCTCGTCGAGCACGATCAGGCAGTTGCCGGCCACCATCGACGAGAGGATGCCCGAGCCCTGCGGTCCGGTCGTGTGCACTTCCCAGGCGCCGCCGCGCCAGGCGAGCACGCCGCGCTTGTACTCGCGGCGGCCCCGCTTCTTCGCGAGCGGCTCCGTCGTCCGCGCCTCGAACGCCTCCGCGAAGAGCGCGCGGCGGCCGGCGAGCTTGAAGAGCGCCGGGCGGACGAAGAGCATGAACGCGAGCATCGAGGCCACCGGGTTGCCGGGGAGGCCGAAGAAGTGCGCGGTCCCGATGCGCCCGACGGCCAGCGGCCGCCCCGGCTGCATGGCGACCTGCCAGAAGTCGATGCCACCGAGCTCCGCCAGCACGTCCTTGACGAGGTCGTAGTCCCCGACCGACACGCCACCCGACGTCACGACGACGTCCGCCATGCGGCTCGCGTCGAGCAGCCGTGCGGAGAGCTCGTCGCGCACGTCCGGCACGATGCCGAGATCGAGAACCTCGGCGCCGGCCTGCTCGACGAGGCCGCGCAGCGTGAACCGGTTCGCGTCGTAGATCTGGCCGGGGGCTCGCGGCTCGCCCGGCTCCGCCACCTCGTCGCCGGTCGACGCGAGCGCGACCCGTGGGCGCGCGTGCACGAGCACCTGCCACTGTCCGAGCGACGCGATGAGACCGACGTCCTGCGCGCGCAGCGGGGTCCCGGCCTGCAGCACCGCTGCGCCGGCCTCGACGTCCTCGCCACGCAGGCGGACGTTCGCGCCCTTGGCGATGGGGCCGACCCGGATCGTGTCACCGTCGCGCTCCACGACTTCCTGCGGGTACACCGTACCGGTGCCGCGCGGCATCGGGGCACCGGTCATGATGCGCACCGTCTGGCCGCGTGCCACGGTGCCCTCGTGGATGGAGCCCGCGGGCAGGTCCGCGACGACGGCGAGCGTTGCGCGGCCCTCGGCCGGGATGTCGGCGCTGGCGACCGCGTAGCCGTCGACGGCGGAGTTGTCGGCCGGTGGGACGTCGAACGGCGCACGCACGTCGTCGGCGAGGACGCGACCGTACGCGCGTGTGAGCGGGACCACCTCGGGAGGCGTCGGCGCCGCGATCTCGGCGAGGATGCGATTCTGCCCGTCCCGCACCGAAATCATGATCGCGCGTATTATACGCGCCATGGACGGCGCCCGTCCGGCCGGCTTCTGGCTTCGCGTGGCTGCGCTCGCGATCGATCTCGTCATCGTCACGTTCGTCGAGCGATCGTTCATCCTGGTCAGCCGGCTGATGCGTGGCGTCTGGGCCGCCGACGCGTGGTCGGCGACGTCGCTCGTCGGCGCGTTCACGTTCGTTTTCGTCGTGGCGTACTCGACGGTGCTGCACGCGGTCGCCGGGCAGACGATCGGCAAGCTGCTGATGCGGATCCGTGTGGTGACGGTCGAGGGCGATCTGCCGGGCGTCGGGCAGGCGTTCCTCCGCTCGCTCGGGTATGGCGTGTCGCTGGTGACGTTCGGCCTCGGCTTCGTGATGGCCGGGCTGCGGCGTGACAAGCGCGCGCTGCACGACCTCATCGCCGGCACGCGCGTGGAGCGGGTGCCCGCGCGCGAGGAGCGCGAAGCCGCGCCGCCGCCATCCGAAGAACCCGTGCAGACCGTGCCCGACGTCGGGTGATCCCGACGGCGCCGCGCGCGGCGCGGAACCGCCTGGCCGAGCTCATCCTCGCGGCGTTGTGGGACGCGGGCGCGCGCGACGAGCTCCTGCGGGTCGCCATGGGGAGCGCGCCGCCTCGTGACTGGCTCGAGGGTCTGGAGGAGCGCGATGCGACCATCGTGCTCGAGCGCGCGCGCCGCGCAGCCGCCGTCGTCCGCACGCGGCCGCTTCGCCGTCGCGATCCATCGCTCATGGAGGCGCTCGCCGCCGCTGCCGACCTGTTCGACGCCGGGCTCGGTTTCGAGGCGCACGAGGTGCTCGAGCCGCACTGGCAGCGGGCCGGCGGCGGTCCATGCCGCGAGGCGCTCCAGGGCCTGATCCAGATCGCCGTGGGATACCAGCACCTGGCGAACGACAACCTCGCGGGCGCGCAGATGCTGCTGCGCGAGGGCGTCCAGCGGCTTCGCCGGGGGCGTGTCGAGGCGCTCGACCTCACGCACTTCGCGCAATCCGTCGAGGCGGCGCTCGATGCGTCGCTGCCCGACACGTCTCCGTTACCCGCGTTTCCGCGAACGACACCCTCGCTGAACGTCCGCTCGACGAGGAGGAACGACGCATGAATCTTGAACTCCGGGGCAAGGTGGCCCTCGTCACGGGAGCCAGCCGTGGTATCGGTCGGGCGATCGCGATCGGACTCGCCGGAGAAGGCGCGCGGCTCGCGCTCACGGCGCGCACGGCTGCCGATCTCGACACCGCCGCCTCCGCCGCCAAGTCGGCGGGCGCGCAGGACGTCGCCGTCCTGGCCGCCGATCTGTCGAGGCTCGACGAGGTGGAGCGCGTGGTGAACGCGACGGTCGACCGGTTCGGTCGCATCGACGTGCTCGTGAACAACGCGGGCGCAATCCGCGGCGGCGACTTCCTGAAGATCCCCGATCAGCAGTGGATCGACGACTGGAGCCTCAAGCTCCTCGGCTACATCCGGATGGCGCGCGCCGTGTTCCCCGTCATGCAGCGTCAGGGCGGCGGGCGGATCTGCAACGTCGTCGGCGCCGCGGCGCGGAACCCGACCCCGACGTACCTCACGGGCGGCGCGGCGAACGCGGCGCTGGTCAACTTCACGAAGGGGCTCGCGGATCTCGGCGCGCGTTCGGGGATCCTCGTCACGGCGGTGTCGCCCGCTGCCACGCGGACGAGCCGGTGGGACGCGCTGATGGCCCAGCAAGCCGCGGCGAGCGGCCGGAGCGCCGACGAGATGATCGCGGAGGCCGAGCGCGCCTACCCGCTCGGCCGCATCGGCCGGCCCGAGGACGTCGCGGACCTCGTCTGCTTTCTCGTGTCAGCCCGCGCGTCGTTCCTGACCGGGACCTGCATCACGGTCGACGGTGGATCGAGCCGCGGCGTGTACCCGTGAGTGGTAAGTCAAAAATACTATTGACCGACTTGACAACCGTTACCTGCTGTCACTATCTTGTGCGCACGCAAAACGCGCTCCTTTCCTTCGTTCGTTCGATGGGCCAGGAGGGTCGGTGCGATGGCGGCCAAGCTTTTCGTCGGTAACCTCTCGTTCCAGGCGACGGAGGAGGACCTCCGTGAGCTCTTCCAGCAGGCAGGCACCGTGGAGACGGTGCGCATCATCACAGACCAGTTCACCGGACGGCCACGCGGCTTCGGCTTCGTCGAGATGGCGACGAAGGACGAGGCCTCGAAGGCTGTCGATATGCTGAACGGCCGGCTGTTCCGTGACCGCAACCTGGTCGTCGACGAAGCCCGCCCTCAGCCGCAGCGCAGCGCTGGACCCCGCGGCGACCGTGGCCCCCGGACCGGAGGCGCGAGCACGGGCTGGCGGCGGTAGGTAGCTCGGAGGGGCCCTTCGCTAGGTGTGGGGGCCATGTGGGGCCCCCCACTCCAACGGTCGGGCCGACTCAGTTCGAGCCAACAATCGACCGCCCGGCGGTCGATTGTTGCTCGAACTCTCAGGCCGTCGCCGCCTTCAGGTCCTCCAGCTGGCGGCGGACACCTGCGATCATCGAGTTCAGGTCCGACGTGAGCATGACGAGGTCGAATCCACGCTTGACCGCTCCTGCAGCGAACGCGGCGCTCGCGCAGTGCATGCACGCCTTGATGCCGTGCTTGTGCGCCACGTCGCGGATCCTGTCGCAGGTGGCCATGTGGAGCGGGTCCGGGTTGTCGGGCCGCGGCGTCACGCCGAGCGCGAAGGAGAGATCCGACGGACCGATGTACACCGCGTCGAGCCCGGGCGTCGCGCAGATCGCGTCCAGGTTCGCGATCCCTTCCTTCGTCTCGATCATCGCCATCACGACCATCTCGTCGTTCGCCTGGGCGACATAGTCGGCGCCGCCGTAGTGCAGCGCGCGGACCGGCCCGGACGACCGCATGCCCACCGGCGGATAGCGGCACGCGGCGACGGCCTTTGCGGCATCCTCGGCGGTATCGATCAGCGGCACGATGATCCCGTACGCGCCGAGGTCGAGCGCCTTCATGATGGTCGCCGGATCGTTCCACGGCACGCGCACGACGGGCACCGTGTCGGTCTGCGAGATCGCCTGCAGCAGCGGCCAGACGTCGTTCATGTCGGTGAAGCCGTGCTGCATGTCGATGACCAGGGCGTCGAAGCCCTGGCGGGCCATCACCTCCGCGGTGAACCCATGGGACAGCGAGAGCCAGCCCATCGTGACCCACCGCCCCTCGCGCCATATCTGCTTCATCTTGTTCGGTCGCACCATTGCACCTCGCGTCGTGGTGTGGGCCGGTGTCGGACCGAGTGGGGGGCCCCGAAATGGCCCCCCACACCCCCCCGGCGCTCGCACACGGCCCGGGAGACCCGGGCCGCGGCTCGGGTTCACGGCTCGGAGAGTGGGGGGCCCCGAAATGGCGTGTGACCAGTGAAGGCAGACGTGTTCAGCGGGAGGCAGACCCGCCGGGGCAAGAGCCAGACGCCCCGTAGCTTGGATGGCAGGGGGGAGGGAG
>JACPDG010000041.1 GCA_016184125.1 Candidatus Rokuibacteriota bacterium | reverse complement strand
GCGAAGCCGGGCCCCCCGGCGTTGACGCATCCCGCAACCCCCGACACCGGTCCGCTACCCGGCCACGCCTTCATCCACAACCGACTTTTGACGCCGTAGTTCCCGAACGTGAACAGATACACCCGCGCGGCAGTGACGCCAGGCGGGAGCGGCGGCAGCGGCGAGCGGTCGAGGGGCACGGCGACGACCGCGACCTGCGTGTTCGGCTGCCCGTCCCAGCCGATGATCGACACTCCGGCCGGGATCGTCATCCGAAAGCCCGGCAGCTCGGGGTCCGTCACCACCGTCTCCTGCCCCGGCACGATCGGCACCAGCTTCGCCGCAGGGATCGCTTCCAGGCGCGGCGTGAACCCGAGCGTGTTCACCACACCG
Organism: Candidatus Rokuibacteriota bacterium; assembly: GCA_016184125.1. Lineage (GTDB taxonomy): Bacteria > Methylomirabilota > Methylomirabilia > Rokubacteriales > CSP1-6 > AR8. The sequence goes on along the minus strand of JACPDG010000041.1, from coordinate 115,676 downwards.
GGCGTGATCGTCACCGTCAGCGGCACCGTTGGCCAGAACGCCTCCGCCGTGTTCAGCGCCGAGCCGTCCAGGAGCAGCGTTTGCGTCCCGCTCACCGCGAGCGGGACGAAGAAGTTCCCGCCCGCGTCGCTCGCGCCGAGCGGCGTGAAAGAGCCGCCCTGCAGGATGCGCACCCTGGCGAGCGGGCGCTCCCTCCGGTCGCGCACCTGGCCGATCAGCACCGTCTGCCCGGGTGGCTGCACGTCGAGCGTGATACTTGCCGTACGCACGACGGTGAGGCCGCCGATGCGCGCCGTCCCCCGAATCTCCACCGCCCTCGACCCCGCCGCCGCCGTGTCGCCGACCGTGAGCGTCAGCACGCTCGGCGCCGCCGCCGTCGCCACCGCCGGCCAGAAGCTCGCCGTCACCCCCGGCGGCAACGGTCCCGTCCCGAGCTCGATGAGGTCGCTCCCCTCGCCCGTCGCCGACAGCCGCACCACCACGTTGACACTGGTCCCCACCGCCGCCGGCACCGACCCCGGCTCCGCCACCAGCCCGAAGTCCCGCGGCAGCGTCACCTCGAAGGGCCGGCTCACCGTCCCCCGCGGCGTCGTCACCGTGAGCGCCCCGCTCGTCGCCCCCAGCGGCACGATCGCCGTGATCGTCGCGGCCGTGACCGTCCGCACGATCGCCGCCGTCCCGTTGAACCCGACGCTCGTCGCCCCGGGCGCGAAGCCCCCGCCCGTGATCGCCACGAACGTCCCCACCGGTCCCCCGGCCGGCTCCACCACCGCGATCGACGGCGCCAGCTGCACCGTGAACGCCCGCATGGCGGGCGTCGGGTCCTCGTTGCCCGCGGCGTCCCGCGCCTTCACCGCAAACGTGTGCGCACCTTCAGATAGCCCGCTCACGCTCGCCGATGTCGCCCCCGCAAACTCGCTCCAGGCGCCCCCGTCGAGCCGCCAGGCGAAGGCCAGGCTCCCCGCCGGGGTGAGGTTGTCGGTGCCCGTGAACGCAAACGTCGCGCTCGTCTCGCCGATCTCGCCGTCGGCGCCACTCACAAGACTCGTGTCCGGCGGCGTCAGATCCACCACCCAGGCGTATGACGTCGTCGCGCTCGGATTCCCGGCGCCGTCCTGTGCCTTCACCGCGAAGCTGTGACCGCCTTCGCCGAGCCCGCCGTAGCTCTGCGGGCTCGTGCACGCGCTGAACGCGCCGCCGTCGAGCTGGCACAGGAACGTCACGCCCGGCTCGGCATCGCTGAACCCGAACGTCGCCGTGGGCTCGCTCGTCGGGTTCGCCGGCCCGCTCTGGATCGTCGGCGCCGGTGGCGGCGTGCGGTCCACCGTCCACTTCGCACTCACCGCCACGCTCGTGGCGCCAGCTTCGTCTCTCGCCCGCACCTCGAACGTGTGTGCGCCCTCGCTCACCGTGTACGTGGCCGGACTCGCACAGGCTGTCAGCTCACCGCCGTCGAGGCCGCACTCGAACGTCAGATCCGCCGACGGCGTGACGGTGTCGGTGGCGGTGAAGCCGAAGGTCGCCGAGGTGCTCGTCGTCGATGCTGCGGGCTGCTCCGTGAGAGTCACCGCCGGCGCCGTCATGTCGATCGTCCACGTCGCCACCGCCGGCGTCCCGGCGTTGTTCGCCAGGTCGATCGCCCAGACCTCGAACGTGTGCACGCCCTCGCCGAGACCGAGGTACGTCATCGGGCTCGTGCACGCCTCGGGCACGCCATCGTCGAGCCGGCACTGGAACATCAGCACCGCCTCGCTCGCGTGGAACGTGAACGCCGGCGCATTGCTGTTCGTCACCACCGCCGGTCCGCTGTCGATCAGCGTCCCCGGGACCTGCGTGTCGACCGTCCACGCGAACACCGCAGGCGCCGACACGTTGCCCGCCGCATCCGTCGCCACCACGCGAACCGTGTGGGTCCCATCCGCCAGTCCGGGGTACGTCGCAGGGCTGGCGCACGGAGCGTAGTCCGCCTCGTCCAGACTGCAGGCCACCGTGCTCTCGTCCTCGCTCGCGTGAAACGTGAACGTCGCCGTCGTCGTGTTCGTCGGGTCCACCGGCAGGCTGTCGAAGCTCACGCTCGGCGCCGCGGTGTCCACCCGCCACGTGAAGCTCGCCGCCGTCGCCTCCGTGTTCCCCGCCGTATCCGTCGCCCGCACCCCGAGGGTGTGCACGCCGTCGGGGGCTGCGCGGGCCCGTCACGATGGTCGTCTCCGGCGGCGTCACGTCGACCGTCCAGGTGTACGTCGCCCCACTCTCGTTGCCCGCCGCGTCCCGGGCCGTCACCGTGAGCGTGTGCAAGCCGGCGGCGACCGTGTAGCTCACCGTGCCGGCCGTGCAGTCCCAGAACCCGCCGCCGTCGAGGTCGCAGAGCAGCGTCACGCCGCCCTCGTCGTCGCTCACGGTGAATGTCGCCGTCGTCTGGTTCGTCGGGTCCCCGAGCTCCGTGGCGATGGCCGGCGCCGGCGGTGCGGTCGTGTCGACCACCCAGCGGGCAATGGCCGTCTCGCTCTCGTTGCCCGCCAGGTCGCGCGCCTTCACCTCGAAGGTGTAGCTGCCGTCCACGAGATCGCTGAACGTCGCCGTCGTTGTCGCGCTGAATGGGGTGAACGCGCCCTGCGCGCCGTCCGACACCAGCCGCCACGCGAAGACCAGCTCAGAGGTCGGTGCGAGATTGTCGCTGCCGGTGAAGACCAGCGTCGCCGTGCGCTCAGCCATCGGACCGCTCCGACCGCTCGTGATCGCCGCCTCCGGGGGAGTGTTGTCGACGATCACCCCACGGGTCGCGCTCGCGACGTTCCCCGCCTGGTCGACGTTCCCCGCCTGGTCGCTGGCAGTAGCGGTGAGCATTCGTGGACCGTCCGCCACGGTCGTCGTGTCCCAGATCGCCGTGGCCGTGACCGTCACCGCCGGCGGCGCCGGCAGCAGCGCCACGCCGGGAAGCCCCTGGCCGTCAGCGCTGAGCGTGACGCTCGCCACGCCGCCGGCATCCGCGGCCTGGGCCTGCACGATGACCGACTGGCGGACGTGCACGCTCGCCGCCGGCGCCTGGAACGCGACGACGGGCGCCGTGCCGTCCACCGTGAAGGTCCGCGTGGCCGGCGTCGGGTCCTCGTTGCCCGCGAGGTCCTTGGCTTTGACCTCGAACGTGTGAGCACCCTCGCCGAGGCCGCTCACTGTCGCGACCGTCGCGTTCGAGAACGCCGACCACGCGCCCCGATCCAGACGCCAGGCGAACACGAGCCTGCTTGCCGGCGTGAGGTTGTCGCTCCCCGCAAAGGCAAACGCCACCGTCGCCGTCTTCACGAACCCGAGCGGTCCGCCGGTGATCTGCGTGTCGGGCGGGGTGTTGTCGACGGTCACCGTGCGCGTCACGCTGGCCGTGTTGCCCGCCCGATCCGCCGCGCTCGCGCTCACGGTATGCAGCCCATTCCCGACGCCTGGCGTCACCCAACTCCCTGTCGCCGTCACGGTCAGCCCTGGCGGTGGCGGCGTCACCGTCCCCTCCAGCGAATGCCCGTCGACGGTCAACGTCAGCGCGGCGACCGCGCTGCCGTCGTCGCTCGCCCGCGCCTCAACCGCCACCGTCCCGCTCACGTGCGCGCCCTCCGGCGGCGCCTGGAACCCGAGACTCGGCGCCACGTCGTCGTGCCGCACGCTCGCCGTCACCGCCGCCGACGTCAGCCCCTCGCCGCCGTACGTCGTCGCGTACCCCTCGAGCGTGCTCACGGCGTTCGGCGTCACCGCGAGCGCCAGCGCGAAGGCGCCGGCGGCGTCCGTCACCGCGCTCACGGCCGTCGTCGCCTCGTTCACGAAGACGTCCACCCGCGCTCCGGCCACGGTCGTGCCGGTCACGGTCAGCGGTGTACGCGCCGTGAACTCCGGCACCGAAAGTGCCGGCGCCGCGGGCGGCGCGAACCGGAGCAGGCGTCCGGCCCGCCCGTCGGCCAGATACAGCGAGCCGTCGGGACCGACGGCGACGCCCTGCGGGTCGCCGAGATTCGCCGCGAACTCGCTCAGCCGCACCTCGGGCTGGATCTTGCCGACCGCGCGCTTCGACACGTCGCCCTTGACCCGCAGCTCCTTCGCGGCGACGAAGACGCCCCCGAGCGCATCCAGGACCAGGCCGACCGGCTGCTTGAGCCCCTCCCCGAGCCACGTCGTCGGCGTCCCCAGCGCGCCGTCCGCCAGGACCGGATAGCGCAGGAGCATGCCCGCCGCCGACGGCCCCGCCTCGAGCCCCTTCGTCGCCGCGATCAGACTGCCGTTGAGCCGCACGAGCCCTTCCAGTCGACGGATGCCGGAAGCGACGACCGCCGCCGGGCTGCCGGGAGCCAGCCGCACGATGACTCGCCCCTCAGCAACGTCGGCGCCCTCCGGCTCACTGAGACGGTGCGCGCTGACATAGAGCGAGCCGGGAGACACCGCGATCCACCGCGGCGTCTTGATTCCCGTCGCCAGGACGGTGAGCGCGCCGCTCGGCTCGAGGCTGAGGACTCGCCCCGCCTGCTCCTCGGCGATCAGCAGGCGGCCGTCGGCGTCGAGCGCGAGACCCGCCGGACGCGCGAGTCCCGTCACGATCGCCGTCGCCACACCGCTCGCATTGATCCGGTACACGACCCCGGCGCTCCGGTCGGAGACGTAGCGCGTCCCGTCGGGCGACACCGCCACGCCGACGAGCTCGGTCTGCGCGTCGAGGATCGTCTCGATCGGCGCGAGCGCCGTGAGCGGCGTCGCCGCGATCGCGGTCTGCGGCATCGCGGCAGTGAAGAGAAGGACCCAAAGCGCGCCGAGGCGTCTCATCGGCTGACGCCGCTCCTCAGCGGACGACGCCGCTCGCGGGCGCGGCGATCTCGCGGCCGGAGCGGGTGACGTAGGCGACACGCGATGCGCCGCCTGCCATGGCAGTGATGCGGACCCGGTCGACCACCTCGCCGCCGGCGAACACCGGGCCGCCAGTCGCCGCCGTGAGGGTGTAGGTGACGAACGCCGTGATCACCGCAGGCTGGTTCGTCGGGATCGCGACGGGGACGGTCGCCGACGATGACGTATCCGTCCCGCTCAGCGGTGCCGCGGCACTCGTCGCAGCACCGGTCAGGCCCGTGACCTGCACGGTGACCGCTGTCCCGGCCGGAATGTTGCTCGCCGTCACCTCGACATTCACGGCGCTCCCGGTGCCGCTCGGCAGCACGATGTCCGGGGCCGAGAACAAGGCGCTCGGTGCGTCGGGAGCGACGACACCGGCCACCGAGGCGATCCGCAGCGTCGGCTCGCCGGGAAGCCGCACGCTCGTCGGCTCGCCAAACGACGTCGTGGCCGGATGGTTGACGAGGATGATGGCGGCGGTGTTGCTGAACGCCTCGAGCCGGATGCGCCCGCTGGCCCCGGTCCCACCCCAGGAGGTGAACTTGGTACCGATGCCGCCGCTGACGTTGATCACACCGCCGGTCCCGACGATCTCGGTCGCGACGAGCCGGACTCCCCCGCCGCTTCCGCCGCCCCCGACCCCGGGCGCGACGCTGTTGTACAGCAGACCCCCGCCGGCACCCCCAAACGCCAGGATCTGGCCGCTGAAGGTCAAAGTCCCGGACGTCGCGATCAGCAGGGCGCCCCCACCCCCACCACCCCCGCCGCCCTTCATCCCGAACGTCCCGCCGCCGCCTCCGCCACCGGATCCGCCGATCAGCGGCAGCAGCGTGTCGTTGCCGTACACCGCGCCGCCGCCGAATTCTCCGAGCATCCCAAAGCCGGCCCCGCCACCTCCGACGCCGAAGTTCGGCGATGACCTTCCACTCCATCCCCCACCGGGACCAAGACCGGTGCTCCAGCAACGATAAGATTACGAAGCCACTGAGCGGCGAACTTCCACTCCATCCCCCACCGGGACCAAGACCGGTGCCCCCCATGGTCTCCGCGACCCCGTTGGCCCCGTCGCCGCCGGCGAAGCCACCGGGTCCAGCGGCGCCGCCGTTGTTGGTGACGTCGACCGTTCCGGTCCACGACCCCATGCCGCCCGGCGAGCCGCTCACGTCGATCGTCCCCGCGATCACCACATCGCCGGTCGCCAGCAGCGTCACCGGCGTGTTCGCGGCGTTGCGCACGAAGCGCACCGTCACGCCCGACGGGATCGTGATCGTCGTGAAGTGAAAGACGCCGTCCGCCGGCAGCGCCAGCGTCACGTCGCTCGTCGGGGCGAAGGCCCCGTCCGCCCCCGTGCTGCCGCTCGCGAACGTCTGGGCGCTCGCCGGCGCCGCGGCGCCCAGCAGCAGCGCCAGTCCCAGCCCGACGGACGCGAGCCCCGGCCTCATCGTTCGCCCTCCTGGCGCGCGAGCACGATCTCGCGGCCCGAGCGGGTGACGTACGTCACCGGGCCGGCGCCGCCCACCGTCGCGCTCACGCGCACCCGCTCGACCCTCTCGCCGTCCACGAAGACCGGCCCACCGTTCGCGGCCGTGATCGTGAAGCTCGTCGACACCAGGATCACGCTCGGCTGGTCCAGCGGGAGCGTGACGCTCACCGTCGCGGTCGTCGACGCCTGCGTGCCGCTGAGCGTCGTCGTGGTCGAGGTGGAGCCGCCGCCCACGCGACCGGCGACGGCGACCGTCACGGCCGTGCCCGGCGGGATGTTCATCCCGGCCAGGCTCACGCTCACCGGGTTGGTCGTCGTCGCCGGCAGGGTCACGTCGGCTGTGGCAAAGGAGCCCGTGGGCGCGGCGGGAGTCGCCACACCCCCCACGGCCGAGATCCGCAGCGCCGGCGACGCCGGCAGCGTGACCGTCGTCGGAAGCCCCATCGACGGCACGACCCCGGCGAAGCTCAGCGCCGCTGTGTCCGTGAACCCCTCCACGCGGATCCGCCCGAGGCCCCCGCCGCCCCAACCCCAATAGCCGTCCCCGTCGCCGCCCCCGACCACGACCTGGCCTCCGCTCCCCGTGATCCGCGTCGCCACCCAGCCGAATGGCGCCCCCACTGCCGCCGCCACCGGCGAAGTTGCCGCCGTCGCCGCCCCGCGCCACGATCGCGCCCGTCAGCGCGAGCGTCCCCGAACTCGCGACCACGATCGCGCCCCCACCACCCCCGCCCCCCGCCCCCGCCGCCGTCCCGCCGTACAGCGATCCACCACCCCCGCCGCCCGAGCCACCGATGAGCGGCAACAGTGGCGCACCGCCATAGGGAGGCCCGCCCTCCGCTGTGGGCGGAGACCAGGCGCCGGCGGCGCCAAAGCCACCCCCGCCACCGCGGCTGCTCCCGCCCGCGCCCCCGCCCGGACCCAGGCCGTGCCCGCCGATCGTCGACACGAGTCCGTTGGCGCCGCTGCCGCCATCGAAGCCCCCCGGGCCCCCCGCCCCCCCGTTGTTCGCCACCATCGTGCCGGGCTGCACGCCGTTGCCCCTCTTCGCCCCGCTCACGTCGATCGTGCCGGCGATCGTGACGTTGCCGCTCGCGAGCACGGTGACGGGGGTGTTCGCCGCATTGCGCGCGAACCTGACGGTCACCCCCGCGGGGATGTCGATCGTCGTGAAGTGGAAGGCGCCGTCCGGCGGCAGCGGCAGCGTCACGTGGCTCCTGGGGGCGAAGGCGCCGTCCGCACCCGTGCTCCCGCTGTCGAACGTCTGCGCGGTCACCGGCCTGCCGGCGCCGAGCAGGACCACGAGCGCGCCCAACGCGCATCCGAGCTGTCGTGTCATCGCTCCGCTCCTGTCCCGGGCCGTCAGCGCACGGCGAACAGGTTGCCGCCGGTGCCGGCACGCGTCGAACTTCCCGTCGGCGTCACGACGTGAACGACACGGTCGCCGAGCGGGGCGCTCGCGTCGATGGTGACGTCGGCCGTCGCCTGGGTGCCGTCCGCGCTCACGAGGAGATTGGCGATCGTGATCGTCGAATCCGTCGCGTTCTCACGCAGGAAGACCAATCGCGTCGCCCCGGACAAGCCGCGGCTCGCCATCGTGACCGTCACGGTCGTGCCCGGCGCGGCGGTGTTCGGCGCCACGGACGTGATCACAGGAGCGACGCTGATGGAGACGCTTGCCGTGACGCCCTTGTCGACCACAAGCGACGGGCGGGCCAGCGTCACGCTCACGGCTGCCACCGCGATCGGTGGGATGATCGTCACATCCGCGGAGGCCGTCGATGCTCGGTCGTCTCGGTGAATGGCGCTCACCATCACGACCGCCGGATTCGGGACGGTGGCAGGCGCGCGATAGAGACCGTCGGCGCTGATCGTGCCGATCGCCGCGTCGCCGCCGGGGAGGTTGTTCACCCGCCATTCAACGGCGGCCGGAGTGCCGTCCTGCATGGTTGCCGTGAATGGCTCGGTCGTGTTCACGAGGACCGCCGTCGCCGGCGGCGTGATCGTGATCGGCCCAACGACGTCGAGGACGACGAAGAGCCCGGGCGACTGTCCGCTGCCGCGCGGGCCGGTCACCGTGATGAAGCCGGTCGTGGCGCCGCTCGGGACCGTAACGACGAGACGATTCGGCGCCGCCTTCGTAATCGCCGCCGGCACGCCGTTGAAGGTGACGGTATTGTCGGCAACGCTCGCCCCAAACCCCTTCCCGAAGATCTGGACTTCCGTGCCGGTCCGGCCTCGTGTCGTCGCGACGAGCGTGATCCCGACCTCGCCGGAGATCGCCGACGTGTCGAAGCGGTCGATGCGGAGGAGGTTGCCCACCGCGTCCTATGTGTAGGACCCCACATTCCCATGCTCATCGATCACGGCGATCAGTCGGTTGAGACTGTCGTAGATGTATGAGATCTGACCAGTCGCGACGCCTGGATGGAGGACCAGGAGGCAGGCAACGAGCGCTCCCGCGAAGCGGAGCTTGTGCAGTGACGGTACCGCGAAGGGTCCAGTCACCACGGGCGCCGGGTGCAGCGGCAACTTCCGGGCCACATCGACAGCGCGCCCCGAGGCGTGCTGTAAGTAGCGGTTATCGCAGAACCGGCCGGAGGCGGCTCATGTCGATGCCCTGGTGCACGAACGAGGGCACGTGGACGGAATCAGGGCAGTGAACAATTGGTGCGCACTGTTTCTTTCCATCGTCAAGCGAGCGGCTGGTCGGTCGGTCAGGGCTGATGGGTCTGATGCGGCGTCGGCGGCGCCGAGACGCGGCGGGGCGCGCGGACCTACGCCGCCGGCGCGGAAGCGCCGAAGAACAATGCCCCCACCGGGCAGGAGAAGCCGGGCAGGAGCGACGAGGTGAGCGTGTCCTGGGCGAGGAAGGTGGTGGCCAGCGCCAGCGTCCCCTCGTCGCGTCGATACACCTCGATCTGCCGGCGCATCCAATCGACGATCCAGTATTCCTGGACACCGCGGCGGCCGTAGAGCTTGAGCTTCGCCTGGCGGTCGCGGCGCTCGTTGGCGGCGCCCGGCGAGAGCACCTCGATCACGACCTCGGGTGCGGCGTGAAGCTTGCCATCGTCGCCGAGCACCGCCTCCAGGCGCGTTCGGCTCACCCAGACAAGGTCGGGCGCCACGTCGTCGTCCTCGGCGAAGATCAGTCCCGGCGCGAGGTTGGTCAGGCCCAGGCCCGAACGGTCGCTCCACTCGTCGAGAAACCGGAACAGCCGGCCACAGGTGAACTGGTGGTTCCAGCCGGGCTGCCGTGACACGTGGAGCTCCCCCTCGATCACTTCGTACCGCTTGCCGTCATCCGGCATCAGGTCGAGGTCGGCTGACGTGAATTTCTCGGCCAGCTTCATCGTGCGTTCCCGGCTCCCCGATCGGCGCTCGGCATCCGCTGTCGAGTCTATCAGGGTTTCCGCACCCGGCGGCCGGGGGACACGTGTCGGCTGCCGCGGCCGTGGCCCGGTAGCGGTCCGAGCGGCGATCGCCGCGTGACGTCCGCCCCGGTCGGTTGGGGGATCGAGGGCCGTCCCGGGTCCCCCGGGACGGCTCCGAGCGTCGGGGGGTATGGGGGGCCTCGATAGTCCCCCCATGAAAATCAGTGCCGCAGCAGCTCTTTCGGCAGGTTCCGCCGGTCGAGCGGGCCGAGCGTCGTCAGGGCCAGCCGTTCCTCGTCCACGACCTGGCCCACGAGCGCCTGCACGTCGTCGAGCTGCACGCGATCGATGGCCGCCAGCATCTCGTCCATCGTGAGGAACGCGCCGACGTTCATCTCGTGCTTCGCCAGGCGGTTCATGCGGCTCGACGTCGACTCGAGCGAGAGCATCAGGCTGCCCTTGAGATGGTCCTTCGCCCGCTTGAGCTCGTCCGGGCGCACGCCGTCCTTGCGGATGTCGCGCAGCTCCCTGAGGGTCGACTTGAGGACCTTCGAGAAGTTCTGCGCGTCCGTGGCCGCGTAGATGTACACCGTTCCGGTGTCCTGGAACGCCTGCACGCCGGAATGGATCGAGTACACCAGCCCCTGGCGTTCGCGCACCTCCTGGAACAGCCGCGACGACATGCTGCCGCCGATGACGTCGTTCAGCAGGAACAGCGCGTACCGCTCGGGCGCCGCATGGCAGAGCCCCGGGAAGCCCAACACGAGGTGCACCTGCTCGAGGTTCTTGTGCACGATGTTCACGTCGGGGATGAGGGTGGGCGGCGCGGAGACGCGGGGCGCGGCGGCCCGCCGGAAGCCGTTGAAGCCGGCGTCGAACAGCTCCACCGCCCGGTCGTGCGTCACGTTCCCGGCCACCGCGATGATCACCCGGGGCGGCACGTACTCCTCGCCGAAGTGCGCGAGGATCGTGTCGCGCGCGAAGCCGTTCACGGACTCGCGCGTGCCGAGAATCGGGCGCCCGAGCGGGTGACCGCGCCAGAGCTGCGCCGCGAAGAGGTCGTGGATCACGTCGTCCGGCGTGTCCTCGACCATCTTGATCTCCTGCATGACGACCGATTTCTCCTTCTCGAGCTCCTCGGCGTTGAAGAGCGGGTGGAGCAGGATATCGGTCAGGAGATCCACGGCGAGCGGCAGGTGCTCGTCGAGCACCTGGACGTAGAAGCAGGTGTACTCCTTCGTGGTGAACGCGTCCATCTGCCCGCCGACCGAGTCCATCGTGCGCGCGATGTCCTCGGCCGTGCGGTTGGCCGTCCCCTTGAAGACGAGGTGCTCGATCAGGTGCGACACGCCGGCGCGGGTTTCCGGCTCGTGGCGCGAGCCCGTCTCGACCCAGACGCCGACCGCGACCGACCGAACGTGCGGCATCCGCTCCGTGATGACGCGGATGCCGTCCGGGAGCACGCTCTTGCGGTATTCCTCAGCCACGGGCCCGTTCGGCCGCCTCCGCGGCGCCGGCGGGATTCCTGAGCTTCTCGCGGTCGGCCCAGCTCGGCTGGTCGCGGAGGGCGATCTTCCGGCTGAGCCGCATCTTCCCGTTGCCGTCGATCTCGATCACCTTGACGAGGACCATGTCGCCTTCCGCGAGCACGTCGGAGACGGCGCGGATCCTCGACTCGGCGATCTGCGAGATGTGGAGCAGGCCCTCCGTGTTCGGGATGACCTCCACGAAGGCGCCGAACTCGACGATCTTCTTCACCTTGCCGAGGTAGATGCGATCGAGCTCGACCTCGCGGGTGATGTCCTGGATCATCGACAGGGCCTTCTGCACCGACTCGTTGTCCGGCGAGAAGACGGTGATCCGGCCATCGTCCTCGATGTCGATCTTGGCGCCCGTCGCATCCTGGATGCCACGGACGACCTTGCCGCCGGGGCCGATGACCTCGCGGATCTTCTCGGTGCGGATCTTGATGGTGACGAAGCGCGGCGCGTAGGGCGACAGCTCCTGGCGCGGCTTCTCGATGACCTCGCGCATCTTCCCGAGCACGAAGATCCGCGCGTCACGCGCGCGGCCGAGCGCCGTCCGCATGATCTCGACCGACACGCCGCCGATCTTGATGTCCATCTGGAGCGCCGTGACCCCCTTCTCGGTGCCGGCGACCTTGAAGTCCATGTCGCCGTAGTGGTCCTCGGTCCCCATGATGTCGGTGAGGATGCCGAAGCGCTCACCGTCCTTCACCAGGCCCATGGCGATCCCGGCGACGGGGCTCTTGAGCGGGACGCCCGCGTCCATCAGGGCGAGCGACGCCCCGCACACGGTCGCCATCGATGACGAGCCGTTCGACTCGAGGATGTCCGACACGACGCGGATCGTGTACGGGAACTCCTCCTTCGGCGGCATCACGGCCTCGACGGCCCGCTCCGCGAGCGCCCCGTGGCCGATGTCGCGCCGCGACGGCGACCCGATCCGGCGGACCTCGCCGACCGAGAACGGCGGGAAGTTGTAGTGCAGCATGAAGTGGCGGAAGTACTCGCCCTCGAGCGCCTCGATCTTCTGCTCGTCGTCCTTCGTGCCGAGCGTCGCCGAGACGAGCGCCTGCGTCTCGCCGCGCGTGAAGAGCGACGACCCGTGCGCGCGCGGCAGGTACCCGACCTGGATGACGATCGGACGGATCTCGTCGACCCGGCGGCCGTCGACGCGGATCCCGCGCTCGACGATGAGGCGGCGGACCTCGGCCTTCTCGACCGCGTGGAACGCCTCCTGGATGGCCCCCGTCCGGGTCTCGTCGGCGCCCAGCGCCTGGACCACCTCGTCGAAGACCCGGTTGACCGCGTCCGCACGCGCATGCTTCTCGTGCGTCTCGAACGCGGCCTGGAGCTTGCCGCCGACCAGCTCACGCACGCGAGCGAGAAGCTCCGGGTCGATGGCCGCGGGCTCGAAGGTCCAGCGCGGCTTGCCGGCCTGAGCGACCAGTTCCGCCTGCTTCCTGGCGAGCCGCCGGCAGTGCTCGTGGCCGAACGCGATGGCCTCGAGCATCTGCTCCTCCGGCACCTCCCTGGCGCCGCCCTCCACCATCAGCACCGCGTCCTCCGTCCCGGCCACGACGAGTTCCATCGTGGACCGCTCCAGCTGGCTCGTGGTCGGGTTGACGACGAACGCCCCGTCGATCATGCCGACGCGGACGGCCCCCACGGGGCCACCGAAGGGCATCCCGGAGAGGCAGAGCGCCGCCGACGCCCCGTTCATCGCGAGCACGTCCGGGTCGTTTTCCTGGTCGCCCGAGATCGCGAAGCAGATGACCTGGACCTCGTTCTTGAAGCCCTTCGGGAAGAGCGGCCGGATCGGCCGGTCGATGAGCCGGCAGGTGAGCACCTCCTTCATGACCGGGGCACCCTCGCGCTTGAAGTACCCGCCGGGGATGCGTCCCCCGGCGTAGGCGCGCTCGCGGTACTCGACGGTGAGCGGGAAGAAGTCCTGTCCTTCCTTCGCGGACTTGGAGGCCGTGCAGGTCGCCAGCACGACCGTGTCGCCCAGGCGAACGACGACGGCACCGTCCGCCTGTTTGGCGACGGCGCCGGTCTCGATGGAGAAGTCGAGACCGTTGATGTCGAGATGTACCGTGTGAGCCATGTCGATGCGTGTCCTCGTAGGTTCGACCGTGTCCGGACGAACGCCAGATGTGAGGAGCGGGCGCGCCAAGCCGGCGCGTGGCACGTGACCGCTCGCTAGGGGCCCCCGGGTTCGTTCCGTCCGAGGACCAGCTGTCCGACTCCTGTCGTGGACCCTGTCACCGGCGAATGCCGAGCCTCTCGATGACCGCCCGGTACCGCGCCGGGTCCTTCCTCTGCAGGTACCCGAGAAGGCTGCGACGCTTGCCGATGAGCATCAAGAGACCCCGGCGCGAGTGATGGTCCTTCGTGTGCTGCTTGAAGTGCTCGGTGAGACCGCTGATCCGCTCCGTGAGCAGCGCGATCTGCACCTCGGGCGATCCCGTGTCGCCGTCGTGCGTCTTGTACTGGTCGATCAGGGTCTGCTTGCGCTCGACGCTGAGAGGCATCGGGGCCCTCCAATCGCCACGCCCCGGGGGACCGGAGTCTCGCCAGGACGGGTTCAGGTGGTAAAAGAGCTTGTTTTGTGGGCAATTAGCAGGTAGGGTACCATGGCGCCCCTGGGAAGTAAAGCCGGCCTGAGGAAGGAGGGGACCCGAGGAGGGGAAGAGGAGGGGACGGGACAGCGTCTGCGGCGGTCTCGCAGATCCCGGGTGCCGTCAGCCGCGACGGAGGCGCCGCGCGCTCGCGACGTCCGACGCGATCTGCTGCCTGAGCGCGTCCACCGAGGGGAACCGTGACTCGTCGCGGAGCCGTCGGAGGAACGCCACGCGGATGCGGCGCCCGTACAGCTCGCCGGCGAAGTCGAGGACGTGCGCCTCGACGGCGAGGCGGTCTTCGCCGAAGGTGGGTCGCACGCCCACGTTCACGACCGCCTGCCAGGTGGCCCCGTCCATCTCCGCATCGCAGGCATAGACGCCGGAGCGTGCGAGCAGCGGCCGATCGAGCGCGAGGTTCGCCGTTGGAAAGCCGAGCGTTCGCCCCCGGCCGGCGCCCTGAACCACCTGCCCGTTCACGGTGTACGCCCGGCCGAGCAGGCGAGCCGCGCCCTCGACGTTCCCGGACTGGAGCGCGGCCCGGATCGCCGTGGACGAGACCGGAACGCCGTCGACCTCGAACGGCGGCGTGACGTGCACCCGGAACCCGAGCTGGTCGCCGAGCTCGGCCAGCAGCGTGACGTTGCCGCGTGCGCCGCGGCCGAACGTGTGGTTGTACCCGACCACGACCTCGCGCACTTTCAGGCGACCGGCGAGCACGTCCCTGACGAACGCCTCCGCCTCGATCACGGCGAGCTCCCGGGTGAACCGGAGCACCAGCGCGCCGTCGACGCCGGTGCTGGCGATCAGCTCGAGACGCTCGTCGAGCGTCGAGATCGGGCGCGGCGCCCGGTCGGGCTGGAGGACCTCCGTCGGGTGCGGATCGAACGTGCACGCGATCGATGGGACCCGGAGGTCACGTCCGCGCTCGACGGCCGTCGCCAGGATCGCCCGGTGCGCGAGGTGGACGCCGTCGAAGATCCCGAGCGCCGCGACGACGGGCGGCGCGTCAGGCGGGTAGGACTCGAGTCCGCGGACGATCCACATGGAGGACTCGCACGGGGCGCACTCGCGTGCCCGCGGCTGTGAGCTCACCGACACCGAGCAGGATGCCATCGGCTGCGTGGACGCGGACGAATCCGGACCCACCGCGGGCACCGGTGACGGAGACGGACTGGCCGGACACGAACGCGCGCTCGGCGTCGAGACCGAGATGCACGGCAGGCCAGCGCTCGAGCGCCGACTCGGGCGGTCTGACCCGGGCCCACAGCGCCTCCGGCGGTCCGGCGGAGACCGCCTCCCAGCTGACCGCCTCGGCGAGCGCGAACGGTCCGACGCGCGTGCGCACGAGCTGCTCCACCGACGCTCCCGGACCGAGCGCGGTCCCGAGATCGGCCACGATGACGCGAACATACGTGCCCTTGCCGCACACGACGGTCAACGTCGCTCGATCGAAGGCGACCTCGTCCACGCCGATCGAGTACACCACCACGTCGCGCGCCTCGCGCGGCACCTCGACGCCCTGCCGTGCGAGCTCGTAGAGCCGGCGTCCCTCGTGATGGCGCGCCGAGTACATGGGGGGCACCTGGCGGATCGCGCCCACGAACGCGCGGGCCGCGCGCTCGACCACCTCGCGCGTGAGCGGCGGCACCGGCCGGGTTTCGAGGACCCGGCCACCCGCGTCGAGCGTGTCGGTGACGACACCGAACCGCATCGTCACACGGTACTCCTTGTCCTGGTCCGCGAGGTATCCCATGAGCTTCGTCGCCTCGCCCACGAGGATCGGCAGCACTCCGACCGCGTCGGGATCGAGGGTACCGGCGTGTCCCGCGCGGCGCACCCGGAGCGCGCGGCGAACCGCGGCCACGACGTCGAACGACGTGCGTCCGGCCGGCTTGGCGACGACGAGGACGCCGCTCGGCGCGCTCACGCGCGGCCCCCTGGATGGGGGGGCCCTTCGGGGCCCCCCATGATCTCAGGTTCGTCGATCGCGGCCCGGACGGCGCCGAGGACGGCGCGGGTCACGCCTTCGAGGGTGCCAGGAACGCTCGCGCCGGCGGCGTTACGATGTCCGCCGCCGCCGAACATCGCGGCGATGCGCCGCACGTCGACGTCGCCCTTGCCGCGCAGGCTCACCTTGACGTCGCCGCCGAGCTCCCGGAGCATGCACGCCACCCTGACGGATGCGATCGACCGCGGATAGTTCACCAGGTCCTCGGCTTCGATGAACGATTCCGGCACCGAGCCGGCGGGCAGCGCCAGCCACGCCACGCGCCCGTCGGCGCTCACCTCGACCCGGGTCAGCACGTCGCCGAGGCACCGGAGCGCGTCGATCGGGCGGCGCTCGTAGAGCGCGCCGGACACGAACGCGGGATCCGCACCGGCGGCCACCAGCTTCGCGGCGATCTCGAACGTCCGCGGGGTGACGTTCGAGTAGCGGAACGACCCGGTGTCGGTGTGGACCGCGGTGAAGAGATTCGTCGCGATGTCGGGCGTCAGAGGCAGACCGAGGGCGACGAGGAGCTCGTACACGAGCTCGCCGGTCGCCGCCGCCGACGGCTCGACCCAGTTCACGTCGCCGTAGCGGCGGTTGTCCGGGTGGTGGTCGATGTTGACGAGCGTCGTTGCGGCGGCGCGCGCCTGCTCGAAGAGGTGCTCGGCTCGCGCCGGGTTCGGGCAGTCCGTCATCACCGCCACGTCGAACCGGCCGTCGAAGCGGTCGAGACGCCGGTAGCGGTCCACACCGGGGAGAAACGACAGCACGTCCGGAGCCGGATGAGGCCCGCCGGCGAGCAGCGACCAGCCCCGGGCCTCGAGCGCGAGCCCGAGCCCCAGCAGCGTGCCCAGCACGTCGGCGTCAGGATGCACGTGCCCGAGCAGGAGCACGGAGCCGGGCGCACGATCGAACGGTGCCAGCACGGCGGCAGGCACCGAGGCGGGAGAGGCCGTGAACGAATCGTGCACTCGAGGGCCGTCCCGGGTTTCGCGGGTGCGTCCGCGCACCACGGGTGCGTCCGCGCACCCCTCCCGGGACGGCTCCGAGCGCTGGGGCCGGGGGAGTCCGAGGGGGGCGTCAGCCCCCTTCGTGCGATGGTCGGGGGCCATGTCGGGGCCCCCCATGATGTCAGACCTCACGACGACCGCGTGTCGCCGAGGTGCTTCAGGAGCTGCTGGATGCGGGCGGCGTGCTCCATCGAGTGGTCGGGCTTGAACTGGAGCTCGGGCGTCACCCGCAGGTCGAGGTGCTGCCTGAGCCAGTTCCGCACGAACCCCCGGGCGCTCGCGAGCGCCTGCAGCGACGACGCCCACTGCTCGTCGTTCCCCAGCACCGACACGAACACCTTGGCCACCCGCAGATCCTTCGACGTCTCGACCTCGGTGACCGTCACGAAGCCGAGCCGCGGGTCCTTCAGCTCGCGCTGCAGGAGGATCGAGATCTCCTCCTTGATGAGCTGGTTGACGCGGTCCAGCCGCTTGCCCTGCATCAGAGGATCTCCACCTGCACCCCGGTGACGTAGCCGTCGACGTGGTCCTCGATGAAGTCCATGGCCTTGGACACCACCTCGTTCGCGTGCCGCGAGTCGTGAGAGACGTAGGCGACGGCGAGCGTCGCACGCTGCCAGGTGTCCTGGTGATCCACCTCGGCCACGGCGACCTCGAACCGCGCACGGACCTTCTGCTTCAGCCCCTTCAGCACGTGGCGCTTGTCCTTCAGCGAGCCGACATCCGGCAGGTGCAGCTCCACCGTGCCCACCGCGACGCGCGCGACCGACACCTCGGGTCCGGGTCACGCGCTACAGCGTGCGCGCGACTTCCTCGGTGGTGAAGAGCTCGAGCAGGTCTCCGGGCTGGATGCCGGCGACACCGTCCACACCGATCCCGCACTCGAGGCCCGTCAGCACCTCGCGCACGTCGTCCTTGAAGCGCTTGAGCGAGGAGACGGTGCCCTCGCCGACGACGGTGTCGCCGCGGCGCACGCGCACCTTGGCGCTGCGCACCGCCTTGCCCTCGCGGACGTACGAGCCGCAGATCGGCCCCAGCTTCGAGATGACGAAGATCTGCCGGACCTCCGCCACGCCGTGGACCGTCTCCCGGATCTCCGGCGCCAGCATGCCGGCCAGCGCGGCCTTCAGGTCGTTCAGCGCCTCGTAGATGACGTTGTAGTAACGGATGTCGACGCCGTTGGCCCGCGCCTGGTCCTGGGCCTTCGGGTCGGCCTTCACGTTGAAGCCGAGCACGATCGCATTCGAGGCCGACGCGAGCATGACGTCGCTCTCGTTGATCGCGCCGACGGACGCGTGGATCACCTTCAGCTTGACCTCGTCGGTGCTCAGACGCTCGAGCGCGTCGCCCACGGCCTCCACCGAGCCCTGCACGTCCGCCTTCAGCACGAGCCTGAGCTCCTTGACCTCGCCGGTCTGGATCTGCTTGTGCAGGCTCTCGAGGGTGACGCGCGTCGCGGCCTTGATCTTCTGCTTCTCCTTCTCCTGGCGCATGGTCGCGATCTGTCGCGCCTTGCGCTCGTCGGAGACGGCCACGAGCACGTCGCCCGCGGATGGCACGCCGGACAGGCCGAGGATCTCGACCGGATCGGCGGGCCCCGCCGCCTTCACCTTCTTGCCGCTCTGGTCGATGAGGGCGCGGACGCGTCCGGAGTGCGAGCCGGCCACGACCGCGTCCCCTTCTCGCAGCGTCCCGTTCCGCACGAGCACGGTCGCCACGGGGCCCCGTCCGCGATCGAGGCGGCTCTCGATGATGACGCCGCGCGCAGCACGGTTCGGATTCGCCTTCAGCTCGAGGACCTCGGCCTGGATCGCGGCCATCTCCAGGAGCTGGTCGATACCGGTGCCCTTCTTCGCAGACGTCGGAACGAAGATCGTCTGTCCGCCCCACTCCTCCGGGAGGAGCTCGTGGTTGGCCAGCTCGCGCTTCACGCGATCCGGATCGCTCTCCGGCTTGTCGATCTTGTTCACCGCCACGATGATCGGCACGTTGGCCGCCTTCGCATGGTTCAGCGCCTCGACCGTCTGCGGCATGACCCCGTCGTCCGCCGCGACGACCAGGATGACGATGTCCGTGGCCTGGGCGCCGCGGGCCCGCATCGCGGTGAACGCTTCATGGCCCGGCGTGTCGAGGAACGTGACCTTCCCGTGGCTCGTGACGACCTGGTACGCGCCGATGTGCTGCGTGATGCCGCCGAACTCCTTCTCCGCCACGCGGGTGCGCCGGATCGCGTCGAGGAGCGACGTCTTGCCATGGTCGACGTGTCCCATGACCGTGACGACCGGCGGCCGGAGCCTCAGTTGCGTCGGATCCTCCTCTTCCTCGACGATGTCGCCCTCGACCGAGCGGATCTCCAGGTCGAAGCCGAACCTGTCGGCGACGAGCTTCGCTTCCGTCGGGTCCAGGAGGTCGTTGACCATACGCAGGACCCCGAGCTCGAGCAACGCCTTGATGACCTCGCCGGACTTGCGCCGCATTTTCTCCGCA
Source organism: Candidatus Rokuibacteriota bacterium (assembly GCA_016184125.1). Taxonomy (GTDB): domain Bacteria; phylum Methylomirabilota; class Methylomirabilia; order Rokubacteriales; family CSP1-6; genus AR8. The sequence continues at coordinate 96,325 of JACPDG010000041.1, read as the reverse complement.
AGCTCCGCGAGGGTCACGGACTCGGGCACGCGGATCAGCTCACGCTTGGCCTCCGCGGCCGGCGCTTCGGCGACGGGCGCGGCCGGCGCTGTGACCGGCGCCGGGGTGACGGGCGCCGGCGTGGGAGTGACGGGCGCCGGGGTCACCGGCGGCGACACGACGCTCGCTGCCGGCGCGAGGGGCTCGGCCACCGCGGGCCGCGGCGGCGCGGTAGGCGGCGGCGTGGCCGGCACGACAGGAGCAGGCGGTGCTGCCGCCGGCTCCACCGGCCGCGGCCGCTGGAAAGCGGGACGCGGAGGCGGCGTGGGCCTCGCCGGGCTCACCGTCACGCGCGGGGGAGAGAAGGGCCCGGATGGCCGCCGCGGGGGCGGCGTGTGCCGCTCGGGCGGGCGGAACGGGACGATTCTGGGCTCCGGCTTCTTCGGTACCACGGGCGCGGGCGGCGCCGGTGGTGGCGTCGCCGGCGCCGGTGGCGCGGGCGGAGCCGGCCTCATCGGTTCGGCGGCAGGCGCCGGTGCGGCTGGACGCTCGACCGGCGGCTCGATGACCGGCGTGGGCGGCTCGATGGGCTTCAGGATCTCCGCGGCCGGCTTCGCCACCTCCGGCGCCGGCTGCTCCTCCGGCTCGACCGTCTCGGCGGGCCGGGGCTTGACGATCGTCGCAGCAGGCCTCACCTCCGCAGGGTGCGCCTCGTCGCCCGCCTTCTTGCGCGCGCGCGCCGGCTTCTTCACGACGATGCCGTGTTCAGTGACGGCGCCTTCGACGACGGCACCCTCGGTCTTCGGCTTCCGTACCCGCTTGGGCTTGGCGTCCTCGGTCGGGATCTCCCGGCCGCGACCGAGCTTCACGCGCAGGGCGTTCGCGAGTTGCATATCGAGAGGGCTCATGGCGCGGACACCCTTGTGCCCCATCTCCTCGGCCGCCAGCATCAGGTCCTTGCTCGTCACGCCGAGCTCCTTCGCCAGGTCGATCACCTTGATCCTCGTTCCTGCCACAGTCCTCTCACCTCCTATGCGCCGCGCGCTTTGGCCGTCGCCCGGCCTGCGGCTCGCACCACGTCTGCTCCGTCACGCTCGCCTCGCCGACGCGTCGGCTCCGCCGACCCCAGGGAGTGGGGGGCCCCGACATGGCCCCCCACACCCCCCACACGCTCGGAGCGCCCCGGAGGGTGCGAGGCCGCACCCGCGGGGTGCGAGGCCGCACCCGCGGGGTGCGAGGCCGCACCCGCGGAACCCGTGGCGCTCCTCGATTCGCCGGAGCTCCCACAGGCTCTTGCACCGGCTGCGGCTCGCACGGCCGCTTCGAACTCCATACCCGTCTGCGTCGGTTTCCTGAATGCGTGGCCGAGCCGGCCGCCGCGGGCGACTCGGTCGATGCACCCCGCATCCGAACAAATATACGCTCCGCGGCCAGCGGAGGTCCCGGTCGCGTCGACCCGGACGACGCCGCCCGCGTCTCGAACGAGTCGAACGAGGGTCGCCTTCGGCTTGACCTCTCGGCAGCCGACGCACGTGCGCAACGGACGATGGCGGGCCTGTGCCATGCTACGTGAGCGGCGTCTCTCCGGAGCCGGCGTCCGGCACCTCCACCTCGCCGCGGGCCTCGCGCGCGGCGAGCCACTCGCGGGCCGCGCGGAGCACCGTCTCGGCGCGCTCGCCGACCCCGGGCACCTCGTGCAGGCGCTCCACACCCGCCGCGACGATGGCCTCCACGGATCCGAGTCCCGCTTCACGCAGCGATGCGAGCGTCTCGCCGGTGATCCCGTCGACTCCGGCAAGCGCGTCCACCAGCTCCTCGCCCGGCTCCTCGTGCTCGGCCTCGACCTCGGACTCGCTCTTGATGTCGATCCGCATGCCCGTGAGCTTGGCGGCGAGCCGCGCGTTCTGCCCCTTCTTCCCGATGGTCAGCGACAGCTGATTGTCCGGCACGATGACGAGCGCGGACCGCTGTCCGGCCGCGCCGGGCTCCTCGGCGATCGTCACCGACGACACCTTTGCCGGGGACAGCGCGCGGGCGACGAACGTCGCCGGATCGCTGGACCACTCGATGATGTCGATCTTCTCGCCCCGCAGCTCCCGGCTGATGACCTGGATCCGGGTGCCGCGCAGCCCTACGCACGCCCCGATCGGATCCACGTCGCGCTTGGTGGACGCCACCGCGACCTTCGCGCGCTCGCCCGGCTCGCGCGCCGCGGCCTTCACGAGCACGATCCCCTCCTGGATCTCGGGAATCTCCGTCTCGAACAGGCGCGTGAGGTATCCGGGGTGCGTCCGCGACAGCGTGATCTGCGGCCCCTTCGTGCTCCGCCGGACCTCGAGCACGAACGCGCGCACGCGGTCGCCCGCGTTGTAGCGCTCCCCGGGGATCTGCTCGCGCTCGGGCAGGATCGCCTCGGCCTTGCCGATCTCCAGGATGACGTTGCGCTTCTCGACCCGGTGAACGACGCCGCGCACGATCTGCCCCTCACGACCGGCGAACTCGGAGTAGATCCCCTCGCGCTCCGCGTCGCGGACCTTCTGCATGATGATCTGCCGCGCCGTCTGCGCGGCGATCCTCCCGAAGTCGTGCGGGGGCCGCTCCTGCTCGAGCTCGAGCTCGACGCCGAGCTCGGCCTCGGGGTTCAGCGCTTTCGCCTCGGCCAGGCTGAGCTCGCTCCGCGGGTCGGTGACCTCCTCGACCACGGTCTTCCTCACGTACGCGCGCAGGTGCCCGGTGCGCCGATCGATCTCGAGGCGGACGTTGTCCCCGGTGCCGAGCGTCTTCTTCGATGCCGAGAGCAGCGCAGACTCCAGCGCCTCGAAGAGGATCTCCTTGTCGATCCCCTTCTCACGCCCCATCTGCTCGATGACGTTGATCAGCTCTCGGTTCATGGCTTCACGCCTGCCGCCGCCACGGGACGTCCGGCTCGAGGCGCGCCTTCCGCACCTCGCCGCGTGCGACGTCCAGCCGCTGGCCGTCGACGTCCATCACGAGGCACTGGTCGTTCACGTCGACGAGGCGCCCGGACAGGTCCCGTCCCTCGGTCAGCCAGCACCGGACCCGCTTGCCGCGCGCCCAGCGGTACTCGCGGTCCGTCTTGAGCGGCCGGTCCAGTCCCGGCGAGGAGACTTCGAGATCGTATCGTTCCTCGATGAGACCCGACACGTCGAGCACGTCACCGATCTCCCGGCTCACGCGCTCGCAGTCCTTGATGCCGACACCACCCGGCTTGTCGATGAAAAGACGGAGCACCCCCCTCGGCCCGTGCGCCTTCCACTCGAGGTCGACGAGCTCGAGCCCGTGGTCCCGGAGCACCGGGACCACGACCTCCTCGATCCTGGCGATCCGATCCTCTTCCGACACCCCAGGCCCCACGAAAGTAAAAAAGTGGGCAGAGCCCACTTTTCGGCACTTTAGCACGTGATCAGCGGGCAGGCAAGCGCACGCCCGGTTTGGCTTCTCGGACCCGCTGGAGCGGCCAGTTCGCTACCCGGCCGCGCTCGACGCCTGGATGCTTCGAATCGTGTCGAGCACCGCCTCCTTGGCGACCTTGGTGTCGCGCCGCGTACCCCGCTCGCGGATCTCGATGACCCCCTCGCGCACCAGGGCGTTGCCGATCGTCACGCGCACCGGGATGCCGAGCAAGTCCGCGTCGTTGAACTTCACGCCCGGCCGCTCGTCCCGGTCGTCGAGCAAGGCCTCCAGGCCGTTCGCCCGGCACTCCTCGTAGAGCGCCTCGGCGGCGGCGACCTGCGTCTGGTCCCGCATGGCCACCACCACGATGTGCACGTGGAAGGGCGCGATGGACCAGGGCCAGACGATTCCCGCGTCGTCCGCGAGCTGCTCGATCGCGGCGGCGGCGATGCGGGCCGGACCGATCCCGTAGCTGCCCATGACGATGGGGCGCTCGTGGCCCGACTCGTCGAGGTACATCGCGCCGAGCGCGACGGCGTACCGCGTGCCGAGCTTGAAGATGTTGCCGATCTCGATGACGCGCTCCACCGCGAGCGCCTCGCCGCACCGAGGGCACAACTCGCCCGCGACCACGGTGTGGAGGTCGGCAAAGGTGCACTCGAAGTCCCGGCCCGGCGTGACCCCCCGGAGGTGGAACCCCTCCCGGTTCGCGCCGACCACGTACGTCCCATCCTTCAGGTGCTCGTCGGCGATCGTCCGCACGCGCGCGCCGACGGGACCCACGGAACCGATCGGCGCACCCAGGGTTTCGTTCACCTCGTCCGGATGCGCGGGTCGAAAGCCCTCACCGCCCAGGGCGCGCGCCAGCTTGCGCTCGTGCAGGCTGTGGTCGCCCCGGACGAGCGCCAGCACCGCTCCCGACTTCTCGGCGACGTACAGCAGGGACTTGACCGTCAGGCGTGGATCGATGCCGAGGACCGACGCGACCTCCGCGATCGTCCTGGCTCCCGGCGTCGGCACCTCCTCGCGTGTGCAGGCCGGGAAGACCGGCGGCGACGGGGTGCCCCGCGCGATCTCCACGTTCGCGCCGTAGCCGCAGCGCGGGCACAGCGCGATCTCGTCCTCGCCGGCCGCGCAGGGCGCCATGAACTCGTGCGAGCCGAGCCCGCCCATCATGCCGGTGTCCGACTCGACGACGTGGAAGCGGAGACCGCAGCGTTCGAAGATGCGCCGGTACGCGCGCTCGTGCGCGGCATACGAGACGTCGAGCGCCGCCTCGTCGGGGTCGAGCGTGTACGAGTCCTTCATCAGGAACTCGCGGGTGCGGAGCACGCCCGAGCGCGGACGTGCCTCGTCGCGCTCCTTCGTCTGGATCTGGTACCAGATCTGCGGCAGATCGCGGTACGAGCGGATCTCCCGGGACGCGAGCCAGGCGACGACCTCCTCGTGCGTCATGCCGAGGCACATGTCCCGCCCGTGGCGGTCCTTCAGCTTGAACATCTCCGGGATGCCGTCCCACCGTCCCGACTGCCGCCAGATCTCCGCGGGATGGATGACGGGCATCGTGATCTCCTGCCCGCCGATCGCGTTCATCTCCTCGCGGATGATGGCGTCGACCTTCTCGAGCACGCGCTGGCCGAGCGGCAGCCAGACGAAGACGCCGGCAGCGAGCTGCCGGACGAGGCCGGCCCGCAGCATCAGCGTGTGCGAGAGGGCCTCGGCGTCCGCCGGCTCCTGCCTGAGCGTCGGGACAAGCGATCTCGACAAACGCATGGACGGTGCGGTGTCGCGCCTCAGTGAGCGCCCGGCTTCTTGTTGGCGCCCTTGACGCCGGGACGGTAGCGCAACCGCTCGACCGGCTTGCCGCCGACGATGTGCGAGTCGAAGATCTCCTGGAGATCGGATGCCTGCACGCCGCAGTACCACACGTCGTCCGGATACACGACCATCATCGGCCCCCAGCCGCACTGCGAGAAGCACCCGGCCTTGTTGATCCTCACGTCGGCGTGCAGCTTGGCTTTCGCCGCCTCGCCGCGGAGGTACTTCACGTACTGCTCGACGTCGCCCTGCGTCGGGCAGGTGTCGCCGGACGTGCACACGAACACGTGCGTCCGGTACTGGCCCATCAGCCTGCCGTCTCCGGTGCGGCCTTCGCGCGGCGTTCCTCGAGGAACCGCGCGACCTCCTCCCGCATCGCCGCCACGATCTCCGACTCCGGCACCTTCCTGATGACCGCGCCGTTCTTGAAGATCAGGCCGATCCCGCGGCCCCCGGCGACGCCGATGTCGGCTGCGCGGGCCTCGCCCGGTCCGTTGACCTCGCACCCCATCACCGCGATGTGGATCTCCTCGTTCAGGCCGCGGAACTCGTCCTCGACCTCCTTCGCCAGCTTCACGAGGTCGACGTCGGCGCGACCGCACGACGGGCACGCCACGAACGTGAGGCCGCCCTTGCGCAGCCCGAGCGACTTGAGGATGTCGATGCCGACGCGGACCTCCTCCACGGGATCGGCGGAGAGCGAGACGCGGATGGTGTCGCCGATGCCTTCCGAGAGCAGGGCGCCGAGGCCGACGGCGGACTTGATCGTGCCGACGCCGGGCGTGCCGGCCTCCGTGACCCCGAGGTGCAGCGGATAGTCGACCTGCGCGGCGAGCATCCGGTACGCCTCGATCATCATGCGCGGGTCCGAGGCCTTGAGCGAGATCTTCATCTCGGGATAGTTGCAGTCCTCGAGGATGCGGATGTGGCGGAGGGCCGACTCGACCATGCCCTCGGCGCTCGGGCCTCCGTGCTTCTCGAGCAGGTCCTTCTCGAGGGAGCCCGCGTTGACGCCGATGCGGATCGGGATCCTCCGCTCGCGCGCCGACGCCACGACATCCTCCACGAACCGCTGGCCGCCGATGTTCCCCGGATTGAGCCTGAGCCCGTCCACGCCCTGCGCGAGCGCGATGAGCGCGAGCTTGTAGTTGAAGTGGATGTCGGCGACGAGCGGGATGCGGATCTGCCGCTTGATCTCGCCGAGCTTCTCCGCCGCCTCGCGGACCGGCACCGCGCAGCGCACGATGTCGCAACCGGCGGCCTCGAGCGACCAGATCTGGAGCACCGTGGCCTGGACATCGCGCGTGTCCGTCTTCGTCATCGACTGGACGGTGATCGGCGCGTCGCCGCCGATCTTGACGGTCCCGAGCTCGATCTGCCGGGACGTCCGCCGGTTGATCATGCGTCAGCTCCCATCGTGCCCGAGCTGGCTTGCCACATGTCGCGTGTCACCATCTCCTTGAACGAACACCGTGACCGAGGAGCGCCCCGGCTTCGCCGGGGCGCTCCGAGCGCGGGAGGCTTGGGGGGCTTCGATAGTCCCCCCAATCCTATCGGAAGAACCGGAACGCGTCGATGCGCACCAGATCGTTGTACAGCGCGTACACCATCAGCAGCATCAGCAGCAGCAAGCCGACCTGCTGCGCCGCTTCCCGCTTCTTCAGCGAGAGCGGCCGGCCACGGATGGCCTCGATGACGAAGAACGCGAGGTGCCCGCCGTCGAGCATCGGAACCGGCAAGAGGTTCAGCACCGCGAGGTTCACGCTGATGATCGCGGTGAAGAGCGCGAGCGAACCCACGCCTTCGCGGGCCTGCCGCCCCGCCTCGGCCGCGATCTGGATGGGACCGCCGATGTTCGAGCGGTCGATGGTCCCGACGAGGACCTTCCACAGCCCCTTGACGGTGAGCACCGTCATGTCCCAGGTCTTCCCGAACCCGTACCAGACGGCGCTCAGCGGGTCGTAGGGCTCGTACGAGACGGCGCGCGTGATGAGCGCGACGCCGACGCGGCCGACCTTGACCTCCTGCCCCGTTGGCGTGCGGTCGCGCTCGGGGTTGGCCGTCACGCTCACCGTCACCGGCTTGCCGTCCCGTTCGACCGTCATCGGGAACGTCTGGCCCGGCCGCTTCTGGATCGCCTGCATGAGCTCTTCGCGCGTGTACACCGGCTGCCCGGCGACCGCGACGATGACGTCACCGACCCGGAGTCCCGCGCGCTCGGCCGGTGAGCCGGGGTTGACGGCCGCCACCTGCGGGGCCAGCTTCGGTCCCGCGCCGACGTCCCAGATCTCGTGCGACTCCTTGAACACCGGATCCTCGACCGTCGTCCGGCGCGGCGTCACGCGGACCGAGCGCTCGGCGCTGTCGCGCGCGACCTTCAGCTCCAGCGCTCGACCGCCGGCAGACTGGATCGCGCGCTCGAGGTCCTCCCAGTGCGACACGGTCCTGCCGTTGACCGCGGTGACGCGGTCGCCCGTCTGGATGCCGGCAGCGGCCGCTGGACTGTCCGGTGTCACCCGGCCGATGACCGGAGGCCAGACCGGCCGCCCCATCGTGGCGAGCAGCGCGGCGAAGATCACCGCGGCGAGGACGAAGTTCATGCCTGGCCCCGCGAACACGATGAGGAACCGTGCCCACAGCGGCTTGAGCGCGAAGGACTTCGCCGCATCGTACTGCGGGCTGCCGCCGCCCTCCAGCGGGCTTTCCTCGCCGACCATCTTCACGTACCCGCCCATCGGGATCGCGGACAGGCAGTACTCGGTCTCCTTGCCGTGCCAGCGCATGAGCACCGGCCCGAACCCGATGGAGAACCGCTCGACACCGACGCCCGTCCACCGGGCGACGAAGAAGTGCCCCAGCTCGTGGATCAGGATCAGGATGCCGATGACGATCACGAACGACAGGATCATCGTCAACGCGGGGAACCTCCTGAGCGCGCATCGACCCACTGCGCGACCCGCCGCCGCGTGTCGCCGTCGATCGCGGCACAATCTTCGATGGATCGGAGATCCTGCCCGCCGTCCTTCTCGAGCGCCCGCTCGATCAGCGCGGGGATCTCCATGAAGCCGATGCGGCGATCCAGGAACGCCGCAACGGCGACCTCGTTCGCGGCGTTGAGCACCACGGGCGCCGAGCCGCCGCGCTCGAGCGCGGCGCGCGCGAGCCCGAGGCAGGGGAACTTCTCGGCGTCCGGCTCGAGGAACGTGAGCGTCCCGACGCGGACCAGGTCGAGCCGCGCACCGGGCGCGGGGCGCCGGGAGGGATACGTGAGCGCGTAGAGGATCGGCACGCCCATGTCCGTGACGCCGAGCTGCGCGATCACCGCCCCGTCGATGTACTCGACCATCGAGTGCACGATCGACTGCGGGTGCACGATGACCTGCACCTGGGCGGGCTGGAAGTCGAACAGCCAGCGCGCCTCGATGATCTCGAGCCCCTTGTTCATGAGCGTCGCGGAGTCGATGGTGATCTTCGCGCCCATCTTCCACGTCGGGTGTCTGAGCGCGTCCTCCACCGTGACGTGCGCCAGCTGCGCGCGCGGGACGTCACGGAACGGACCACCCGATGCCGTGAGCAGGATGCGCTGGACGTCGGCGCGGTCGTGGCCTTCCAGGCACTGGAAGACGGCGCTGTGCTCGGAGTCCACCGGCAGGAGCGGGACGCGTCGCGCGCGGGCCGCCGCGGTCATCAGCGCGCCCGCCATCACGAGCGTCTCCTTGTTGGCGAGCGCGATCGTCCGGCCTCGCTCGATCGCCGCCATCGTGGGGAACAGGCCGGCGGCGCCCACGAGGGCGGACACGACGATGTCGGTGTCGACGTCGCGCGCGACGCTGACGAGCCCGTCGGGCCCACCGAGGAGCTCCGGGCGCGGACGGGGCAGCAGCATCGCGAGGCGATCGACCGCGGTCCGGTCGAGGAGCGCCACGGCGTCGGGCGCGTACTTGCGGACGAGGTCGGCGACCAGCTCGACGTCGGAGCCACGCGCCGCGAGTGCCACGACGCTGAAGTCCTCCGGAAAGCTCGAGACGACCTCGAGCGTGCGGCGCCCGATCGACCCGGTGGCGCCGAGCAGCGTCAGCCGCTTCACGGCACCGCCCCCTGGAACGTCACGAAGTAGAAGAACGCGGGCGTGTTGAACAGCAGGCCGTCGAGGCGATCGAGCACGCCGCCGTGACCGGGAATCAGCCCCCCCGTGTCCTTGGCACCGACGCTCCGCTTGACGACGGACTCCGCGAGGTCGCCGATCTGCCCGACGACGCCCAGCAGCACCCCCGCGGCGACCACCCGGCGGGCGCTCCAGCCGGGCACCAGCCAGAAGCCGAGCAGCAGGGAGCCGAGCACGGACGCGAGCACCTGCGCGATGCCCCCCTCGACCGTCTTGCCCGGGCTCACCACGGGCGCCAGCTTGTGCCGCCCGATCATCGACCCGACCGCGTACGCCGACGACTCGCCGACCCACGTCACGCCGGCGAGGAACAGCACCAGCTCGCCACCACCGGGCAGCTCGCGCAGCAGGATCCCGTGCCCGAGCAGCCAGCTCACGTACGCGACGCCGAAGAGCCTGGTGACGGTCACGTCGGTCGCGAGCGCGCGCCGCGACGCGAGCGGCGCGGTCATCGTGACGACGACGGCGAGCGCGAGCGCGGCGACCGGGGCGCCGTCGATCGCGAAGCTCCCGGTCACCAGCACGCCGAGCGCGACCCCCAGCCATCCGGCGCTCGCGCCACCCGTACGCTCCAGCATGCGGCCGAGCTCCCAGACGGCGGCTCCGGAGAGCGCGATCACGAGCGCGTGGAACAGCCAGGGCGGGCCACCGAGGACGAGCCACACGACGAGCGGCAGCAGCACGGCAGTCGTCGCCAGGCGCTTCCACACCGCCGACATCGCCACCGCGTCACCTCTCCCTGCGAACGTCAGTTCTGCCGAGCCCGCCATCCTCAGAACCCCTGAACGAATCGGGAACCCGAGGGGCGGCCCGGGTTCCACCGGTGCGTCCGCGCACCACGGGTGCGTCCGCGCCCCCCCCCGGGCCGCCTCCGAGCGCGGGGCCGGGGGAGTACGAGGGGGGCGTGAGCCCCCTTCGTACGAGTGTCGGGGGCATCGATAGTCCCCCCATGATCTCAGACACCGTGAACGAATCCCGTCCCCGAGGGCCGTCCCGGGTTTCCCGGGACGGCTCCGAGCGCCCGGGGGGTTTGGGGGGCATCGATAGTCCCCCCATGAAAGCAGTCCCCCCATGATCTCAGACGCCACCGAACCGCCGCGTCCGTCCCTGGAATTCCGCCACGGCACGATAGAGGTCGGCGGGCCCGAAGTCCGGCCAGAGCGTCGGCGTGAAACAGAGCTCGGTGTAGGCGATCTGCCACAGGAGGAAGTTCGACACCCGCATCTCGCCGCTCGTCCGGATGAGCAGGTCCGGGTCCGGCACGTCGCGCGTGTAGAGGCCGGCCGAGACGTCGCGCTCGCAGATCTCGTCCGGCTTCAGCTCACCGAGGGCGACGCGCCGGGCGAGGCTGCGGACGGCATCGAGCAACTCGTCCCGCCCGCCGTAGTTGAAGGCCATGAGCAGCGTGAGCCCGCTGTTGCGGGCCGTCTCGCGAACGACGTGGTTGATCCCGCGCTGGACCGGCGCCGGGACGCCCTCGGTACGTCCGATGACGCGCAGGCGGACGTTGCGCTCCATGAGCTCGGGCAGCTCGTCGTGGATCGACCGCTCCAGCAGGCTCATCAGCATCGAGACCTCCTGGACGGGCCGGCTCCAGTTCTCGGTGGAAAACGCGTAGAGCGTGAGGTAGCGGAGCCCGAGCGCGTCCGCCGCCCGCGTGACCGCGCGCGCCGCCTTGACGCCCTCGCGGTGTCCGGCGACACGCGGCAGTCCCCGCCCTGTGGCCCATCGCCCGTTGCCGTCCATGATGACCGCGACGTGCTGAGGCACGGGCCGAGAGCGGACCAGGTCCAGGAGCTCCGGCTCTCCGAGTGTGGCGAGGTCGGTGGACAAACGAGCGATGAGCGGCGGTTTCACGGCCATGCTGTCAATCTTACCCGAACGATCCGAATGGTCTAGAACGACAGGATCTCATGCTCCTTCTTCTTCAGGAGCTCGTCGACCTTCGCGATGAAGCGGTCGGTCATCTTCTGGATCTGGTCGTGTCCGCGCCGCTCCTCGTCCTCGGAGATCTTCTTGTCCTTCGCGATGGCCTTGAGCTTGTCGTTGGCCTCGCGCCGGATGTTCCGGATGGCGACGCGCCCCTCCTCCGCCATCTTGCCCACGGTCTTGGCCAGCTGCTTGCGCCGCTCCTCCGTCGGCGTCGGCATGGTCAGCCGGATGACCTTGCCGTCGTTCACCGGCGTCAGCCCGAGATCGGACTTGAGGATGGCCTTCTCGACGGCCGCGAACTGGTTGGCCTCCCACGGCTGGATGGTGATCGTGCGCGCGTCGGGGACCGACACGGACGCCATCTGGTTGATCGGCATCGGCGTCCCGTAGTAGTCGACGCGCAGCGGGTCCAGCAGGCCCGCCGAGGCCCGACCGGTCCGGACGGACGCGAACTCCCGTGTGAGGGCGTCGATCGCCGCGTTCATCCGCGCCTCGATGTCCTTCACGAGCGCTTGCATGGCTTCCTCCTTGATGGGGGGACTATCGAAGCCCCCCATACCCCCCGCGCTCGCACGCGCCCCGGGAAACCCGGGGCGCGGCGCCACCACCGGATGCCGACCTTCGGGGGACGATCGATGCCCCCCAAGCCCCCCACGCTCGGAGCGCCCCGGCACAGCCGTGGCGCTCCTCGACCACCCGAAGCGTTCATGACCTCTCAGGGCGACACGATCGAGCCAACCGGCTCGCCGAGCACGATCCGCTTGATGTTGCCCGGCCGGGTCAGGTCAAAGATCACGATGGGCAGCGCGTTCTCCATGCAGAGCGAGATGGCCGTCGAGTCCATGACCTCGAGCCGGCGACTGAGCACGTCGATGTACGTCGCGTGCGCCAGACGCTCGGCGCTCGCGTCCTGCTTGGGGTCGGCGGTGTAGATGCCGTCCACCTTCGTCGCCTTGATGATCGCGTCGGCGCCGATCTCGACCGCGCGCAGCGCGCCCGCGGTGTCGGTGCTGAAGAAGGGATTGCCGGTGCCGGCGGCGAAGATGACGACGCGGCCCTTCTCGAGATGCCGGATCGCGCGCCGGCGGATGTACGGCTCCGCGACCGCCCGCATCTCGATCGCGGACAGGACGCGCGTCTGGAGCCCCTGCTTCTCGAGCGCGTCCTGGAGCGCGAGCGCGTTGATCACCGTGGCGAGCATGCCCATGTAGTCGGCCGTCGCGCGATCCATCCCGCCCGCGCTCGCCGCGATCCCGCGAAAGATGTTCCCGCCGCCGATGACGATCGAGACCTGCACGCCGAGCGCGGTGACGTCGTGCACCTCGGTGGCGATGCGCTCGACGACGGCCGGGTCGATCCCGTAGCCCAGGCTCCCGGCGAGCGCCTCCCCTGACAGCTTGAGGACGATTCGGCGGTACGCCGGGCGGCCGCTGCCGGCACCGGCGGACACGATCAGCCGCCGATCTGGAAGCGGGCGAAGCGTCTGACCACGACCCGCTCCTGGGTCTTCGCGTTCACCCCGTCGACCAGGTCCTTCACCTTCGTCTTGCCGGTCGCGTCCTTGATGAACGGTTGCTCGAGGAGGCACTGCTCGGCGTAGAACTTGTCGAGCTTGCCTTCGATGATCTTGTCGAGCACGTGCGCGGGCTTCTTCTGATCCGCCATCTGCGTGCGGTAGATGTCCCGCTCCTTCTCGACCGTCTCCGCCGGTACGTCCTCCCGGGCGATCCACGCGGGATTGACCGCGGCGATCTGCATGGCGAGGTCCTTCACGAGGTCCTGGAACGCCTCCGTCTTGGCGACGAAGTCCGTCTCGCAGGCCACCTCGATGAGGACGCCGAGCTTCCCCCCGGGATGGATGTAGCTCCCGACCAGGCCCTCCCTGGCCTCGCGGTGCGCGCGCTTCTGGGCGTCGGCGAGCCCCTTCTTGCGAAGGTACTCGACCGCGCCATCCAGGCTGCCCTGGGATGCGTCGAGCGCCGCCTTGCAGTCCATCACCCCGGAGCCGGTCCGGTCCCGGAGCTCCTTCACCAGCTGCGCCTGGCTCGCCATCAACTGACCTCCGCCTCGGCCGGCGCCATCTCCCCCTCGGACACCTCGGCCGGGACGGGCTCGGTCTCTTCCTTCTGGAGCGCCCCGCGGCCCTCGAGGACCGCGTCCACGACGCGGGACGTGATCAGCCGGACGGCCCGGATCGCGTCGTCGTTCCCGGGGACCGGGTAATCGATGCCGGTCGGGTCGCAGTTGGTGTCCACGATCGACACGATCGGGATGCCGAGACGCTGCGCCTCGGCGACGGCGATCTTCTCCTTGCGCGGATCGATGATGAACACGGCGGACGGCAGCGACTCCATCGCCTTGATGCCGACCAGCGCCTTCTCGAGCTTCTGCCGCTCGCGTTCGAGCTCGAGCGCCTCCTTCTTCGGGATCCGCTCGACCTCACCCGTTTCCTTCATGTCCTCGAGCTTCTTCAGCCGCGCGATCGACTTCCGGATCGTCGTGAAGTTGGTCAGCGTGCCGCCGAGCCACCGCTGGTTCACGTAATACATGCCGCAGCGGTTGGCCTCGTCGAACACGGTCTCCTGCGCCTGCTTCTTCGTGCCGACGAAGAGCACGGTGCCCCCCTGGGCGGCCAGGTCGCGGACGAAGGCGTGGGCCTCGCGAAACTTCTTGAGGGTCTTCTGGAGGTCGATGATGTAGATCCCGTTGCGCTCGCCGAAGATGTACTTCTGCATCTTCGGGTTCCAGCGCTTGGTCTGGTGGCCGAAGTGGACCCCGGCCTCGAGCAATTCCTTCATCGTCAACGCGGCCATGTCTCCTCCTGCTCCGGTTGTTCCTCCGCCGCGCGCGCGGATGCCGTCGGGGGGAGCGCGGACGCTCCCGTGGGGAGCGAGGACGCTCCCGTGGGCTCCGCACCGGGTCGTGCGCGGCGTGCGTGATGGGCCGTCACGTGGTGTATTTCGAGTTGAGCCGGACGTACTCCTCGCTGAGATCGCACGTCCACACGGTGTCCTCGGCGCGGCCGAGACCGAGGTCGACCGTGATCGTGTACTCCGACCGTCTCATGATCTCGCGGATCCTGTCGACGCGCACCCCGTCCTTGACGGTGCCGCCCTCGACCATCAGCTCGCCCTCGAACGCGATCGCCACCCGTCCGGCGTCCACCCGGGCCGGGGACTTGCCGATCGCCATCATCAGGCGTCCCCAGTTCGGGTCCTCGCCGTTGATCGCCGTCTTCACGAGCGGAGAGTTCGCGATCGAGCGAGCCGCCGCGAGCGCGTCGCGCCGGCTCGCGGCGCCGCGCACGCTGATCGCGACGAGCTTCGTCGCCCCCTCGCCGTCCTGCACCATGAGGCGCGCGAGCCGCTGCATGACCGCCGCGAGCGCGCGGGAGAACTGCGTGAGCCCGCGGGCGCCGGGGCCGAGCGGATCGTTCTCCGACAGCCCGTTCGCGAGCACGAAGACCGTGTCGCTCGTGGACTGGTCGGAATCGATCGTGATCCGGTTGAACGACGCGTCGACGGCGCGCCGCGTGGAGGCGTCGAGCGCCTCGCGGGTGATCGCGGCGTCGGTCGCCACGAAGCAGAGCATCGTCGCCAGGTGCGGCTCGATCATCGCCGCGCCCTTCGCCATCCCGCCGATCGTCACCGGGCGGCCACCGATCTCGAGGCGGGCGGCGACCTCCTTCAGGCGGGTGTCGGTCGTCATGATCGCCTCGTTGGCGGTGCGGCCACCCTGGGGCGACAGCGACTTGACCAGGGTGGGGATCGCCGCCCGGATCTTGTCCATCGGAAGACGCTCGCCGATGACCCCGGTCGAGGCGATCAGCACGTGCTCGGCGCGGATGCGGAGCGCCTCGCTGACGAGCCGGGTCATCTCGCGCGCGTCGCGCATCCCCTGCTCGCCGGTGCAGACGTTGGCGCAGCCGCTCGAGGCGACGATCGCCTGAGCGACGCCGCCACGCACGTGCTGCATCGACACGAGCACCGGGGCGCCCTTGACCTGATTCGAGGTGAAGACCGCGGCGGCGCGCGCCGGGCTCGACGAGTAAACGAGGGCCAGATCCTTCTTGCCGCTCGGCTTGATGCCCGCCGTCACACCGCCCGCGAGGATCCCGGGAACGGCGGTGATGCCGCCATCAAACCACTCGAGCTCAGGCAAGGGTCACGGGTAGACCGGCGGCGCCGCGAGCCCCGAGCGCTCGGGCCACCCGGCCAGGATGTTGAGGTTCTGGACCCCGTTCGCCGACCCGCCCTTTCCGAGGTTGTCGATCGCGCTCAGGCATACCGCACGGCCGGTCCGGGAATCCGCGACGACGGCCACGTCGCAGTAGTTCGATCCGACGACCGCGCGCGTGGTCGGCCGCTCGCCCTCGTCGAGGACGCGGACGAAGGGCTCGCCCGCGTAGAACTCCCGGTAGACCGCGAGCAGCTCGGCCGTCGTGAGCGGCTTCGCGAGCGGAATCGAGGCGGTCGTGTAGAGACCCCGGTTCAGCGGCAGCAGGTGCGGCGTGAAGCTCACGCGCACGGCCGTCCCGGCGAGCAGGCCGAGCTCCTGCTCGATCTCGGGGGTGTGCCGGTGAGAGGCGATGCCGTACGCCTGCACGTTCTCGTTCGCCTCGGTGTAGAGGTACATCGGGTCGACCTTCCGGCCCTGGGCACCCGCGCCGGACACCCCCGACTTGCCGTCGATCACGATGCCGTCGAGCCGTGCCAGGCCGCGCGCCACGAGCGGGGAGATCGCGAGGATCGCACCCGCGGGGTAGCACCCGGGCGACGCGACGAGCGCCGCGTCGGCGATGGCCTTGCGGTGCAGCTCGGGAAGCCCGTACACCGCCTCGGCGAGGTGCTGGGGATCCTCGTGAGGCGCCTTGTACCAGGTCACGTAGTCCTCGGCGTTCCGCAGCCGGTAGTCCGCCGAGAGATCGATCACCTTCCGGCCGCGCCGTCTCAGCACGGGCACGGCGCGCTGCGACTCCATGTGCGGCAGCGCCAGGAACACGACGTCGGCGACTTTCGCGAGCCAGTCGGCCTCGAGCTCGTGGAACATGAGGTCGGTCAACCCGCGCAGATGCGCGAACGCGCGGTCCAGGCGCTGTCCCGCGAGGCGGTCGGATGTCACCGCCGCCAGGGTGACGCCGGGATGCGACAGCAGGAGGCGCAGGAGCTCCGCGCCCATGTACCCGCTGGCCCCCGCCACGCCGACCCGGAGCTTGTTCACGCGCGGCCCGGACTACCGCTTCGAGTATTGGAACTTCTGGCGCGCACCCGGCTGCCCGTACTTCTTGCGCTCGCGCATCCGAGGATCACGCGTCAGGAGGCCCGCCTTCTTGAGCGGCTGGCGCAGCTTCTCGTCGAAGACGGCGAGCGCGCGAGAGATGCCGTGCCGGACCGCGCCCGCCTGCCCCGTCGGGCCGCCGCCCCCGACGTTGACGAGCACGTCGAACTGCCCGGCCGTGCTCGTCACGTGGAACGGCTGCGCGATGATCATCCGGAGCGTCTCGCGCGGGAAGTAGTCCTCGAAGGCCCGCCGGTTCACGACGATGCGTCCCGACCCCGGGCGGATCCACACGCGCGCCACGGACGTCTTCCGCCGCCCGGTGCCATAGAAACGATCGACGACCGCCGCCATCAGCTGACCTCCAGGGCCTGGGGCTGCTGCGCCTCGTGGGGATGCGCGCTGCCGCGATAGACCTTGAGCTTCTTGGCCATCGCGCGCCCGAGCCTGTTCTTGGGGAGCATGCCTTGCACGGCCCACTCGATCACGCGCTCGGGATGCGTCTTGAGCATCTCCTCGAAGCGGACCTCGCGGAGTCCTCCGATGTAGCCGGTGTGCCACCGGTAGACCTTGTCGGTCACCTTCTTGCCGGTGACCGCGATCTTCTCGGCGTTCACGACGATCACGTGATCACCGACGTCGAGATGGGGCGTGAAGGTGGGCTTGTGCTTGCCCCTCAGGATCGTCGCGACCCGGGTAGCAAGGCGTCCGAGCGTCTTGCCGTCCGCGTCGACGACGTACCACTTCCGCTCGATCTCGGTCTCCTTCGGTATCGGCGTCGGCATCAATGATCCTCTGTGTCTGGCTCGGCTCGCACTGGTTCGATGACTCCAAGTGGGCGTTAAACCGGACGATTTCAGAACACCCTACCTTAATTGAAAAGACCCGGCCTGTCAAACGCTCGGCACCGAGGGAAGTGGGCGCCCCGAAATGGCCCCCACGCCCCCCGCGCTCGGAAGCGCCCCGGGGGGGCGCGGACGCACCCGTGGTGCGCGGACGCACCGGTGGAACCCGGGGCGCTCCTCGACCACCCGATTCGTCCACGGGCTCTCTGAGGCGTTCGTTCGGTCCCTCACGCGCGGGTCTTGCCGGGCCATGGACACAGCGCGCGGACGGGACACACGGGACAGCCCGGATTGCGCGCCGTACAGGTCCGGCGTCCATGGGCCTGGGTCAGGTGGCAGGCTCGAGTCCACTTCGGCCGCGGCAGGGCCTCCGCCAGCTGGTCGTGGACGCGATCGGGGTCGTCGGCCGTCGCCAGCGCGAGTCGCTTCGTCACGCGGAGCACGTGCGTGTCGACCGCGATCGCCGGCTCGCCGAACGCGTTGCCGCGCACCACGTTGGCCGTCTTCAGACCCACCCCGGGCAACCGCGTGAGCTCGTCACGACGTCGGGGGACCTCGCCGCCGTGACGCTCGACCAGCGCCTTCGCCATGCCGATGATCGAGCGGGCCTTCGCGCGGTAGAAGCCGGTCGACCGGATCTCGTTCTCGAGCGTCGCGGGGTCGGCTCGCGCATACGCCTCGGCCGTGCGGTACTTCTGGAAGAGCGCCGGCGTCACCATGTTGACCCGCTCGTCCGTGCACTGAGCGGCCAGGATCGTCGCGACCAGCAGCTCGAGCGGCGTCGAGAAGTGAAGCGCGATCGTCGCCCCGGGGTACGCACGCTCCAGGTTCTTCAGGATGAGCCCCGCCCGGCGCTTCTTGGCGTCCAGTGACTCCCTCATCGTCCGCTCACCTCAATCGGTCGCGCGCCGACCCGGATCGCGGCGCTGTCGGCATTCTGCGCGGCGGCCGCGTCGGTCGGCCACAGCCGGTAGACGAGCGCTGCCCCGCGTGGCGGTCATCGCCGTGCGATCGCGAGCACAGACGCGCCGAACGGCAGGCGCACGCGCGGCACGACGTGCCCCTCGAGGGCGAGCACCCGCTCGAGCAGCCGGTTCACCGCGTCGGACGGGCGACGGAGATCGTGCCCGGGCGCGCCGCCGAGGCGATGGAGAGTGCGCACGAGCGCGATCGCGGGAAACAGGAGCGCGTTGAAGTAGCTCGTCCCCGCGACAGCGAAGCCGGCACCGTGGAGCGCGCGCGACAGGGACCGGGCCGTGTACCGCCGGCGGTGGCCAAGCGCCTCGTCGTGGCCGCTCCAGAGCCACGGGTACGCCGGGACGGTGACGACCAGCATGCCGCCGGGCCGCAGCGCGCCGTACGCGGTGCGGAGCGAGCCGTGCTCGTCGTCCAGGTGCTCGAGCACGTCGAGGAGCAGGACGACGTCCGCCCATCCCGGCTCGACACCGGTCTCGCCGGGGAGCTTCCCGACCCGCACGTCGAGCCCGGCCGCCTGTGCGACCGCCCTGAGCTCGGCGTTCGGCTCCATCCCGACGGCTTCACCGAACGCCTGGAGCGCGCCGAGCACGTTCCCCGTCCCGCAGCCGAGCTCGAGCAGCCGGACGGGGTGCGGCGGAAGCTCGCGACGCAGCACCGCCAGCAACACGGCCAGGCGCCCTCGGAACCACCAGTGGAGGCGATCCTCCTCGACATGGACGGCGACGTACGAGGCCTGCACCGGTCAGGCGCTCCGTTACTGCCCGATCCCCAGGCGGCGCTGCAGGCTCGCGATCCGAGCCGTAACCTCGTCGTCGCCGGTCCGCTGCGGCGCGTGGTTCACGGTCCACACCGGAACGCGGCACGCGGGGTCATCGGTGCGCCGCGGGATGACGTGCCAGTGGATGTGGGCGACCACGCCGCCGTGCTCATCGGCGCCCCTCGAGGAACGCCGCGATGCGCCGCAGTCCTTCCTGGATGCGCTCCACCGAGGACGCGTACGAGAACCGCAGGTACCCTTCCGCATTCGGCCCGAATGCGGCGCCCGGCGTCACCGCGACGTGCGCCTGCTCGAGGATCTCGTACGCGAACGCGACCGAATCGCGCGTGAAGCGCCGGGCGTTCGCGAGCACGTAGAACGCGCCGGTCGGCTCGAAGCCGACGCCGAGGCCGATCGCTCGCAGCCCGTCGATCATCGCGCGGCGCCGCTCGGCGAACACCGCCCGCATCCGCCGTGTCTCGTCGGCCGCCTCACGGAGCGCGGCGACGCCCGCCCACTGCACGAACTCGTTCGTCGAGATGAAGAAGTTCCCGAAGAGGCGCTGGAGCGACCGCACGTCGTCGCGCGGACCGATCAGCCAGCCGAGCCGCCAGCCGGTCATCGCGAAGCGCTTCGAGAACCCGTTGAGCACGAAGCAGCGGTCGGTGAACTCCAGGATCGAGCGCTCGCGGCCTTCGTAGGTGAGCCCGTGGTAGATCTCGTCGGAGACGACGAGGCGCCCGAGGTCCGCGATCGCGGCCAGGCGCTCGGCCGAGAGCACGGCGCCCGTCGGGTTGGCGGGCGAGTTGACGACGACGGCTTTCGTGCGGGCGCCGAGGCGCTCCCGGATCATCTCGGGCCGGTACTGGAACCCGTCGTCCTCCGTGATCGGGACGGTGACGGGAAAGCCCCCGGCGTAGCGGATGAAGTTGGGATAGCACGCGTAATACGGGTCGCTCAGGACGACCTCGTCCCCCGGGTCCAGCAGGTGACCGAACAGCAGCAGCATCGCCGGGGACGTGCCCGGGGTGACGAGCACCTGTTCGGACGAGATGGTCACCCCGTACGTCTGGCGGTAATGCTCGGCGATCGCTTCACGCAGCGCCGGGACGCCCAGGCTGTGCGCGTAGCGCGCCCGCCCGTCCTTGAGCGCGCGATCGAGCGCGTCCCGTACCACCGCCGGCGCGTCGAAGTCCGGCTCGCCGAACTCGAGGTGGACGACGTCGATGCCGTCGCGCTCGAGCGCCTGAGCCCGCTCGCCGATCTCGACGGCCAGGAACGGCTCGACGGCGGCCGCACGGTGCGACGCCATCACGGCCGCCTCCCCAGCGACAACCGCGCGCGGACGATCTGCGCGATCATCCGCGGGCCGTCGGTGAGCACACCGACCTTGCTCCCAGGCTGGTCCGTCCAGTTCACCGGCACCTCCACGATCCGATAGCCTGCGCGCTGCGCGCGCAGGAGGAGCTCGACGTCGAAACCGAAGCCCCGCGTCCGGAGCTCCGCGAAGAGCCGGGTCGCCGCCTCCGCCCGGAAGAGCTTGAAGCCGCACTGCGAGTCCGCGACGCCGCGCAGCCCCAGCCGCGCCACGAGCCAGTTGAAGATCCGCCCGAGGAACACCCGGTGCGGCCGCGCGACGACCACGATCGCGGGATCGACCAGCACGCGCGACGCGATCACGATGTCCGCGCCCATCGCGAGGGCCGGCTCGAGACGCTTGAGCTCGGCGACCGGCGTCGCACCGTCCGCGTCGGCGAACAGACGGTACTCGCCGGACGCCGCGAGCATGCCGGCGCGGACCGCAGCCCCCTTGCCCTGGTTCTCGGCGAGGCGGACGAGCCGGACGGACGGGTGCTGGCGGGCCGCTCGCTCCACGAGGTCCGCCGTGCCGTCGGTGCTGCCGTCGTCCGCGACGATCACTTCCCAGGCGTCGCCGCGACCCTCCAGGTGGGTGACGACCTCGTCCAGGAAGCCCGGCAACCGCGCGGCCTCGTTGTGCGCCGGGATCACGACAGACCAGACCGGGGCCGCCACGAGGCCCCACTCAGAGCATGGGGGGCATCGAAGGGCCCCCCAAGCCCCCCGAGCGCTCGCACGCACCCCGCGGGGTGCGCGGACGCACCCGGGGAACCCGGGGCGCGGCTCGACTACCGAAGTCGTTCACGGGCTCTCACAGCACCCCGGGCAGATCCAGGCGACGGCCCCGGCGTGCAAGGCCGGTGGCCTGAGCGGCGCGGGCCACGCCATCGGCGACCGCCGGCGCGACGTTCTTGTTGAAGACGCTGGGGATGATGTACTCCGCCCGGTCGCGGCTCGACTCGACCAGGTCGACGGCGCCGATGTCGCCACCCGCCTCTCCGATCGCCATCGCGACGCGGCCCAGCATGCCGGGCCGGTTCCGGATCTCGAGACGGATCGTGGTGGAGTAACTGGCGCTCGGCGTCACGGCCATCAGCTCGTCTCCTGCCGCGTCTGGCCGACGCCCCCGAACTGGTCCATGTCCCGAGGAACGCCGGGGAGGGTCACCGCAGTTTTCTCTTTGAAAGCAGCCCCGAGATCATAACAGCGCACGGCACGACAGGCGAATCTCCAGGCGGAATAGTGAACAGCTATTCCCAGTCGAGCGACACGCGTGCGCGCTCACCTGCGGCCTTACGGCAATTTTTACAAGGCTTTATGAAAACACGTACCTGCTGGCCTGCATCTTGAAATTACGGTTGGTGAACCCAGCGCGCCCGCGGCGGCATCTAAGGAAAGGTACCGCGAAAAAGGACGCTCAACCTTTCACAACCCGACCCGGTGACATCATGACATTCAGAGATGGGGATCAGCACGATATCGCCCGCGACCCGGCGCAAGTCATCCCGACCGCGCTGGTGACGGAGGAGGAGCCGGAGGCCCCGCAGCTCCTCGTCGACGAGGAGGCCGAGGAGCGGCGTCCGGTGATTCGGCCGGAGGACTTCGTTCCGGCCCGCGGCGAGGATCCGGTCCGCCTGTACCTCAAGGAGATCGGCAAGGTGCCGCTCCTGACCGCGGAGCAAGAGGTCACGATCGGCCGGCGGATCGAGGTCGGCCAGATCGCGCTCCGGCGCGCGCTGGCCGGCATCCCGATGGCGGTCACCGCGCTGCTCGAGATCGGCGACCGTCTGCGACGCGGCGATCTGCCGGCCGACGACGTCATCGTCCTCCCCGAGGGGGGTGAGCTCGACGCCAAGGAGCTCAAGCCCGTCCTGAACGGGTTCGCGCGGATCCGGCGTCATCAGGCCGCGATCACGAAGGTCGAGGAGTCGCTCGCCGACAAGCGGCGGTCCGCCGCGGGTCGCGCGAAGCTGCTGGGGGAGATCGGCGAGCATCGCGAGACGATCCAGAAGACGGTGGCCGAGGTGTCGCTCAAGCCCGCGCTCGTCGACGAGCTCCTCCTGCGCATTCGCCGGCACTGCGAGCGCATCGACCACCTGGCCCGCGAGGCCCGCGACGGCAAGATCGCCTCGGCGAGTCGCGAGCTGCGCCTGCTCCAGAAGGACGCGGGGCTGCCCCGCAAGCAGCTCCAGGCCCTGCTCGTCGAGATCGAGCGCCACGACCGGACGGTGCGGCAGGCCAAGCGCGAGCTGATGGAGGCCAACCTCCGCCTCGTCGTGTCCGTCGCGAAGCGCTACCTCGGCAGTGACCTCTCCCTGCTGGACCTCGTGCAGGAGGGCAACATCGGGCTGATGAAGGCCGTCGACCGGTTCCAGTACCGGCGCGGCTTCAAGTTCTCGACGTACGCGACGTGGTGGATCCGGCAGGCGATCACCCGCGCCATCGCGGACCACTCGCGCACGATCCGTATCCCGGTGCACATGGTGGAGACGCTGAATCGGATCTCGCGCGTGAACCGCGCGATGATCAACGAGCTCGGCCGCGAGCCGACGCCGGAGGAGCTCGCGCAGCGCACCGGCGTACCGGCGAAGAAGGTCCGGCTGATCCTCGAGTCGTCGCGCAAGCCGCTGTCGCTCGAGACGCCGATCGGCGAGGACTCCGAGCTCGGGGACTTCCTCGAGGACAAGAGCGCCGGATCGCCGAACGACTCGCTGCTGTCGCAGGACCTCATGACGCAGGTGGAGCGCGCGCTCGCCACGCTGTCGCCGAAGGAGAAGGAGATCCTGCGGCTGCGCTTCGGCATCGGCGAGGAAGGCGAGCACACGCTCGAGGAGGTCGGCCGGCGGTTCGCCGTGACCCGTGAACGGATCCGGCAGATCGAGGCCAAGGCGTTGCGCAAGCTGCGCCATCCGCTGCGAGGACGCAACCTGAAGGCGTTCATCGAGAATTAACCGAGTGGGGGGCCCCGACATGGCCCCCCACACCCCGCCCCACACCCCCCGGCGTTCGCAAGCGCCCCGGGAAAACCCGGGGCGCTGCTCTGTTGCGCGCTCGGCCCGGGGGGCCCGACATGTCCCCCCAAGGGTCTCCCCGACGCTCCGAGGGCTCCGGGCAACCCCGGGCCCTCGCCTCCGTCACACCGGCATGACGCCGTGCTTGCGCCAGGGCCGATCGATCTTCTTGCCCTGCGCCATCTCCAGACCCCGGATCAGGACGGGACGCGTCTCGCGAGGGTCGATCACGTCGTCGACGAGCGCGGCGCCCGCCGCGATGTAGGGGTCGATCAGCTTGCGGAACTCCTCGACGCGTCGCGCACGCTCCGCCGACGGGTCGGCCGCGGCCGCGATCTCACGGCGGAAGACGATGTTCGTGCCGCCCTCCGGGCCCATGACGCTGATCTCCGCGGTCGGCCACGCGACGATCAGGTCCGGCTCGTACGCGCGCCCGCACATCACGTAGTAGCCCGCGCCGTACGCCTTGCGCAGGATCACGGTGAGCTTCGGCACCGTCGCCTCGCTCACGGCGTACAGCATCTTCGCGCCGTGCCGGATGATGCCGGCGCGCTCGACCTTCGAGCCGACCATGAAGCCCGGGACGTCCTGGAAAAACACGAGCGGGAGGTGGAACGCGTCGCACAGCATGATGAAGCGCGCGGCCTTGTCCGCGGCGTCGTTGTCGAGCGCGCCGCCGAGGACCATCGGCTGGCTCGCGACGATCCCGACCGGGTGCCCGGCGAGCCGGGCCAGTCCCACCACGATGTTCTTCGCCCAGGCGGGCTTGATCTCGAAGAAGTGCCGGTCGTCGACGACCGCGCGGACCACCTTGCGCACGTCGTACGCGCGCCGCGGACTGTCGGGCACGATCGTGAGGAGCTCGGGGTCCTGGCGGTCGACCGGATCGCTCGTCGACACGACCGGCGGGCGCGCGAGGTTCGAGCTCGGGAAGTACGACAGGTACTCCTTGATGACCTGGATGCACTCACGGTCGTCGGCGACCTCGAGGTCGGCGCAGCCGGAGATCTCGCAGTGCACCTTCGAGCCACCGAGCTCCTCCGCCGTGATGTCCTCGCCGACCACGGCCTTCACGAGCGGCGGGCCGCCGAGCGCCATGTTGCTGGTCCCGCGCACCATGGGCACGAAGTCCGCGAGCGCCGGGATGTACGCCGTGCCCGCGGCGCCCGGGCCCATCATCGCCGCGACCTGCGGCACGACACCCGACATGATCGATTCTTCGCGAAAGAGCGTTCCCGTGGCCGCGAAGTTCCGCGACCCGATCGCTTCCTGGATGCGCGCCCCGGCGGAGTCGATCAGCCAGATCATCGGGATCCGCTTCGTCAGCGCGATCTCCCGCGCGCGGTTCGCCTTGAGCTCCGCGGTGCGGCCCATCGAGCCCGCCATGACGGTGAAATCGTAGGCGATGACGCAGACGAGCCGGCCATCGACCTTCCCGAACCCGGTCACCATGCCGTCGGCCGGGGTCTCGCGGCCCGCGAGGTCCGGCGCGATGCCCGCATGCGTCGCGAGGATCCCGATCTCCGTGAAGGTGCCGGCATCGAAGAGCTCGTCGAGACGCTCGCGCACCGTGAGCTTCCCCGCCTCGTGCTGCCGGGTGACGGCGCCGCCGCCGCCCATGGCGCGCGCGCGCGAGCGGCGGCTGCTCAGATCGTCGGCGAGCTCCTTCATGCCCATGGGAGGCCTCCGCGCACCTGGCCGAGCGTGCGCAGCGAGCGATCGGTGCCTGGCTACCCCCGCCCGGCCTGCTGTCGCAGGTAGGTGACGAGATCGGTCGACGGCGGAGAGCCGCGGAGCATGGTCAGCATCGTCGCGACCTCGCTCCGGTGGTGCGTGGCGTGGTTGGCGACGTGTTGCAGCAGCCCCGCCAGCGGCTGGCGGAACGGCTGCCCCCTGGTGTCCTTGAACTCGACGGCGCGGCCGAGATCCGCCTCGGTCAAGCCGTCGACGAACGCCTGCTGCTCGCGCTCGAGCCCGTCCCATCGTTCCCGCAGGTCGCCGAACGTCGGAAAGTCGTCGCCGTCCGGCAGGCGCGCGGGCGACGTGCCCTTCCAGCGCGAGAGCCAGATCCAGTCGGCCGCGTAGATGTGCGCGAACATCCCTTTCAGCGTCGGCGCGCTGAACTGCGTGCCGACGGCGCGGTCGAGGTCGGGGCCGAGCGCCGCCGCCACCTCGAAGAGCCGGCGATTGGCCCAGCGGTGATAGTCGTACAGGCGGCGGATCAGGTTGAGGGCGGCGCTGTCGTTCATGGCGACCTCACATCATGGGGGGACTACCGAAGCCCCCCAAGCCCCCCGCGCTCGGAGCGCCCCGGGGGGGGTGCGCGGACGCACCCGTGGTGCGCGGACGCACCCGACCAAGCCGTGGCGCTCCTCGACGACGCGGTTCGTTCACGAAGTCTCACTCGATGACCGCGACGGTCTCGCCTTCCTGGACGGTCTGCCCCTCCTCGACCCGGATCTCCGTCACGGTGCCGGCCCTCGGCGCCTCGACGGGGATCTCCATCTTCATCGACTCCAGCACGATCACGGGATCGCCGACGGCGATCGCATCGCCCGTCTTGGCGGCGATCTGGAACACGACCCCGGTGATGTGCGCCTTGATCTCCTCAGCCATTGAACGCTCCTCTCTCCACCATCTGGGTGTCGACGGCGCCCCGCCGGAACCCGTCGTGCGCGAGCACGCGGCCGAGAAACGGCAGCGTGGTCTTGACGCCCTCGATCACGCAGCCGGTCAGCGCCGCGCGCAGCCGATCGATCGCCTCCGCGCGCGTGGCGCCATGGGCGATCACCTTCATCAGCAGCGGGTCGTAGTGCACCGTCACGACGCTGCCCACCTCGATCCCCGAGTCGACGCGAATCCCCGGCCCGCTCGGCACGGCGAGCCGCTCCACCGTCCCGGGCGACGGCAGGAAGCTCTTCGCGGGGTCTTCAGCGTACACGCGGCCCTCGATCGCGGCGCCCCGCGGCACGATGTCGTCCTGCATCCACTCCGGTCGTTGACCGGCCGCCGCGCGG
Organism: Candidatus Rokuibacteriota bacterium; assembly: GCA_016184125.1. GTDB lineage: Bacteria > Methylomirabilota > Methylomirabilia > Rokubacteriales > CSP1-6 > AR8. The sequence goes on along the minus strand of JACPDG010000041.1, from coordinate 69,773 downwards.
AGCTGGCTGACCACGAGATCCACGCCCGTCACCACCTCGGTGACGGGGTGCTCGACCTGGAGCCGGGTATTCATCTCGAGGAAGTAGAAGGCGCCCGACCCGTCGACGAGGAACTCGAGCGTCCCGGCGTTGACGTACCCAATGGCGCGGGCGCCGGCGACGGCAGCGGCGAGCAGTCCCGCCTTCGTCGCCGGCGGGAGGTCCGGCGCGGGCGACTCCTCGACGAGCTTCTGGTGCCGCCGCTGGACCGAGCATTCGCGCTCGTGCAGGTGGGCGACGTGGCCGGTGCCGTCGCCGAACACCTGCACCTCGACGTGCCGCGGTCGGTCGAGCCAGCGCTCGACGTAGAGCGCGCCGACGCCGAACGCCGCCTGGGAACGCCGGAAGGCCGCCGCGAACGCGCGCTCGAGCGCGGCGCTCGTCTCCACCCGCGCCATCCCGATGCCGCCGCCGCCGGCCGTCGCCTTCAGCATCACGGGAAAGCCGGTCGCCTCCGCGAGCCGCCGCGCGGCAGCGACGTCCGTCACCGCTGCCTCACTCCCCGGCAGGACCGGCACTCCGGCGGCCTTCATCAGGCGGCGCGCCTCGGTCTTGTCCCCCATCGCGCGAATCGCCTCCGCGCCCGGGCCGATGAAGACGAAGCCGGCGCGCGCGCACGCGTCGGCGAAGTCTGCGTTCTCGGACAGGAAGCCGTACCCCGGATGGATCGCGTCCGCCTTTGCCCGGCGCGCAGCGTCCAGGATCGCCTCGATGTTGAGGTAGCTCTCCCGCGCCGCGGCGCCGCCGATCGGATAGGCGTCGTCCGCCTCGCTGACGTGCGGTGCGTCGCGGTCCGCCTCGGAGTAGACGGCAACGGGGCGAATGCCGAGCGTCCGGCACGCGCGGAAGACGCGACGCGCGATCTCTGCCCTGTTGGCGACGAGCACCGTGCGGAACACTGCGGAGGACGAGTCTCCCCGGAACGGTTGGAATGGACCGCGGTGCACGGGAGTGTATCAGACTCGCTCCTTGAACTCTCTCCCGAGCAGCCCCTCGGGACGCACCAGCAACACGACGATGATGATGACGAACGCCAGCGTGTTCTTGAACTGGATCGTCAGGTAGGCGCCCGTCAGGCTCTCGGCGACGCCGAGGATCAGCGCGCCGACGACGGCGCCGGGGAGGCTGTTGAGGCCGCCGAGCACCGCGGCGGCAAAGCCCTTGAGGAACGGGTCGAGCATGAAGAACGGGTCGAGCAGGAGCGCCGGCGCCAGGAAGATGCCGGCCACCACGCCGAGCGCGGACGCAACGGCCCACGACACGGAGAGCACGAGCCGCGTGGGGATCCCAAGCGTCTGCGCGGCCATGAGGTTCTCCGAGGTCGCGCGCATCGCGAGGCCGAGCCGCGTTCGCTGGACGAGCACGTAGAGGCCGACGCTCCCGAGCAGGCCGGCGGCCATCGTCGCGAGCGAGAGCTGGCTCACGACGACGAGGCCGACGCTGTAGGTCCTGGTGTCCGAGATCGGAAACGGCAGCGACACCGGCTCGGCCCCCCAGACGTAGACGACGACGCCCTGGATGATCAGGGCCAGGCCGAGCGTCAGGATCACCATGCCGAGGAGGTTCGCGCCGCGTCGCTGCGCCCGCACGAGCACGACGAGGTAGAACGCCACGCCGACGAGGGCGCCCGTGAGCAGGCTGGCGCCGAGCGCGGCCCAGAACGGCAGCCGGCGGGTGAGCATGGTGAACGCGACGAATGTCGCGACCGTCGCGATGTCGCCGTGGGCGAAGTTCAGCACGCGGGTCGAGCGGTAGATCAGCACGATGCCGAGCGCGACGAGCGCGTAGAGGCTGCCCGCGGAGAGCCCGGTCAACGCGTACTGGAGCAGTCGTTCCATGGACTCACCACCCCGGGCGCGACCCGAGGAGCGGCCCGGGTTCCACGGGTGCGTCCGCGCACCCCCCGGGCCGCTTCCGAGCTTTGGGGGGTGTGGGGGGCCATGTCGGGGCCCCCCACGTCATCGGAAGGGCCAGAGCTGGAAGTACAGACGCGTCTTGAGCCATCGGCCGTAGAGGCCGAGCGGCTCGAAGATCAGCACGATCAGGATGACGACGCCGTAGACGACGGGCACCATCTCGCGAAAGTCGGCGAAGACCTTGGGAACGAGCAGCACGAACGCGGCGCCGAGGATCGATCCCTCGATCGACGCGATCCCACCGATGATGACCGCGACGAACAGCGTGATCGACTCCAGGATGTTGAAGATCTGCGGCTCGATGTGGCCGAGCACCTGCGCGTAGAGGGCGCCGTGCACGCCCGTGTAGAACGACGAGACGCCGAAGGCGAGAAGCTTGTACCGCGTCAGGTTCACCCCGTTGACCTCGGCCGCGATGTCGGAATCGCGGATGGCGATGAGCGCCCGCCCCACGTACGAGGAGACGAGATTCGACGTCGCGAGCGTGAACGCCGCCAGGAGCAGCACGTACACGTAGTACGTCGACGTGGCGGCGGGCAGGCCGAGGATCGACTGGAGCTTCGGGATCGCGAGCCCGGCGCGGCCGCCGGAGAGGGTTTCCCAGTTGACGAAGATCTGGTACACGGCCACGCCGAAGCCAAGGGTCGCGATGGCCAGATACGGCCCCTTGAGCCGCAGCGACGGGAACCCGACGACGACCCCCGCGAGCGCCGCCGCCACGCCGGCTGCGGCGAGGGCGAGCAGGAAGGGCGCGCCCCAGCCCCTCGCGTGGCCGAACGCGAACGCGCCGATCGCCAGGAACCCCGCCTGACCGAACGAGATCTGGCCGGTATAGCCGATGAGGATGTTCTGGCCCATGACGCCGATCGAGTAGAGCGCGATCAGCGTCGCGATGAAGACCACGTACTCCGCCGCGATCCACGGCAGCACCACGCAGGCGGCGCCGACGAGTCCCAGCAGGACACGGGTCACCCGCTTCCTCGCGAAGCTCAGGTCCTCCGCGTACGACTCGACGAGATCCACGGTCAGTCGTGGTACAGGCTCTGGATCAGGTCGCCGTACCGCCCTTCCACCGCGCGGCGCTTCACCTTCTTCGTCGGGGTCACGTCCCCCTCCTCCTCGTAGAACCGCCGCGGCAGGAGCGCGACCTTCTTGATCGACTCGACCTGGGAGAGCGTGCGGTTCACGCGGTCCACCTCCCCGTCGATCAGGCGGACGATCTGGGGATTCTGCGTGAGGTCCTGGAACGTGGTGAAGGGGATGCGGTGGTCCTGCGCGAACTTGGTGACGTTGTCCTCGTCGATCAGGATCAGCGCCACCAGGTACTTCCGCCGGTCCCCGACCACCACCGCGTCCTGGATGTAGGGGCTGAACTTGAGCTTGTTCTCGATGTACGCGGGGGCGATGTTCTTGCCGCCCGCCGTGATGATGATGTCTTTCTTCCGGTCGACGATCTTCAGGGCCCCGTCCTCCCACGCGCCGATGTCGCCCGTGTGGAGCCACCCGCCGGCATCGATCGTCTGCGCCGTCAGCTCGGGATCCTTGAAGTAGCCCCTGAACACGTGCGGCCCCCGCGTGAGGATCTCGCCGTCGTCCGCGAGCCGGACCTCGATCCCCGGGATCGGCTGGCCGACCGTTCCGACGCGCTCCTGCCCGGCGCGGTTGGCCGAGATCACGCCGGTCGACTCCGTCTGCCCGTAGACCTCGAGCAGCGGCACACCGAGGGCGTGAAAGAAGTCGAACATCTCGGGTGCGGCCGGCGCCGCCGCCGACACCGCCAGTCGGAGGCGCTCGAACCCCAGGCGGCGCTTGAGCGGGTAGAGCACGGCGGCGTACGCGAGTGGATAGGCCAGTTGAAGCCAGCGCGGGACGGCGCCCTGGCGTCGCGCCCGCACCGTCCGGCGACCGACGGAGACGGCCGCGCGGTACAGCGCGTTCTTGAGCCAGGTCGAGTCGTCCATGCGCAGCTCGACCGTGGACGCGAGCTTCTCCCAGATCCTCGGCGGCCCGGCGAAGTACGTGGGCGACACCTCGCGGAGGTTCTGGAACAGCGTGTCGAGGCTCTCCGCGAAGTTGACCGTGTACCCGAGCCAGACCGCGTCGAACACCGACGTGTAGTTCTCGAAGATGTGCGCGAACGGCAGGTACGAGACGACTTGCTCGTCGGCGCGCCACGGGATGGCCTGGAGCGCGGCCTCCACCGTCCAGAGGATGTTCCGGTGCGACAGCATCGCGCCCTTCGGCGGCCCGGTCGTCCCCGACGTGTAGATGATCATCGCCGTGTCGTCCGGCTGGATCCCGGCGCGGCGTTCGCTCACGGCGCCGGCGTGGGCCTCCGCGTAGAGCCGGCCCTGCTTCAGGAAGTCGTCGAAGAACACGACCCGCTCGTCGGTGAAGCCCCAGAGGCCCTTGGCATCCCACACCACGATCCGCTCGACCCGGCGCTCGTCGACGATCTCGAGCACCTTGTCGAGCTGCTCCTCGTTCTCGACGAAGACCAGACGTGCCTCCGAGTGGTTCAGCAGGTAGCGGATCTGGTCGGGCGCCGACGTCGGATAGATCCCGCACGTGGCGCCGCCCGCGGTCATGACGCCCACGTGACAGTAGAGCCACTCGGGCCGGTTGTCGCCGAGGATCGCGACGTTCTCCCGACCCCGGAGGCCGAACGCGAGGAGCGCCGCCGCCACCGTCTCCACCGCGTCGCCGTACTCGCGCCAGGACACACGCTGCCAGATGCCGTACTGCTTGTGCCGGATGGCGAGGCGGTCGGCGCTGCGGCTGACCTGCCACGCGAAGAGCTCCGGGAAGGTGTCGCGTCCTCTCACCATCGCCTCCTCTTCCGGTAGAGCCGCCACGTCTTCGCCGGCGGCTGCTCGACGCCGCCGATCCCGAGATACACCTCCCGCACGTCCCGGTTCTCGGCGAGGTCGCTCGCCGCCCCCTCGAGCACGACGCGCCCCGCCTCCAGGATGGCGGCACGGTGCGCCACCCCGAGCGCCAGGCGCGCGTTCTGCTCGACGAGCAGGATCGTCGTCCCCGTGCGCGAGATGGCCCCGAGCGCCTCGTAGACCGTCCGCGCGACCCGCGGTGCGAGCCCGAGCGACGGCTCGTCGAGCATCAGCAGACGCGGGCGTCTGAGCATCGCGCGCCCGAGCGCGAGCATCTGCTGCTCGCCGCCGGACAGCGTCTCCGCCTGCTGTCGCCCCCGCTCGTGCAGGATCGGAAACAGGGCGTACACGGCGTCGAGGTCCTTCGTCACCGCCTCGTCGCGCCGCCCCCACAGGCCGAGCTCGAGGTTCTCCGCGACGGTCAGCTCCTTGAACAACCCGCGATCCTCCGGGACGTACACGATGCCGAGGCGCGCGATCGCCTCGGGCTGCCAGCCGTCGATCCGTCGCTCCGCGAAGTGGATCGTCCCCTTCTTGGGCTGGTCCTTCAGCAGCCCGGCGATGGTGCGAAGGAGCGTCGTCTTCCCGGCGCCGTTCGGCCCCAGGATGGCGAAGATCTCGCCGTCCCGCACCTCCACCGAGACGCCGAACAGCGCGTAGATCCGGTCGAAGTAGAGCGTCTCGATGCTCGTCACGGTGAGGAGCGCGGTCATTCGCCGAGGTACGCCTTGACGACCTCAGGATGCTGCTGCACCTCTCCCGGCGTGCCCTCGGCGATCTTCACCCCGTGGTCGAGCGCCACCATGCGGCTCGCGAGCCGCGACGCGACCCTCAGGTCGTGCTCGACGAGCAGGACCGTCACCCCGAAGCGCCCGCGGATCTCGTGGATCCAGTACGCGAGCTCGTCCTTCTCTTCCTGGGTGAGGCCCGACACCGGTTCGTCGAGGAGCAGCAGCCGCGGCTCCGTCGCGAGCGCGCGCCCGAGCTCCACGCGCTTCTGCACCCCGTAGGCGCAGTCGGCGACCCGCGACTTCCGCACGGCCTCCAGGTCCAGGAGCTCGATGATCTCTTCGGCCCGGCGTCGGTGGCGGATCTCCTCGCGCCGGACCCTGAGCAGGGCCTCGAAGAAGTTCTTCCGGAAATGGAGGTGCCGGCCGACCAGGAGGTTGTCGAGCACGGTCATGTTGTGGAACAGGCGCAGGTTCTGGAACGTCCGCGCGATGCCGCCGCTCGCCACCGCGTCGGGGGAGAGCCCGAGCAGCGACCGGCCGCGAAACGTGATCGCGCCCGACGTCGGCCGGTAGATCGCCGTGATGCAGTTGAAGAGCGAGGTCTTGCCGGAGCCGTTCGGCCCGATCACGGCGAGCGTCTCGCCCTCGGCGACGGTGACGTCGACCCGGTCGAGCGCCGTAATTCCACCGAAGCGCAGCGACAGCTGCTCGACCTCGAGGAGCTCACCAGCCATTCGGCGACGTCCTCGTGCCGCTGCGCCAACTCGCTCCTGTCGTACCTCGTGCCATCGTCACACCGCTCCGAGCGCCGGCTTTGCCGGCGCAACCGAGGGGGGCGGCTCGGAGGGGGGCGAAGCCCCCCTTCGATCTAAAAATGCGGTGGGAACACCTGGGCCGGCGCGACCTCGGCGTACGAGTTGTCCGCCGCTTTGACAGCCCGCAGGGTGCGAACCGCGTTCAGCCCGTGGCGCCGGTTCGGCCCGAACGTGATGCCGGCTGGCGAGAGACCCATCGCCGTGAAGTTCTTGATCGACTCCATGGCCTCCACGTACGACTCGCGCGTCAGGTTGCGCCCTGCCTTCTTGAGGCCCTCCACCGCGAGGATCATCGGGGCTACGCCGGCCAGCGCGGTGTTCTCCTTGCCCTTGAGCTTCGGCTCGTACTTGAGGACGATGTCGAGGGCCGCCTTGCCGGCGGGGTCGTTCGCGATCGCCCCGCCGCTCAGGATGTTGAAGTGCGCACCCTCCCACAGCTCGCCGAGCAGCCGATACATGATGAGGTAGTCGCCGAGCGGGAACGAGGCGACCAGCTTCGGCCGATAGCCCGCCTTGGCCATCTCCTTGATCACGTTGGCGCCGTGGGTGATGGTCGGATACAAGATGACGACGTCCGCGCCCGAGTCCTTCAGCTTCAGGGCATGGGTTCCGAGCTCGCGGTCCGACAGCTCGTAGGACACCGCGCCGGCGAGCGTCACCTTCCCGCCGAGGGCCTTAACGCCGCGGTTGACGCCTTCCAGCCCGCCCTTGCCGTACTCGTCGTTCTGATGGAAGACGGCCACCTTCTTCGCGCCGAGCTTCTCCACGGCGTGCCTGAGGAGGTACTCGCCCTCGTCCAGGTAGTCGGTGTAGGCGACGAAGACGTAGCGCAGCTTTTCACGCGGCTGCCTTGCCCAGATCGCCGGATTCCCATACGGGTTGATCACCGGCAGCTTGTACTCGGCGATGTCGTCCTTGGCCGCCTGGAGGATGGCCGAGCCGAGCAGGCCGACGTTCATGAAGATCGAGTCCTTCATCTCCTTGAGGTTCGCCACGGCCCGGCCCGGATTGTAGCCGTCGTCCTTCATGACCACCTTGAGCTTGCGGCCGTTGATTCCGCCCTGGTCGTTGACGTGGCGCGCCCAGGCTTCCATCGCGACTGCGGTGTTGCCCCACGCGGCCGCGGGTCCCGACAGCGGCGTCGTGAGGCCCACGACGATCTCGGTGTCGGTCACCCCCGGGACCTTCTGGGCGACCGCGGGCGACGCGAGGACCAGCATCGTGATGACGGTCAGGAGCAGGGATGGAAGCTTCATGGCGCGCCTCCTCTCGGATCAAGGACGGTCAGTGGGCGCGATTATACTTCGGCGCGCTCCATCGACGAGTGCCTTGCGTGCGCGTTGGGCGATTTCGAGGCCGCCCGTTCTAACGACCCAATCCGATCTCCGGAGCCACCCGCTCGAGCGCGCCGATCACGAACGCGACGTGCGTGTCCAGGTTCAGGCCGAGCTCGACCGCGCCGCGGTAGACGTCGTCGCGGTTCACGGTGCGGGCAAACGCCTTGTCCTTGAGCTTCTTCTTCACCGAGCCGACCGTGAGCCCCGTGATGGCGCGGCCGGGACGCACGAGGGCGCAGGCGTGGACGAAGCCGGACAGCTCGTCACACGCGTAGAGTGCCCGGTCCATCAGCGAGACCCGTGGCATCCCCGAGTAGTCGGCGTGCGCGAGCACCGCGTAGACGATCTCGAGGGGAACACCGCGCGCCGCGAGGATTTCCGCCCCCTTCATCGGGTGGCGGGGCGGTCGGGGGTGCATCTCGTAGTCGAAGTCGTGCAGCATCCCCGCGATGCGCCACGTCTCGACGTCGGCGCCGTACCGCTCGGCGTAGGCGTGCATCGAGGCCTCGACGGCGCGCGCGTGCTTGCGGAGGCTGTCCGAGCGCGTGAACTCGGTGAGGATCGACCAGGCGCCGGCGCGGTCGATCACGCGCGGGAGGTCAGAGCCCCTGAACGCATCGCCTCATCGAGGGCCGTCCCGGGGTCCGCGGGTGCGTCCGCGCACCCCCCGGGACGGCTCCGAGCGCGGGGGCTTCGGAGCCAATCGGTACCCGAGCAGCGGCCCGGGTTCCCCGGGCCGCTTGCGAGCGCGGGGGTATGGGGGGCATCGATAGTCCCCCCATGATGATGGTCAGACCCGGGCTGTCTGGCCGATGCGCCACTTGTCGATCGACTTCTTCGAGAACACCCACTGGCCGTCGACCTGGAACGACGGGATGCGGCGCTCGCCCGCGAGCTGCTCGAGCGTCGCCACGTCGATGGCGAGGTAAGTGGACGCTTCCTGAAGGCTCAACACGTCCTTCGGCGTCACGGACTGTCCTCCTTGATGTCGCCGGCGCGATCGACGAGCTTGCGCAACGCCTCGAGGTCCGCCTCGAGCGCCCGGATCCGGTCCATCAACTGCTCCATCGTCTTTGCGACCGGGTCCGGGAGATCCGTCTGGTTGAGATCGATGCCGGCAGTGACCCGCTGACCGTCCCTGTATGTTACGCGGCCGGGGACGCCGACGACAACGCAGTTCGCCGGCACCTCGCGCACCACGACGGACCCGGCCCCGATGCGGCTCCCGTCGCCGATCGTGAACGCGCCGATGATCTTCGCGCCGGCGCCCACGACGACGTTGTTGCCGAGCGTCGGATGGCGCTTCTCGCGCTTCGTGCTGGTGCCGCCGAGCGTCACGCCCTGCAGCAGCGTGACGTTGTCGCCGACCTCCGCGGTCTCGCCGATGACCACGCCCATGCCGTGGTCGATGAAGAGGCCGCGCCCGATCCGGGCCCCGGGGTGGATCTCGATCCCGGTCAGGAACCGCGAGGCGTGCGACATGAACCGCGCGAGCGTGCGCCAGCGCGCCTGCCAGAGCCGGTGCGCGACCCGGTGAAACGCGAGCGCGTGCACTCCCGGATAGCAGAGCAGCACCTCGAACGGCGAGCGCGCTGCGGGGTCACGCTCGAGCACGACCCGGATGTCGCGGCGCAGATCCTCGAACACGGTCAGCCCCCCTCCGGCGCGCCGCCCAGACAAGCGCGCGCCGCCGCACGAAGCGCGCGGGCCACGACGTCTGCGGCATGCTTGCGGTCCTCGGGCAGGCCGTCGACGGCCCGCTCGACCTCCGTGGCCTCGAGGTGCGTCACGTCGCCCAGCGCTCGCCCGGTGATGAGCTCGCTCGCCGCGCTCGCGGCGGCGATCGTCGGGCCGCAGCCGTAGGCCTGGAAGCGGACGTCGCTCACGACGCCGCGGGCGCTCTTGAGGAAGAAACGTGCGAGATCGCCGCAGCCGGCATCCTGCTCCTCGCCGACCCCGTCCGGATCGCGCATCAGCCCGGCGTTGCGCGGGTTGAGGAAGTGATCGATGAGCGTCGGGCTGTACCTCATCGCGCTCCGACCGGCAGGGCGCCTCTGAGCTTCTTGACGATCGGCTCGACGCTCTCGATCACGTAGTCGATGTCGTCGGCCGCCGTCGAGCGACCCAGCGAGTGGCGCACCGCCCCCATCGCCCACCCGAGCGCCACGCCCATGGCGACGAGCACGTAGGACGGCTCGACGCTGCCGGACGTGCACGCGGAGCCCGCCGAGACGCCGATGCCCTTGAGATCGAGGCCGAGCACCACGGACTCCGACTCGACGTTGCGGTACGAGATGTTCGCGGTGCCGGGCAGCCGGTCGGTCGGATGACCGTTCAGCTTGACGTCGGGCACGCGCGCCCGGATGCCGTCCCACAGGCGGTCACGCAGCGCGGCCAGCCGGACCGCCTCGCCGGCCATGTCGCGGGCGCGCACCTCGACGGCCTTGCCGAAGCCGACGATGCCGGCGACGTTCTCCGTGCCGGCGCGCCGCCGCCGCTCGTGCTCACCGCCGTGCTGGATCGTGACCATCTTCGTGCCCTTGCGGACGTAGAGCCCGGCGACGCCTTTCGGACCGTAGATCTTGTGACCGGAGAACGACAGCAGGGCGATGCCCATCGCGTCGAGGTCGATCGGCACCTTGCCGAACGTCTGGACGGCGTCGACGTGCAGGGGGATCGCGTGCTCGCGCGCGATCGCGCCGATCGCCGCGATCGGCTGGATCGTGCCGACCTCGCTGTTGGCGTGCATGATCGTGATCCCGATCGTGTCCGGCCGGATCGCGCGCTTCACGTCGCCGGGGTCGACCATCCCGAGCTCGTCCACGGGCAGGTAGGTCACCTCGAAGCCCTGCGTCTCGAGCCACTGGCACGCCCGCAGCACGGCGTGGTGCTCGATGCGCGAGGTGATGAAGTGGCCGCGGCCACGCGCGTACGCCAGGCCCTTGATCGCCAGGTTGTCGGACTCGGTACCGCCGGACGTGAACACGATCTCGTCAGCCGACGCGCCGAGGAAACGGGCGACCCGCTCGCGCGCGCGGTCCATGCCCTCGCGCGCCTCGCGCCCGAACGCGTGCACGCTCGACGGGTTCCCGAAGATCTCACCGAAGTAGGGCAGCATGTCGGCGACGACCTCGGGATGGACGGGCGTCGAGGCGTTGTGGTCGAGATACACGCGGCGGGTCATGGTTTGCTCCCTCTCCCCTGGGGTGTTAGGCTCGACGCCCGATGGACGTCGCCGGCAAGAAGCTCGGGCTGATGCTGTCCACCGGCCCCGAGCAGGACACGAACCTCGCCACCGCGATCGGGCTCAGCGACGCTGCGCTCGGCCGGGGCGCGTCCGTCTACCTCTATCTTATCGATGACGGCGTCCGCGCCCTCGACGATCCGCGCGTGAGGTCGCTCGCCGACCGCGGCGCGAAGCTCTTCGTGTGCGCCTACGGCTGCCAGAAGCGCCGGATCCCGCTCAAAGCGTCGGAGTCGGTCACGTACTGCGGTCTGGTCGTGCTCACCGACATCATCAACGGCACCGACCGCTTCATCGCGCTGAATTAGTTTCATGGGGGGACTATCGAAGCCCCCCAAGTCAATGTCCACTGACCCGCCCGTCGTCGCCGTGATCTCGCTCGACCCGCGCACGTCCCATCGCGCGAACGAGGCGATGCGCATCGGGCTCGGCGTCGTCGCCGGCGAGAACGAGGTGGTGTTCCTGCTCCGGGGCCCGGCGGTGCATCTGCTCGACGAGGACACGGACGACCTGGTGGACGGGGACGACATCGCGAAGTTCCGCGCCAATCTGCGGTCGCTCGGCGTGCCGTTCCACGTCGAGGCGGACGCCGTGCCCGACCGTCCGGACTGGAACGTGGAGCAGCACCCGATCGTCCGCGTGACGACCGACGACGCCGCCGGGATCATCCGCCAGGCCCGGCGGGTGATGGTGTTCTGATGGCGCAGGTCGTCCACCTGCTCAAGGCGGCGCCGGACACCCTGGCCGCGGCCACCATGCGGGGGCAGGTCGAGGCGGGCGACCGGGTGATCGTCGTGCTGCTGGAGGGCGCCGCGGCCGCCGCCGAGGGCGCCGCGGCCGCCGCCGAGGGCGCCGGCACGACCGTGCGGCGCGTCCCGGCGGATCTCGACTACGCGCAACTCGTGGACCTCGTCTTCGGGTCGGACCAGGTCATCGCCTGGTAGCTCGCGCATCACCGTCCCCGCACTTCCTCCACCCACGCCATCTGGATCTTCTCGAGGATCCCCTCGTTGGACGCCTTGGGGTCGTCCGAGAACTCCGGCAGCTCGGTCACCCAGCGGTGCAGGTCGGTGAACCGCACCGTGAGCGGGTCCGTGTCGGGGAACCGCTCGGAGAGCGCCATCGCGATGTCTTCAGCGTCCCGCCACGTCAGCATGCGCCACCTCGCATCCCGCAGACCGCTAGTCGGGGATCTGCACGACGACATCGCCCCGCACGACCGCCTGGCAGCCGAGCCGCGAGTGGATCGTCAGCCCCTCCGCCGTGTCGAGCCGGTCCTCCTCGTCCGCCTGCATCTCCGAGAGGTTCTCCTCGCCCTCGCGCACGATGACGTGACACGTCGTGCAGGCGCAGCTGCCGCCGCAGTTGTGCTCGAGCTCGACGTCGTTGGCGAGCGCGATGTCGAGGATCGAGCCCGGCTTGCCGTGGTCGGCGAGCGGGTACTTCGAATCGTCGACCTCCACGGTCCGATCGAGGGGAAGGAACGTCACCTTGTGAAACGCCATCACGACGACTCCATGATCTCGTCGGCGCGCCGGCTCTCGATGGCGCCGCGCAGCGCCGCGTCCATCATCGCCTCGGCGAGCCGCTCGGTCGCTCGGTTCACCTCGGTCGTCTTCTCGATGATCAGATCGCGGTCGTCCCCGCCGCGCGCGCGCAGGAGCTCGGCGAGCGCGGTCTCGATGCGGGCGCGCTCGGCGGCGTCGGTGAGGTGCGCGGCCTGCGCGAGCGCCCGCCGCACGTGCGTGATCACCGTGTCGGCCTCGTTGCGCGCCTCGATGGTGAGCCGCGTCTCGACGTCCGCCTCCGCGTACGTGAACGAGTCCTCGATCATCCGCTCGACGTCGGCCTCCGTGAGCCCGTACGTCGGCTTCACCACGATCGACGCCGCCTTGCCCGTCCGGAGCTCCTTCGCCGTCACCTGGAGCAGGCCGTCGGCGTCGATCAGGAACGTGACCTCGATCTTGGGCATCCCGGCCGGCATCGGATCGATGCCGCGGAGCTCGAAGCGCGCGAGCGACCGGCAGTCCTTCGCCAGCTCGCGCTCGCCCTGGACCACGTGCATGTCGACCACGGTCTGGCCGTCGGCGGAGGTCGTGAACAACTCCCGGGCACTCGTCGGGATCGTGGTGTTGCGCGCGATCAGCACGCCCACGATGCCGCCCAGGGTCTCGATGCCGAGCGACAGCGGCGTCACGTCGAGCAGCAGCATGTCCCGGATCCCGCCGGCCAGGATCCCCGCCTGCACCGCGGCGCCGAGCGCGACGACCTCCTCCGGGTTGAGGTGGCTGTGCGGCGGCTTCCGGAAGAGCTCCTGCACGCGCCGCCGCACGAGCGGCACGCGCGTCGACCCGCCGACGAGCACGACCTCGTCGATGCCGTCGGGTCCGAGGCCCGCGTCCTTGAGCGCCATGCGGCACGGCCCGAGCGTCTTCTGGACCAGCGGCTCGATGAGCCGCTCGATGTCCGCCCGCGTGATCTCGCGCCGGTACGTGAACTCCCCGAACGGCAGGGTGAGCCCCGTGCGCTCCTCGGTCGAGAGCCGGATCTTCGCCGCCTCGGCCGCGAGCCTGAGCTCCTGCATCGCGTCGTTGTCGCGCGCGAGGTTGATCCCGCAGCCTTCGAGCTCCCGGTGGTGCCGGGCCTGGACGTCCTCGAGGAGCCAGAGCATCAGCACGCGGTCGAAGTCGTCTCCGCCCAGGTGCGTATCCCCGTTCGTCGCCAGCACTTCGAAGATCCCCTCCTGGACGCGGAGGATGGAGATGTCGAAGGTGCCGCCGCCCAGGTCGTAGACCGCGACGATGCCGTGCTCGAGCCGGTCCAGCCCGTACGCCAGCGACGCGGCCGTCGGCTCGTTCACGATCCGGACGACGTCGAGGCCCGCGATCCGCCCCGCGTCACGCGTGGCCTGTCGCTGGCTGTCGTTGAAGTACGCCGGCACGGTGACGACGGCCTTCTCGATCGGTTCGTCGAAGGCACGCTCCGCGCGGTCCTTGAGCGCCCGCAGCACGACCGCCGACACCTCGGGCGGCGTCACCTCGCGACCGCCGGCCTGGATCCTCACGATGCCGTCACCCGGCACGATCGTGAACGGCAGGTACTTCAGCTCGTCCTTGACGTCGTCGTAGCTCCGCCCCATGAGGCGCTTGACCGAGTAGACGGTGGCATCGGCCCGGCGCACCAGCTGCCGCCTGGCGTCCTCGCCCACGAGGATGCCCTCGGGCGTGAAGGAGACGACCGACGGCAGGAGCACGCGCCCGCGCTCGTCCGGGATCACCCGGGGCAGACCGATCTTCTCGTCGACGTACGCGACGAGGCTGTTCGTCGTCCCCAGGTCAATGCCGATGATGCGCGGCATCGCTCTCCTGCCCCTCGAGGGCGTTCGTCAGGTCGTCGATCACGGTCCTCAGGTAGGCGCGGACGGCGAGCGCGTCCTTGAGCGCGGCGAGCACCCGCGGCCGGTCGGCCGGCGTCGCCGAATCCCACGCGGTCGCGAGCGAGCCCTTCAGGCGGTCTTCCTCGGCCGCGAGCCGCTTCACGAGGCGATCGCGCTCGACGGCGAGCTCGGCGCGGCGGTCATCGTCCAGGCCGCCCGCGCGAGCCTCGGCCAGCGTCTCCAGCAGCTCGAAGATCTCCTCGAGCAGCTCGGGCGGCGCCTTCGGCTTCACGACGGCGCCCCCCTTCGTGTCGCGGCCCTCGGCGAGGCGCACGAGGTACTCGACGCGCGCGATGGGATCGCGGAGCGCGCGATACGCGGCGTTCACGAGCGCCGAGCGCTCGAGCGCCTCGGCCTGCGCTTCGGGCGTGCGGCCTTGCTGGAAGTCCGGGTGCCACCGGCGCGACAGCTCGTAGAACCGGGACTGCAGCGCCTGGGCGTCGATCCCCAGCTTCCGGTCCAGGCAGAACACCTCGAAGTAGTTCATCCGCCTCATCATGCCCCCACAAGCCAACGGGCCCGACGGCGGGCCCGTGAGCCGGCTCGCGCGCGGGCCCCGCTATGCCGAGAAGGACGTGCCGCAGCCGCAGCTGGACTTCGCCTGCGGGTTCACGAACGTGAATCCCCCCTGAAGTCCCTGCTGCACGTAGTCGAGCGTCGTCCCGTTCAGGTAGAGGTAGCTCTTCTTGTCGCAGACGACCTTGATGCCGTCGATGTCGAACTCCTTGTCGTGCGGCCCCATCTCGGAGTCGAACTCGAGGAGGTACGACATGCCCGAGCACCCGCCGCCCTTCACACCCATCCGGAGGAAGGCGGTGTCCGGGAGGTTCTGCCCCTGCTTGAGCTCCTTCACGTGCTTGATCGCCGTTTCGGTCAGGGTCAGCGCCATGCGAACGGTTCCTCCTCGCTACGAGGACGCGCTGGCCGCCGCTTCCGCGGGCGCCTGCGTCCCCCACTTGGTCTTGTAGTCGGCGAGCGCGGCCTTGATGGCATCCTCCGCGAGCACCGAGCAGTGGATCTTGACCGGCGGCAGCTTCAGCTCGGTGACGATGTCGGTGTTCTTGATGACCGCCGCCTCGTCGACCGTCCTGCCCTTGAGCCACTCGGTGGCGAGGCTGGACGACGCGATCGCGCTGCCGCACCCGAACGTCTTGAACTTCGCGTCCTCGATCACGCCCGTCTCCAGGTTCACCTTGATCTGGAGCTTCATGACGTCGCCGCACTCCGGCGCGCCAACGAGCCCCGTGCCGACGCCGGGCGTGTCCTTCCCGAAGGACCCGACGTTGCGCGGGTTGTTGTAGTGATCGACGACCTTGTCGCTGTAAGCCATGTCCTGCTGCCCCCCTCTAATCCGCTTTCCACTTGATGGACTTGAGGTCCACACCTTCCTTGGCGAGCTCGTACAGCGGCGACATCTCGCGCAGGCGCTTCACGACCTCGATCGTCCGCTGCCCCACGTACTCGACCTCCTCCTCCGTGTTGAACCGGTGGAGGCTGAACCGGATCGAGGAGTGGGCCAGTTCCGCGGACGCGCCGAGCGCCGCGATGACGTACGAGGGCTCGAGCGTCGCGGACGTGCACGCCGACCCGGAGCTGAGCGCGGTCTCCTTGTTCAGGCCCATCAGCACCGATTCGCCCTCGACGTAGGCGAAGGAGACGTTCAGGTTGTTCGGGAGCCGGCGGTCCGGATGCCCGTTCAGGAAGCACTCGTCCACGCTCGACAGGATCATGTCCTGGAGCCGGTCCCGCAGCTTCCCGATCCGCGCGGCCTCGTCGGCCATCTCCTCCCGGCAGATCTCCGCGGCGCGACCGAAGCCGACGATCAGCGGCACCGCCAGCGTCCCCGATCGCATGCCCCGCTCGTGACCGCCGCCGTCGATCAGCGGCGTCAGGCGCACGCGCGGGCCCTTCCGTCGCACGTAGAGCGCGCCGGCACCCTTCGGCCCGTGCACGAGGTGCGCGGTGCACGACAGCAGGTCGATGCCCATCGCCTCGACGTCGATCGGCGTCTTGCCGGCCGCCTGGGTGGCGTCGGTGTGGAAGATGACGCCCCTGGACTTGGCGAGCCTGCCGATCGCCGCGATGTCCTGGATCGTGCCGATCTCGTTGTTCGCGAACATCACCGAGATCAGGATCGTCCTCGGCGTGATCGCCTTCTCGATCTCCGCGACGTCGATGAGCCCGTCCGGCTGCACGGGGACGTACGTGACCTCGAGCCCCTGGCGCTCGAGGCGCTTCGCCACATCGATCCCGGCGCGTTGTTCGATGACGGTCGTGACGATGTGGTTGCCCTTCTCCCGGTACATCTC
Source organism: Candidatus Rokuibacteriota bacterium (assembly GCA_016184125.1). Taxonomy (GTDB): domain Bacteria; phylum Methylomirabilota; class Methylomirabilia; order Rokubacteriales; family CSP1-6; genus AR8. The sequence goes on along the minus strand of JACPDG010000041.1, from coordinate 53,058 downwards.
CGCGATGCCCTTGAGCGCCAGGTTGATCGACTCGGTCCCTCCGGACGTGAAGACGATCTCCTTCGGGTCGCGCGCGCCGATGAGCCTGGCGATCTGGCCGCGCGCGCGGTCGACCGCCGCCTCGGCCTCCCAGCCGAACGGGTGGTTGCGGCTCGCGGGATGACCGAACTTCTCGGTGAAGTACGGCATCATCGCCTCGACCACGCGTGGGTCGCACGGCGTCGTCGACTGCGCATCCATGAAAATGGGGAACTTCAGCATCTGTCCTCCTTGGGGGGATTATCGAAGCCCCCCAAGCCCCCCTTGGTGGCTCGGAAGCGCCCCGGCGCAGCCGGGGCGCTCCTCGGGCACCTAGTACGTTGGCAAGCGCTCAACTGGCTCTCCCATTGACCGTCAGCAGCCCGCCCTGCCATTGATGGTCAGCAACTCCGGGATGTCGTCGCCCGTCAGCTCGGCGAGGCTCATCGTGTCGAGCATCTGGCTGATCGCCGCTTGTATTTTCTGTACCGGACGCCGCAGGTTGCACCGCTCGAGCTGCGGGCATTCGCTCGCCTGCTCGTAGCACTCGACGATCCGGATGGGCCCCTCGAGGGCCCGAATCACCTGACCGACCGTGATCGTCGTCGACCGCTGGGACAGGACGTATCCTCCCTTTGGTCCGTTCTGGCTCACGATCAGCCTCTCGCGCGCGAGACGTTGCAGGATCTTTGCAAGCAGTTCAGGCGGGATCCGGAACTCCTCGGCGATCCGCTTCGCGCTGACGGCGCCATGATCCTCGTGGACGGCAATATAATGGATCGCCATCAACCCGTAATCCGCGCGCTTGGTGAATCGAAGCATCGTACGTTGACTATACCCGACGCTTTTGGTCGCCGATACAATCAGTCGGATTCTCCCGCTTTGAGCCTGCCATGTCAAGGGAAAGACCATGACTGACCATCGAGAGTTCGAGTCCGAGATGCTCCGTACCGCGCTGCGCCAGCTCGATCACGTCGCCCAGAAGCTCGGCGTCGACCCGGACGTTCACGAGCGGCTCAGACATCCCCGCCGGGCGCTCGTCGTGTCCATCCCGATTCGCATGGACAATGGAAAGACAGGAGTATTCACGGGTTACCGCGTGCACCACAACACCGTCCTCGGTCCCACGAAGGGCGGCCTCCGGTACGCGCCGGACGTCAACCTGGGCGAGGTCACCGCCCTCGCGATGCTGATGAGCTGGAAGTGCGCCCTCATGGGGCTCCCGTACGGCGGCGCCAAGGGCGGTGTACGGTGCAATCCGCGGCAGCTCTCACGGACGGAGCTCGAGCACCTGACGCGGCGCTACACCGCCGAGATCATCCTGTTGATCGGCCCGGACCTCGACATCCCGGCCCCCGACCTGGGCACCGACGAGCAGGTCATGGCCTGGATGATGGATACCTATTCCATGACACAGGGGAGAACGGTTCCCGGAGTCGTGACCGGCAAGCCGCTCCTGATCGGCGGCTCGGCGGGCCGGCGCGAAGCGACGGGACGCGGCATCGTGTACGTCCTCTACCAGGCGGCACGCATGCTCGGCGAGGAGATCCGCGGCCGGAAGGTCGCCGTCCAGGGGTTCGGCAACGTCGGGTCGGTGGCGGCGCGGCTGCTGTGGCGCGAGGGCGCGATCATCGCGGGCATCAGCGACCTGGGGGGCGGGATCTGGAACCCGCGCGGCATCGACGTGGCCCAGCTGGAGCGGCACGTCGCCGAGGCGGGCACCGTCGTGGGGTTTCCCGACACCGACCGTCTCACCAATCAGGAGATCCTCGAGCAGGCGTGCGACATCGTCATCCCGGCGGCCGTCGCCTCCCAGATCCGGGAGGACAACGCGGACCGCGTCAAGGCGCACATCGTCGTCGAAGGCGCGAACGGACCGACCACACTGGAGGCGGACGCGATCCTGCGCGATCGAGGCGTCACCGTCGTTCCCGACGTGCTCGCGAACGCGGGCGGCGTCGTCGTCTCGTACTTCGAGTGGGTGCAGGGTCTCCAGTACTACTTCTGGCGGGAGAGCGAGATCACCGCGCGCCTGCAGGAGGTCATGACGCGCGCGTTCAACAGGGTGTGGGGCGTGGCGACCAAGGAAGGCACCGACCTCCGCACCGCCGCGCTCATGGAAGGGATCCGCCGCGTCGCCGAGGGCTACAAGATCCGCGGCCTGTACCCGTAACAGCCCTCGGACGCGGACGGGCGCGGGCGGCGAGGGCGGGGTGGGCTCTCTGGCCACGACCGGTGGCGTACCGATAACCGGCTGGCGCGTTCCCAATCGGGACCGTTACGACCCGATCACGGCCGGCGGGGAACGGGCCACCCGAGCCCACCCCGCCCTCGCCGCCCGCGCGCGCTCGCTCCGCTACCCCGGCCAGTGCGCGCGGAGCTCGGCCGCGCACGTCTCCGGCGGCCGTTCGTTCACGTAGATACCGCCGATGCGATTCGCACGCTCCGGGTGCACGACGATTTCCATGTGCCAGTGGTAGTCGTCCCGGATCGTGGCCCAGTCACCCTGGAGGATCCGCGACCGCACGTTCGGCGCGTTGTGCAGCTGCAGCTCGTACCCGGGGTCCCCGAAGCCACGCGCGAGCGTGCGGAAATAGTCGGTCGTCAGCCTCGCCAGCTCCGCCGCGGATTCGGCGCTGAGCGCCTCCTCGTACGCGCACGCGTGCTGCCGCGGCACGATCCACGTCTCGAGCGGGCTGCGCGCCGCATACGGGACGAGCACGGCGAACCCGCGCGTCAGCCTGACGATCCGCTCCTCGTTGGCGATCTCCTGCCTCAGGATGTCGCAGTAGAGGCACCGGCGCTTGTACTGGTAGTAGTCCCGGGCTTCCCGGAGCTCGCGGCGTGTCGCGGCGAACACGATCGGGATCGCGGTCACCCGGGAGTACGGGTGGTGCGGCGGCACGCCCGGCTTGCGGTGACGTCGCGAGATCATGATGTCGCGGATCTGGTGGTCGCGCTTGAGGTCCAGGAGCCGGTCGCGGTACATCCACAGCACCGCTTCCACCTGGGCGGGGCTGATCGTCGCGAGCGTGTCGCCGTGCTTCGGTGACTCGAGGATGAGCTCCGAGGCGCCGCGCGCGGTGATCATGTCGAACATGCCGACCCCTTCGCGCACGAGCTCGTGCTCGATCCTGAAGTACGGATCGCTCTCCGGCACGACGCGCACGGTCCAGCCCGGGCCGTTCGCGCCGAGCGAGTCCTTGCGGTACGCCGCGATCTCCGGACCGGAGCGGCCCTCGTTCCCGGGACAGTAGAGACACCCGTCGTCGGGCCTGGGCGTCGGCTTCGGCCGGATGAGGACCCAGTTGCTGCGAGTGGGATCTTTCCTGAGCTCGTCCAAGCGAATCGAAGGGGCGCCGGCGCTAGTCCTTCACCTGATTCCTGAGCTTCTTCAGGTGCTGCCGGGCGATGTCCACCCAGTCCTTTTCCGAGGGTAGCTGCGACGCCAGCGTGATGTAGCGCTCCCACTGCGCGATGGCTTCGCGCGGGTCGACCTTCTCGTACACCAAGGCCAGATTGTACATCGCGTTGGTGTGCTTGGCGTCGAGCTCGATGACGCGCCCGTACTCCTCGATGGCCTCCTTGAACAGCCCCTTCTCCTCGTAGACCTCCCCGAGGCCCATGCGGGCCTGGACGGACTGCGGGTCGAGGTCGATCGCGCGCTTGTACGCGTTGACCGCCTCGTAGTACAGGCCCTTCTCGGAGTAGTAGATCTTGCCGAGCGCCAGGTGCACCCGCGGGTTGACCGGGTTGTAGACCAGCGCCTTCTGGAACGCGGCGATGGCACCGTCGATGTCGCCCTTCGCCGCCTTGGCCTCGCCGAGCCCGACGTGCGCGTCCGCGTAGAAGGGTCTCAGCTCGATCGCCTTCGTGTAGGCCTCCACCGCCTGGTCGAAGAGCCGCCTGGGCGCGGCGAGGAACAGGTCTCCGAGCGCCTTGAGCGGCTCGGGCTGGGTCGGATCGAGCTGCGTGGCCGCACGGAACTGGGCGGCCGCCTTCCACCGGTTGCCGAGCGCCTGGTGGACGGTGCCGAGCGTGTACTGCGCGACGACGAAGCTCGGGTCGGCCTCGATCGCGCGCGAGAGCAGGTCCACCGCGCTCTCGTTCGCATCCGGTCCCCCGCGCGCGAGCGCGAGCTTCGCGCGCGTGAAGAGCTCGAACGCGCGCATCGATCGGGTCGGGTGCGCGGCCGCCTCCATCCGCGTGTTCTCGGCGTCGGACACGGAGACGCGCAGCGTTCTCGCGTAGGCGGCCGGCAGTGCGCCCAGCCGCCCGAGCAGCTCATCGGCCGGCGCCGTCAACGGCTCCAGCCCGACGGTGTCCGGGGAGCCGGCCCTCACGTCGAGGATCCTCGGCTGCACGACCACGTTCGCCTCGTTCCGCGTGATGCGACCGTAGACCGCCGCATCCGCCTTGAGCGAACGCGTGGCCTGGGTCACCGCCGGATCGCCCCACACCTCCGGTGTCCCGAACGCGCGGAGCCGGGCACGCTCGATCTGGACGAACGCCGGATGCTGGGCCAGGCCGAGCGCGACGATCTGCGCGACCCCCTCCCCGAGCCACCGGTCGTCACGAGAGAGGCCCGTCACGTCGAAGGGCAGGATGATGATCACGCGTGGTTTCGGGTTGCTCGCGCTCGCCGTGACGGCGAGACCCAGGATCGCCACCGCCAGCCAGCCTGTCGCCAGCCGAGATCGCCGCCCCCACTCACGGATCATCGGCGTCCCTCCCGTCCGGTCTCGGTCGATCGTGCTCCGCTCCCGACCCGCTCGCGCAGCCACCCGAGCGCGCCCCCGCCGATGCGCCGGATGGCGATCTCGGGAATGAGCGCCAGCGCCACGAGCCCGACCAGCCACGGCCAGATCTCGATCGCGATCCGTGACTGCCGCCGTCCCTTGAGGAACGCCTCGCGCGGCTCACCGAGCGGCCCTCCGCCGGTCAGCTCCGAGAGCTCGCGGAGCGACGGCTCGTCCACGCCGAGGTCGCGAAGCTCCTGCGCATACGGTACCACCAGGCCCGCGAGCTGCGACCCGACGACCTGCTCGCCTCGACGCTGCGCCATGCCGACCAGGTACACCCCTTCCTGCGGGGCGGGGAAGCGGCCCCGGTAGCGCCCCGGACCCACCTGCTCGAGATCGATCACCGTCCGTTCCCGGTTGGGCGCGACGACACCGACCTGCGAGTCGAGGAAGTTGATGAACTCGCCCTTGCCGTCGATCGCGTCGACGAGCACCTCGCCGGTCTCGTCACGCCGCTCGACGCGGGCGACGGTGTCGCTGCGCGAGCCGCTCCGGAGCGTCCAGCGCGTGAGCTGCGCCCAGAACTTGTTGAAGTTCCGCCAGCGGAGCCAGAGGACGCCCCACTTCGCTTTCGCGTCCGAGGTGAACGCCGCGGTCCGGCCGAGCCCGTACCGCCACGTCGCGAGGACCGGGTCCTCCTGGTGGCTCATGAGCACGAGCTCCGCGGTCGACTTCACCGTCGTCGCGACGTATCCGCCCAGCGGGGGCACCGCCTTCCAGTCGATGTCCTGCATCGCCTCGTGCCCGGGCGACGTGAGCTGGGGCCGGAAGGGCTGCTCGATCAGGGAGGCCTTGGACGCGAGCTGCGTCTCCAGCGTGAAGATCCGGGGAATCGTCTGCGAGTCCTCGGTGTAGTAGAAGCGTCCCTTGCCCCACTTCGCGATGTCCACCATCAGCTGGACGTCGGCGTCCTTGCCGATGGCGACCGTCGACACCGTGATCTTGTCCTTCGCCATGCGCCGCAGCAGACCCGCGAAGTCGCCGCGGGTCATCTGGCCGTCGGACAGGAAGATGACGTGCTTGAGGAGCGCGGGTCGCTCGAACAGGACCGAGAACGAGTCCTTGAGGGCCGGGTACCCGTCGGTGCCGCCACCCGCCTTGATCGTCGCGATCGCGTGGTGGATCGCCTGCTTGTCCCTCGCGATCCGGACCGGCGCGTCCCAGAGGAACTCGGTGTCCCAGCTCTGCACGCCGACCTCGTTGCGCTCGTCGAGCAGGTCCACCACGAGGTGGGCCGCTTCCTTCGCGAGGTCGAGCTTGGTGATCTTCTCGTCCGTCGACATCGCCATCGAGCCGGAGCGGTCGATCGAGAGCACGACCGCGAGGCTCGGGATCTCGACCTTCTGCTTGACCTCCATGGTCACCGGCAGCGCTTCCTCGATCGGCGTGCGGTAGTACCCGCCGAGACCGAAGCTTTCCTCGCCGCCGATCATCGTCAGCCCGCCGCCGTGCTCGCGGACGTAGTCCCGGATGTGGCCCATCTGCGCGCGCGTGAGCTTGAGCGACGACACGTTCGACAGCACGATGCCGTCGTACTTCTGCAATCCCGCGATGTCCTTCGGGATCCCGGCCGGGTTGACGACCGTGACGTCGATGTTCTGCGACCGGAGCGCCGCCGCGAGCGACTGCACGTGCGTCTTGTCCTTGTCGGCGATGAGCACCTGCGGGCGGCCGCGGACGACGACCGTGCCGACGGCGCGGTTGTTGTCCTCGATCGTGTCCCCGTCGACCTCGATGGCCGCCTGGTAGACGTGGACGCCGGCGGCGTCGAGCGACTGGCGGTAGCTGAACGCGTTCTTGCCCGGCGTGAGCCGGATGACCTGCGAGCCGATGAACTCCCCGTTGCGGAAGAGCGACAGCCGGCCCTGGGTCTCCTTCAGGCTCCACGCCACGACCTTCGCGTGGAACGGCTCGCCGAACTTGACCTCCTGCGGCAGCACGAGCGATTCGGCGACGACCTCCTGCGAGAACGTGAGCGGCGCCGCGACGTAGTGGACGTCGACGCCGGCGTCCTTGGCGGCCTGCGCGGCCGCGAGCGCGTTGCCCGCGTTCTGCCGGCCGTCCGTGATGAGCACGACGCGGTTGGCGTGTCCGGGCGTGAGACTCGCGAGGGCGAGCTGGAGCGCCTGGAAGACGTTCGTGTGGCGTCCGCCCACCTCGGCCTTCGGACGCTCGACGGTCGCCCGCTTGGCGAGCGGCTGGTCCACGACCGCGTTCGCCCCGAACGTGATCACGCCGACACGGTCCGACGGATTCATCGACTTCGCCGCGTCGGCGGCAAACCGCCACGCGCGCTCGCGGGCGGCGAGGCTGACGCTGTCCGAGAGATCGAGGAGGAACATCACGTTCATGCGGTCGACCCACCGCGGCATCGTCGGCCGCGTGAGGGTCAGCAGCAGCACGACGACGAGCGCGCCCCGGAGCCCGAGCGCCCAGCGGTCGGCCAGGCTCGCGGGGGCGCGCAAGCGGCCACGCGCCTGGCGGCGCCAGTAGAGCGCGCCTTCGAGCAGCAACAGGAGGATGGCGAGGCCGACCAGGAGCGGCCAGAGCTCGCGCTGGATCGGCACGGGAGCGGAGCTCGCCTGCCCGCGCCCGGCGGATGCCGGCAGCGGGCGCGGTGCGACGTCCGACTCGCCCGGATCCATGAGATTGACCGCGATGCGCATGTCGCCCTTGGACGACGTGAACGTGTAGACGCCGACCTCGTCGGTCTCGGAGAAGCTCGCCGCGCCCCGGGTGATGTCCGCCTTGACCGTCCGCCCGCCCGGTCGGGTGACCGACACCGTGCTGATCCCGTGCTCGACCGGCAGGAGGATCGGCTGGCCCGCCGCGAGCTGCAGGCTCGCCTGGTCGAGCCCTGACGGGTGCAGCCACCGCAGGCTGTTCGAGACGATGAGCGGGAACGCGACGCGGAGCGGGAAATCGCTCTTGAAGAGGTCGAATCCGATGAAGACGGCCTTGCGGTCCGTTTCCTCGAGCGCGTAGACGAGGGGGCCGCCGACGCTCTCGACGAGCGGACGCCCCGCGGCGAGGGGTCGGATACGGATCGCGTCCTCGATCGCGACCTTCGCGAGCTCGACGTGCCGCATGACGGGATGCGCCCGGTCCCAGTCCATGATCGTCGGGCGCTCCATCCGGCCGAGGACCTCGATCGGGACGTCGTTCGGCACACCGTTCACGAAGATGTAGCGCCCGGGACCGACCCGCGTCGGGTTGGCGGAATCGACGACGACGACGTCGGACTCGCCCATCCCGCCCTGGTACTCGTCGGGCGTGACCACCTCCAGCTCGACCTGTGGATCGGTCGTGAGGACCTTCTCGACGAACAGGTTGCCCGGGCTGACGAGGAGCACCTTGATCTTGCGCGGCGCGGGCAGCACGGCGTACGCGACGTTGTCGCTCTCGAGGTCGTCGTCGAGCGCGAGCTTGGCGTTCACGACGCCGCCGCCGGTGTGGCTGAACGGGACGACGACGGACCGGCGAACGTTCGGCTCCAGCGTGACCGACTTCTCGGCGATCGTGTTGCCGGCGACCGTCAGCGCGAAGTTGAAGGTCTTCGTGTCCTGGGTGTAGTTGACGAGCGAGAGGAACGCCTGGTAGTCGAACGTCCCGTAGTAGTTCTTGCGGACGGCCAGGCTCGTGATGCCGACGTTGTCCCCGCGCCGGCCGACGCCGACCCAGCGGACCCGCGGGTCGGCCGTCTCCGGGCCCTCGCGGAGCGTGAACGCGCCGTCGGTGAAGACGTGGATCTCGGCGCGCGCATCGTCGCCGACGAGTGCTCGCGCCGTGCGAATCGACTCCTCGAGCCGGTTCGGCAGGTCCTTGGCGTACGTGCCGTGAATCGCGGCCGCGGCCCGCTGGCGGTCGCGGCCGAGCGCGGCGACGACCCGCGGCTGCACCCCCGCCTCGATCACCATGACCTCGGCGCCTTCGCCGAGCCGGCTCATGAGGGTGAGCGCCTTGCCCTTCGCGACCTCGAAGCGCGACGGCGAGACGTCCCGCGCCTTCATCGAGGCCGAGGTGTCGAGCACGATCGCGACCTTCTGCGAGCCGTGCCCCATCACGCTGACGACCGGACGCGCGAGCGCGAGCGTGAGCGCCAGGAGCGCGAGGAGCTGGAGGATCAGCAGCGGATCGCGCTGCAACCGCTGGAAGAACGCGGAAGCCTCGCGGTCCCGGAGACTCGCCTCCCACAGGAGCAGGCTGGGCACCGTGCGCTCGCGGCGCCGGACCTTGAGGAAGTAGAGGAGGACGAGCGGCAGCGACAGGCCGAACAGCGCGAGCGCGAGGGGCGCCAGGAAGCTCATGCGTACACGAGGCCCTTCAACTGCGACACCACGAACTCCTCAAAGGGGGTGTCGGTGATCACCCGGTGGTACCCGAGCTCGTGGGACCGGCAGAAGGTCTCCACCCGCGTGAGGAACTGGTGCAGGCGCTCGCGATACCGGCGGACCGCCTCGGCGTCCACGGTGATCTCCCGCAGCTCACCCGTCTCGCTGTCGATGAGGCGGAAGTCGCCGTCGATCTCGGGGTTCACCTCCTCGGGATCGAGCAGGTGGATCACGTGCACGTCGAACCGCCGCTCGAGCAGCGCGCGCACGCCGTTCTCGAAGCCGTCGGGGTCGAGGAGGTCCGACATCACGACGGCGAGGCCGGGTTCCCGCGCCCGCAGCGCGTAGGTCCCGAGCGCGTCGTTGAGTCGCGTCCCTCCGTCCGACTTCAGGCCCACGAGGAACTGGACGAGGCTGCTGAACTGGTTGCGCCCGCGCGCGGGCGGCCAGCCCTCGGCGCCCTTGTCCCTCAGCACGCTCACCCCCACCCGCTCGAGGCTGACGAGCCCGACGAAGCCGAGCGCGGCGGCGAGCCGGACGGCATAGTCGAGCTTCGACGGGCTTCCGAAGCTCATCGACCGCGACGCATCGATGAGGAGGTGCACGCAGAGGTCCTCCTCGTCGAGGAACAGCTTCACGTGCAGGCGGTCGAGCCGGCCGAACACGTTCCAGTCGACGTATCGCAGGTCGTCGCCGATGCCGTACGGTCGGTAGTCGCAGAACTCGACGCTGTGTCCGCGTCGGAGGCTGCGCCGCTCACCCCTGACACGCCCGCGAAACACGCGCCGCGAGGCGAGAGACAGGCGCTCGAGCTGCGCCAGGAACTCCGGGGAGAACAGGGTCGGCCGCTCTGTCGCGGGCACGCTTACCGCTCGTCCAGCGCCTGGAAGTAGTCCTTGATCTGGGTGTGATAGTCGCGGGGAACCTGCTCGCGCGCGATGGCGTCTTCCATCATCTTGCGGTACTGCCCGATCACTCCGAGGTATTGCAAGCGTGAGTCCATCTTGCCCCCCCGCCCGGTCAGGTTCGTGTCGTACCCCTGCTTCTTCCCGCGGCGGCTCTCGCCCTCGACGCCGACGTCGTACGGGTTCGCACGCAGGCGCTGCGACGGCTCACCCTTCGGCGACTGGCTCTTGCCCCTCCCGGGGAACAGCCCCTCGCCCTCGCCGAAGTCCATGTCCTCCGGCGACGCACCACCCTGCCCGCGGTCGCCGCCCTTGCCGTCACGTCCGCCACGGAGGTTCCTGCCGGACCGCGCGCGCTCCTGCGCCGCCCGCATCTTGTTGAGGGCCTTTTCCATCGCGCTCATGGCCCTGTCCTGCTCACCGTACTCGAGCGCCTCCATCCCTTCCATGGCGTCGCCGCTCCAGTTCGCGCCGCCCTTGCGCCCGAGGCGCTCCATCTCCTCGAGGATCTCCCGCAGCTTCTGCGGCGAGACCTGATCCGGCCTCAGCCCGCCCTTGAGCTCCTTCGACTTGCGGAACACCATCTTGTACTGGTTGGTGGTGAAGTCGGTCTGGAGGTCAGGCAGGCGGTCCATGCGCTCGAGCAGCTTCAGCCGCTCGTCGCCCTTCTTCAGGAAGCTGTTGAAGTCCGGCCGCTGGCTCCCGAGGGACGTGTCCTTGAAGATCGCCGACAGGTCACCGGCGGTCGAAGGCGCCCCCGTGGCGGCGCGGGCGGCGAAATCGCGCTCCTCGAAGGCGGGGCGCCGCAGTGGGTCGCGCGGGATGGGCCGGGCGCGCTCCTCGATCATCGACGTGTCGCCGCGCTCCTGGGCCTCCTCCTCGGCCGCCGTCGATACCATGCGCTCGAAGAGGCGCGCCGACGGCAGCGGGACGGGGGGCGCGAGGACGAGCACGGCGGCGGCCACGATCGGGAGCGGCAGCAGCTTCGCCTCGCGGGGAAGCACCCGACGCACGATCTGCCGTGGCTGGACGGACTCCGCGCGCTCGATGGCATCGGCGATGAGTGCCTCGACCATCGGGCCACGGTCCCCGCGCCGGCCACATTCGAGCGCGGTCGTCACACGATCCGACAGCCCGAAGGCCCGGTCGGCCAGCCGCGCCGCGTCGACCGCGCCGACGCGCCGGCTGAGCCCGTACGCGAGACCGCCAAGGACGCCGGCGACGACGAGCCCGCCCGCGAGCGGGACCGCCCACGCGGCGAAGGGGCCCTTGACGACCAGCGGCACGATCGCCAGGAGCACGCCCCAGAACACCCCCCGCAGCGCGTAGTGCTCGGCGCGACGCCAGCGGACCTGACTCACGATCTGGCGAACCAGACGCTCGACCGCGTTCGGCACGGCCCTGGTTTCGCTCACCGCAGGAATGCCTCCTTACCCTGGACGATGACCGTCTCCGCGGCGTCGACGATCTGTCCCACCAGGGTGTCGGCGTCCACGGCCTCGGCCTCGCCTTCGAAGTTGAGGATGATGCGGTGACGCAGCGCGGGCGCCGCGAGTGCCCGCAGGTCGTCGGCGCTCACGTTGAACCGGCCCTCGATGAGCGCGCGCACCTTCGCGCCGAGCACGAGCGCCTGCGCGCCCCGAGGGCTCGCCCCGTACCGCACGAAACGGCGCGTCACCTCCGGCGCGTGCTCCCACTGCGGGTGCGTCGCCATCACGATCGTGGACGCGAGATCGCGCACGGTGGTGGCGATCGGCACCTCGCGGATGAGCTCGCGAAACGCCAGCACCTGCGGCCCCGTCATGACGCGCGTCACCGCGACCTGCCGTGGCTGGGTCGTGCGCTCGATGATCTGGTTCAGCTCCTCGATCGCGGGAAAGCGCACGCGCAGCTTGAAGATGAACCGGTCCAGCTGCGCTTCCGGCAGCGGGTACGTGCCTTCCATCTCGATCGGGTTCTGCGTGGCGAGGACGAAGAACGGGCCGGGGAGCGCGCGTGACACGCCGCCGACGGTGACCGAGGCTTCCTGCATGCCCTCGAGCAGCGCCGACTGCGTCTTCGGCGTGGCACGGTTGATCTCGTCCGCGAGCACGATGTGCGCGAAGATCGGCCCCTGCTGGAACTGGAAGTGCTTTCGGCCGTCGGCGTCCTCCACGATGATGTTCGTGCCGATGATGTCCGCGGGCATCAGGTCCGGCGTGAACTGCACGCGCGAGAACGAGAGGTCGAGCCCCTCCGCGAGCGTCTTCACCAGGAGCGTCTTGCCGAGCCCGGGCACGCCCTCGAGCAACACGTGGCCGCCGCTGAACATGCCCACGAGCACGTGGGTGATGATCTCGCGATGCCCCACGATCACTTTCTCGACCTCCGACCGGAGACCCTCGAAGGCGGTGACGAACTCCTGGACGCGGGTGTCGTAACTCATGTGGGTCTCCTCTCGCCGAGGTAGGTCGATCGAGGGGCCATCAGCGACAGATGCATTATCGAAGAGAGGTCGAACCGCGTCAACGACCGCGGCCGAGCACTGCCGAGACGACCGGCAGCGACGGCCGTGCTGCTCATGTCGTAGGCACCGGGACCAGACGCCGGTAGACGTCGAGGTAGCCGTTGATCTCTCGCGACGCCGGATACTCGGACCTGACGCGCGCGCGGCCGGCGCGCCCGAGCCGTTCACGGAGTCCCGGATCACGGGCGAGCTGCTCGGCGCGGACCTCCAACTCACGGTCGTCGCGGAACAGGAAGCCGGTCACGCCGTCCTCGACGAGGGAGCGGTTGCCGTCGATGGCGGACGCCAGCACGGCGCGACCGAGCGACAGCGCCTCGAGCATCGAGTTCGCCATGCCGCCCTCGGACACGGAGCAGTTGAGCACGACATCCGCTCGTTGCAGGAGTGAGGCCATCTGGTGGTGCGGCACCGTCCCCAGATGCCGCACCCAGCTCAGCCCCTGGATCGCGCGCCGGACGGCGTCACCCTCGGCACGATCGAGGACCGGGCCGGCGTACGCGAGTCGGACGCGCGGATCGCGCGCGGCCAGCCGGCCGAGCGGCTCGAGAGGCATGCGTGGATTCTTCACGGGCCGGATGCCGCCGGGAAAGAGGAACAGCACCCGGTCGGGCGGCATCGGCCACCGCGCCGCGAGCCGATACGGCTCGTGGCTCTCCAGGTCGGCCGCCTGCGGGATGACGACCAGACGGGCACCGACGTCGGGCAGCGTGGCACGGATGCGCGCGGCGATCGATTCGTGAAACGCGACGGTGGCCGCGGCGCCTTCGAGCACGCGCCTCACGGCCGCGGCGCGGGCGGGATCGAAGAGGTCGTGATTCGCGTCCGTACCCGTCAGCGTGACCACGAGCGGGATCTCGGCGCGTCGCGCCAGCTTGAGCGCCAGCGGCCCGACCCGCCAGGCGTGGAACGCGTGCACGAGGCTCGGCTGGCAGTCGCCCAGTTCGTCCGCGATCGTCGCCTCCGGCGTCTGGCCGACGTCCCAGACCCGCAGCTCGACACCGCGATTCGCGAGACCGCGCGCGATCCGGTCGACGGTCACGGCATTGCCGCGCACCGACGGAAATGCGAACGGCGTGAGCAGCGCGACCCGGCCGGTCATAGGGAGCTGAGCATATACCCGCACGCCGAGAATGGCGCATCTGCTTCGTTGACGGCCTCGCACCGCCCTGCGGCGTACTCGGAAGTGCGCCTCGGGCGTCGCTTCGGCCGTCGCGTCTGCCCCGTTTTCGCACCCTCGGCTCCCAGGATCGGACAGCGGGCCCCCGGGGGGACACTGGCGCGCCGACTCCCACCCAGCGCTGCGGAGCCGTCCTGAATCCCCGAGCCGCACGCGGACATCTACATATAATGGTGTGGCGATGACGGAGCCGTCCGAACCGTCAACGATCGAGTGCCGAGAGATCGCCGAGCTGCTCGGCGATTACTTCGACGGCACGCTGCCGGGGCACGTCATGGAGCTGATCGACTGGCACATCGAGGGTTGCTCGGCCTGCGTCGCCTTCGTCAACACGTATCGCGGCACCATCAACGCCGCGGCGAAGCTACGCGACGTGCAACTCCCTCCCGAGCTCCGAGAACGCCTCATCTCCGTCCTCCGATCCGCGCGGTGATAACGGCGCATCTGCGTCGTTGACGCGCTCGGCCGCCCTCCGGCGTACTCGAAGTACGCCTCGGGCGCCGCTTCCGTCGAGCCGTACGGCGCCATCCGGGATCCTCGTCGAGCGACCAGAGGGCCGCGTCGTGGTCGCCGGCGAGCATGGCGATCAGCAGGTCGGCGAACCCGGAGCGCTCGCCGGCATCACCGCTTCCGACGTCGGGGGGCGTGGGGGGCCATTTCGGGACCCCAGGCCGAGCGCGGGCCCGAGGCGCGGCCCGGGTCCCCCGGGGCCGTGTCCGAGCGCGGGGGCGTGGGGGCCATTCCGGGGCCCCCACTTCCCTCACACGAGCTTCGACCGGAGGTACGCGCTGAGCGCGTCGACCAGCGTCACGATCACGTAGATCGCGAGGATCAGCGTGAGCAGCTCGCGCTCGAGGAAGAGGCTGATCGCGAAGTGGATGCGCTGGCCGAGACCGCCCGCGCCGACGAGCCCCATGATCGCAGCCGCGCGGATGTTGACCTCCCAGCGATAGAGCGCGTAGGCGACGAACTGCGGCATCGCCTGCGGCAGCACACCGTAGAGCAGGATGCGCAGGCGGCTCGCGCCGGTCGACTGGAGCGCCTCGAGCGGACGCGGATCGACGTCCTCGAGCACCTCGCCGAACAGCTTGCCGAGCACGCCCCCCGTATGGAATCCGAGCGCGAGCACGCCGGGGAACGGGCCGAGCCCCACCATGAAGACGAACAGGAGCGCCCACACGATCTCGGGGATCGTGCGCAGCACGTTGAGCACCGCCTTCGCCCCGGCGTACACGCCGACCCGGACGGCGCGACGCGCTCCCGCCGGCGGCCGGCCCTCGTAGAGGACGCCCCGGTAAAGGAGCGACCGGTCCGTGGCGAGCGCGAGCGGGAACGCGATGAGCACCGCGAGCAGCGACCCCACGAACGAGATCGCGAACGTTTCGACGGCGCCCACGCCCGCGGCGCGCAGCGTCGGCGCGGAGAGGTCCGGCGGGAACAGCTTCGCGAGGTAGCCGCCGATCTGCCGCATCGCCTCGCCGCCGACGAGGGCGCCGAGGTCGATCTGGGTGCCGCGATACGACCACACGAGGAGCACGACGAAGGCCGCGGCGGTGAGCCACCCCGCCGTGCGGGGCCGCGGGACGGCCGCGACACGCGCGCCGCCGCCCGTCACAGGAGCCTCGCCCGGATGCGAGCGCTGACCACATCCACCGCGGCGACGAGCACGAACAGCATCATCAGGAGCGTGAGGACCTCGTCGAACTGGAACATCCGCATCGAGAGCTCGATCTGCTGGCCGAGGCCGCCGGCACCGACGAAGCCGAGGATGGCCGAGGCGCGGATCGCACATTCCCACCGGTAGAGCGTGTAGGAGACGAACGTCGGCAGCGCCTGGGGCACGAGGCCGTAGAGGATCACGCCGGTTCGCGTGGCGCCGCTCGCGTGCAGCGTCTCGAGCGGCCGCGGGTCGACGTGTTCCAGGATCTCCGAGTACACCTTGCCGAGCATGCCGCCGTACGCGACACCGATGGCCAGGACGCCGGGAAACGGCCCGAGCCCGACGGCGCGAACGAAGACGAACGCCCAGACGTACTCGGGGATCGCGCGGAGGACGGACAGCACGGCCCGGGCGACGGCGTAGCCGGGGAGCCCCACGAGCCACCGCCGACGCTGGACGCGTTGCTCGTGCAGCACGCCGCGCCACATGAGCGACGACGAGGCGAGGAGACCGAGCGGGAAGCCGATCACGATCGCGATCGCCGTCCCGACGACCGAGATCTGCACGGTCTCGATGGCCGGACGCACCATCAGCTGGAGGAAGTCGGGCGCCAGCTTGGGCGGCCACATGCCGCGGACGAAGCGCGCGACGTTCCCGAGCGATTCCGGATCCACGAGCAGACGCGGGTCCACGTTCGCGACGCGAACGGACGCGGCCAGCGTGAGCGCGAACGCCGCCGCGAGCAGGTACGGGAACGCCGACCACCTCATGGGGGGACTATCGAAGCCCCCCAAGCCCCCCGCGCTCGGAGCGCCCCGGCGCAGCCGTGGCGCTCCTCGACTACCCCGTCCGGTCACGCGCCGAGATCATGGGGGGACTCTCGAAGCCCCCGACACTCGTACGAAGGGGGCTCACGCCCCCCTCGTGCTCCCCCGGCCCCGCGCTCGGAGCGCCCCGGGGGGTGCGCGGACGCACCCGCCACAGCCGTGGCGCTCCTCGACGACCCCGTCCGGTCACGCGCCGAGATCGAAGAGCGGCCGGCAGGCACGACCGAACGGATCGTAGCCATCCTTGAGCTGCGCGAGCTGCCGTTCCTCGTCGGCGTGCCCGGCGTAGAGCTCCTCGAGCAGCGCGGGCGTGATCGCCTGCGGGCGGAGGTCGAAGCGGACGCGGCCATCGCGGATCCCGACGACGCGCGGGAAGAAGTTGAGCGCGAGGTCGACGCTGTGCAGGTTCACGAGCAGCGTCTTGCGCGACTCGGCGGACAGATCGCGCAGCAGGCTGACGAGCGTCACGGCCAGCGATGGATCCACCGACGACACCGGCTCGTCCGCGAGGATCACGTCCGGGTCTTGCACCAGCACGCGCGCGATCGCGACGCGCTGCTGCTGCCCGCCCGACAGCTCGTCGGTCCGCGCGTGGAGCTTGTCCGGGATGCCGACCTGCGCGAGCGCCGCCGCGGCGGCGTCGACATCGCGCGGCGAGATGAGCGAGGTCAACGCACGCAGCGTCGACCATCGGCCCAGGTTGCCGGCAAGCACGTTGTGGACGACCCGCAGGCGGCCGACGAGGTGCTGCTGCTGGTAGATGGTCCCGATCCGCGTCCGGGCACGCCGCAGGGCGGCGTCGGAGAGCCCGCCGACATCGCGCCCCTCGAACAGGAGGCGCCCCGCGGTCGGTCGCAGCGCCAGGTTCAAGATGCGGAAGAGCGTCGTCTTCCCCGCCCCGCTGGGCCCGATGACGGCGACGTGCTCGCCGCGATGGACGGTGAGCGTGAGGCCGTCGAGCGCGGCGGCGTCGGGGAACGTCTTGCGGACGCGTTCGAGCCGGTACATGGCAGGAGCCGCGCCGATCCTACTTCAGAAGCCCCGCCGCGATCGCCGCCTCCTCCGTGCCCTTCCAGTCGGCGTCGTTCGCCCGGACGTACTTCCTGGTGCGGTGGAGGTCGAGGAGCCTCTTGTGCTCGGGATTCGCGTAGTCGAGCTTCAGGAACGCCGCGCTGATCTTGTCGAGGATGCCCCGGTCGAGGTCGCCCCGCGCGGTCCACACGTAATCGACGTAGGGTGGCGTGGTCCAGAAGACGTTCACCTTCGCCGGGTCCACCTTCTTCCGCTGGACGAGCTTGTCCCACACGAGGAAGTTCAGCGCGCCCGCGTCCACCTTCCCCGACTCCACCCACAGCGCCGTCGCGTCGTGCGCGCCCGAGTACGCGATCCGCTTCATGTCCTTCTCCGGCGTCACGCCGTTCTGCAGCAGGAAGTAGCGCGGCATCAGGTGGCCGGAGGTCGACGATACCGACCCGAATGCGAACGTCTTGCCCTTGAGATCGGCGAGGCTCTTGATGCCGCCTCCAGGTTTCGCGACGAACACCGACGTGAACTCCGCGTCCTCCTGGCGCAGGACGAGCCGCTTCGCGTTGCCGTTCGAGCGGCGCACCGCCTGGACCGACGTGAACCCGCCGTACCAGACGAGGTCGAGCTTCTTCGCCGCGAGCCCCTCGACCGTCGCCGCGTAGTCCACGACGGGGGTGAACCGGACCTTCATCCCGAGCTCCTTCGAGAGGTACTCGGCGAACGGCGTGTAGATCCGCATGAGCTCGTTCGGGTTCTCGTCGGGGATCGCCGAGACCCTCAGCACGTCCGGCACATCGGCGCCCGCCCTGCCGGCGGGGAACAGCGCGAACGCCATCGCGAGCACCAGCATCGTTGTCCGCACCGTGAAGACCTCCGTGACCGAGGGGATGTACCAGCCGTTTGGATACTCGGCCAGCGTATCGGGATTCGCCGCTTACGCAAATCGTCGATCCCGATAGATCCGCCCACGGTCATCGGCCGGCGCGATGGGAAGCGACGCTACGGCTCGATGCGGATGACAGGGTCCGCGAGGACCTCGCCGATCTCCCAGCACTCCTCGCCGCGCCGGCGGAAGCGATCGAGGACGTGCGCCGCAGACGACGGCTCGACCGAGAACAGCAGCCCGCCGGACGTCTCGGATTCGGTCAAGAGGCCGGCGATGGCCGGTGCGACGTCCGGGTGCATCTGGAGGCGCGGGCCGAACGTCGCGTCGAGGTGCCGGCGGTTTCGGCGCATGCCACCGCTGAAGTGGCCCTTCTCGGCCAGCGCCAGCGCGCCCGGCAGGATCGGCAGCCGCGACGCATGGATCACGAGGCCGGCGCCCGACGCTTCCACCATCTCGCCGCCGTGCCCCAGCAACCCGAAGCCGGTGATGTCGGTCGCGCCGATGGCCGCCGACTCGCGCGCGACCTCCGCCGCGACGCGATTGAGGCGGAGCATGCTGCGAATCGCGCCGTCGAGGACCTCGGCGCTCACCGCGTCGTCCTTCGCCGCCGTCGTCACGACGCCGGTCCCCAGCGGCTTCGAGAGGAACAGCCGGTCGCCGGGACGGAGGCCGCCCTTGACGAGCACACGGTCGGGGTGGACCCGGCCCGTCACGCAGAGGCCGTACTTCGGCTCGGGATCCACGACGGTGTGCCCGCCGGCGACGACGCCGCCCGCCTCCGCGACCTTCTCGGCACCGCCACGGAACACCTCGGCGATGATCGCCTTCGGCATCTCGCGCGGAAAACCCGCGACCGCGAGCGCGAACATCACCTCGCCGCCCATCGCATACACGTCCGACATCGCGTTCGCCGCGGCGACGGCGCCCCACGTGTGCGGGTCGTCGACGACGGGCGGAAAGAAGTCGACGGTCTGGACGATCGCGAGATCCGGCGCCACGCGGTACACCGCGGCGTCGTCCGCATGCCCGAGGCCGACGAGCAACGCCTGGGGGACCGGGACGCCCGTTCGCAACACGCTCAGCACCTCCTGGAGATCTCCAGGAGCCATCTTGGACGCTCACCCCGCGCAGGACGCGTAGGACGTCAGCCGGATGTCCTTGCCGGTCATGGAAGCCGCTCACCTCCCCCGGTCATTACGATGTCTCCACGGGAAACTGGGATTCGAGGAACTCCAGGAACGCGACGGCGAGCGGCGAGCGGCTGCGATCCCGGTGCGTGACCAGGTAGAACGACCGCGACACGGGCAGATCCTGCACCCGGGCGCAGTGGAGCAGCTTCGCGCGGCACTCGTCCTGGACCGCGCGCTTCGAGATCAGCGAGATCCCGACCCCCGCGCGCACGGCCTGCTTGATGGCCTCGGTCGATCCCATCTCGCCCACCACGCGGAACGCGGCGAGGTCAAGACCCGCGGCTTCGAGGGCACGCTCGAACGCGTCCCGCGAGCCGGACCCGCGCTCCCGCAGCACGAGCGGCTCGCCCCGCATGTCACCAAGGCCCACCACCCCACGCTCGAACCACGGATGCCCGGCAGGCACGACGACGACCAGCTCGTCGGACGCGAGCGGTCTCGACTCCACGGTGCGCGGAACGGGCCGGGCGCCGACGACGCCGAGCTCGACCCGCCCCTCGTCGACCCACTCGCTGACCTGCCGGCTGTCGCCGATCAGGAGCGAGATGCAGATGTCCGGGTACTTGCCCCTGAACTGCCCGATGAGCGCCGGCAGCAGGTATTCGCCGGGAATCGTGCTGCCGCCGATGGTCAGCTCGCCGCTGGTCCGGCCCTGGAACTGGTCGATGGCCTGGCGCGCCTCGCGGGCGAGAGCGAGGAGCCGGTGCGTGTACCCGAGGAAGAGGACGCCGGCGCGTGTCGGCATGGCGCCGCGGCCGAGCCGGTCGAGCAGCTGGACGCCCAGCTCATCCTCCAGCGCGCGCACGTGCTCGGAAACGGTGGGCTGCGTGAGCGAGAGCGTGTCCGCCGCGCGCGAGAAGCTCCCGAGCTCGGCGACCTTGGCGAAGATCTCGAGCCGGCGAAGATCCATGGGCCGGGATTGTACGCCCGGAGACGCGCACGGGCGCCCACGCGCCCTTCACAACGGTTCCGGTG
This sequence comes from Candidatus Rokuibacteriota bacterium, assembly GCA_016184125.1. Taxonomy (GTDB): domain Bacteria; phylum Methylomirabilota; class Methylomirabilia; order Rokubacteriales; family CSP1-6; genus AR8. The sequence goes on along the minus strand of JACPDG010000041.1, from coordinate 32,755 downwards.
GGGTGTGGGGGTCCCGGGGCGGGACCCCCACGCTATCGACTCAGCCGCAGGAACAGCCGCCGCCGCAACAGCCACCGCCGCCGCTCATCGCGGGGTGCGCGGACGCACCCGTGGGGTGCGCGGACGCACCCGTGGGGTGCGCGGACGCGACCGGCGTATCGGCGCGTACTCCGAAGACCGAGAGCTTGCGCATCACGCTCTCGCTCGCGCACGAGGGGCAGGCCACGGCCGCTCCGGACATCGCGACGTACTTCTCGAAGTCACCACCACACGTACGGCAGCGGTACTCGTAGATCGGCATCGGCTACTCGCCTCCGCGCTGGACGTAGCTCTTCACGAACTCCTCGGCGTTCTCCTCGAGGATGTCGTCGATCTCGTCAAGGAGCTTGTCGATGTCTTCCTTGATCTTCTTGCCCTTCTTGGTCAGCTCGGCGCTGCCGGCTCCGCCGTCGCCGCCGCCGTCCTGGGGCTTGGTTGGTCGCGTCTCTTTCTTCTTCTGCTCTGCCATGTCGCCCTCCGTCGGGCCTGGGACCCCTGACGCGGCGTGTGTCGCCGCGGTGGCGTGTGCCGCCAGCTCCGGAAGCGACGGATGCCGCTCCCTCGGGTGCGGTGGATGCCGCTGCCCCGGATGCGGTGGATACCGCACCCTCACGTCTCCTCAGAATTCTAACATCGCGGGCCGAGCTTTCCCCCTGCTTGCTTGGTAGCAAGCTGGTAGCAAGAGGCCTGCCGCCGGCGGTCCACGCGGTCAGGCGCGCTTGAACTGCTTCGAGAGTGTGAGGGTCTGGTGCTGGTAGGACGACTCGAGCCCCACGCCGTAGAGCCGCGCCGGCCGGGACTGCAGGCGCTCGAACCAGACCTTGAACGACGTCTGCCCGTCATACAGCATGAACGGAACTTCCCGTGCGCGGACCTCCATGACGACCTTCGTGCCGAGCACGCCGCCGTCGCCGTAGCCGAATCCGGGATCGAAGAACCCGGCGTAGTGGGTCCGGATCTCGCCCGCTCCGGCATCGTACACGACCATCTCCGCGGCATAGTCGGGCGGCACGCGGATCCGCTCCTTGGACACGAGGATGTAGAAGCGGTTGGCCTCCAGGATGTAGGCGTCGCGGCTCGGGCGCTTGATCGGCTCCCAGAACTCCTCGGGCTCGTACGCAGCGATCCGCGCGAGATCGACGGCGGGAGGGTTCGGGTGCGCGCGGTATCCGATGATCCCACCCGTCATGCGGCCGGAGAGGTCCACGCCCATCCCGAGACCGTCATTGAACACGACGCGCTCGACCGGGATCGGCCGGTCGTCGTCGCCGTAGAGGAGCGCCGTGCCGGCGTAGAGCCGCGCGAGACCGTCGTCGGACATCGAGGTGGCCCCGCGCATGAGCCGGAGCTGATTGAGCGACACCCCGGTCTGCACGCGCACCGGGAACGACTGCGGGCAGACCTCCAGGTACAGTGGGCCGCGGTAGCCGCCGCGGATCTCGTCGAAGCGCCCCGTGCCATCGCTGATGACGCGCGTGAAGATGTCGAGCCGCCCCGTCGTGCTCTTCGGATTCGAGCGGCCGCGGACGTCGTCGGGGAGTCGCAGCGACTCGAGCAACGGGACGAGGTACACGGAGCCGCGCTGGAATGTCACGCCGCCGTCGAGCGGCAGGCGGTCGATGACGAGGTCCGCGTCGAGCACGCCGTCCTGCCCGAGCCGCGCCTGCACGCTCTCGCCGAACGGCAGGAAGCTCGCGCGGAGCTGGTAGGCGACCGGGCCAAGCCGCAGGTCGAGGCTCGCGGGCTGGAACTGCCGCTCCGCGATCGGCTCGCCCGCGCTGATCCAGCCGTCTCGGACGGCGGCGCGCAGGTCGCGGTCGGACAGGACGCCCCCGTGATCGTCGCCGGCCCGGCGTGTCATAACGGTGTGGGGGGCCCCGAAATGGCCCCCCACGCCCCCCAACGCTCGGAGCGCCCCGGGGGGGGTGCGCGGACGCACCCGCGGTGCGCGGACGCACCCGCGAAACCCGTGGCGCTCCTCGATTTCCCCGACATGCCCCTAGACCACCACATGGGGGGCCCCGGATGGCCCCCCATGCCCCCCGACGCTCGGAGCGCCCCGGCAAAGCCGTGGCACTCCTCGATAACCCGACATGCTCCTAGACCACGCGGGCGCCGTGCGCATCGACGGCGAACACGTGGGCGGTGCCCGGGATCCCCGCCTGCCGCAGCGCCGACTCCATCGCCCGCCCGACCTTCGCGCCATCGTCACCGACCACCGCGAGGAGCGACGGCCCGGCGCCGCTCAGCACGCAGCCGAGGGCGCCCGCCTTCTGCGCGGCCGCGACGACGTCCGGCATCCACGGGAACAGGCGCAGGCGATACGGCTGGTGGAGGCGATCGTCGAGCGCCGTGCGCAGCGCCTCCGGGGCGTCCGTCTGGAGCGAGGCGAGCAGCAGCGCGACCCGCTGGACGTTGAAGATCGCGTCCTCGCGCGGCACGGCGGCCGGGAGCACCGCGCGCGCCTCGGCCGTCGAGCTCGTGCGCTCGGGCACCAGCGTGACCCACGTGAGACGGGGCGGCACCGGCAGCGAGATCGCCGTCACGCCGGACGGCGTCACGCACGAGACGGTGAGACCGCCGCAGATCGCGGCGGCGACGTTGTCCGGGTGGCCCTCGCTCCGGGTCGCTAGCGTCAGCAGCGTCTCGCGATCGAGGGGTGACCCGAGCAGCGCGTTCGCGGCGACGAGACCGCCGACCCACGCGGCGGCGCTGGACCCGAGGCCGCGCGCCGGCGGGATGCGGTTCGCGCAACGCACGCGCGCGCCCCGGAACGGCCGGCCGGCGGCCTCGTACGCCAGGCGCATCCCGCGGACGACGACGTTGCGCGCGTCGGCGGGAAGGTCGGCAGCCCCGTGGCCCTCGATCGTGACGGCGACATCGTCCGCCTCGGCGGCGATCACGTCGTTGTGGAGCGCCAGCGCGAGCCCGAGCGCATCGAACCCCGGGCCGAGGTTCGCCGTGGTCGCGGGGACGCGGACGTGGACGCGGTGGGGTCCCGGCGTCACAGCCGCTTGAGCAGCCACTCGGGCGTGAGCGAGATCGCCCACGTGTTGAGGAACAGGTAGTAGTTCGTGTAGACGAGGACGCCCACGACGACCAGGAGCACGCCGGCGGCGCGCTCGACGACCGGGATGAACCGCCGGTAGCGCGCGAAGAACTTCAGGAACGCGCCGAGCGCGAGCGACGAGAGCAGGAACGGCACGCCGAGGCCGGCGGAGTAGGCGACGAGCAGGCCGATCCCGCCGGTCTCGGCCGTGGCGGCCAGCGAGAGGATCCCGCCGAGGATGGGCCCGACGCACGGCGTCCACCCGATCGCGAAGGTGATCCCGACGGCGGCCGAGCCGACGTATCCCGCCGGCTTCTGCCGGAGCTGCCACTGCTGCGTGCGCATGAGGAGCCCGATCTTGAGGAAGCCCGCGATGTAGAGGCCGAAGAGCACGATCAGCACGCCACCGATCCGGCGGATCCAGTCGCGGTACTCGAGGAAGAACTGCCCGGCCGCGCTGAACGACGCGCCGAGGGAGACGAACACGAGCGAGAACCCGAGGATGAACGCGAGCGAGTGCGCCATCACGCGCCGCCGGGCGGCGCCGGTCAGCTCGCCGGTCAGGTCCGTGACCGACATGCCGGTCACGAACGACAGGTACGACGGGAACAGCGGCAACACGCACGGCGACAGGAACGAGAAGAGCCCCGCCGTGAATGCGACCACGACCCCGATCGGCTGGCCCACTAGCGAGCGAGCCCTTCGATCAGCGCGTGCGCCGCACGGTTGTCCCACGCGCGCGGCCCGAGCGCGAAGGCCGCCATGGTCCCCCTCCTGTCGATGACGAAGCTCGACGGCAGCGCGCGCACCCCGTACGCGTTGGCGGCCTCCATCTTCGGGTCGAGCGCGATGGTGAAGGTCAGCTTGTGCTCCTTCACGAACGGCGCGACGGCGGCGGGATCCGCGTCCACGGACACGGCCACCATGACGAAGCCGCGCTCCTTGTGGGCGCGGTGCAGGCGCTCCATGGCCGGCATCTCCTCGCGGCACGGCGGACACCAGGTCGCCCAGAAGTTCACGAGCACCACGTTCCCCCGCTGCTCGGCGAGCCGGAACGTCTTGCCATTGAGGGTCTTGAGGGTGAAGTCGTGGGCCGCCTTCGGCCGTGACGGACGGATCAGGTCGAGCTCCTTGATCGCCGCGTCGACGGTCAGCGGCGTGGTCGCCGCGGACGGCGACGTGGTCGCCGCGGACGAGCGCCGGTCGGCGCGCTTCGCCTCCGATCGAACTGGAGCGGTCCGGGCGGCGAAGAACGACGCGGCGACCGCGGCTCCGAGGAGCACGGCCACGAGGGAGAGCGTCGACGACTTCATCGGGTTGCGGCCTTGAAACCCTGTCAAGTATACGCGATAGTGAGGCGCGCTCCGATGACCCTGACGATCCTCGCCGACGATCTCACGGGGGCCTGCGACACCGGCAGCCTCTTCGCCGGCAAGGGCTCGGTCCCCGTCTCCATCTGGCCCGCCCGACCACCCGGCGCCCCCGTCCGCGTCCTCGACACCGAGACCCGGACGACGACCGCCAGCGCGGCGCGCGAGCGCGTGCGGAGCGCGGCGCGCGCGGCACCCGCCCCCGCGTACTTCAAGAAGATCGACTCGACCCTGCGCGGCCGGATCGGCGCCGAGGTCGAGGCGCTGCTCGAGGCGACCGGCGCGCCGAGCGCCCTCCTGGCGCCCGCCTTCCCTTCCCAGCGCCGGGCCGTCGTCGACAGGGTGCTCCTCGTCGACGGCCGGCCGGTCGCGGACACCGCCATCGCACGCGACCCGGACTTCCCGGCGCTCCCGGCCGGCTCGTCCTCGAGCGTCGTTGCGCTCATCCGCCCGCAACTCCAGCGTCCGCTCGCGTGGATCCCGCTTGCCCAGGTGCGTGCCGGGAGCATGCCGCTCGCCGCCCGGCTGCAGCGCCTGGCCGGGATGATCGTGGTCGCCGACGCCGAGACCGACGAGGACCTCGAGGCGCTGGTGGACGGCGCGTTCGAGGTCGAGCCCGCCCCGTTGCTCGTCGGCTCGGCCGGGCTCGGACGGGCCCTGGCGCGACGACTCGGTGTGCTCGTCGAGCACGTCGGGCTCCCCGCCGGATGCCGCTGGCTCGTCGTCGTGGGCAGCCTGCATCCTGCCAGCCGTGAGCAGGCGGAGCGCGCACGTGGGGCGGGACTCAGCGTCGTCGCGAGCGCAGGCGAGCGGCGGGCGAATCCCACGGACGTCGCGCGCGGGCTGGCCGAGGACGCGGCTCGGCGTCTGGCCGCGGACCGGTTCGACCTGGTGGCGGTCACGGGCGGCGAGACAGCGCTCGCGCTCTGCCGCGCGCTCGGCGCCGACACCATCGAGCTTGCCGGGCCGCCGATGCCGGGTCTGGCGCTCGGCCGGCTTCCGTCGCGGCTCGGCCGGGACCTCTGGATCGTGACGAAGGCCGGCGGGTTCGGCCCGCCCGACCTCTTCGTGTCGCTCGCGGAGCGAGCCGCCACGTGAGCACGGCGAGGCCCGTCCTCGGCGTGACGATGGGCGACCCGGCGGGCGTCGGCCCCGAGATCATCGCGCGCGCCGCATGTGAGCGCGCCGTGCTCGAGCGCGCGAGGCCGGTCGTCATCGGGTCCGCGGACGCCATGCGCGAGGCCGCGACGCTGATCGCGGCGCCCCTGGCGATCCACGCGGTGCACCGCGTCGACGAGTGCCGCTGGGGTGACGGCGTCCTCGAGGTCCTGGACCTCGCGAACGTCGACATGGCGAGCCTGCCGCGCGGGGCAGTGAGCGCGCCGGCCGGCCGCGCGGCGTACGAGTACATCGAGACCGCGGTGCGGCTGGCCCGCGAGCGCGCGATCGACGGCATCGTCACCGCGCCGATCAACAAGGAAGCGCTCGCCGCCGCGGGCAAGTCACACACGGGCCATACCGAGATCCTCGCCGACCTCAGCGGCACGCGGGACTTCGCGATGCTGCTGATGGGCCGCGAGCTGAAGGTCATCCACGTGACGACCCACGTCTCGCTGCGGCGCGTCCCCGATCTCGTGACGCGCGACCGCGTGCTCCGCACGATTCGCCTCGCGCGGCAGACGCTCATCGGACTGGACCGGCCTCGGGGGCGCATCGCCGTCGCGGGCCTGAACCCTCACGCGGGCGAGGACGGGCTGTTCGGCGACGAGGAGCAGCACCAGATCATCCCCGCGATCGAGGCCGCACGCGCGGAGGGGATGGACGTCACCGGACCGCTGCCCGCCGATACCCTGTTCTCCCGTGCGCGGGGCGGCGAGTTTGATATCGTCGTCGCGATGTACCACGACCAGGGCCACATCCCCGTGAAAACGCTCGGCTTCGAGTACGACGAGGCGAGCCGGCGGTGGACGGGCCTCTCGGGCGTGAACGTGACCGTCGGGCTGCCGTTCCTGCGCGTCTCCGTGGATCACGGCACCGCGTTCGACCGGGCGTGGAAGGGCATCGCCAACCACGAGAGCATGGTCGAGGCGATCGAGGTGGCGGCGGCCATGCTCGCCTCGCGCTAGCGAGGGCTCGCGCCCCGATGCCCAGGTACCTCCTCCGCCGCCTCTTCATCTCGGTCCCGGTGCTCTTCGGGATCAGCCTCGTCCTGTTCACGATCCTCGCGCTCGCCCCCGGCGACCCCTTCGAGGAGCTCGCCACCAACCCCAACGTGCCGGCGGAGGTGGCGCAGCAGCTGCGCCAGAAGTTCGGGCTCGACGACCCGGTGCTCGTCCGCTACTGGCGCTGGGTCGTGTCGATGCTCAAGGGCGACTGGGGTTACTCGTTCATGAGCCGCGTGGACGTCGACACGCTCATCCTCCAGCGCCTCCCCACCTCCCTCTGGATCATCGGCATGTCCCAGATCCTGGGCATCCTGATCGCCCTGCCCGTGGGCATCTACTCGGCCGTGCGCCCCTACTCGGTCTTCGACCAGATCGCGACCACGTTCGCCTTCATCGGCTTCTCGCTGCCGACCTTCTTCACGGGCCTGATCTTCATCCTCGTGTTCTCCATCTACTTCGACTGGCTGCCGTTCATCTACCGCTCGGACATCGCGGCGACGGGATGGCGGTGGGCCTGGGAGTACCTGCGCCAGTCCATCATGCCGGTGGCCGTGCTCGGCCTCTTCCAGGCCGCCTCGCTCACGCGCTTCACCCGCTCCGCGGTGCTGGACGTCGTCCAGCTCGACTACGTCAACACCGCACGCGCCAAGGGGCTCTCCGAGCGCGTGACGATCGCCAAGCACGTCGTCCGCAACGCCCTGATCCCGGTGGTGACGCTCGTCGCGCTGCAGATCCCCAACATCTTCACGGGCGCGGTGATCACCGAGCAGATCTTCCGCGTGCCCGGGATCGGCTCGCTCCTGATCTCCGCGATCCTCTCGAACGACACGCCCGTCGTGATGGCGATCACCTTCGTCTACTCGGGCCTGGTCGTGATCTTCAACCTGGTCGCCGACCTGCTGTACGGGTGGCTCGACCCGCGCATCTCCTACGCGGGCGCGCGCTGATGGCCAACATCTCGGTGACCGCCACGCTGCCGCTCGGCGCACGCCGCGCCGGGGACTCCCTCTGGCAGGAGGCGTGGCGCCGGTTCCGGAGGCACCGCCTCGCGATGCTCGGGGCCTGCGTGCTCCTGTTCATGGTGGTGGCGGTGCTGTCGGGCCCGCTCGCCTACCGGGTGCCGATCGACGAGATCGACTTCAGGGCGAAGCTCGAGACGCCGTCGTGGGCGCACCCGCTCGGCACCGACGACCTCGGGCAGGACCTGCTCGCGCGGATGCTCTACGGCGGCCGGATTTCCCTGGCCGTCGGCGTCGCCGCGATGCTGATCGCGATCGTCATCGGCACGGCGATCGGCGCGATCTCGGGCCACCTCGGCGGCCCCATGGACCATGCGCTGATGCGGATCACGGATCTCTTCCTCTCGCTGCCGCAGTTGCCGCTCCTCCTGCTGATCATCTACCTCTTCCGCGACGTCCTGAAGGACGTCTTCGGCCCGGAGATCGGTGTCTTCGTGCTCATCGTGGCCGTCATCGGCGGGCTCAGATGGATGCCGGTGGCGCGCCTCGTGCGCGCGCAGTTCCTCTCGCTTCGTGAGAAGGAGTTCGTCGAGGCGGCGAGGAGCCTCGGAGCGCCGACGATGCGGCAGATCGTCCGCCACATCCTGCCGAACACCTTCGGCCCGGTCATCGTGGCCGGCACGATCGACGTCGCGGCGGCGATCATCGCCGAGTCGTCACTGTCCTTCCTCGGCCTCGGCTTCCCGCCCGACATCCCGACCTGGGGACGCATCCTGTTCGACGCCAAGGACAACCTCGACTTCGCGCCGCACTGGGCCCTCTTCCCGGGCGCGGCGATCTTCCTGACGGTGCTGTCGATCAATTACATCGGTGATGGGCTCCGGGACGCGCTGGACCCGCGCAAGGTCCTGGGGCAATCGTGAGACGAAAAGGAGGCCGTGATGGACGAACGTGAGATCCGTGACCTGGTCGACGACGTCGAGGCGGGACGCCTCACACGCCGCGCGTTCACGCAGATGATGGTCGCCCTCGGCCTGACCGCGCCGATGGCCGCGCAGATGCTGGCGGGCGCCGGCGTCGCCCGCGCCCAGACGAAGCCGACGTTCAACCCCACGAAGCGCGGCGGCGGCGGCCAGCTGCGCGTGCTCTGGTGGCAGTCGCCCACGCTCCTCAACCCGCACTTCGCCACGGGCACGAAGGACCAGGACGGCTCGCGCGTCTTCTACGAGCCGCTCGCGGCGTTCGACCCCGACGGCAACGTGGTGCCCGTCCTCGCCGAGCGCGTGCCGAGCGGCGAGAACGGCGACCTGGCGAAGGACGGCACGTCGGTGGTGTGGCGGCTCAAGAAGGGCGTCCAGTGGCACGACGGCAAGCCCTTCACCGCCGACGACGTCGTGTTCAACTGGGAGTACTCGGCGGATCCGGCGACCGCGACCGTGACCATCGGCTCCTACAAGGAGCTGCAGCGGGTCGAGAAGGTCGACAGCCACACCGTGAAGGTCGTCTTCAAGAAGCCGAACCCGTTCTGGTACGACGCGTTCTGCGGCAACCGCGGACAGCTCATCCCCAAGCACCTCTTCGAGGCGTACAAGGGCGGCAAGTCGCGCGAGGCGCCGAACAACGTGAAGCCGGTGGGCACCGGGCCCTACAGGTTCGTCGACTTCAAGCCGGGCGACATCGTGCGGGCCGAGATCAACCCGAGCTACCACGTGCCGAACCGCCCCTTCTTCGACCAGTTCGAGATGAAGGGCGGCGGCGATGCCGTCTCCGCGGCGCGCGCCGTGCTCCAGACGGGCGAGTACGACTACGCGTGGAACATCCAGGTCGAGGACGAGATCCTGAAGCGCCTCGAGCAGTCCGGCAGGGGCCGCGTGGAGATCTGGCCGTCGGGCAACCCCGAGCACGTGCAGTGCAACCAGACGGACCCGTGGAAGGAAGTCGACGGCGAGCGCTCGAGCGTCAAGGTGCCGCACCCGATCCTGACGGAGGCGGCCGTCCGCAAGGCGCTGAACGTGCTCGTGGACCGCGCCGCCGTGCAGGAGCAGATCTACGGGCGGCAGGGGCAGACGAGCGCGAACTTCCTGAACGCGCCTCCGCGGTACCAGTCGAAGAACACCACGTGGGAGTTCAACATCGACAAGGCCAACCAGATCCTGGACCAGGCCGGCTGGAAGCGCGGGCCGGACGGCATCCGGGCCAAGGACGGCAAGAAGCTCAAGTTCGTCTTCCAGACGTCGATCAACGCGCCGCGCCAGAAGACCCAGGCCATCGTGAAGCAGGCGTGCGCGAAGGCGGGCATCGACCTGGAGCTGAAGTCGGTGGTCGCCTCGGTCTTCTTCTCGTCGGACCCGGCCAACCCGGACACCTACCGGCACTTCTACACCGACCTCCAGATGTACACGACCACCATGGGCGCGCCGGATCCGCAGCTCTTCATGGAGCAGTTCACGTCCTGGCGGATCGCGTCCAAGGAGAACAAGTGGAGCGGCAACAACGTGACCCGCTTCCGGAACGAGGAGTACGACACGCTGTGGCGCGGCGCGGAGAACGAGGTCGATGCCGCCAAGCGCGCCGCGATGTTCATCCGGATGAACGACATCGTGATCCAGAACGTCGTCGTCATCCCCGTGCTGTGGCGCAACGGCGTCGGCGCCGCGGCCAAGGCGCTCCGGGGGATGGATCTCTCCGGCTGGGACTCGACCCTCTGGCACCTCGCCTACTGGTACAAGGCCTGACGCCGCGAGCGGGGGCCGGACGCCTGTCCGGCCCCCGCCGTCCTCCCACCCCCGTGTCGAAGGAGACCCCCGTGAGTGATCTCGACCTTTGCTTCACGCCTGCGACCGAACTCGTCTCGCTCTACCGGCGACGGAAGGTGTCGCCGCTCGAGGTCACGCGCGCGGTGCTCGCGCAGATCGAACGCGTGAATCCGGACGTCAACGCGTACTGCACGGTAGCGGCCGACCAGGCGCTCCGTGCGGCGCGCGCGGCCACGGCCGCGCTCACGCGGCGTGCGGCCACGCTGGGAACGCTCCACGGCGTGCCCGTGTCCATCAAGGACCTGACGCCGACGAAGGGCATCCGGACGACCTGGGGCTCGAAGATCTTCGAGCAGCACGTGCCGGAGCAAGACGCGCTGATCGTCGAGCGGCTGAAGGCGGCCGGAGCGATCGTGATCGGGAAGACGAACACCCCCGAATTCGGCGCCGGCGCGAACACGTTCAACGCGGTGTTCGGCGCGACGCGCAACCCGTGGAACCCGAAGCTGACGTGCGGCGGGTCGACGGGCGGCGGCGCGGTCGCCCTGGCGACCGGCATGGGACCGCTCGCCCAGGGCTCCGATCTCGGTGGCTCGCTGCGCATCCCCGCCGCGTTCTGCGGCGTCGCCGGCATGCGGTCGTCCCCGGGACTCGTGCCGGTGTGGCCGAGCGATCTCGCGTGGGACCCGTACAGCGTCCAGGGACCGATGGCGCGCACGGTGACCGACGTGGCGCTGATGCTCGGCGCCATCGCCGGCGCCGATCGGCGCGTGCCGATCTCCTACCCGGTCGATACCCGCGCCCTTGCGCGTGCGGTGAAGCAGCCGGGCGCCCGCGGGCTCCGCATCGCCTGGTCGCCGGACCTCGGCATCACTCCGGTCGACACGGACGTCGAGCGCGTCGTCGGCGAGGCGACGAAGGTCTTCCGCACGCTGGGGGCACGGGTGGACCGCGCGCATCCCGACTTCGCCGACGTGCTCGAGATCGTCCGGGTGAGCCGCGGCGCCCGGATGGCGGCCACGCACGCCGAGAAGCTCCCGAAGTGGCGCGACGTCATGCAGGAGAACCTCGTCAAGAACATCGAGTACGGGCTCACGCTGACCGCGGCGGACATCGGCCGCGCGGAGCGACTGCGCACCGCGCTCTACCACCGCGTTCGCACGTTCCTCGAGCGCTACGACCTCATCCTCACGCCGACGACGGCGGTGCCGCCGTTCCCGGTCGAGGTGGTCTACCCGGCGGAGATCAACGGCCGGCCGATGGAGAACTACATCCAGTGGGTCCTGCTCACGTACGCGTTCACGCTGGTGAGCCTGCCCGCGATCTCGGTGCCGTGCGGCTTCACGCGCGCGGGCCTTCCGGTAGGGCTGCAGATCGTCGGCCGCTGGCACGACGATGCCGGCGTGCTGCGCGCAGCCGCCGCGTTCGAGCAGGCGGCGCCGTGGGCGCACCTGCGCCCGCCGGTCGTCTGACGGTCGCCGCAGCCAGGCCGCGTGCCCGATGCCGGCGGGCGGATGCTCGCCATGATCCTCGCCCGCGAGGCCAAGCGACGCGAAACGTCGGTGTCGGAGGTCGTCCGGCAGGCGCTGTCGGAGCACCTCGGCTTGACCGCCCCTGCGCTCGTCATCACCCTCGATCGGAGGGACTTCGGCACCGTTCGCCCCAGGCACCGGCGGGCGCTGCGCCTGCTGCCCTGAGCGCGAGCGACCAGCGCGTCGACGATCAGATGGGCCGCGTTGGGCGCGCGCGCTACGCGGCCTTCCGCGCCGCCCAGAACGCGTCGGGCCGCCGGTGCAGCCGCTCGGTGAGCAGACGCTCCGCGCGGTCCGCGTCGCCCGAACGGAAGCACGCCTCGAGCAGCGTGTCGTGGAACACGTCCCGCTGCGCGCGGCTGCCGCCGAGCTGCACGATGCGCGGCCGGAGCGGCTCGATCCGCTCGATCGTGCGGGCATAGTCCCTCGCCGCGAAGGCGTGCAGCCCCTCGACGAGCGGCAGGAGCACCTCACCGGTGAGACCCGTCTTGTCCTTCGGCGCCCGCTCGCGCAGCAGGCTCACCTGCTGCGCCGTGACCGTCCACTCGCCGGCCGCGGCAAGCGCCATCGCGACGTGCGCGACGTGGAACGGCAGCCCCATCCGCGAGATGCGTTCGCGCGCGATCGCCGCGAACGGCGTCCAGCGATCGCCGGGCGGCCGGCCGATCAGCTCGAGCCGCCACAGCAGGGAGATGGAGTCGTGCAGGTCGCCCGCGATGGACGACGGCTCCCGCTCGAAGTGCTCGCGCGACATGTCGGAGACGCGGTCGTACTCCCCGTGCGACAGATGCATCAGCGCGACGTGCCACCACAGGTGGTTCCGGAACCAGTTCAGCCCGGCGCACGGGCCGATGCACGCCGGGAGCCTGGCGATGCCGGTGTCGAACGTCGCCGACTCGAAGAGCGCGTGGGCGAGCGCGTGGATCGACCACGCGTCCCCCGGGTGCTGGGCGATCGCCCGCTCGGCGAGCCCGAGCGCCTCCGAGCAGCGTCCCGCCTCCTCGAGCGCGAACGCGTGCATCCCCATCATGTAGGAGCTGTCGGCGCTGTGATGCACGAGCTCCGTCGTCGCCTCGAGCATCTCGGGGAACTGGCCCTGCCAGAAGTACACCATGTAGAGACGCTGGACGATCGCGAGGTCACGCGGCCACTGCCGGACGTGCTCGCGCATCGCCTGCTCCGCTTCCGGAACGCGCCCGGCCGTCCAGAGCGTGACCGCGTTGACGTAGCTCTGCTCGCGGGGGCTCACGGCGGGCGTCGCCGCAGCGCGAGCGGCCTCACTGGCCGCTTTCGTCTCCGCGAACCGCTCCTCGAGCAACAGGCACGCCGCCGCCCCCGCGTGCGCGATCGCCAGCCCGGGGTCGCGACTCGTCGCCTCGCGGAACAGATCGAGCGCGCTCGCCTTCCAGCCGAGCGCCGCGTCGACGGCGCGGTCGTAGGCATCGAGCGCTTCGGGCGACGTGGTCGTGACCGGCAGTCCGCACGCGTCGGTTTTCATGGCGCGTATGCTACCAGACGGACGGACGCACGCCGCCCGCCGCGCCCTTCGGGCGCGCTGCGATCGGACCGTTCACGATCCAGCGGCCGGGCCGACCAGCACGCGCACACCGCGCCGCCCTCGCGCGGCCTCGAACGCGGCGCGTACGTCGCCGAGCGGAAAGCGCTCCGTGATGAGCGGTACCAGATCGAGCACGCCGAGCAGCTCGACGGCCCGGCGGAACTCGGTCGTGCGGACGAACGAGCCCTTGATCGTCAGCTCGCGCGCAAAGAGGTCGTAGGCCGGCAGCGCGAACGTCACGCCGGTCCCCGGCACGCTGACTTGCACCAGCGTGCCGCCCCGACGCGGGAGCCGGACGGCCTCGTCGACGGTCGCCTGCACGCCGGCCGCCTCGAAGACGCAGTCGGCGCCGCGCCCGCCGGTGAGCTGCGCCACGACGTCCACGGGGGACTGCGCGACCGGATCCACGGTGTGCGTGGCGCCGAGTCTCTCCGCGATCGTCCGCCGGAGGGGCTCGGGATCCGAGACGATCAGGCGAGTCGCCCCGGCCAGCCGCGCGACCGCGAGGACCAGCAACCCGATGGCGCCGGCGCCGAGGATCGCGACCGTATCGCCGGGGTGCAGCGCCGCCCGCTCGACGGCATGCAGCGCGCACGACAGCGGCTCGGCGAGCGCGCCGGTCGCGGCGTCGACACCGGGCGGCAGCGGGAACACCACCGACGCGGGGACGACGGCGCGCTCCGAGAAGCCCGCGAACACCGAGGTGCGATCCGGGCAGAAGAACGGCGCGCCTTCGCGGCAGTGGAAGCAGGTTCCGCACGGTACGCTGGTGTCGAGCGCGACGGCGTCGCCTGGACGCACGTGGCGGACCGATGCTCCGATCGCCCTGACGACGCCGCCGACCTCGTGGCCGAGCACGCGCGGCGGGTCGTAGAACCGGATGGTCCCGTCGAGCAGGTGCAGGTCGGTCGCGCACACGCCGCACGCGCGGACCTCGACGAGCACGCCGGTGGGGCCGAGCGCCGGCACGGGCCGCTCCTCGAGACGCAGGTCGCCCACGCCGTACCAGACGGCGCTGAGCGTGCGCGAGGGCGCCGGCGTCGCGGTCACGACATCACTCCGAGGCCCGAGCGGAAACGAGTCTGCGGGAGCGTCACGGTTGCACCGTGTCCACCATCGTGGGATCGGGGCAGGCCGCCACCCGTTCGGCAGGCGGCGCCTCCCGGCCTGCGCCGCGAGCCGTCATCGGCGCCGCGCCGTTCTCGTTCGCGGACCGGCGCGCGTCGATGATCGACGCGAGGAACTCGATCGCCCGGCGCTCGGCCCACGAGTCCACGGCCCACGGCCATCGCCCCTCGATGAACCCGGCGTGGCCGCCATGCCGCGGGAGCTCCGTGACGATCCACGGCGGCAGCGTCTCGGGGTCGGGCAGCGCCTCGGGTGGCACGAACGGGTCGTCGAGCGCGTTCAGCAGCAGCGCCGGCCGGCGGACGCGGGACAGCCATGGCGCCGAGCTCGCCCGCACCCAGTAATCCATCGCGTCCGTGAAGCCGCCGAGCGGCGCCGTCACGACGCGGTCGTGCTCGGCGAACGTCCGCGCCCGCAGCGCCGCTCGCAGGTCGACGAAGTCGGGATAGCGGAGCGCTTTCTCGCGGATCTTCGCCTTGAAAGTGCGCATGAAGCTCGACGTGTAGAGGACCCTTCGCAGGCCGGCGTCGAGGACCCGCGCGCAGGGCGCGATGTTGAACGGCACGGAGATGCCGGCGGCCGCGACCAGCTGACCCGGGACGCGATCCCCCTGCTCGCCGAGCCACTTGAGGAGGACGTTGCCGCCGATGGACACGCCGACCGCGCCGATGAGGACGCCGGGCTCGCGCCTCACGAGCGTGCGGAGGACCTCGTCGAGATCGCCGGTGTCACCCGCGTGATAGAAGCGCGGGAGGCGGTTCACCTGCCCGCTGCACGAGCGGAAGTAGACGACGACGGCGCGCCAGCCGCACGATCGCGCGCGCCGGACGAGACCGCTGATGTAGTGAGACCGTGCCGAGCCTTCGAGCCCGTGGAGGACGAGCAGCAGCGGCGCCCCGGAGGGGCCGTCGAGCCAGTCGAGGTCGACGAAGTCGCCGTCCCGCGTCTCGAACCGCTCGCGGCGCATCGCCACGCGTCGCCGCCGGAAGAGCGGTCCCCAGACAGTCTGCAGGTGGCGGTTCCGCAGCCAGGGAGCCGGCTGGAAGCTCATCGCACGTTCGCCCGATGGGAGGGGAGCGCCCCGGGGCGCTCCGCGCCCTACTCTTGCCCCGTGAGCAGCAGCTTCACGACCTCGGGCGTGATCTCGCGCGCCCGCTGGTCCAGGTCCTTCTCGCTCAGGTTGGCGATCGGGTGCGGCATCGCGAGGAACTTGTAGTACGGCAGGCCCCACTGCGCCGCCATCGCCCGGCCGGTCACCTCGAAGACGTCGGTCACGATCGACGCGGACGGCACGCCGTGCTTCTCGAGCAGGATTCCGTCGAGCACACTGCCCGACGAGCAGCTCCCTCAGTCTCCGATGCCTGCGACCATGACGTCGCAGGTCTTCCGCACCTCCTCGATGATCTCCTCGTGGGCGGGCACGCTCGAGTTCCGCTTGCGCCAGAGTCGCGTCTCGGCGGCCCCGTACTCGCTCTTGAGGATCGCGCCGATCTTCTCGAGCAGCCGGTCGGAGTTGAACTTCGTGTTCTCGATGAGGGCGACGCGCTTGCCCTCGAGCGACCCGGGCCGCGGCGCGTACGTGATGGTCTGTGTCGCGGCCTCGGTGGTGGGATCGAGCAGTTCGATCATCGGATAGCCTCCTCCTTGCGCTCCATGGGCGTCACGGCTGCGCCACGGCCACGGTCACCGCCTGGGATGACCGCTTGCTGCCCCAGCCGGGGATGTAGGCGCTGAACGCGCCGGCCCTGCCTCCCGCGGCGACGACCAGGATGTCGTCGGGGGACTCGACGAGCGGCCGCATGAGCGTCTCGTCGCCCGGCCGGAGCTCGCCCGACATCCGCTGCGTGCGCTTGAGATGCGCGTGCGAGTTCCTGGTGTGCTCGAACAGGAACGCGCGGATCTCCGTCTTGCCCCAGCCGCTCTTCGCGATCGTGCGCATGTGCTCGCCGGCGAGCACGACCGCGTACATCGGCTGGCCCATCACGTTCCCCGAGATCCGCATGTCGTCCGCCAGCGTCGTGAGCACGCCCTCGGCGGTGCTCGAGAGCTGGTTGTAGAACTGCCGCGGCCCTTCGGCGGCCATCACCGTGACCGCGCTCTGCTCCGGCTCGAGACCGCGCTCGACGTGCAGCGGCGTCCACGGGCTCTCGGCCTCGTTCTCCGCGATCACGTAGGAGAGCCGGCCCGGGTGCCCGAGCGTGCCGCGATCGAGCGTGCCGGGCCGCGAGCCGCAGACGTTCCGCATGACGAGCCGGACGGCCCGCCCGATCGTGAGGTTCGCGCGCCAGCCGGGCCCGAAGAGGTTGTCGCCCGCATTGACGTCGAGCCGGCGGGCGATCGGACCGTTCACGATCATGAGCACGCCGGCCCCCGCCGTCGAGGTCCCGGGCCCGTGATAGCTCCACCGCGGATCGCTGATGCCCTGCACCGCCGCGATGACGACCGCCAGGTACTCGGGCTTGCACCCGGCCATGACGGCGTTCACGGCGACCTTCTCGGCGGTGATCGCGACGGCGCGGTGCTCGACGTACCCGACCTGATGGTCGGGCGCGAGCCCGGCGGCGTCCAGCATCGCGCGCACGCGCGCCTCGGCCGGCGGGATGACCGGCAACCCGTCGGACCAGCCGCGCTCGAAGCAGTACTCGATGGCGTCGACGGTGTCGTCGAGCTGGTGACGTGTCGAACTCAGCACGGTCGCCATGCACACCTCCTTCATGGGGGGACTATCTTCATGGGGGGACTATCGAAGCCCCCCAAGCCCCCCGCGCTCGGACACGGCCCGGGGGACCCGGGCCGCGCCTCGGGTTCCCCCTCGGCCCGGAGCCTCGAAGCCCCCCAAGCCCCCCAACGCTCGGACACGGCCCGGGGGACCCGGGCCGCGCCTCGGGTTCTCGCTCGGCCCGAGCCTCGAGGCCCCCCAACCCCGCACTCGGAGCGTCCCGGCACAGCCGTGGCGCTCCTCGACCACCCACATCGTTAGAGAAGGGCCCGGCCGCGCCGCTCACGCTACCATCGGCGCGCCGAGGCCGCAATCTACCCGACCCGCGGCCATCAGGCCGTGACGCGACGCGGGCCCGTCTCGGTGACGAACCAGGCGGCGACCAGCGCGGCGAGCTGCACCAGCGCGGCGACCACGAAAGCCGGAGCGAAGCTCCCGGTCACGTCGACCACGCGGCCGAGCAGGATGGGCAGCACCATGCCGCCGACGAAGCACGCCGAGTTCGCCACGCCGGCCGCCGTCGCCGCCAGGTCGTGCGGGAACAGCTCCGCGATCATCACGAAGGGCAAGATGGTGCCGCCGATGAGCAGCCCGGTCGCGAGCGCGGCGACCATCGCGGCCGCCGGCGGCAGCGCGGGCAGCGGCCACGCGAACGCGAGGCACGCGAGCACGCTCACCGCCTGGCTCGCGAGGACGAGTGGCTTCCTGACGCCGAGCCGGTCGCTCAGCACGCCCGCGAGCGGCCACGAGAGGATCGCGCCCGCGGTGATGAGGCTCGTGGTGAAGCCGGCCTCAGCGGGCGTGAACCGCATGTCCTTCACCAGGAACGCCGGCAGGAACGTGAGGAAGCTGAAGTACCCGCCGAACGAGCAGCACACGGAGACGTTGAACGGCCAGAGCGCGCGCGACGCGAGCACGCGTCCCAGACGTCCGTCGGCGGCGTGGGCGACGGCGCCGCCGCCGCGAGAGCGGAGGAACACCGCGAGCAGGAGCACGGTCAGGATCGCGGGCACGCTGAGCGCGGCATACGCGGTGCGCCAGCCGAGGAAGCCGGCGAGCCACGGCACCAGCACGAGCCCGAGCGTCCCGCCGATGCCGCCGCCCGCCGACATGAGCCCCGTGGCGCGCCCGCGCTCCGCCGGCGGGAACCACTCGCTGACCAGTCGCATGCCGGGCACCCACACCGCGGCGGCGCCGAGCCCGACGAGCATCCGTGCGCCGATGGCTTCCACGTACGTCCGGCTGGCCGCGAACGCGAGGGCGCCGGCGGCGAGCACGCCCATGCACGCCACCATCACCCGGCGCGAGCCCCAGCGGTCGGCCATCATGCCGATCGGCACCTGGACGAGCGTGTACGTCCAGAAGTACGCCGTCTGGATCGTCCCGGCGGCGGCGTACGAGAGACCGAGATCGGCGACGAACGTCGGGATGAGCGACGCGAACGCGAAGCGATGCAGGTGCGTCTGCATGAACCCGACGACGGTAAGTCCGAGGACCACCCACCGGTAGCTCGACGTCATCCGCTACGGAACCTGGAGCGTCATCGCGCGTGAATTGTGGCCGCGAGCCGGGGCACGGTCAACGACGGTCACCGCGCCGAGCCCGCTCGGGGAGCGTCGCGGCGAGCGCAGCCGCCGCGACGGCACCCGCGGCCACCAGGAACGCCGCCGTGAACGCCGCCTCGAAGCCGGCGGCCGCGCGACGCGTCGCGAAGATCGCCGCGAACGTCACCACGCCCGAGACGACGCCGAGCGTTCGCGCCATGAACGACAGTCCACCGGCGGCCCCCTGCTGGCCCGGAGGGAACGCCGCCATGACGGCCGTCATGTTCGGCACCTGGAACAGGCCGAGGCCGAATCCGGCGGCGAGCAGCGCTGCGGCGACGGCGAGCGCCGGTGTCGACTCGGTCGCCTGCGAGAGGGCGAGCAGGCCGCTCGCCTCGAGCGCGAGGCCGGCGATCGCCGGCATCCGGCCGCCGAGCCGGTCGGCGAGACGGCCGGCGACGGGTGCGGCCACCGCGGTCCCGAGCGGGGTCAGCATGAAGTAGAGACCGCCCGCGACGGGATCGAGGCCACGGCGGTTCACCAGGTAGAACGGCGCGAGCAGCCAGATCGCGAAGATGCCGGCATTCGCCAGGTAGGAGAGCGTGCAGGCGTGCACGACGTGCGCGCGCGCCAGGTCCCGGATGCCGACGAGCCTCACACCGGCGGCCGCGCCGCTGTCGGGCAGCGCGCGCCATGCGCCGGACAGGACGAGCAGCGCGATCGGAAGGCGAACGACGAACACGGCCTGCCACTGGAACACCTCGAGCAGCAGCCCGGCGACGGCCGGACCGAGGGCCAGCGCGGTCCCGATGCTCGCGTTCAGGACCGCGAGCGCGCGGCCTCGCTCGTTCGGCGCCGCCGCCGCGGTGACGAGCGCGGGGGACGTCCCGTACACCAGGCCCCCGGCGATGCCCTGCACGACGCGGGCGGCGATGAGCCACGTGAACGCCGGCGCCGCCGCGGCCAGCACGTAGGCCACGGCGCTCAGCGCCACGCCGGCCCGGAACACGCGCGCGAGCCCGAGCCGGTCGGCGAGCGCGCCGCCGGCGAACGAGGTGAGCGAGTACGTGAGCACGTACGAGACGATCACCCACCGCATCGACTCCGGCGGCCGCTCGAACCACGCCGCCATGGCGGGGAACGCGATGTTGAGCGTGGAGTCGAGCGAGATCAGGAACGCGCCCGCGGCGGCGACCGTGCGGCTCACCGCGGTATGATGGCACGCCATGCCAGCGGTCGATGCCTGATCCCATCGCGTGGGTCGTCCTGCTCCTCGCCGCGCTCGGCGGCTCGCTCATCGGCGGCATCGCCGGCTTCGGCGCGGGCATCATCCTGCTGCCGATCGTCGCCACGGTGCTCGGCGTGCATGCCGCCGTCCCGGTGCTCACCGTGACGATGCTGCTCGGCAACCTCTCGCGCGTCTGGTGGAGCCGGCACGAGCTCGACCGGGCGGTCGCCGCGCGGTTCCTGCTCGGCGCGATCCCGGCGACGGCGCTCGGCACCGTCCTCTATGCCGGCGTGACGGGCGACACGCTCCGGGTCGTGATCGGATGCTTCCTGCTCGTCGCGAGCCCGCTGCGCCGCGTGCTCTCGTCGGGCCGGCTGCGCGTGCGCCTGGCCCACTTCCCCGCGCTCGGCGCCGTCTTCGGCGCGCTGTCCGCGCTCGTCGTGACCACCGGCCCGGTCGTCACGCCGTTCTTCCTCGCGTACGGGCTCCGGCGCGGGACCTACATTGCGAGCGAGGCGGTGTGCGCGTTCGGCATGCACCTCGCGCGCGGCGCGGTGCTCGCGCGCTACCGCCTGCTCACGTGGGAGACGCTCGTGGTCGGTCTGGCGCTCGGCGCGACGATGTTCGCGGGATCATGGGTGGCCCGCCGGCTGCTGGATCGCGTGAGCGACCGGGTGTTCCTGGTGGTCGTGGAAGTCCTGGTGGTGCTGATGGGCCTCCACATGCTGCTGGGCTGACGGTGTGGGGGGCCCCGAAATGGCCCCCCACGCCCCCCAACGCTCGGAGCGCCCCGGGAAACCCGTGGCGCTCCTCGATTTCTCCCGGCGTGCTCCTACCCCTTCGGCATCTCCCCGCGCGACGCGACCCACTCGCGCAGCGCATCGCGCGTCGAGGGGAACGCGAGGCGCTCCCAGGGAATCTCCGCGGGCGTCATCCATTCGAGCGCGTCGTTCTCGGCGCACGTCGCCAGCGTGCCGGACGACACCCGCGCGCGATACACGATGATGATCGGCGCATTCGCATACGTGAAGACGTTGTGCAGGCCGGTGAGCTCGACGCTGAGGCCGGTCTCCTCGAGCGTCTCGCGAACGGCGGCGTCGGTGACCGACTCTCCGAAGTCGACGAAGCCGCCGGGGAACGTCCAGAGCCCGCGGCCGGGCTGGATCGACCGGCGCGTCAGCAGCACCCGGCCGTCTTGCTCCGGGATCGTCGCGGCGACGACCTTCGGGTTGAGGTAGAACACGAACCCGCACGCGGGCGACGTGCAGACCGCGTACTCCCGGAAGTCGGGCGGCACCGGCCGCGGCTCGAGGCGCGCGCCGCAGAGCGGGCAGAAACGGATGGTCGAGGGCGAGAGGAGGGCGTGCTCGAGGTCGTCACTCACGGGCTTCCAGTCTAACCCACGGCCTCGACGCCTTGACACACCGGATCGCGCGCGGTACAACCCCGTCGCACCCTCACATCACCGGGACGTCTCCCATGCACCGCCGACCGCTCGCGATCTCGTCCGTGCTCTCGCTCCTCGCCGGCCTCGTCGCCGTCGCGACCGCCAGCCACGGCCAGGCGCTGTCGGGCGAGTACAAGATCGGCGTGCTCGATCCGCTCACCGGCCCCCTGGCCAGCGAGGGCAAGGGCCACCTCGAGGGCTTCGAGATCTGCTGGTCGGCAAGATCTTCGAGACCGTCCGCGCGATCAACGGCGACGGCGTGACGGTCCTGCTCGTCGAGCAGAACGTCCGGCAGGCGCTGACGCTCGCGGATCGCGCGTGCGTGCTCGAGAGCGGCCAACTGGTGCTGTCGGGCGCCGCGCGCGACCTGCCGGGCGACGAGCGCCTGAAGCCGACGTACCCGGGGCTCTGAGCCGCGCGCCCCCCGATCGCCCATCGCCATGCCCGACGAACCGCAGCCGATCCTGGTGCTCGACCGTCGCATCGAGCGTTCGGAGCTGCAGCGACTCGTGCAGCTATTCTTTGGCGACATGGTGAAGTACGTCGTCGACGTCCGCCGACGCCTGATCGCGATCGGTGGCGAGCTTCACGCGGACGCCGAACACCTGCTACTGGCCGGCGGAAGTCGGCAGGCGGATCTCTGGGGAGCGAACTACTATCCCGGACGCGGGCGCGACGCCTGTATCGAATTCACGGCGCTCATCAACATCCGTCCCGCCCAGGGGAACCGCTCGATGGAGATCGAAGACCGGGTCATCCGCCACGCCGTTCGCGACCTCACGCTCGATCTCATCGGCCAGGGCGAGCCGCTCGCGTGAGCACCCAGCACGCGACGCTGACCGCGGACCGCTGGGCCACGTTCACGCTGGACCAGCAAATCCTGATGATCGCCAACGAGATGCATCGCGCCGGCAAGCTGCTCGGTGCGAAAGATCGCGACCGGCTCCGTCACGCGTACGAGCGCGTGCTCCGACTCACCGACCTGACCATCGAGGTGCGGCCGCGGCCGCCGCTCCGCCGGGAGCTCCTGCGCTGGCGCGATCTCGTGGCCGCCCTGTACGTGTCCGCTCGACCGGGCGCCACCGAGCACCAGGCGGCGCTTCGCTGCCTGCTGCGGTTCACCCCGGCCGCGTCCCAGCAGATCCCGTTCGTGCTCGGGACGTAGGCCCTGGGCGGCCCGCCTCTTCGCCGTGCGCAGCCGTCGCGCAGAATCCGAAGTGCCATGGAGGACCGATCGGTCGAGATCGCCGAGGCCGTCGACCGTCTCGCCGACGAGTACCGGCACCGCGGTCTCTGGTTGTCGGCACGAGATACAATCCATGAGCGATGACGACCCGGACCCTCGTGCCGCTCGAAGAGTATCTCGGGACCTCGTACGAGTCCGACCGCGAGTACGTGGATGGCGAGGTGGTGGAGAGGAGCTTGCCGACCTACCAGCACGGCCGCGCCGTCAGCGAATTGTCCGACGCTATCACTCGCCTGCGCGAGCAGCATCGCCTGTTCCCCGCGGTCGAGGTACGCCTCCCCGTCAGCCCGAGCCGCATGCGGGTCCCGGATCTCTCCGTCTTCGCCGACCGTGAGCCCGCCGAGCGCATCCCGTCGATGCCGCCCCTGGCCGTCATCGAGGTGCTCGCGCCTGATGACAGCCTGGCCGACCTGCTGACCAAGTTCGACGAGTACCGCGCCTGGGGCGTCTCGTACGTCTGGCTGGTCGATCCGGAACGCCATCGGTTTCACCGGTACGACGGCGCCAACCTTATCCAGGTCGAGGCGATCGAGCTACCCGACCGGGGCCTTCGCATCGTCGCCTCGCAGCTGTTCGGGTAGCGCGCGGCTCGCACCACGATGTCTCCGTGAGGACGATGCTGACCCTCGATGATGACGTAGCCACGAAACTGCGCGAGCTCGCCCATCGGCGGAAGCTTCCCTTCGTCGACGCCTTCAGAACTCTGTTCCGGCCCGGAGTCGACCCGCTCCGGCTGAACCAGCTGAACGACGAGCTGGAAGCCCGCGGGTTCCGCCTGCAACGCTGAGGCGACGGAGTGGTGAGGACCCGCATGAATGGCGGCGCCTCACCACATCACCGGATGAATGGCCGGAACGGGGCGGAGGGCGGGCGTCGAGGAGGAGGAGGCGCCATCCTCGCGATGCTCGGGCGGCGGTTGAAAAACGCGAGGCGCGCGTACGGGGGAACGCGAGCGCGGGCCGCGCAGTGGGTCGGCATCTCCTCGTCGTGGTGCCAGACGCAATACGCCGGTGCCCGGAACCGGAAGCCCGCACACCGGACACGCGCCTTCTCGAAGACGACGACGTCTATCTTGCCAGCGGGTGCAAGACGTCGATCGCCCAGCCGACATCGAGGCGCTCCCCCAGCCAACCCGGGGTGGCGGTCCGAGCGTGCAGGCGAAGGCCATCGGCGTCGTGCCGCGCTCGGAGGAGCTCCACGGGATCGCCGCGTACCTCGGGAGGAGACGGGACGTCGGGCAGCAGCCGGCCGTCCGGACGGCGGAATCGAAGCTCGCCATCGGGCTGTCGATCGACCCGGTAGCCCTCCTTGTGGACCGCGCGGTGGTGCCGGCGACAGAGCAGGGCGAGATTCGACAGCGTCGTGGGGCCTCCTTGTGCCCAGTGACGGATGTGATGGCCCTGGCCGAACGGCAGGCCGCAGCCCGGGAAGCGGCAGCCACGGTCTCGGTGGTTGAGCGCGCGTCGCAACGCCAACGAGATCGTCCGCGCCCGGGCCTCGACCTCCACGACCCGGCCGTCGCGCCCGTGCTGCATCACCACGCGACTCGCGTCCCACGCCAGGCGCCGGGACGTTTCCGCGGGAACGTGCGCGCCGTCCTCCAGCACGGACTGGCCGGGCTGATCCGGATCCTCCAGGACCGGGGCATCGCTCGCGGGCCGCGGAGAGCGCTTGCAGGAGCAGCGCGCCGACCTCGGGCGCCAGCCGCCCTCGCACAATCACCGTGCCGTCCTCGTCGTGATACACGTGGAGCGCCCGGCGGGCGTGCTGCCGCGCGGTCTCCCGGGCCTCGGCCTGCCGGTCCACGCGCCGCCAGCCGCGAACCACTCGCTCGACATGCTCCGCGGTGCCGGCCCTGCCGAGCGCCAGCAACTGTTCTTCGGTCTCCGGCGTGGCCACGCGGGTCAGCGCGCGCACCTTGGCGTACGACAGTTCGCCGCGGGCCAGCGCCTGGGCCAGCCGCGGCAGTGTCCCCAGCGCGCGCGCCACCCGAACGCGCTCGCGGGCCGCGTTCAGGTCGAGCCCCACGCGCCAGCTCAGCCAGGCGGCGCAGGAGCGAAATCCGGTGTTCCAGCCGGCTCGCCCGTCGAACTCGCGAATGAGGTCGAGGAGGCGGGCGGGCGCCGCCTCGAGGTGCGCCGACAGCTCCGCGATCTCGTCGCCCAGCTGGTCCAGCGAGCGCGTTTCCATGGCGAGGCCCCTTTCTGCTGGAGCGACTCTACACCGCACTTTTCGAGGCTCCGGGGAGGCACGACCAGCGGCGATCGCAGCCGAATCCACGTTTTTCCGGCGACCGCACCCGAAGCCGCATCGCCGGGCCGCTGTGGGCCGCTGGGACGGTATCTGTCCGGCACGGCCGACACGCGGCGACGCCGACGGCGAAATCGTGTCAAGCAAGAACTGCACGGCGACCTTCGTGTCATGGGCATCGCCGGGACCGCTTCAATGGAGCCACGGCTTCGTCACCGTGGAAACTCGAGAAGGTGTGGCAGGCCAAGCAGCAGCTCGTACGCCTCGATGAACTTTCGGCGCCCGGCAGGCGTGAGCGAGACCGCGCCGAGGCCGTGCACGAAGTGCTCGGCACGCACCTCGCCGGTGTTGATCACGGTCAGGACCAGCGAATCCGCGATCAACGGCCGGTACTCCTCCATGACATCCAGGGCGAGGGCCGGTCGCCCGTACCGCGGCTGGTGAAAGAACCCGAGGTACGGCCCCACGCCGTCCTCCTCCCTGTCCGTCATCGACTACGTCCGCGACGGCACGTGCCCGAGGCAGTCGCGATACTTGTCGAGCTCCTCGCGGGGATTCGGATCAGGCGGGCGCGCCGATGGCCTGGAGGGCCGCCGTCGCGCAGTCCATGTCCTGGCTGTAGTGGCCGCCGCTGATCCCGATGGCGCCGACCACCTGGTCACCCTCCTTGACCGGGTAGCCGCCGCCGAAGATGACCAGGCGCGGCGTGTGTGGGATGCCGGCCAAGAGCGGCGGATCGGACTTGATGAAGTCGTGCCAGGCGTGCGTGGGCACGCCGTAGCTCACCGCGGTGTACGCCTTGTTCTGGGCGATCTCCAGCGACAGCAGCGGCGCGCCGTCCATGCGGAGGAACGCCTTCAGGTGTCCGGCCTCGTCGCAGACCGCGATGCACATCGGCACGCCGAGGCCGCGCGCCTTCGCGGCCGCGGCCTCGATCGCCCGGCCGGCGGTCGCGGCGTCGATGCTGAGCTTCGTGATGCTCGACATGTCTTCCGTCCTTCTCGCGGGCTCGCCTACTTCGGCAGCCGGCCGGTGGTGGTGAAGAACTCGCGCTCGAGCACGGCGAACTTGTCGATGGCCGCGTCGACCTGGGCGCCGCTCGCGTACGGGCTCTCGACGATCGAGCCGGTCTTGCGGTACTCCGCCTGGAGCTCAGGGTCGCGGAGCGCCGCCGTGAGCGCCGCCTCGAGGTACTTCTTCCGGTCGGCGGGCACGCCGCGCGGCACCGCCGCGAAACGCCACGCCGACCAGACCATGTTCTTGACGCCGAGCACCTCGTTGAAGGTCGACACCTGCGGCATGTCCGGCGTCCGCCGCTCGGCCGCCGCCGCCAGCACCTTCACCTTGCCCGCCTCCAGGTGGCCGCGGTACTCGGACAAGAAGCCGGTCGCGATGTCCACGTGACCGCCGAGCAGCGCGGTGACGCCCGGCGCCCCGCCCTGGAACGGCACCTTCACGAGCGTCCCGCCCGCGGCGGTCTCGACCTGCTCGGCCAGGAACTCGAAGCTGATGCTCGGGACGATCGCCACCTTCACCGTGCCCGGCTCGGCCTTGATCGTGGCCGCCACGTCCTTCAGGGACCTGTTCTTGAACCGCCCTTCCGTCGACGCGATCCACGTCACCGGGGCGTAGTTGACGAAGCTCACGGCCTCGAAGTTCGTGTGGGACCACTTGCCCTTGGCCTTGAGGATCGCGTCCGTCCACGCGCCGTTCGCGAGGATGCCGACCGTGTAGCCGTCGTTCTTGGCCTGCGTGGCGAGGTAGGTGTGGCCGATGAAGCCGGCGCCGCCCGTCTTGTTGACCACGATCACGCGGTGGTCCGCGTACTTCTCCACGTACTTGGCGAGCAGCCGCGCGGTGGTGTCCATCCCGCCGCCGGCGGGATAGACGACGACGAACTCGATGGGCTGCGTGGGGTAGTCCGCGGGCTTCAGCGCGGCGAGCCGCGAGCGGGTCTCCGCCACGCTGTCGGCGAACGCGGGAACGGCACCGAGGAGCAGCACCAGGGACAGGAGCGCAGCGACTCTTCTCATGAGGATCCCTCCACCGTGGGTTGGGCTGCGAGGGCGAGGCGCTTCCCCCGCAGCACGAGCACGGCCGCAAGCGCGGCGGCCAGGAGCACGATCGTGGCGGCGATCGGGCGCGTCATGAAGATCGCCGGGTTGCCCGAGGACATGATCAGCGACTGCCGGAGCGCCTGCTCGAGCAGGGGCCCGAGGACCATGGCGAGGACGAGCGGCGCGAGCTCGTAGCCGAGCTTCCGCACGACGTACCCCGCGAGGCCGAAGCCGATCATGACCCAGACGTCGAAGACGTTGTGGTTGACGGAGTACGTCCCGATGACCGTGAGCAGCAGGACGCACGGGAAGAGGATGCGGTAGGGGACGCGCAGGAGCTGGACCCAGAGCCCGATGAGCGGCAGGTTCAGGATGAGCAGCATCACGTTGCCGACGTAGAGGCTCGCGATCACGCCCCAGAAGATCTCCGGGCGCTGGACCATCAGCATGGGGCCGGGCTGCACGCCCTGGATGATGAGGGCCCCGAGCAGGAGCGCGGTGACGGCGTTCGACGGGAGCCCGAGCGAGAGGAGCGGGATCATGGAGCCGGCGACGGCCGCGTTGTTGGCCGACTCCGGGCCTGCCACCCCCTCGATGGCCCCGTGGCCGAAGCGCTCGGGCCGCCGCGAGAGACGCCGCTCCACGGCGTAGGAGAGGAAGGACGCGGTGACCGGCCCTCCACCGGGAAGCACACCGAGGCCGAAGCCGAGGAAGCTGCCGCGCAGGATCGGCGCCCACGAGTCCAGCCAGTCGCGGAACGTGGGGAGGAGCCGGCGGATCCTCCGCGAGAAGACCTCGCCGCGCGCGAACTGCTCCACGTTCAGCAGGATCTCGGAGACGCCGAAGAGGCCCATGACGACCGGGACCAGGTCGAAGCCGCCGGCGAGGTTCACCGACCCGAAGGTGAACCGCTCGGCGCCGTTCACGATGTCCATCCCCACCGTGGACAGGAACACGCCGAGCGCCAGCATGACCATGGCCTTCAGCGCCGAGCCGGCGACCATGTAGAGGGTCATGACGAACCCGAGGATCATGATGGCGAAGTACTCGGGTGGCCCGAACCGGAGCGCGACCGCGACGAGCACGGGGGAGAACAGGGTGAGCCCGATGTTGCTGAGCGTGCCGGCGATGAAGGAGCCGATGGCGGCGATGCCGAGCGCGGCGCCGGCGCGCCCCTGCTTGGCCATCTCGTGCCCGTCGAGGCACGTCACCACCGAGGCCGCCTCGCCGGGGATGTTGACGAGGATCGAGGTCGTCGAGCCGCCGTACATCGCGCCGTAGAAGATCGCGGCCAGCATGACGAGCGAGGCGACCGGGGGCAGGGTGAAGGTGAACGGCAGGAGCAACGAGAGGGCAGCGAGCGGCCCGATGCCGGGGAGGACGCCGACCAGCGTTCCCACCAGGCTTCCGAGGAAGCAGTAGTAAAGGTTGGCCGGAGTGAGGATGACGCCGAAACCCGCCGCCAGCTGGCCGAGGACGTCCACGCGCTCGCCGCCCGCTAGAAGCCCAGCGGCCCCTTGGGCAGCGCCATCTCGAGGACCCGGTCGAACAGCCAGTAGAGCCCCACGCTGGACGCGAGCGCCATCCCTACCACCCACGTCCAGCGCTGCCGCTCGATCACGGTGAGGAGGAAGGCCATCGTCGGCGCCGCGGTGAGGAGGAAGCCGAGGACGGGCATGAGGACAGCCATCGTCACGAGCCCTGCGAGCACCGCGACGATGCGGAGGGCGGACGCGCGTGCGGCCCAGAAGACCTCCGCGCGCGCAGGCCGGGGGCGCGCGAGGAGCAGGCCGAGGCCGCCGGCCGCGATCACGGCGCCGGCGAGGAGCGGGACGAAGCCGCTGCCGGGCCCCGAGGGCTCCCACAGCCGGAGCTGCACGGCGTGGGCGATGATCGCGGCCCCCAGCAGGACCCAGAACGCGTCGACGGCGAGCTCGACCCGCGACACGCCTACACCGCCCGCCCTGCCAGGTAGCCCTCGCGGATGGCATCGGTGAGGCGCCGGGGCATGTACGCGTCGCCGATCACACGCACGTCGCTGATCCCGCGAGTCTCCAGCGCCTCGCGCAGCTCGTCGTTCGCCTTCTGCGGCCCGACCCACACCACGGCCGCGACCTTCGGTACGCGCTCCTCGCGGCCGGAGAGGTAGTGCCGGATCACGACGCCGCCGCCCTCGATGCGGTCGACGAAGGCGTTCGGACGCAGGACCACCCGGTGCTCGTCGAGGCCGCGCAGCATGACGATGCGCGAGACCATCGGCAGCTCGCGGAGCACCTCGAAGAAGCGCGTGACGATCCAGACCGTCTTGCCCTGCTGCGTCGCTGTGTCGATGACGGCGGCCGCCCAGTGGTAGGCGTCCTCGTCGACGATCACGAGGTTGTCGCCGGGGAGCATGCCGGCCACGACGACGCCGCCGCTCGACGACACGGGGACGGAGTCGTCGCCGGGCAGCTCCGGCCCGAGCGGGGTGGCGCCAGCGGCGAGGATCACCGCGTCCGGCGCCTCGGCCGCGACCAGCTCAGCCGTCGCCTCGACGTTCGTGCGCACGGTGACGCCGAGCCGCTCGACCTCGGAGATGAGGAAGTGGCGGACGAGCGCGACCTCCTCGTGGTGCGGGATTTCCTCGGCGAGGCGCGTCTTGCCGCCGAGCTGGTCCGACTGCTCGAGAACCGTCACGCGATGCCCGCGCCCCGCGGCGATACGCGCCGCCTCGAGACCGGCGGGGCCGCCGCCCACGACGACCACGTGCTTCGGCCGCGGCGCCGGCGCGGGCGGTCCGAGCTCGAGCTCCCGCCCGAGCGTGGCGTTGATCGCGCACGCGATCGGCTCGCCGTCGGTCACGAGCGCCCAGCAGTGGTTGCACGCGATGCAGAGGCGGATGGCGGCGGCGCGGCCGGTGCGCGCCTTCACCGGCCACTCCGGATCCGCGACCAGCGCCCGGCACAGCCCGATCATGTCGGCCTTGCCGGCGGCGAGGATCTCCTCGGCCTCGACCGGCGTCTTGATCCGCGAGCATGTCACTACGGGAAGCGCGCCGACGGCGGCCTTGATCCCCGCGTGGAGGTCGAGGAATGGCACGGCCGGGAAGTGCCGGTCCGGCAGGTGCATCTCGAGACTGTTGAAGTTGCCCTGGCTCAGCGACAGGTAATCGACGAGGCCGTCCTCCGCGAGCGCGCACGCCACCTGCTTGCTGTCCTCGAGGGTGAGCCCGCCGGGGCTGAACTCCTCGACGCCCAGCCGGTAGCCGACGGTGAAGTCGCGCCCCACGCGGGCGCGGATGCGGCAAAGGATCTCGCGCGGGAACCGGAGCCGGTTCTCGAGCGAACCGCCCCAGGCGTCGGTGCGCTGGTTGCTGAAGGGCGAGACGAACTGACCGACGAGGTGCCCCTGCGCGCCGTGGACCTCCACGCCGTCGAGCCCGCCCTCGCGCGCGTGCTCGGCGGCGAGGACGAAGCCGGCGATGACCTCCTCGATCTCCGCCGCCGTCATCGCGTGCGGGACGCCGCCGCTCCGAGGGCACGCGATCGCCGACGGCGCCCACAGCGTGGGCAGCCGGCGGCCGAAGTGCTGGCGGCCGCCGTGGTTCAGCTGCGCGACGAGGAGCGCGCCCTCGGCGTGCACGGTGTCGGCCAGCCGCCGCAGGCCGGGCACGACCTCCGGCCGGTACATGAGGATCGCGGCGTAGCGGCCGCGATCGCTCGGGTGCACGCGGAGCGCCTCGGTCACGATCGTGCCCGCGCCGCCGCGGGCGACGTCGCGGTAGTGGGTGATGAGACGGTCGCCAACCTGGTTCTGCTCGGCGAGGTTCGTCACCGTCGCCAGCCGCATCACGCGGTTGGGCGCCCGGCGCGGGCCGAGCTGGATCGGCTCGAAGAGCCGGGGAAAGGCGCTCGTCATGGCGCTCACCTCGGGGCGCGGGCGCCGGTCACGCACACCGCCCCGAACCCCTCCCGCTCTGTCAGTCGCGCACAGAATCCGTCGCCGGCGCCCGGCGCCACCACGATTCCCGGAGCCGCCAGGAGCTCGCGCAGCTTCGTGCTTGCCCGCATCGTCATCGTCTTCTCCGCGGGCCCTCGGCCCCCGCCGCCGTCGCCCGCGTGCTCATCGCCCGCACGATCTGGTCGCGTGTATGCCTGAGGTGGCGGCGCATCGCCGTCTCGGCGGCCGCCGGCTCCGTCGCGAAGATCGCGTCCAGCACCGCCTGGTGATCGCGGTGCGCGTGCTCGATGTCGAGGGCGCCGTCCACGGACGCGAACTGCAAGCCGATCAGCGGCGCATTCAGGCGGTTCAGCACGATGAGCAGGGCGCGATTGCCCGCGATCTCCGCGATCGCGCGGTGCAGCGCCGAGTTCATGCGCGCGAACTGCACCCGGTCCCCCGCCCGCACCGCGCCCGCCGCCGCGCGGTGAAGCGCTGAGAGCCGCCGCCGCGCCCCCTTCGCCGCCTCGGCGGCGAGGCGCGCGGCGAGCGCCTCCAGCGGCTCGCGGACGGTGTAGATCTCCACGATGTCGGCCAGCGTGAGCCGGCGCACGCGCACGCCGCGGTGGGCGACATGCTCCACCAGGTCGTCGGCGAGCAGGCGGCGCAAGACCTCCCGGACCGTCGGCCGGCTCGCCGCGTACTTCGCGGCCAGGTCCGCCTCGACCAGGTGAGCGCCTGGCAGGTACTCGCCGCTGGTGATCGCGTCCTTCAGGCTCGCGTGGAGGCACGCGGCCCGGGAGCCGTCGGCGGGCTCGCCATCAGTCCTCGCCGTCATTGTCTGGCATTTCTGTCTGACATTCGCTGCACTGTCAATCCGCCGAACGCGCTAGTTGTAGCGTCGAAGGCTGGCGCGGTACGCAAGGCGCCCGTCTCCAGCCCCCGGCCGATCGAACGGCGCATACGGATCTCCCGTACGCCGCTCTCCGGTCGGCTTCGCATCAAGGGTTATGCGACCTTAGATCCACGCCGTACTCCACCGCTTCCAGCCGAAGCCCCGACGCCCCCTCGCCCGCGTCATGTGGCGCCGTACCTTCCGCTCGACCCATTCCTTCACGAACCCGAAGCACCGTGCCGCATTCCCGACCCGGAAGCAGTTCACTCAGCCCCGCGGGATCGGGCTCCGGCCTCGAAGGCCGGATCTCGGTGCTCTTCCGCGGGCGCGGCATGAAGCGGTGTCGGCTCCACGGCCGGGAGCGATTCGAGGTGTTTGTCGCGGCCTCCCGGTGGAAACGGCGTGGGTCGTCCGCACTCGCACGGATGGATGGAATCCCTTCAATGGAGCCACGGCTTCGTCGCCGTGGAAACCTACGCGTACCGTAAGCACGCTTAGTACTCTGGCTCGCAATTACGGTGACGTATCGACCGTTCATGCGTCAGGCCGCGTCCACATGGGGCTCGGGATCGACACGAGCGCGCTCGTCGCGCTCGACCGCGGGCAGGTTGCCTGGGACCGCAGGCTCGACGCCCTCGACGAGGAGCTCGTGCTGCCGCCAGCGTGGGGGCCGAGCTGCCCGAAGGTGGACGCGCTGGTGGCGCAGCCCCGCGACGACCTTGCGGTGGCCGCGACCGCCGTGCATCTCGGGCTTGGCGTGAGCACCTGGCTGAGCTGCGCGGCGTCAGCCATCACGGGCGGCACGTCGCCCCTGGCGCGATGGACCGAGACGCCGCGCGCCCCGAGGTCCCTCTCGAGCGCCGCCCGGCGCCTGTCGATCAGGTGATCCCGGTCG